>JBGSNX010000087.1:0-33598 GCA_041739465.1 Salaquimonas sp.
TTGGGCTGCTCACGGCGAAGCGGAGTTTCCTCTTCCTCGCGCGAGGCACGACGCAGCAAATCGCTAACCCATCCACCCTGACCTGGAACTTCCGCTTCCTGCGCCGGTGTCAAAGGTGCAGCAGCGCGTTGCGCAGCGGGGGCTTCACGCCGCACAGGTGCGGAGGGAGCGGGGCGGGGCGCAGCTTCAGCTGTCGTTCCCGAAAGGCTTGCCTGAAGCCCAAAAGGGCGGCCACTATCTGTTACCTCCGCACGCCTTGACGATGGCGAAAGCGGTGGCAAACTTGCCGGGGCAGGCTCGGCAGGCCGTGAATTGGTTCGTCCAAAGCCGCTTCCGCCGCCGCCAATGGCTGCAACGCGTTGCGACTGGGGCAATTCGATTGACTTGCCGGAGCGGGCGACAATGCTGGAAAGGTCCCGCAATGCCGCGATCTGATCAGTAACAACCTGCCGCATGGCTTCAGCGCTTTCACGCGTTTCATCAGGCAGTTCCAGAACCCCGCGCCGCATCTGCTCGCGGGTCTCTTCAAGATCGCGCTGAACGTCAGCGGCGGCTTGGCGCATGACCTCAACCGATTTGGCAAAGCGCATGTTGGCCTGATCAATTGCACTGCCGATTTCGGTGGCGATGATCGAGCCGACCCCGCGCGATTTCTCGCTGGAATCGTCCAGTGTCTTGCGCATCATTTCGCCAAACGAAGCCATGGTCCGTTCGATGGTCTGTGTCCGGTCCACAAGGCCTGTGGCAAGGCTGTGGAGCAGCTCCTGCTTTTCCTCAAGCGTCGCAGAGAAATTGCCCTGCGCCGAATCAATCAGGCGGGTTGCATGCTGGAGCATCAGGCCCTGTTCCTCGAAACGCTCTGCAATGCCGGAAATTGTGGCAACAAGGCCCGTGGCCATGGTGTCCATCTTCTGCTGCGCGCTTGCAGACACCTGTGCCGAGACGCTGACGTCGCGGTTTGCCTTGTCGACTGCCTGTGTAAGGTCCTTTGCCTGCGTCGTGATCGTTTCCTGCATCGATGAAAGCCGCGACCCGACCGTGTCGAGCATCTTCTGCATGTACTCGCTGGTGCCCGAAAGAGCCGTGAGCAACTGGTTGAGGTCGCTTGCCACTGTCTGGTGCAATGTTCCAAGGCGAACGGACACGTCATTGCCGCGGGCTGTGATGGCTTCAACAACCGGTTTGGCCTGCGTTTCCAGCACGTCGTTGAACTCACGCATCCGCTCTGAAAGCACCCGGTTCAACTCGCCAGTGCGCTCTTCGATGTTGCGTTGGGTCTCCAGCAGGCCGGTGCCAAGCGATGCATTGATCGCAGTGGCGCGTTCGCTGAGGATCTGGCTCAGGCGTTCCGCCTTTTGGTCAATGACCTCGCCAATTGATTGTGTCTGGCCGCTCAATACCGTTGAAAGTGCCCGATTCTTGTCTTCAACCGCCATGACCAGCATTTGCGCCCGCTGATCCAGATTGTGGATGAAGGCGCTCGCCTTTTCGTCGACACCTTGAATGATCCGGCCAGTGCGCTCGTCGATAGCGCCTGCGATGCCTGCTACCCGGCTTTCCAGTCCGCCAATCAAGTTGGCAGCACGTTGATCAATGCCGCCATGGATCTGCGCCGTGCGCTGATCCATTTCGGAACCAAGCAGTGTAGAGCGCTTTTCGAGGCCACCAAGCAGGATGTCGGCACGCTGGTCAAAACCGCCATGGATCTGCGCCATGCGCTGATCCAGTTCAGAGCCGAGCATCGCAGAGCGGTCATCAAGACCAATAATTAGGCCCGAGGCCCTTTGGTCCATTCCGTCATGCATTTGTGCAACACGGCTGTCGAGTTCCTGGGCAATGAACGCGGTCCGTTCGGCAATGCCACCCACAAGCGCTGTTGCGCGCTGGTCGATGCCCGCATTGATGTCACTCATGCGTCGATCAAGTTCCGAGCCGATGATCGCTGTACGTTTGTCGAGACCCCCGATGAAACCGGCTGCGCGCTGGTCCATGCCGCCATGAAGTTCTGCCATTCGCCGGTCGATCTCGTCTCCAAAAATTGAGCTGCGTTCGTCGAGTCCCCCGATCAATCCGGCTGCACGCTGGTCGATTCCGCCATGGATTTCGTCTATTCGCCGGTCAAGTTCAGAACCGATAAGCGAGGTGCGATCGTCGAGTCCGCCGATCAACCCGGCTGCACGCTGGTCAATCCCGCCATGGATTTCGTTTATCCGCTTGTCAAGTTCATTGCCGATAAGCGAGGTGCGCTCGTCAAGTCCACCGATGAAGCCGGTTGCACGTTGATCCAGTCCACCATGGAAATCTGCCATGCGGCGGTCAATTTCCGTGCCGATGAAGGAAGCGCGAACGTCAATCCCGTCAATGAGACCTGCTGCACGCTGGTCAAGGGCGGCAGCAAGTTCAGTGGTTCGTGCGTCGATCAACCCGGCCAGTGTCTTGTTGCGCTCGTCAATGAGATCGGCAATGCGGTCTGCGGACTGCGCCGAACCTGTAAGACCATATTCAATTGTGTTGCGCACGGCGATATCGCCATCGGTGAACGTGCGAGCCAGTTCCACGGTCCGCTCGCGCAAGGTGTCGCCAATTACATGGGCGCGGTTATCGAGTTCCTCAATCAGTTTGAGGTTGCGCTCTTCAATAAGGCCGGTGATTTGACGCGCGGATTCAGTTGAGCCAGTCAGGCCAAGTTCGATGGTGCTGCGCACGATCTGGTCGCCTTCGCTGAAGGCGCGAGCAAGGTCTGCGGTGCGCCCACGAAGGGTTTCCTCGATTTTGCCAGCCCGGCTGTCGAGGGCTTCATTGATTCTTTCCGCAAGGGTCTCCATCGATTGATGACGTGCGCCAAGCGTTTCCACGACCTGGTCAACCCTGCCGGTAAGCGATTGCCCAAAACCTGCCAAGCGTTGCCCGATGGCCTCGCCAATCGCCACGGTGCGCTCGCCCAGAACCTTGTCGAGTGCGGACGTGCGCATGCCAAGTGTTTCGACCAGCGTTTCGCCTCGGGTGGAAATCATTTGGTCAACCCTGTCGAGTTGTCCGGCAAGCCGGTCGGCCTGACCACCCATTTTCTCAAGCAGGGTTGTGCTGTGCGCTCCGATATTGCTGTCTATCAGGTCGAGACGGCTCGAAAACTCCATTGCGCGTGCACCAAGGGTCATCTCGATCTCGCGTGTGACGTTTTCGCCAACTTCCTTGATCGCGGCCGTGCGCGTATCCAGGAGCGTGGCCACTGCCTGGCCAATCATGTTCACTTGCTTGCCAAGGTCCTGTGCTTTTCCAGAAAGGCCCTCGCGCGCCTCGTTCGTGGCTTGCGCAACCGCATTTTGCAGTTCCACGCCGCTTGAGGAGAGGAGCGAAACAAGGTTGCTGCCAGCTTCTTCAAGCGTGGCATGAATGGTTTCATGGCGGGCACGCAGCGCCTCGCTCATGCGGATCGTGCCTTCATCGATGGAGTACTGGATCCGCCCAGCCACCTGATCGAGTTCCTCTGTAAGGCCGGTATGGGTAAACGACAGGGATTCACGCAGTTTTTCGGCATGATTGATGATTTCAACCCGCTCGCCAGACAATTCCTGAACCAGACCGCGAAGGCGGATTTCAGAATCGGTATAAGAGCGTTCGAGGTTTCGCACCTCCGACTGGACAAGGCTTTCCAGTTCCGACGCACGGCCAATTGCGCGCTCGATGCCGTCACCGATCGATGCAACTTCACGCCGCACAGCCCGGCCAACCGTGGCAATGGACTCGCTGGCGATTTCCTCGGGCTGCAACAGGCGGATTGCAGCTTCTGTCATGGTGTGCGCCGCAATCCGCATTTCCTGTGCGCGGCGAACCATGACCGAAAACGCAAAAAACAACAGAACGGGAATCACCGCTACCGCGCCCAGACCAACGTGACCCCAGGTGCCAAGCGAAGCCGCCTTCAGCGTGCCATCGGATGTGCCAAGCCAGTAAAGTCCGGCGCAAAGCCCCAGCCATGCAATGGACAACACAGCTGCGATCCAGTGATTTTTGCCAGGGTTCTGCCGTTCCAGCGCATTGACGATATCTGCAATGTCGTCGCGCTTGTTCTTGTTTGCCGGTATCGGCGCTGCATCTTCGGCGATTTCTTCCTTTCGCCTATTGGAGCGCGAGCGTTCGCTGCGTCCATTGCTGGCAGCTGCCGGAACAATGCCAATATTGTTTGCCGCGATTGCGCGGTCTTCCAGTTCCCGTTTTTCAACTGCATCTGCAAGTTCAGGAAAGCCGATATCATCGATGCTGATATCGCGGGCGTTGCGATCTTCGCGCAAATCATTTGCCGCTTCGGCGAGTTTTGACTCAAGCTCGGCAAAATCAGGATCGAAATCGACCTGAGGTTCAGATGCAGCAGTTTGCGTTTCCGGCTCGTCGTCGAGGGTGATCTGGAGATCATCAAGGGAGAGTGCGTCCTCTACCGCCTGCATTGCTGCTTCAGTGGTCGCATCTTTTTTCGGTTCGGACGCCATTTTCAATTCCCCGTACTCAAGCTGATCACTCCTGCGGGTGACCAGTTACACATTTGGCGATTTTGCAGAACAAGGTGGCAAACCAATGGTCGCCGCGATCATCCAGCCCGAGCAGCAGTCCGATTTGTCCCTCCGCCGGTTGGGACTTCATCAGCATGCCAGCCGCAAGTTGTTCCGGGCAATTAAGTGCGTTTTTCGGCCTTGCCGCGCACTTGTCCACACGGAGGACACTTGTCGCCATGATACCGTAATGGCACAATTGGCCGGTTGCGACAACATTTGCGCCCGCGCGCCCACTTAAAAGTAAAGACAAGGTTAACGAAACGCTCGCCCGCGGGGTTGTGAAACAGTTTATTTTTTGCGAGCCGAAACGGGTTCATACCGGATTGAAAGGGAACCAAAGCCGTGACTGTTGAGCCCATATCCGACAAGGAATCAACACGGCAAATCAACCGGCCGAGCGCTGCGCAGATGCGCTATCTGCGGTTTGGCCTTGCCTCTGCCGGCGGCAAACTCCCGCTGTTTGACGAGGATGGCCAGGAAATCAGTGCCAAAACCATCAAGGCATGCGTGGAGAATGGTTGGGCCGAGCCATGGTTCTCCAATCCGGTCAAGCCGGACTGGCTGGTCTGCCGTTTGACCCAGCAGGGCAGGGCAGTTCTCGCTTAACGCTTCTTTGGGGCTGTCTGGCGTATCCTTGTGCAGGCGTTCACAAGGAAACAGCAATGCCAATGAAATTGACGGCCGACGTTATCGCGGCCACCAAGCATTCCAGCCATCCCATGCCGGTGGACCTCGTGCATCTTTCAGCCCAGGCAATGGGCGACCGCACCCTTGAACTGGAACTGTTGAGGCTTTTTGCAGCGCAAGCGCCCATTTACGTCAATGCCTTGCGACGGGCGAGCGATCAAACCGCTCGCAAGCATGCAGCACACGCATTGAAGGGTGCATCGCGCGCCGTTGGGGCATTTGCATTGGGAGACCTTGCAGCGCAAGCCGAGTTGCCCGGCTTTGGTGATCTGTCCGCGCTGGAAAAGGAGACCCAAAAAGTGGTTGGCTTTATCCAGAGCATCATTTGATACACAATCCACCCCGGACGCTTCTTTCTGTCTAGCGCCAGCGCTTGACAGTGCGTGTTGGTGCGATAAACCCAAACTTGCTGTCCATCATCCTTTAGCGGAAACCCCATCCTTGGCCAAAATCACATACGTATCCCATGACGGCGTCTCGTGGGTTGTCGAGGCGCCCAACGGCACCACAGTCATGGAAAATGCCGTGAAAAATTCGATTCCGGGCATCGAGGCCGAATGCGGCGGAGCCTGCGCTTGTGCCACATGCCACGTCTATGTGGATGATGCTTGGACCGAAATCACTGGAAGCCCGGACATCATGGAAGAGGACATGCTGGACTTTGCCTGGGAAGGCAAACCCAACTCACGTCTCTCATGCCAGTTGAAAGTATCCGACAAGCTTGACGGGCTGGTTGTCCATATTCCCAAGCGCCAAGCCTGAACGTACCCGTTCATTTCGATCGAGGACGGCTTTCGAGCCGGGACCTTTGAACCAGTGCCGCGATCCGGCCACGTTCTTCAAGGTCGAATTCCAGCTGGTCGCCTTCGTGAACCGCCATCAGCACCCTGAACTGGGCAATTGCACTTTGACGCAGTGATGCGCAATCTGCCTCCAGTGGCAGCGCCAGGATTGCTTTCTCGGCGGCAACGGCATGGCTGTCTGCAATGGCCACGTGCACCCATTCATGCAAAACGGCATAGCGCTCCAGATTGCCCCATGCGCTGGCAAGTTCCGCCCGCAGGCTCTCCTGGCTGGCAAGGCGCGGCAGCGTGACATGCGCCTTCACGCTGACCCGCGCGCTGGTGACTTTGCAGGTCGCGCCAGATTGCTGAAATCGGAAATCAGGGACCATTCTGACATTGGTTGCTGCCAACGCTCGGCCAATGCCCTTGATGGTTGGACCATGTAGCGCAATCTGCTGGTCCAGTTCGTCAAAGCTTTCGCCACTGATCGAGTAGTAGGCAACGCTGAGCTGGGTCCGCTCGCCAACAGGAGTGCAAGCGCCAAGAATTGCCGCGGCCGAACAGAAAAGCAGTTTGAAGATTTTCATCCGTTCCCCGACCACGCAAAACCTTTGCGGACAACGACACCGATCCTGTCGCGTTAACCCTTCCAAAGTGTCAACAGAAACTCAAGATACGGCAGTATTTTGTCATCGGGATGTCCAAGCTGGTGTTTTGAACCGGAAAACAAAAGACCCGCCGAAGCGGGTCCAAATCCTGAAATCATGGTGCCAGGTGTCAGTCGGACTGTTTGGTCAAAGACCCTGTAACAGTGGCGTCGGCAGCCTTGGTCACACGGTCAAGGGTCATTCCAATGACCGGAATGAGCTGCTTCTCGACCTTCACCGATACGGTGATGTTCAGCTTGTTGTCGCTCGTCAGGCGCGCAACCATTACCCCGTTGAGGTCTTTGCGCTTGACGTCGACTACCAGCTTTGAGCCGGAATAACGCCCGCCAACCACGTCCATGCCTTCTCCGGCCTGACCATCCAGGAACTTGCCGGAAATTCCGCGAGAAGTGCGGGAAACAGATGCATTCATCGGCTGGTTGAAAACGCCCACGCGGCAATTGCCGTCGATTTCCATGCCGCTTGCCGCAGACTGGGTGAGCCCGTTGAAGTCACAAACGAACTTTGTGCCTTTGTATTTCCCGGCAACGATTTCGCCCGGACCGGTCCATCGGCCCTGGATGCCGCGGTAGAATTCGGCCTCAGATGCAGCTGAAATGCTATGGCTGGACATCAATGTTACAGCAGCCAAGGCACCAAGAAGGAAATTACGCATGAGACGCACCATCGTTGAGAATTGCCTTATGGTTACCGAAAAAGGTTAATCATTCATGCCCTTGCAACGGCATGAATGCTTTTCCAAGGCATTCATTTCATCATGCGCCCGCTTTTGGGATCCCGATCAGGCGCGCCAGTTGTGAAACTCTCACTTCCAGCGTCCTTTTGCAATCCGTTGAGTTTGATGAGTTCGGAAAGGAAGTCTGAAACGCCCGGTCTTTTGGAATTGATGAAAGGCGCAGGACGGCAAACATCAATGCAGGCAACACCGATTCGGGCCGTCAGAAGTCCGTTGATGACACCTTCGCCCAATCGTGCGGAAAGCCGGGCGGCAAGTCCGTGGCCAACCAGTTGCTGGATGATGCTGTCGCCCACCGCAATTGCACCGGTTGCTGCCAGATGCGCGAGCACGTTTCGCGCCAGTCGCCAGAATCCCAGGGTGCCGGGCCTGCCTCCGTAAAGGTGCGACAGACGCCGGATGAGACGGACATTTTCCATCAGCACAAAAGCCAGGTCCACGAGCGCACGCGGACTGACTGCCGTGACAATGGATACGCGCTTGGCCGATTCCATCACCATGGCCCGGGCTTGACGGTCGATTGGAGCCAGAAGGTCACGTTCTACAAGCGCGACGAGATCCTTCCCGTCGATGATCTGCCCGGAGTGTTCGGCCAGCGCAGCGCGGCCCTGCGCGGTTTCGGGGCGGCTGCCATAAATGGCCACCATCTGCGAAATTGCAGTTCTGGCCAGGGAAAAATCATCGCTGTCATGGGCCGCCTGAAATTGTTCACGCAGCTTGTTGATCGTGCGCAGTCGAAACAGCGCCAGCAATTCACGCAAGGATATCGCAAGGGCAGCCAGGACCGCAGCAATGGAAAGCGCAGCCGCTGTCCATCCCAGCCATTGGTTACGGGCGAAAAGGTCCGAAATCAGTTGGTCGACCGCAAGGCCCACCGCCAAAGAGACAAGCCCCATAAGTGCGGCAAACAACAGTGCCGACCAGCCAAAGCCGCCTTTGATCGGAGGTGCTTGTGGCGGCTCGATGGCTTCGACAAGCCGGTTTGCCGCCTCATCGGGCACCGCAATGATCTGCACCCCTGACTTGATGACACGCGGCGTCCGCTCACCCTTGTGCGCACCAGCGGCCGTTTTTGGTGCTGCTTCTGGTTCAAGGCTGATTGCGCGGGGTTTTCTGTGTTCTTCACTCATTGTTCGCCTATGCGTCAATTTCTGCTGATCTCATGCCAGTCGGTCGCCAAACAGGAATTGCAGGGCCCGGTCGAGCCTGATGTGGGGAATTGAAAGTTCCAGCCCGTCTTTTTCGGTTTCAAGTCTGGGTGGACGGAAGCGGACAAACTTGAGTTCGGCAGGCTTGCCGCGATTGCCCAGCAATTTTTCAGGATCAGCCGGCAAATCACCGGGGAAAATGGCGGTTTCGCTGTCGCCATCGAAAACCACGCCGTCAATGGTTTCGCCTTTCAGCGGTGTTCCAACGATCACAGGGAGTTCTTCGCCGCGCTGTTTCACCAGAGCTTCACGTGTTGCCCTCACTGCGGCAATTGCAAGGACGTCCACCTTTGCCCCGGCAAACTTTGCCCGGTCGATGGCATTGCCGACCAGGCGCGCCAAAACAGCTTCCAGCCGGTCATGGTTTTCATGGTGCAGATGGTCAGCCTTGGTGGCTGCAAAAAGGATCCTGTCGATGCGCCTGCCGATGAAAGGTGACAGAATACCAGACTTTCCGGGGTTGAAGCAGGTCAGTATGTCGGTCAGCGCGGTTTCAAGGTCGGAAACTGCCCCCGGTCCGGCATTGATTGCCTGCAACGCGTCGACAAGCACAACCTGCCGGTCAAGTCGGGCAAAATGGTCGCGAAAGAACGGGCGCACCACCACATCCTTGTAGGCTTCAAACCTGTCGGCCATCATCCGCCCCAGGCTGCCACGCGGTGGCGATTTGTCGTCAAGTTCCAACGGGCAAAAGGTGAGGGCAGGCGATCCTTCCAGATCGCCAGGCATCAGGAACCTGCCCGGCGTGAGGGTGGACAGTGCATTCTCGTCGGCACGGCAGGCAGCGAGATAACCCGTGAATGCCTTGGCCAGGCTTTCGGCCTTTTCCTCGTTTGCAGCTTCATCGGCACTTTTCTGCGAAAGCAGACCGCGCCATTTTTTCGCCAGGGCAGACCTGCCCGGCAATTGGGACAGTGCAAGCGACTGGCGGCTCCACTGGGCGAAATCCAGGGACAGCAACGGCAGGTCGAGCAACCATTCGCCCGGATAGTCGACAATGTCGATGTTTAGCCGCCCCGCACCAAAGGTGCGGTTGAAGGTGCTGGCGGATTCGAAATTGATCGTCAATCGCAGTTCAGATATCGCCCGCGTCGATTGTGGCCAGAGCCGCTTTTCAATCAGTGTCCTGACATGATCCTCATACTGGAATCGCGCCACGTGCATGCTCGGTTGCGGCTGCAGTCCGGCAGACGAGATGCGGCCCGAGGCATGGGCATCAAACAGCGGCAGGCGGCCGCCTTTGGTCAGGTGGTGAACAAGCGACGTGATGAAAACGGTTTTTCCGGCGCGCGAAAGGCCGGTTACACCGAAGCGCAAGGTCGGGGATACAAGACCTGTGGCAAGATCTGCGAGATTTTCCAGCGTAAGCCATGCGTCATCGCTGAAGCGTGTCAGTTTTACCAAGTTTCACCAATCCCCGGGCCCGAACAGCCAGCCCTTGTTTTGGCAGGATATGGAGATTGAACGCCCGCATGTCAAAGAAAGGCCGCCAAAGCGCGCCGATCATTGCGATCGTCAATCTGCAGGAACCAGGAAATCTTCCAGAAATGCAGTGTCCGGGCCGACATCTGCAAAGTTCTCGGCATCGATTTTGAAGACCGCAAGGGCGCAGGTCGGAAACTTTTGCCGCATTGCCGACAATGCATGTGGATTGCCTTTGAGCGCCAGGCTGGCCGAGAAGATTTCGCACATCGGATTGTGTCCGATCAGCATACCGGATTTCGCCGGACCAAATGCCTTTGCAGCGTTCAGGTAGTCCTCGGTGTCACCGGAATAAAGTGCCGGCTCGTATTCGATGTTGGGGAGCGAATTGTCATCGAACGCATTCATCACGCCGTGCAATGTCATTCGGGTGCGGCGTGAAGGCGAACAAATGATCTGCTGCGGCAGAAACCCGAGCTTTTTCATCTGTTTGGCCAGTTGCGCCGCATCCGTGCTGCCATGCTCGGTCAGGCCACGGTCGAAATCCTTCATGCCCGGCAAAGCAATTGCAGCTTTGGCATGCCGCAAGACAAAAAGGTGCAACATCGAAACTCCGCGATCGTTCGTTTCAAGAGTTAGCGTGTCCCGGCAAGACCGGCAACCATGAAAAGAACAGCAGGCTTGACGCCAACGTCCTGCCACTCGCATCATGCCACCGGGGTACGGCGCAAAAGGACTGTTGTTGACAAGACATGACCTCTTCACAGGAACCCCTGCTTCCAACCGGAGCAATTGGCCACGAAACCACTTACTACGCCCGCACGGCACGCTGCCTCGCCTATTACCCTCCGGTGGAGGCCAATACTGACGTTGATGTCTGTGTTGTCGGTGGCGGACTGGCTGGCCTCACCGCAGCAACCGAAATTGCCAAACACGGAAAGTCCGTAGTTCTCCTGGAGCAGCACCGGCTCGGTTGGTCAGCATCCGGTCGCAATGGCGGTTTCGTTTCACCCGGATTTGCCCAGTCGTTGTTTGCGCTGGAAGAGAGTTTGGGGCTCAACCATGCGCGCGAACTTTATCGTTTGAGCAGCGAGGGCGCAGCTTACGTGCGCCGGACCATCCGTGACGATGGCGACAATCCGTCAATCCTTTCGGGGCAAGGCTCGCTCAAATTCATCCGCCATGGAGACATTGTTGGTCTTGAGCGCCGGGTGGAGCGAATGGCACATGACTACAATTATCCGCAGACTTTCCTGTCGCGCCGCGAACTGGTGGGCCATGTGACCACCCCGCGGTATCAGGCCGGCATTCTCGACATGAATGCCATCCAGATCCATCCGCTCGAATACACCCAATTGCTGGCACGCAACGCCATTCAGGCAGGCGCTACGATTCACGAAAACAGCAGTGCAAGTTCTGTTTCGCGTGCAAAGGATGGCAAATGGCTGGTTCGCAGTGGCGAAGCGACAATCACGGCATCCCAGATCATATTGGCCACCAGTGCCCACAAAGGGCCTTCCAGAAGGCTCAATTCGGCGGTTCTGCCAGTGTCCACCTATGTTGTCACCGCATCCAGCAACAAGCTTTCTTCTGCCATCCGCTTTGGCGGAGCGATGGGGGATACGCGCCGCTCAAGCGATTACTATCGGATCGTGCAGCAGCCGACGGGACCCTTGCTGTTATGGGGAGGACGCATCACCACAAGGCTGTCGAAGCCTGCGGAACTTGCGCAACTGATGCGCAACGACATCCAGTCAGTTTATCCGCAACTCGATGACTTGCAGGTGAAAGACGCCTGGACCGGGGCAATGGGCTACGCTGTCCACAAGATGCCGCTGATCGGGATGCTCGACAAAGGCTTGTGGATCGCCACGGCCTTCGGAGGACACGGCCTGAACACGACGGCAATGGCCGGATTGTTGCTGGCAAGAGCCATTTGCGAGGGTGACGAAAGCTGGAAATCATTTGCGCCTTTCAGGCCCGAATGGGCTGGTGGCGTGGCTGGAAGAATGGCGACCCAGGTGGAGTATTGGCGGCTCCGGTTCCTCGACCGCATTGAGGAAAACCGTGCAATGGTGGCGTGACCGCCAGATGCCGGCCAAGGCCGTTTTTCTGCGCTGGATCAATTAAGCTTCTGAATATATATGAAAAATTCCATCTGGTAACGAGTTGGACAAGGGACGATTTGCGTCTTGAGAACTTTACAAACGGGCGGTATAAGGCGCTCACCTTCATGCAGGCAGGGACAAGGCGAATGTCGGTTACGCTTGAAAAAGAGTACGTTCCTTCAGAGAACGAGCCTTTGATGAATGATCGCCAGCGGGACTATTTCCGTCGCAAGCTGGTAACGTGGAAGAACGACATCTTGCGTGAGTCGCGTGAAACGCTCGACTCTCTCCAGGACCAGTCGGACAAGCTTCCCGACATGGCAGACCGCGCATCTTCCGAAACAGACCGTTCCATCGAGCTTCGAGCCCGCGACCGTCAGCGCAAGCTGATCTCCAAAATCGACTCGGCATTGCGCCGGATCGAAGAGGGCACGTATGGCTATTGTGAGGAAACGGGCGAGCCCATCGGGTTGAAACGGCTGGATGCAAGGCCGATCGCCACGCTGTCGATTGAAGCGCAGGAGCGCCATGAACGGCGCGAAAAAGTCTATCGCGACGATTGACCCCACAAACAAACGGTAGAAACGAAAAAGGCGGCTTTGGGCCGCCTTTTGTATTTACATGGGAAGTGGATGAGCGCCGTTCAGGCGCTCGCCAGCTCGTCCAGCAGCCGTTGCATTTCATCATCAACGCTTTCCTGGCGTTTGCGCGAAGGAGACGCGGTAGGCTCCGGTGTCACCATGGCGGGCACTTCCGTCCCATTGGATCCAAGCAGCTTGGCAAAATCCAGGTCTTCTGAAAGCTCTTCGTTCAGAGCGCCCTCCAGCGAAGGCTCTGCAGGTGCCTGCATCACCGGCTCTGGCTCTGCCTGAACGGAGAAGTCGCGCGCCATCTCGGCGGCAAGGTCGGATTCAAAATCCGCAATTGCTTCAATAACCGGTTCTGGTTCTGGAGCCGTGATTTCTTCAGCCTGAAACACTTGAGCCAAGTACGGTTCGTCCACAGCTGTAATTGCCTGCGGTTCTGCAAATTCCACGGCTGCTACGGTTGCGGCGACTGCGGCTGCCGCAGCTGTCGAGGTTCGCAGCGGGGCCTGTTCCACGCTTCTGGCAGGAGGCGTTGCCTCCATTGGCGGTTGCTCGGTACGCACGCGCTGCACAGGCTGGCGCAGGCGCTGTACTGGTGCTTGCGGCTCTACAACCTGTTCTGCTGCCGGTTCCCGATGCTGCACGGCTGCAGGCTCGCGCTGTGCCGGCGCGGCAGTTTGCGCGCGCACTATGTTTTGCTCAATGACGATGTCGGTTGGTCCACCGATCATCACGAGGTGTTCGATATTGTCTCGACGCACCAGCACCAGGCGGCGTTTGTCATCAACAATTGCTGCATCTGTGACCGAAAGGCGAGGCTGGCGGCCCCGTGTCGTCTTCAGGGTGTTCCCTCCGGCAATCTTGCGGAACAACCATGCCCCGGCAATGAACAACAGGAGCAGCCCAAGGACCACTGCTATAAGTACGAACGCTTGATTTGAGCTGAGTGCCGACCAAACCGCTTGCATGTGAATTCTCCTTGCCCCTGGCAGCCGCTCCACATTGCAGCTACCAACTGTGGAAACCGCATTACCTAGCGGAATCATCTTCACTACCAATCGCACGGACCGTTTAACGCCATATTAACCGAGCCGCAGCGCCACTCATCTGTTTCGCATGAATGGGGCGATAACTTGTCTTGTCCATGCCAGCCGGTTTGAGGGCTTTTCGCAGCGCCTGGAATGTGATTCAACCAGAAGCGCGGCAAGGGATTCTACTTGTTGCCGTGAAATTGCAAGGCGGGGACGCAGAACCATGGATGGAAAGAAAATTACCGATTCTGTGGTGCCCATGGTTGATCAACCCGCCGGCAGGCAGGGGATAGGTCGGCTGGTCCTGCTTGGCATTACGCTCGCCGTAATTGCATCGCTCCTTTTCATTTTCGGTCGGGACAAGTTTGGTGAACCGGCAGTCTTGGCGGTGCTTGGCGGGCTGGCAGGCATCGGTGTCTTTTTCCTGTTCGCCCAAGTCTTGGGTTTTGTCCGTTTGACGGCACAGCAAAGCTCGGATGTCTTTGCTAAGAAGCTGGTTGATGGCATGGACGCCGGAATGGTGGTGAACGATGCGGAAGGCCGGATCGTTTATGCCAACAGGGCCTATGCCGAGCTGCTGGGGGCACGTAACGAAACCGAAGTTACCGGCATCGAGGCGATGTTTTCGCGGCGGATGGAAGCGTCTGAAATCGTCTATCGCATGGCAAACGCGGCAAAAACCGGAGCTTCAGCAACCGAAGAGTTCCGCCTTGCCAACGGTTTCAAGGCCGGCGAGGAGGGCGCGCGCTGGTTCCGGTTGCGGGTACGCCCGATGCGTCATGAGACTTACCCCAAGCCACTCACGGTTTGGCAAATCTCCGACATCACCGCGGAGCGTCGCAAACAGGAATCCGCTTTTCAGGAATTACAGAACGCAATCCATTACCTTGACCATGCACCGGCGGGCTTCTTCGCCACCGAGCGCAATGGCGCAATTGCCTACATGAACGCGACATTGGCCGACTGGCTTGGCATTGATCTGGCAACATTTGAGTCTGGTAATCTTGAGCTTCCAAACCTGGTGCTTGGTGATGGCATGGCTCTTTTGGCGGCGGTGAAACCTGAAAGCCGCGGCCCTAGAACCGCTGTCATCGATCTTGATCTTGCCATGAGCAATGGTAAGCCGTTGCCGGTCCGCCTCTATCACCGCATTCCCTCGTCGCCCGATGGTGCGCCCGGTATCACCCGCACCATTGTAATCAACCGTATGCTGGGCGAGGAGGGCGGCGATCCGCTGCGCGCAGCAGAGGTCCGTTTCACCCGCTTCTTCAACAACACGCCAGTGGCAATTGCCTCCATTGCGCCCGATGGTTCGGTGCGCCGGGTCAATGCACCGTTCCAGCGCATGTTTTCCTCGGTCATTGATGGTCGCGGCGGGGTTGGTTCGCTGAAAATCGGCGATCTGGCCAACGAAGAAACCCGTGACGGGCTGGTGGCGGCCTGGAATGCCGCAAACAATGGGCAGGCCCAGGTTTCACCCGTAGACATTCCGGTGAATGGCGAGAAAGGGCGGTTTGTGCGCTTTTTCGTCAGTCCCGTGACCGATGACGAAGACAGCAGCGCTGGCGAAGATGACCGCGTAATCGTCTACGCACTCGACATGACCGAACAGAGGGCACTCGAAGAGCAATTCGCGCAGGGACAGAAAATGCAGGCCGTCGGCCAGCTCGCCGGTGGCGTGGCGCACGACTTCAACAACGTGTTGACCGCCATCATCGGCTTTTCCGATCTGCTGCTCGCCAATCACCGTCCATCGGACCGCTCGTTCCAGGACATCATGAACATAAAGCAAAATGCCAACCGGGCGGCCAGCCTGGTGCGTCAATTGCTTGCCTTCTCGCGCCGCCAGACCTTGCGGCCACAGGTCATCCAGCTGGGCGACGTGCTTTCGGACCTGCGCATGCTTTTGTCTCGTCTGCTGGGCGAGAAAGTGGATTTGCAGGTGGTCCATGGGCGCGATTTGTGGCCGGTAAAGGCCGATCTTTCACAATTTGAGCAGGTTGTGGTCAACCTCGCCGTAAACGCCCGCGATGCCATGCCCGACGGCGGCAAGTTGGCGATGCGCACCACAAACATTGATGCGCATACAGTTGCAGCCCGCTTCCCCTACAAGGAAATGCCCGCGCAAGACTATGTGCTGCTGGAAGTCGAGGACCAAGGCACAGGCATGAGCGCTGAAGTCATGGAGAAGATTTTCGAGCCCTTCTTTTCAACGAAAGAAGTCGGCAAGGGCACCGGCCTTGGCCTGTCCACGGTTTACGGCATCGTGAAACAGACCGGCGGCTTCATTTACCCTTCGAGCGAAATGGGCAAAGGCACGGTTTTCCGGGTGTTCCTGCCGCGCCACGTGATGGATGCCGCCGAGGAAGCCGCCGAATTGGCAGCAGCCACTGAGGAAAAGGTTGAAAAGCCGCGCGATCTCACGGGCAATGGAACCCTGCTGCTGGTGGAAGATGAAGATGCCGTGCGGGCGTTTGCAAACCGCGCATTGGTCTCGCGCGGCTACACGGTACACGAAGCTTCAAGCGGTGCTGAAGCCCTTGAGGTTTTCAACGAGTATGGTGGGGCCTTCGATCTTGTCATCTCTGACGTGGTCATGCCTGAAATGGACGGCCCAACGCTGTTTCGCGAGTTGCGCAAGAGCCATCCCGACCTTCGGTTCATCTTCATGTCCGGCTATGCGGAGGAGGCCTTTGCGCGCAATCTTCCTGACAATGACCGTCAGAAGTTCGGCTTTTTGCCAAAACCGTTCAGCCTCAAGCAGCTGGCAACAGCCGTGAAGGATGCACTCGACGAATAGAAACTGTGCGCAAACCTTTGGAAATCAACCGATATTGCGAAAGTTTGCAGTCGGCATCATTGCAAAAATGTCTATCATAAACGCTGATTCGGGCATTCGCTCTCAGGTCTGATGAGGGCGAATTTCCCTTATTGCGGCATTTGCGTCAGACTTGCAACCCGCGCGATCTTCTGGCCTTGTTGGCAGGATCGATTGAACAACCGGAAGTGGTGAACCCAATGGCAAGAACGCGGCCTTCAAATTCGCTGGCAACCCGAAGCGCCGATTTCTTCATCAACTCAGCTATGGCCTCGTTGGCGCTGGTTGTTACCGCCGTTTCCGCCTACACTACCTACAAGGGCATGATCCGCATCGTGGGTGCAGATACGCCCACAAGCGGTATCGAAAGCTGGCTACCCATCGTTGTAGCCGGGTCAATCACCGCAGTGGTGCAGGTGGGGCTGACAATCCTGTGCTGGGTGGCAGGGCGCGACTTTGCCAGGGCAATTACCGCCAGGCTCCATGAGCGCAAGCGGCGCACATCCGTTGCTGCAAGCGCTGGAAAATTCACCGCGATTTTGTCCCTGCTGCTGATCTGCCTTGGCGTATCGGTGTTCTATTCATTCAACACCTATTTCAACAGCATGTACGAGGGCAAAGAGGAAAAACGCGTCGAAGCACGGGCTGTCCCTGCTGTTTCCTTGTCGGTCTCGACGTTGCTGGGCGAGGCCATTTTGGAACATCGCGGATCGAGCATCGAGAAGGTGCGCAAGATTGCGCGCGAGACTGGTTACTTCCAGGGCCTGCAGGACCTCGCTGATGGCGTCGAAGCCACATCGCCCCGCTACGAAGCCCGTTTTGCACAATTGCGTGCGGCAAGGACCGAGGCAGAAAAACGCCGGATCGAAACCGAGTTCGAAGTCCGCGCCAGAGTTGACGCCACAACGCGTGCCATTGAGGAGCAAACTGCGCAGCTTGCAGATGTGGAGGCGCAGATTGCCGCCACCACACAAAGCATTGCCCTGTTGGGCGAGCGCATCGTGGCTTCGCGTGCCGAAGAACAATTGCAGCGCGACGAAGCGGACAAGCAGTTGCGCGGCGAAGCCGATCGCGCAGCTGGTGCAGGAAAAGCCTATGCCAATGCGCTCGCCGCAGCACAGGAAGCTGCATCGTCAATCCTTGCCGACCAGCAGGCAATCGAGGCTGCCAAGCTTCAGATCGAAACACTGGATGCCAGCCGTCTTGAACTGGAAAAATCCATCGGCATTGCAAAGGTGGACATCAACGCCAACACCGCCGAGTCGCTCGCCGTGGAAGAATCAGGCCTTCCAATCCAATCGATTGCTGAAATTGGCGATGCGGTTTCAGCAATGGAATCCGCGCGGCAGGCATTTGAGCAAACCCCGCTCACATCGTCGCTCGGCGCCCTGCAGTCAACTTGCCAGCGCGTTCGGGAAATTGGAATGGCCGACGACGAGGCCCGGGCGGCTGCTGAAAGTTCGGCTTGCAAGCCACGCTCGGAAGCGCTGATTTCAGCGATAGCCGCATTCACTAGCGAGGAGAACAAGCGCAGCGCCTACGCAAAAGCCTGCGGGACCCTCGGAAGCGGAACCCTGCAGCCGGCCAAGGCAGTGGAAACCTTGCGCCTTTGTCATTTCAACGCGGTTGCCACCGGCGTCGACGCCGAAAGCCGGAAGGCGGAAAAAGCCTTTGATGCCGTGGAAGTATTTGCGGGCAAATTCGACAAGGATCAGCACCCGTTCCTGAAGACCCTTCAGGCCTTTTCGGTTTCGCCGCGCCTTGCAGGCGTTGCCCTGTTTTTTGCGGTGATCCAGGACGTGGCAGTGTTCATCATGACCTTCATGGTGGAGTTTTTCCGCCGCGAACGTCAGATTGCCCGCGAAGAGAAAAACAACCTTCACATGGGCGAAACGCAGTTTGAGGCACTTCGATACGTGTTGGGCAAATGCGACCCGCTGCCTGGTCGCCGGGACTCTTACATTTTCCGCCTTTCGCAGGACCGGCAATCCTTCCTTTCTCAGGACGAGCTGTTGGCAGTAAAGGCAGTGCTCGAAGATCTGAGGGGCAGGGGCCTTGCCACCGCCACCAGCCGCACGGGCTATATTGTCAGCAGTGACGGCTTCACCATCATGCAAAACCGCCTTCGTGATGCACCCGCCAGCGCCGGAGCGTTTATGGATCCGGCGCCAAGGCCTGCAAACCAGGCGGTTCCCAGCAGGGCAGCCGAGCCGGTTGAAAACATTCTCGACATTGCAATGCGCAAGAAAACCTCATGAAAAAACCGCCCGGCAAAACCGGGCGGTTTGAAGTTTTCAAGACTGTCGGCCTGCTAGATCAGGCAGCCACGAGTTCCGGCATTTTCGGTATCTCATGATCAGCAATCAAACCACCGATCCGCAGCAACTCGGCGAACCGTCCATCCTGCGTTGCCAACTGGTCGTATGACCCGCTTTCAACGATCTGGCCTTCGTCCATGTACAATATGAGGTCGGCGTCCCGCACGGTCGACAGCCGGTGCGCAATGACGAACGTAGTCTTGTCACGGCGGATTTCATCGAGCGCATTCTTGACCTGCATCTCGGTTTCGACATCCAGCGCGCTGGTTGCTTCATCAAGCACCAGGATAGGAGCGTTCTTCAAAACGGCACGAGCCACTGCAATGCGCTGGCGTTCGCCGCCGGAAAGCTGCGCGCCACGTTCACCGGCAGGGGTTGAATAGCCCGAGCCCTTTGCGACGATGAAGTCGTGTGCTGCCGCGGCGCGCGAGGCGTCTTCGACGTCGCGGTTGCTGGCAGCATCGCGGCCAAGACGGATGTTCTCCTCAATGCTGCGATTGAGCATGCAGGAATCCTGGAACACCGTGGCTATGGACCGGCGCAGCGAGCGCAACGACACCCCGGCAATATCC
This sequence comes from Salaquimonas sp., assembly GCA_041739465.1. GTDB lineage: Bacteria > Pseudomonadota > Alphaproteobacteria > Rhizobiales > Rhizobiaceae > BOKV01. The sequence continues at coordinate 19,491 of JBGSNX010000087.1, forward strand.
TGACCGTCGATCAGGATGCGACCGCTGTCTGGCGAATATGCGCGCTGCAGAAGGCTGACCATTGTGGTCTTGCCAGAGCCGGTTGGTCCGACAATGGCTACCGTCTTCCCGGCAGGTACGCTGACAGTGATGTTGCGAATGCCTGAAGATGCGCCCGGATAGGCAAAGCTGACTTCTTCAAATGTGACGGAGCCCTCGCGAACCTGCAAGTCTGGCAGATTTGTGCGCTCGGCTTCGGGGTCTTTTTCATGCTCGATGGCATAAAATTCGATCAGCTTGGCCCGCGCTTCAAAGATCTGCGTGAAGAAAGCAGCAACCTGGTCCAGCCGAGAAATCAGCAATCCGGCAAAGCCTGTGAATGCGATCACTTCGCCGATGCGCATCTGGCCGCTTTCAACCAGCATCGCCCCCACAGCCAGGACCGCGCCCATCGAGATGGTGGAAGACAGGCGGTGCATGGCCGCTGCCAAAGCCCACCAGTCAAGTACAGGATATTGTGCATTGAGGAGTTGAGTGGTGAAGCCGCGCAACGACTGCACTTCGGCTGGCACCCGGTGATAGCTCTGCAACAGCGACACGTTGGAGACCGTATCAGCGACATGCGAAAACACCTGCTGATGGTATTTTTCGACCGCGCGTTGTCCGCTGTCGGTCTTCTTCATGACGATGCGGCTGATGGTCGTGTAGGCGACACCAAGCGCCACCAGTACGAGGGTCAGCCGGTAGTCGAGGTAAATCGCGGTCGGCAGCAGGATCAACAGCGCAACGGCGGTGGAAAGATGGTTGCGCATGAATTCCAGCCAAAGGCCGGAAAGCGCATCAACACCGCGAAGAAGGCTGTGCAGCGCATGCGAAGTGCCGCGCTTGTGGTGCCAGGAAAGCGGCAGCTGCATGATCTTTTCATAATTGCGCGCCAGCAGGGACAGGCGGTTGCGATGCGAAAGCCGGTCGGATTGCCGGGCCACGATCACGAAGCCTGCAATGTTGAACAGGCCGAGCGCTCCCCAGAACAGAAGTGAAGTGGAAATCGCGCCATTTGTGGCAATGGCATCAAATACCCGTCCCAGCAGGATCGGTTCGAACACCGCAGTGGCAGCCAGAAGCACGTTTACCGTGCAGATCAGCGCCACATGCCGTTTTTCGGCAGAAAGGTAAGCGAGCGCGCGTAAGTATGTCTTGGTCAGAGTCACAACACGACCTGTGGAAAAGAGGAACCGATGATATCAGGGTAATGCAGTTGCATTTACTACACTTGCTGCAACGCATCAATGACCGTGTCGGTAAAGACGGATTGCGGCAGAAAAACAGCCGGTCAAAAACGCGCGGCATTTCGCCGCACAATGTCACAACTGTCATTAAACTGCTGATTTCAGGCGGTTCTGTAAGATGGCGGCATTGGAGCAGATCACGCAGTGTTGCCAATTATTACTTGACACACTGCCTTAGTGCCCACCAACAAAATTATCTCGCAAGTGCGAAGAGAAGCTTGTTTCGCACCTGCAATGCCTGGCTGTGCAGGCTTGAAGCAAAGTACGTCACAAGCCTCAATTCAGCTCAAAACTGCCGTCTTCGCGGTCGGATGCCTTGCCGTTGACCGTTGTCTGGTAGCTGCCCTTTGCAGATTTCGTGACCTTGATCGCGAAATTCTTGCCGTTCTTGCGGATGCTGGCTGAAAATCCGTCCCAGTCATTGGGAAGTGCTGGTGAAATGACCAGTCTTCCTTCCTTGAGGCGCATTCCAAGAATTGCCTCCACGGCGCTACGCCAAAGCCAGCCTGCTGACCCGGTGTACCAGGTCCAGCCGCCGCGCCCGGTCTTCTCCCCATCGCCGTAGACGTCGGCTGCAACGACATAAGGCTCCACCCGGTATTGTTCGGCGGATTCCCGGTCCTTGGCATGTCCGACCGGATTGAGCAGCGAGAAGCATTTGTAGGCGTCGTCGCCGCGACCCATCTCGGCAAGTGCATAGACTACCCAGGTTGCCGCATGGGTGTACTGGCCGCCGTTTTCGCGAACGCCCGGCGGATAGCCCTTGATGTATCCCGGATCCTTGATCGTTTTTTCAAAAGGCGGTGTGAACAGGCGCAACACGCCTGCATCTTCATCCATCAACCGCGACATCACCGAATCCATGGCGGTCGATGCCCGATCCGGGTTTGCAGCTCCCGAAAGCACGCTCCAGGACTGCGCAATCGAATCGATCCGGCATTCCGGTTCGGAGTTTGCACCAAGCGGGGTACCGTCATCGTAAAAGCCGCGCAAATAGTGATCGCCATCCCACGTATGTGCCTCAAGGGCAGCGATCAGCATTTTGCGGTGAGCCTTCCATTGCCGTGCACGTTCGCCTTCGCCGCGTGACTCGGCAATCTTGGCAAACCGTTTCAGCGTCGCAGCAAGGAACCATCCAAGCCACACGCTTTCACCGGTTCCGTGTTCGCCAACGCGGTTCATTCCGTCATTCCAGTCGCCGCCCAGAATGAGTGGGATGCCGTGAGGCCCGCTCCGTGCGATGGCAAGTTCCAGTGCTTTGGCGCAATGCTCGTAGAGGCTGGCCGTATCTGCGGAGATGTCGGGCTTGTAGAACCTGTCATGCTTGCCAGGTTCCAGTGCAGGACCGGTGAGGAATTGCACCTGTTCATCCAGCACGGTCTTGTCCCCGGTGGCGCGCACATAATGTGCCGCACAATAGGCAAGCCAGACCACATCGTCGGAGATGATGGTTCGCACTCCGGCGCCGGTCGCAGGTAACCACCAGTGTTGCACATCGCCTTCAACAAACTGCCGCGAAGCGGCATTGAGAATTTGCGCACGCGCAAGCGTGGGATCGTGCAGGATGAGTGCTGCGGTGTCCTGCAACTGATCGCGGAAGCCAAATGCGCCACTGGCCTGGTAAAAGGCAGCACGGGCTTGAACCCTGCAGGCGAGATTTTGATAGGGCAGCCAAGTGTTGACCATGCGATCAAGCGCAAGATCGGGCGTCTGCACCTGCAGCGTCGTCAGGAAATCTTCCCACTTGCCATCGTTTCGGGCAATCAATGCATCGTAGTCAAGGTTCGAAAGCCGGTTGATCACACCATCGACCGAACTGTCTGCCGCATCCCCAAAATGAAGCAGAATTTCACGGGTTTGCCCCGGCTCTATTTCCAGATCGCAAGCAATGACCGCGATCGGATCGCCCTGTGTGTCCACACTGGATAGTGCAGAGACGTCAGCCTTCGTTGCCAAGGGCCGCAAGCGCGAGCCGGACCGTCCGAAAAATTCCGACCTGGAAGCCGTAAGATAAACTACCGGCTCGCTGGCAGTCATGAATGTTGTGCGTCCTGCATAGTCGAGACTGTAGCGATTGTTGGCCGTCAACACACCGCGTGCTTCGTCGAACTGCGCGGTCACAAATGGTCCGGAGCGCGCACGGTTGTTGCCAAGTACCAGTTCGGCCCAGTTGAAGACGCGCAGTCGCCGTGTTTTCGCGGACTTGTTGGTAATCCGCAGTCTTGTATGTTTCACAGGGTCTTCGCGCGAAACCATCTGGTCGACCTGCAAGGCCAGTCCGCCGGTTGTGGTCGAAAATTCCGAACGGCCGGGCAGGTGGCGCGCTTCAAACACAGCATCTTGGTCAGAAGACAAACCTGCAAACGGAGAAAACACTTCATTGCTGGCAAGGTCCACGAGATGAATACCTTCTCCAGGCCTGTTTATGACCGTGTCGTTGGACCATGGTGTCAGCTGGAAATCGCGTGAATTGGCAGACCAGGTGTAGCCGGCGCCTTCTGCCGATACGTGGAACCCGAAATCCTTTCCGGAAATCACGTTGATCCATGGGTGAGGTGTCGTGCCGCCAGCCGGAAGCCGCACGACATATGCCCTGCTGGTCTGGTCGAACCCGCCAAAACCGTTCCAAAGATCAAGTCCGTCCCCGGATACGACAGCTTTGGATGCTGCAATTGCAGGAACAACATTGGCCAGCTGCAGCGCCGCTTTTGCCGGACGCGCTTCTTCTTCCGAACGTTCAAGCCGTGCCAGTTGTTCTGAAAGCTTGCCATTTCTTGTGTGCAGAGCGATCCGCGAAGATGCGATCAGTGCGGCCCACGTTTCTTCGCCCATCAGGTCTCGGCGCACCGAGAAGATGTGCTGGCCCGGTCCGGACGCAAGACCCCGGCGGCTGGCATTTTCGCACAGTGCCGAGATGATATTGTTGAGGTCCTGAGCATAGGAGAAAACGCGCTCATTGATGATGACGAGATCGGAAATGATGCCGCGCGAACGCAGATATTCCTGCATGCGAAGCGCTTCGCGAACCGAGCCGATTTCCGCCTCGCCATCGATGCGAAGCGAGAAAATCGGAAAGTCGCCGGAAATCGACATGGGCCACAGTGACGACTGGGATTTGAGGCCGCTGAGCGCCACTGCTTCCTGCGGTCGCAGACGCAAATCCGGATAGAGCAGAAAACTGGCAAACTTCTGGAAATTTGCCGCTTCCTGCGGTGTCATGTCGATGTGGCGTATCTGAACCTGCGAGCGGGTCCATGCCAGTGTGGTTTCATGCGCAAATGTTTCGGCGCGACGGTAATGCATGACTGCCCGGTCAAGACCTTCGCGGTCTGGCGCGGCAACGGTCCAGAAATTCACGCTGATTTCCTTGCCGGCCGGAACGCGGAAAGTGCGGCGCAAGGAGAATACCGGATCCATCGTGAATCCTGAATTGCCTGCAAGCCTTGTACCGGCATCAAACGCCGCCGCATTGCCAAGCTCCCGCCCGCGTCCGATGAAGGCCCGGCGGTCCGTTTCCGCCTGCGTTTCGCGTTGCTCGCCCGAACCGTCAGCGATCAGATGGGCGATGATGATGTCAGCGTCCGATGGCGAACGCTTGTTGCGCGTAGCATAGATGACGTCTCCCAATTCGCCGATCTCGGTTTTCACGAACATCTTGGAAAAGGCAGGATGGGCAATGTCTGAATCATCGCGGGACAGAACGCATTCACCAAACGAGGTCACCTCGATATAGCGGTCGCGTTCGCTTCGGTTGATGAGGGTGAGCTTGCGCCCTTCGCCATCGGAGCCTGAACACGCAAGCACCTCAAGGCGGGTGTCGATGCCGTGGGCATTCTTGTGAAACTCGGCCCGGTGATCGGCAAAAATGGTGAAGCACTTTTCGCCCGGTGCCTGTTTCGGCTCGGCGGTCGCCGACCACCAGTTTCCATTTTCGATGTCGCGAAGGAAAATGTAGGTGCCGAACTGGTCCAGCGTTGGATCGGGACGCCAACGCGTGATCGCAAGATCGTTCCACCGCGAATAGCCTGATCCAGCGGCTGTGACCATGACGCTGTAGCGCCCGTTTGAAAGCACGGAGGTTGCACGACGTGATTCCGCCGGGTCGTCGATGCGAACAAACTGAAGCCCGAGCGAGTCAGTATATCCGGTCGGCCTGTCTTCCAGATGGCCAGCCCGGGTGACAGAAACGACTTCGCGAGGCGCGCGTTCCTGAAGCAGCAATTCGGCGGCTTCAATAACCGGATCAGCATGGAAATGCTCGCGCAGCAAGCCATTGAGTACCGCATTGCCAATCGCTGCAATCGACATGCCCTGGTGGTGGGCAAGGTAGTTCTTCACGATTGCGCACTTCTGGCCTTCAAGCAGTCGCGAAGCCGTGTAGTCAACAGCGTCATAATACCCGTAAAGGCCAAGCGCGCCGGCCTCGGTCAACCGTTCCATGTTGAAGATGGCTTCATGCGGACGGAACTGCGAGGCAAGTGCTGTTGCATAAGGCGCAATCACCAGGTTCGCCGAAAGATCGTGCTTGAGGCCGAGCGAGGGAACGCCAAAATTCTGGTACTGGTAGTTCAGGGCTCGGTCACGCGTGTTGAACGCTGATTCCGAAATTCCCCACGGCACATTGAACGGCTTGGCGTATTCGATCTGGCGGGCAATCGCCAACCGGTTTGACTGGTTGAGAATGCCACCTTCACGTTCGTGCATCACCAATGGCGGCATCAAATATTCAAACATCGAGCCGGACCAGGAAACCAGCGCTGCCTGCCAGCGAACCGATGTTACAGGGCGGCCAAGGCGGAACCAGTGTTCCTTGGGTAGGTCGCCTTTTGCGATGGCAAACAGGCTGGTAAGCCGGGCTTCGGATGCCAGCAGATCATAGCAGCTGCGGTCGAGTTCCTTGTTGTCGGTACGGTAGCCGATGGAAAGCAGGCGGCGGTCCTTGTCCATCAGGAACCGGAAATCCATCGCGAAAGCGATCCCGCGCGCACGCTCACCAAGGGTGCTGAGCCGGGATACCAATTGACCATGATCGGCCGCGTCCGCAGCGACATCAATGTTGTTGGCTTGCGTGGTTGCAATCAGTGCCGTGGCCCAGTGGCGCAGTTCCCTTGCAGCTGGCGAAAGGTCGCTGTCACCATCAATGCCGTCTGCGCCGGCAATCAGCGCTTCTGCAAGTTCGGCAAGCTCTTTTGCCGTTGTGACAAGGTCGGAGGGTCTGATTGGTGCGGATGTCGGGTCGGCTCTCCAGGCGTCCAGATTGGCGGTCATGCCACCCAGGCGGTCAGCAAAACGCTTTCGGATCGGCTGAACCGACTTGCGAACTTCCGGGAATGCCACAAGGCACTCTTCGAGTATCGAAGCGACGTCCGCAACGCCGTCAAAATTTGCCAACATCTGCGATGCGGGAGCTTGCGCCCAGTTCTTGAGCGCAGAAGACACGGTGATGAGATGTCCGGCAAGATTGCCGCTATCGACCGCGGAAATATAGCCCGGTGGCAGGATTTCAAGGCTGCGAATGTCATACCAGTTGTAAAGGTGGCCATTGTGTTTTGGCATGCGCTCAAGGGTGGAAATGGTCTGCTCCATCCGCTCGACAGCATCACCCAGCGAGATCCAGCCAAAATTCCTGGCCGTGATTGTTGACAGCAGGTACAGGCCGACATTCGTCGGCGACGTGCGTTCGGCCACCAGGGGCTCGGGGTCTTCCTGAAAATTGTCCGGCGGCAGGAAGTTCAACTCGGCAGTGACGAATGTCTCGAAATAGCGCCAGGTCTTGCGGGCGATCTTGCGAAGGAACAGCTTGTCGCCGCCGGAGAGCACCAGATGGTCTTCGGTTTCCTGTGAACGGCTGACATTCCAGGCAATGGCCGGGGCAACAATCCAGATTGCCGAGAAAATGGCCGCCAGGAGCAAATTTGCGGGATTCTCGAACAGGATGAATGTGATTGCTGCAATGCCGATAAGCGGTGAAGCAATCATCATCTTGTAGTGGCCAGCCAGCGAAGCCTGACCACTGGCGCTGACCTGTGCGGCAGTCCGCCATTCCAGCATGTGCTTTTTGCTGATGAACAAACGCCAAAGTGCCCGGACCACAGCATCTGCAAGGACATAGGCAAGATGCGCCATGAAAACGATGCGAAGGCCGATTTCCGCAATGGTGCCGTACAAGCTCGACCACAGCGTGCGCAAATGCCCACCAAGGGTCACTCCGATGCGAGATGGCACGCTTTGACGGGCAAACCCGATCAGCGGCGCGATGGCCAGTCCGACCAGCATGAAGATTTGCCAGACAAATGCCACGTGCGGCGGCAAGGCCGACCAGGCGATGATCGAACTGGTTACCCAGCCAACCGGCGCAAAGGAACGCCGCAAATTGTCGATCATCTTCAACCGGCCAATGCCGGTCAAACCATTCCCAAGGCCCAGGATGAATGGAAGCAATTGCCAGTCGCCACGTGCCCAGCGGTGCTGGCGGGAGGCTTCCACCTGGTAGCGGATCGGGAAATCCTCGACAAATTCGACGTCTGTGACCAGCGCGCAACGCGCATAGCTGCCTTCCAGAAGATCATGGCTGAGGACTGCGTTGTCGCCGATCTTGCCGCGCATGGAGCGCTCGAAACTGTCGATGTCATAAAGGCCCTTGCCGGTGAAAGAGCCTTCACCGATCAAGTCCTGATAAAAATCGGACACGGTGAAAACGTAAGGATCAAATCCGCGGTTTGCCGAAAATGTGCGCTGGAACGGCGAGGATTCAGCACCTGTTGTCAACGACGCAGTGACGCGCGGCTGGAAAATCGAGTAACCGCTGACAACCCGGCCCTTTGCCTCATTGTAGACAGGCCGATTGAGCGGATGCACAGCCTTGCCCACAAGCGCTGCAACGCTGTTGAGTGGCAGTCTTGTGTCTGAATCCACCGTGAGTACGTACTTGATGTCGTCAGGCAATGGACTTGAAGGCGGGAAGTAGGACGTGTCCTTGTCGCCGCGCAGCAGCATGTTCACTTCATGCAACTTGCCGCGCTTGCGCTCCCATCCCATCCAGACGCCTTCGCCGGGGTTGAACTGCCGCTTGCGGTGCAGCAGGAAAAAGCGCCTTGCAGTGCGTGAATAGGACTGGTCAAGCCGGTCGATTTCCTGTTGCGCATAGGCAAGGATTTCAAGGTCGGCTGGTGTTTCTTCGTGGTCGCTGTCACGCCAATCAGAGAGCAGGGCAAACAACACTGCGCCTTGCGGGTTGGCAAGGTAGTGCAGTTCCAGATTGCGCACGAGTTCGTCAACCGTGTCGTGGTTTGTGATCAGGCACGGGATGGCAACCAATGTGCGGGCGTGGTCCGGAATGCCGTCTTTCAGTTCATAACCGGGTAAATGGTCTGGCTTGAGTACAAGCGCTGCAGCGGTCTGGACGAACGCTGCCGCCGCGTCTGATGCAGGAAGCGCAAACAGAATCAACAATGGCAGGACGGCCCACAGCGAAACCCCATTGGCAACCAGGAACCAGGCTCCCAGCGCAATGATGGCAACTGTCATGCCGAAATTGGGCATGCCAACCGCGAACCAGCCCCAACTGCGATACCTGCGGAGCAGGCTCGAACCCATGGGTGGCGGGCTTCCCACCTGTTGGCGCAACTGCGGTTTGCCTTTGCCAACCAGAAAATACCCCACATCCGATCGCGGGTCGGTGCCGGTATCCAGTCGCGACGACGAGCTTGCCGCCAGATCGATTGTGGCCTGAGCGACGGTTGTTTCAGGAACCTTGCCGCGCCGTGCAATTGCTTCGATGGAGTCGCGGTAGCGGTTGCGGGTCGAACTATCGAGCAGCGAGAAATCCGACCCGGCCTGCAAGGTACGGTCAACGGCGCTAAGGCTTTCGAACCAGCCCTGCCAGTAGACATCGTCGATGCGCCGCAGGCTGGTGATGATGTTTCCGGTTGTCAAATTGCCGGAGGACTGGCGGTTCTGTTCAGCAACAACCACCGCCTCGCCATGGCTGCCGCGGGCCTCGAGCATCGCCTCAAGCCATTCAAGGGCCTGTGTCGCCCACTCCGAGCCATCGCGAAAGCGGTAAAGCAATTGGGCCGCATAGGTGTTGTCCTGCGTGAACGCTGACTTGCGCTGCATCAGTTCGAGGCGCTTCTCGACACTTTCCTCTGCAGTCAAAAGGTCGGCGAGAAGATTTGCTTCGCTACGCATGTCGCGGGCGTTGCGTACGCGGTCTGAAAGACGGCGCAGGTTCTCGATGAGAACATAGCGAAGGAAAGCTGGAGCTGCCCACAACTCGCCAATCGTCAATTCGCTGCGTTCCTGGAAGCCGGTGATAAACTCGGTGAGGCTCTCGGGCGAAAAGTCGCTATTGGTGTGGGCAACATAAAGCCAAGCCAGCGCCATAATGCGCGGCGTCGAACCTTTTCCAGGAACATTCCATTCTGGAAGGATCTTGTAGAAACTGCGCGTCAGGTCGCGCCGCACATGCCGGATGTTTTCTTCAACGATGTGGTGGTTGTCGAGCAGCCATTCTGCCGCCGGGGTGATCGAGGTCCGTTGGCGGACGGTTTCAGCAGTTGCAATGTAATTCTCGCGAATCTGCTTTTCGTTTTCGCGAATGCGCGACGCAAAATCGACCGCAACATATTCGGGAAGCAAAACCTCACTTGAGCCGTAAAGCCCGCGACCAAAAGCGCGCAAATCAGCACTGCTCCAAAGATCAATGCGGATCGGCGCCAAAATGGCACCCAATCCGGGTCCGGACGGCGCTTTTCGTACGTTTGGAAGGAAGTTGAGGTTCATCGCAATGCAATCAAAGTTTGAGTTTCAATGGTTTTTACGCGGGGTCATGGAATTTTGGCCAGCAAAATGCCCTCGTGCAAGCACGAGGTTATTTCGCCATCGAACACATTTTCAATCGTTTCGCAATCGCGGCGGTAAACACGGCGAATCCGCAGGGAACGCACGGCTCACAGCTGCATCTGGAGCACTTGGGAGGGGGAGTATGCAAGCCGGACCCGGGTGATCGGATGCGCTTCGAGCCAGGTGGTGCGAATGGCAACCAGGATCGCTTGTGACATCGACACATCAAGGTGCAATGCGTCTTGGGCATCGGGCAGCTGCGCGCAAAGCGTGAAGCTGCCCGTGGTGTAGGGTGCGTTGCGCACCAACCATTCATTTGCGCTTTCCGCAGCAAAATCAGCCATCGCAGCCTCAGGCAAAACTGCAAGGTTGATCCAGCGATCCTCGTATACAAACGGGCGGTCATCGGCAAAATGAACCGATTTTGTGTGCAACATCTTTGTGCCGCCGGGCAGGGCGAGTTCCTTGCAAATTTGCGGTGGCACTTCTTCAAGATCACGGTGGTGCAGCACATGCCGCCAAACCTTGCCGCTGCTTTCAACCTCGATCCGTATGACCGGGATCGAAAGCACCGCACGGCGCACTGGGGTCATGGCAACATGGGAGCCGCCTTTGCGACGCCGAATTATGAAGCCCGAATTGGCAATATCGCGCATTGCCCGGTTCACGGTGGCGCGAGCGCAGCCAAACTGCGCTGCAAGTTCGGTCTCGTTTGGCAACAGATCGCCCGCAAGCCACTCGCGTTCGGTTATGCGCCGCATCAGTTCGGCCCGGATTTCGCGCCAATTGCCAAGACTTCTGTCGTTCAAATCGACTGCCCCAGCATTCGGGTGGTGTTCCGGTAACGAGAAGTGATGCGGTCATGATTGCGGTGACGGCCTTCCTTCACCAGATGCCGCCCGGCCGACCACACATCCCGGACCATCCGCTCGTTTCCGGCGAAGATGAAACTGTCGAGAATGGTATCGCCCTTGCGACCGGTCAGGTCTATGGCGTTGCCGTCCAGGGACAGAAGGTCTGCCAAATGTCCCGGCGCAATCTTTCCTGCCTTGCGGCCAGCAGCTTGAGCGCCGCCTGCTGCTGCACCTTCAAAAAGGATGCGGCCCGTGGACTTTTCCTCCATTGCAAGGATTGCACGCCCTCTATCGCGCAGGCGCTGCGAATATTCCAGTGTCCGAAGTTCCTCGCTCAGCGAAATCTTGACGTTAGAATCCGAGCCGATGGCAAACTTGCCGCCCAATCCCAGATAAGCCGACCCTTCGAAAATGCCATCACCAAGGCTGGATTCAGTGATCGGGCATAGTCCCGCCACCGCCCCGGATTTGGCCAGAACCGAAATTTCAGCCTGCACCATGTGAGTGCAGTGTATCAGGCACCAATGCTTGTCCACCGGATGGTTGGAAAGCGCCCAGGCCATCGGCCTGCGGCCGAATGCGTTCAAGACCTCTTCCACCTCGCCGACTTGTTCGGCGACATGCATGTGAACAGGCTTTCCCGGTCGCAAGGCGGTGGCAAGCTTGATGCCTTCCGGGCTTGCGGCCCGCAGCGAGTGCGGTGCCACACCCGTTACGCAATCGGCAGGAAGCGATCTCATGTGGTCGACGCTGGCTTCAACAAGCCTTGCATATGCGTCTGGCTTGTTGCCGAACCGGATTTGCCCTGGTCCCAAAGGCCGGCGGTCGCAGCCTCCAAACTCGTAAAGCACAGGAAGCAAGGTCAGGCCGATGCCGGTGTCACCCGCCGCTGACACAATTCTGGCGGCCATCTCGGCTGGATCGTCATACGGCAGGCCACCCGGCTGATGGTGCAGGTAGTGGAACTCAACGCTTGAACCGTACCCGGCTTCCAACATCCCCATCTGGACAAAAGCCGTAATTGCTTCAACATCTTCTGGCGTTAGCCGATCAAGGAATGCGTACATCAATTTGCGCCAGGTCCAGAAATTGTCGCCATTCTCAGGTCCGCGCTGTTCGGTAAGGCCGGCCATTGCCCGCTGAAATGCATGGCTGTGAACATTGGCAGGGGCTGGCAGCAGAATGCTCACCTGATTGCCTGAGGGCTCCGAACCAGGCGTGACCGAGACGATCTTTCCGTCACGCCCCACGCCAACGGCAACCTTTTCCTGCCAACCCTCGGCAGTCAGTGCCTGTTCAGCCCAGATGGTCTCCAAATGTCTGCCCTCGCTTGACTTGATATTATGTGCAGACATAATATTGCGAAGGCAGAAATTTTCAAGGCGGCATTTGTGTGTCTGACAGGCTGATCATCCATGCAAACCTTGTGTCCATGCAACCTGGCGAGCCGGTTGTCGCAAGGCCGAACTCTGCCATTGCCATCAGCGACGGCATGATTGCGTGGACAGGCAGCGAAGGTGCCGTGCCGGACAGGTTCAGCAATTTTCTTGTTGATGACATTGATGGGCGGTTGGTGACGCCGGGCCTCGTTGATTGCCACACCCACCTTGTCTTTGGTGGCGACCGCGCCCGCGAATTCGAGCTGAGGCTTGAAGGTGCGACCTACGAGGAAATTGCTCGATCTGGCGGCGGCATTGCCTCGACGGTTGCAGCAACCCGCGGAGCAAGCGAAGCCGAATTGGTTGCAGGCGCATTGCCACGCCTCGATGCGATGATTGCCGAAGGTGTGACCACCATAGAAATCAAATCCGGATACGGCCTCGACATCGAAACCGAGTTGAAAATGCTTCGTGTTGCGCGAAAGCTTGGCCAATTGCGCAAGGTTACGGTGAAAACCAGCTTCCTTGGCGCACACGCCGTTCCGCGCGAATTTGCGGGCCGTTCGGACGCATATCTGGATGAAGTTTGCCTCCCGGCAATGGAAGCTGCAGCGGCAGAAAACCTCGTCGATGCAGTTGACGGATTTTGCGAGGGCATCGCATTTTCACCCGACCAGATCTCCCGCGTTTTTGCCAGGGCGAGCGAACTGGGATTGCCGGTCAAATTACATGCCGACCAGCTTTCCGACCTTGGCGGCGCAGCGCTCGCCTCGCATCACAAAGCCTTGTCAGCCGACCACCTTGAATACAGCAGCGAAGCTGGAGTTGCCGCCATGGCCAAGGCCGGTACGGTTGCCGTCATCTTGCCGGGCGCATTTTACACCTTGCGCGAAAAGCAGATGCCGCCGATCGGCTGGTTCCGTGACCATGGCGTGCCGATGGCGGTCGCCACCGATTGCAATCCGGGATCATCGCCGATGGTATCCCTGCTTCTTGCCATTAACATGGCCTGCACGCTGTTTCGCATGACACCAGCCGAAGCGCTTGCCGGGGCCACACGCAATGCCGCCCGAGCCTTGGGCCTGGCAGACCGAGGAATTGTCGCGCCGGGCATGCGCGCGGACCTTGCGGTCTGGGATGCAAGCGAACCTGCGCAACTGTCCTACCGGATAGGCTTCAACACGCTGCACAAGCGCTATTTCGGAGGGAATGCATGACCACGGCGACATTGGAACCGGGACTTGTGACCTTGTCGCGGCTCGAGATGATCTACCGCAAGGAAATGCCCGTCAAACTGGCAGTTTCCGCACGCAAGCAAGTGGAGCGTTCCGCAAAACTGGTGGCAAAGGCAGCCTCCGGGAATGTGGCGGTCTATGGCGTCAACACCGGTTTCGGCAAATTGGCGAGCGTCAAGATCGAACCGAAAGATACCGCCCGCTTGCAACGAAACCTTATTCTTTCCCATTGCAGCGGCGTTGGCGAGACAACGCAAACGGCAATCATCCGTTTGATGATGGTTCTCAAGATACTGTCACTGGGACGCGGCGCTTCAGGTGTTCGCTGGGAAATCATTGCGATCATGGAAGCAATGCTCGCCAAAGGCGTTGTTCCGTTGGTTCCGGCCCAAGGCTCGGTTGGTGCCTCGGGTGACCTAGCACCGCTTTCGCACATGGCAGCAGTAATGATCGGAGAAGGGGAGGCATTTTATGAAGGAAAGCGGCTTGCCGGCCGCCAAGCCCTGAATGCTGCGGGGATCGTTCCAG
>JBGSNX010000038.1:0-25009 GCA_041739465.1 Salaquimonas sp.
CGGAAACCGCAACCGGCAGGCCGCATGTGGTTTGCGCCGGGCCGCCATCGGCGGAGACCACGTTCCAACGGTACAGCGTTTCGCCCGCCAGCCGGTTGGCCGCGCGCAGCGGGTCGATGGCCGAAGCAACCGACAGGATCGACGCGCCTGCAAACACCATGATGGTGAGCGAGAGCGCGCCGGGTTCTTCGCGAAAGATCGTGTCGGTTTCGTTTTTCATCAATAGAGCTTCGTAAATTGCAAAGCGCGCGAATGCAAGTTTGCCATGATCACCGGGGAAATCAGGGAGAATTTGCATGCCGCTGGAAATGAACCGCGAGGTCTTCATCACTTGTGCCGTAACCGGTTCGGGCGGCACGCAGGACCGCTCGCCACACGTGCCGCGTTCGCCAAAGCAGATTGCAGACGCCGCCATCGACGCCGCCAAGTCCGGCGCGGCAATCGTCCACTGCCATGTACGCGATCCGGAGACCGGAAAGCCGCGCCGCGATGTCGAGCTTTACCGCGAACTGACGGACCGCATACGCGAGGCCAATGTCGACGTGGTGCTGAACCTCACCGCCGGAATGGGCGGCGACATGGTGTTTAGCGACCCTGAAAACCCGCTGCCGCTGAAGGAAGCCGGCACCGACCTGGGCGGCGCTTCAAACCGCATGGAGCATGTGCGGGTCTGCCTGCCGGAAATCTGCACGCTCGATTGCGGCACGATGAATTTTGCAGAAGCCGATTACGTGATGACCAACACACCAGGCATGTTGCGCGCCATGGGCGGCATGATGACCGCTTTTGGCGTCAAGCCGGAGATCGAGGCCTTCGACACCGGGCATTTGTGGTTTGCCAAGCAATTGGTCACCGAAGGCGTGCTGAAGCCCGATGCGCTGGTGCAGCTGTGCATGGGCGTGCCATGGGGCGCGCCGGACGATCTCAACACCTTCATGGCCATGGTCAACAACGTGCCGGCGGAATGGAACTGGTCGGCCTTCTCAATCGGCCGCAACCAGATGGCCTATGTCGCCGCCGCAGTGCTGGCTGGCGGCAATGTCCGTGTCGGGCTTGAGGACAACCTGTGGCTCGACAAAGGCGTGCTCGCCACCAATGCGCAACTGGTCGAACGCGCGGTGGGGATCATCGAAAACATAGGCGCACGGGTGATTGGGCCGGAGGAAGTGAGGAAGAAGCTCAACTTGACCAAGCGGGCGCCGCTGGCATGAGCCAAGCCAAAACTCCAGGTCGCCGACATGCCAGATCCGGAGTGTAGGCGCCAACGAGCGCCGCAATGTTTGCAATGTCTGACTACCCGAACAAGATTTCATGACTGGCGCGCGCAAGCACGCAAGGAACCAGGAAAAAGAAGATGAAAGCAGCAATCATCGGCGGTGGCGTTATTGGCGGAGGCTGGGCCGCCCGCTTCCTCATCAATGGCTGGGACGTAGTCATTTCCGACCCGGACCCGGAAGCAGAGCGCAAGATCGGCGAGGTGCTGGCCAATGCCCGCCGCTCGCTGCCCGCCCTGTCGGATGTGGCAATTCCCGCCGAAGGCCGCCTCTCGTTCGCCTCATCCATCAAGGATTGCGTCGAAAGTGCTGACTGGATTCAGGAATCGGTTCCCGAGCGCCTCGACATCAAGCACAAGGTTTTTGCCGAGATCCAGAAACACTGCCGCGCCGATGCGCTGATCGGCTCGTCGACCTCCGGCTTCAAGCCGTCCGAACTGCAGATGGGCGCGGCGCGGCCGCAACAGATTTTCGTCGCCCACCCGTTCAACCCGGTCTATCTGCTGCCGGTGATCGAACTCGTCGGCGTGCAGGCAACGCTGGAGCGCGCCGCTTCCGTGCTCGACGGCCTTGGCATGAAGCCGCTGATCGTGCGCAAGGAAATCGACGCGCACATTGCCGACCGCCTGCTGGAAGCGGTGTGGCGCGAGGGCCTGTGGCTGATCAAGGACGGCATTTGCACCACTGAAGAACTCGACGACGCCATCCGCTTCGGCTTTGGCCTGCGCTGGGCGCAAATGGGCATGTTCGAGACCTACCGCATCGCTGGCGGCGAAGCTGGAATGCGGCACTTCCTGGCGCAGTTCGGTCCCTGCCTCCAATGGCCGTGGACCAAGTTGATGGACGTTCCTGAATACAATGACGAACTGGTCGATCTGATCGCCGGGCAGTCGGATGCGCAATCGGGCAAGTTCTCGATCCGCCAACTGGAGCGCATCCGCGACGACAATCTGGTCTCGATGATGCGGGCGCTGAAACCGCGCAACTGGGGCGCTGGCGCTCTTCTGAACGCCCATGACGCACGGGTGAAGCCGCCTCTTCCCACCGCGATTGACGCGCCGCTGATCACGCTGGAGCGCATCGTGCCGATCGACTGGACCGACTACAATGGCCACATGAACGAAAGCCGCTATGGTCAGGTGTTCTCCGACGCCGGCGACACCGTGATGGCGATGGTCGGCGCAGACAGCGCCTACATAGATGGCGGCCTTTCCTTCTTCACCGTCGACAACCACATCACCTACAACAACGAAACCCATGCCGGCGAAGCGATCCGCGTGCGCACGCAGGTGCTCGAAGCCAAGGGCAAGAAGCTGCGCATGTACCATCAAATGCTGCGCGTTTCGGACGGCGACCTGCTTGCAACCTGCAACCAGCTTCTTGTCCATGTCAGCCTTGAAACCCGCAAATCCTGCGAGCCTGGGCAACCGATGGCGGCGAAAATGGCGGCGCTGCACGAGGCGCAATCAAAATTACCCAAGCCCGCCAGCATGAGGGATTGAGATGCATTTTGGCCTGACGGAAGAACAAAAACTCATTATCGATACAACGCGCGCCTTCACCGGCGTTCTTCGGAGTGCAGCCGCATGAGCAATAAATTTGCTACCGTTGAAGCCTATTTGGCCAGCGTGCCGGAAGTTGTCCGGCCAGTGGTAGAGCGGGTGCGCGCGGAGATCGCAGCAGCTGTGCCAGAGGCGAACGAGACGATTTCCTACAACTTGCCGGCCTTCAGGCTGGGGCGCGTGTTCATCTATTTCGCAGGGTTCAAGGCGCATCTCGGCATTTATCCACCGCTCGCGGCCGACGATCCGCTGGCCCCGGAGATCACGCAATATCGCGGTGAGAAAGGTAATCTGAAATTCCTTTATCGCGACGGCATTCCCTTCGCCCTGATCGGCAAGCTTGCAAAGGCACTGGCGCGCCAGTACGCCACGAATCAGGCGGGGTGAAGCCATGAATTTTGGACTGACAGAAGAACAGAAACTCATCATCGAGACGACGCGCGCGTTTGTCGAGAACGAACTCTATCCGCACGAAAAAGAGGTGGAGCGCACCGGCCATTTGCGGATGGACCTTGTCAGGGAATTGCAGGCCAAGGCGATCGAGGCCGGGCTTTACGCCGCCAACATCCCCGAGGAACATGGCGGTGCCGGGCTCGATACCGTCTCCTGGCTGCTGTACGAAAAAGAGCTTGGAAGAGCCAATTACGCGCTGCACTGGACCTGTGTTGCCCGCCCCTCAAACATCCTTTGCGCGGGCACGCCAGAGCAACGGGAAAAATACCTCGCCCCTTGTGTGCGCGGCGAGAAGTGGGACTGCCTCGCCATGACCGAGCCGGGCGCAGGCTCCGACCTTCGCGGCATGAAGGCGACCGCGCGGCAGGACGCCCGAGGGGAAAAGAGTGACTGGGTGCTCAACGGCACCAAGCATTTCATCAGCCATGCCGACATCGCCGATTTTGCTATCTGCTTCATGAAATCAGGCGAGGCTGAAAGCCCGCGCGGAAAACGCGCGCTCATCACCGCATTTTTCGTCGACAAGGGCACTCCCGGCTTTGCGGTGCGCGACGGTTACCGCAATGTCAGCCATCGCGGCTACACCAACGCCATCCTCGAATTCGACGATTGCCGCATTCCGGCGGAAAACATCCTTGGCGAAGTGCACAAGGGCTTTGAGGTCGCCAATTCATGGCTGGGCGCGACGCGCCTGCAAGTTGGCGCCACCTGCCTTGGCCGAGCCGAACGCGCCTTCGCCCACGCGGCCGAATATGCCGCCACGCGTGAGCAGTTCGGCCAGCAGATCGGCAAATTCCAGGGCGTTTCGTTCAAGCTGGCCGACATGGCTGTCGAGATGAAGGCGGCCGAACTGATGATCCTTGAAGCCGGCTGGAAATATGATGAAGGTCAGGCCAGCGATGCAGACATGGCGATGGCCAAGCTGAAAGCGACGGAAATGCTTGCCTTTGTCGCCGACGAGGCGATCCAGATCCATGGCGGCATGGGCCTGATGGACGAATTGCCGCTCGAGCGCATCTGGCGCGATGCGCGCATCGAGCGCATCTGGGAAGGCACCAGCGAAATCCAGCGCCACATCATCAGCCGCGCCCTGCTGCGGCCTTACGGGGCGTGACAGCAACACCATGCGCGAAACCGAACTCTACGCACCCGTGAAGGCGATGCTCGAAGCGCAGGGATACGAGGTGAAAGCGGAAATCGGCGCGGCTGACGTTGTTGCGGTTCGGGGCGACGAACCACCGGTGCTGGTGGAACTCAAGACCGGCTTTTCGCTCGCCCTGTTTCACCAGGCGATCGAGCGTCTGGCGGTCTCAGACGAAGTCTATGTAGCGGTGCCGGAATGGAAAGGCCGGGTCGGTTGGAAAGCCTTTGTCGCCAATCGGACGCTTTGCCGCCGGCTTGGCCTGGGCCTCATGACCGTGCAAACCGCAAGCGGTCGGGTCGACGTGCATCTAGATCCAGGCCCTTACGCGCCTCGACAGTCCAAACTGCGCAAGGAGCGCTTGTTGTGCGAGTTCCAGCGCCGCGTCGGCGATCCGAACCTGGGCGGCGCTACCCGCAGCAATCTCGTCACATCCTATCGCCAGGAGGCGCTGCGCTGTCTGGACGCACTTTCCGCAGCACCGCTCAAGGCCTCAGCCGTCGCCAAGACCTGCGGCGTCGCCAAGGCCAGGGCAATCCTTGCAGCGGACCACTATGGCTGGTTCGAGCGCGTCGAACGCGGCATTTACGCCGTCACCCCCAAGGGGCGCAAAGCCATCGAACAATATCGCGCCGAACTGAAAGCGCTGGCATGACCCGTGACCTCACCCGGCTGTTTCGCCCGAAATCCATTGCGCTTTTTGGCGGTGCGTGGGCAGTCAATGTCGTGGCACAGCTGAAGAAATCCGGCTTTGACGGCGACATCTGGCCGGTCAATCCGAAGCGGGCGGACATTCTTGGCGTTCCCTGCATTGCCGATATCGCCGGCCTGCCGCGCGCGCCCGATGCTGCCTTTGTGGGCGTCAACCGGGAAGCCACCATCGATGTCGTTGCCGCGCTCAGCGCCATGGGCGCGGGCGGCGCGACATTGTTTGCCTCGGGGTTCTCCGAAAGTGAAGCGGAAGGAACCGGCGGCAATGCCTTGCAGGAAAAGCTGGTGCAGGCCGCCGGCCAGATGCCGGTCATCGGCCCCAATTGCTATGGCTTCCTCAATTACCTCGACAATGTCACCCTGTGGCCGGACCAGCATGGCGGCAGCGTGGTGGATCGCGGGGTGGCGATCATTTCGCAATCTTCCAACATTGCCATCAACATGACGATGCAGGCGCGCGGCCTGCCGCTGGCCTTCGTCGCTGCCGCTGGCAACCAGGCGCAGACGGGGGCCGCCGACATCGCCTCGGCCTTTCTCGACGACGAGCGCATAACTGCAATCGGCTTCTACATGGAAGGGTTTGGCGACATCCACGCGCTTGAGGCGCTGGCTCAGAAGGCCGCCTTGCTCGGCAAACCCGTGGTGGCGCTGAAGGTCGGGCGCTCCGAAGGTTCAAGGGCAGCGGCCAAGACCCACACCGCCTCGCTGGCGGGTTCTGCGGCTGCGTCTTCTGCGCTGCTCAAGCGGCTCGGATTTGTCGAAGTCTTCGACATCGAGACGTTTCTTGAAACGCTGAAGCTGCTGCATTTCTTTGGCCCCCTGCCCGGCAACAACGTCTTGTCGGTTTCCTGTTCGGGCGGCGAAACCAGCCTGATGTCGGATATGGCCGAGGCCAGCCAGATCGCGTTCAAGCCGTTTGGCGAAACACAACGCCAGGCATTGAAGGAGTTGCTCGGCCCCATCGTCACCATCGCCAATCCGCTCGACTACCACACCTTCATCTGGGGCGACACGCCGCGCATGACCGCCGTTTTTTCGGCAGCACTTGCCGAAGGCTTCGACCTTGCCGCCTTCGTTCTCGACCTGCCGCGCGCTGACCGGTGCGATCCTTCCGGCTATCAATGCGCGCTGGACGCCATCATCGCGGCAAAGAAGGCCACTGGCGCTCGGGTGGCAATCCTTGGTTCGATGCCGGAGAACATTCCGGAATCCATGGCGCGCAGCTTTGCCGCACAAGGGATTGTCACGCTAAACGGAATGCGCGCCGGTCTTGCCGCCATTGATGCAGCCATTTCGGCAGGAAAAATCCTCGGCAATGCGCCAGGATCGCGTCCGCTGTCCCTTGCCAAATACGGTTTCAAATCCTTCATGCTGGACGAAGCAGCGGCAAAAACCTCACTGGCAAGGCATGGACTTGCCGTCCCTGCAAATGTGGTTGGCGCCACCGCTGGTGAAGCGGTGGATCTGGCGCTTGCGCAATTGCGGTTTCCGCTGGCGGCAAAGGCCATGGGCGTCGCGCACAAGACCGAGGCCGGCGCCGTCGCCATCGGCATCAGGGACGCAGCCGGATTGCGCGCCGCCGTTTCAGCAATGCCGCAGGAACACGGCTTCCTCATCGAGGAAATGGCAATAGGCGGCATCGGCGAACTGATCATCGGCGTCAGCCGCGATGAAACCGGCCTGTTTCTGCTCACCATTGGCGCAGGCGGCATTGCAACGGAAGTGTTGCGCGATACCGCGCATCTGCTGCTTCCTGCAACGAAGGCTGAAATAATCGGGGCACTGGAATCGCTGAAGACCTGGCCGCTTTTTTCAGGCTATCGCGGCAGGCCATCTGCTGATCCTGAAAGCATCGCCGATGCCGTGTTGGCGGTCCAGCGCTATGTGCTTGCCGATCCGTATGTTATCGGCATTGATGTCAACCCGCTGATCGTGCGCCAACACGATGCCATCGCGGTCGATGCGCTCATTTTTACTGGCGAATAGGAGGCAGGAATGGACTGGCCACAGGGACAACCGATTGACGCCAGGGTGCGCGGCCATGTGCTCGAAGTCACCATCAACAGGCCCAAGGCAAACGCTATCGATCTTGCCACCAGCCGGATCATGGGAGATGTGTTCCGCGCCTTTCGCGACGATTCGGACCTGCGGGTGGCGCTTCTGACCTCGACCGGCGAGAAATTCTTCTGCCCCGGCTGGGATTTGAAAGCAGCGGCCGGCGGCGATGCCGTTGATGGCGATTATGGCGTGGGCGGCTTTGGCGGCCTGCAGGAACTGCCGCATTTGAACAAGCCGGTCATCTGCGCGGTCAACGGCATTTGCTGCGGCGGCGGGCTGGAAATCGCGCTTTCCTGCGACATCATCCTCGCGGCTGAGCACGCAACCTTTGCCCTGCCGGAAATCCGCTCGGGTACTGTCGCCGACGCTGCCTCGATCAAGCTACCCAAGCGCATCCCCTACCATATTGCGATGGAAATGCTCCTTACCGGCCGCTGGCTCGACGTTGCCGAAGCCCATCGCTGGGGGTTTGTAAACCGCGTCCTTCCAGCCGCAACTTTGCTTGCCGAAGCCCGCGCTCTGGCCGATCACATCGCTTCAGGCCCACCGCTGGTCATGGCGGCAATCAAGGAGGTGGTGCGCGAGGCGGAAGACAGCAATTTTGCCGACATGATGAACCGCATCACCAAACGGCAGCTGAAAACCGTCGATACGCTCTATGGTAGCGAAGACCTCAAGGAAGGCCAGATCGCCTTCACCCAGAAGCGCGATCCGGTCTGGAAGGGGCGGTAAAAACCATTGGATGGCAGCTTCCGGCAGCATTGGTCGCTTTTTGCCCTTCACTGGTTGATAGATGGCCTAATCTGGCTTGATTGCCTTGGAGATACCAGTGCCCCGCCAGCCCAACATTCTCATCATCATGGTCGACCAGCTCAACGGGACATTCTTCCCAGATGGACCGGCCGAGTTTTTGCACGCACCCAATCTCAAGGCTTTGGCTCAGCGCAGCGTGCGATTTGCAAATTGCTATACCGCAAGCCCGCTTTGCGCCCCTGCCCGCGCTTCATTCATGTCCGGACAGCTGCCCCGCCGCACCCGCGTCTATGACAATGCTGCCGAGTTCGCCTCCGCGATCCCTACCTACGCCCACCATTTGCGCAGCGCCGGTTACCGCACGGTTCTGTCGGGCAAGATGCATTTCGTAGGCCCGGACCAGTTGCATGGCTTTGAGGAGCGGTTGACCACAGACATCTACCCCGCCGATTTCGGCTGGACGCCCGACTTTCGCAAGCCCGGCGAGCGCATCGACTGGTGGTATCACAATATGGGTTCGGTCACGGGCGCGGGCGTTGCCGAGATCACCAACCAGCTTGAATATGACGATGAGGTTGCCTTCAACGCCGTGCAGAAAATCTACGATCTGTCGCGCGGCGCCGATGCCCGGCCATGGTGCCTTACCGCCAGCTTCACCCACCCGCACGACCCCTATGTGGCGCGCAGGAAACATTGGGATCTCTACGAAGATTGCGACCGATTGGAGCCGGAGATCGACGAATTGCCGCGTTCGCAAATGGATGCCCATTCGATCCGCATTCTCGACAGTTGCGACCGCGGCAAGTTCGAGATCACGGCGCAAAACATCGCCAGCTCGCGCCGCGCCTATTTCGCCAACATTTCATACCTCGACGAAAAAATCGGTGAAATCCTCGCCGTGCTGGAGGCATCGCGCCAGAGCGAAAACACCATAGTCGTGTTTTGCTCTGACCATGGCGACATGCTTGGCGAGCGCGGGATGTGGTTCAAGATGTCGTTTCTTGAAGGTTCTTGCCGTGTGCCTTTGATGATCGCAATGCCAGGCAAGCAAGGCCGACTTGTTTCCCAGCCGGTTTCGAATGTGGACATCTCGCCCACCCTCTGCGAATTGGCCGGGATCGATCTGGCACCCCTGTGGCCATGGCTTGATGGCCAAAGCCTCGTTTCAATGGCTGACGGTGCCATCCGCAGCGATCCGGTGTTCATGGAATATGCCGCCGAGGCATCGATTGCCCCAATGGTCTCGATTGTCTGGAGGGGTTTCAAGTTCAATCACTGCGAAGCGGACCCGCAGCAGCTTTTCGACCTTGCAAACGACCCCCACGAACTTGCCAATCTGGCAGGGGATGGCGCGCATCGCGATTTGCTGGCGCAATTCAACGCAATGATGCGCGAAAAATGGGACCTTGCCGCCTACGACGATGAAGTGCGTGAAAGCCAGGCCAGGCGCTGGGTGGTCTATGCGGCGTTGCGCAACGGCGCTTATTACCCTTGGGATTTCCAGCCGCTGCGGGCAGCTTCGGAGCGCTACATGCGCAACCACATGAACCTCGATACATTGGAAGACAGCAAACGCTTCCCGAGGGGCGAATGACGATGGACGTAAAACCGGCAAGGCTGTCGTCGATCTTCTCCATCGTGCTTTCAATGTCGATTTCGGCCATCGGCAGCGGCATCATCTTCGCATATGTGCCGTTCACGCTGGCCGAAGGCGGCTACCCGCCCTGGATTGGCGGCTCTGCAGTTACGGCGGTTGCGGCAGGTGGCCTGGGTGGCTGCCTTGCGGCTGGTCCGCTGATCCGAAGAGTCGGCCATGCGCGGGCCTTTGCCTGCGCAGCAGCACTCGTCATCATGTCAGGGATCATGATTGCCATCGGCATTGTACCCGCCGCCTGGGTCGCTTCGCGCGCGCTGTATGGCTTTGCCTCCAATGCCAATTTCATCGTGGTACAGAGCTGGCTGAACCATGCCGCGGCCAATGAATGGCGCGGCCGGGCAATGTCGACCTTCTACATGTCCTATGTCGTCGGGCTGGGAACCGGGTCGCTGATGTTCGGATATCTGCCATCGGGCGACAACACCGCGCCACTGGTCAGCATTGCCTGCTACACGCTGGCGATCCTGCCGATCGGGCTGACCAGCCTTTCAACGCCGCCGCCGCCTGAAAACGTTTCGATTGACTTGCGCAAGGCGTGGCGCATTTCGCCCGTTGCCCTCGCCGGCATATTCGCATCCGGCGGCCTTTCGATGCTGGTCCAGGGCTTCACCCCGATCTATGCGGCAGGCGAAGGCATGGCCCGCGAAAGCGTCGCCATCCTGATGTTCCTCATGCAATTGGGCATGCTCGGCATCCAGTTTCCGCTGGGCGCATTGTCCGATTTCATGGACCGCCGGCTGGTGCTGGTCATTTCCTGCTTGCTGATTGCCGCAAGCGCCTTTGCCGCCATCTTCACGCCTTTCGCCTATTTCGCGATCGCCATTCTGGTGTTCGCAATCTGGTCCGGCTCGACTGAAACGATCTATTCGATCTCCAACGCCCACGCCAATGATCGCGCCGACCCTTCGGACTATGTGCCGCTGTCGAGCACCATGCTGGTGGCGTGGTCGGCTTCCGCCTTCATCTTTCCGGCGATCGTTACCGCCGCGACACCGGTGATCGGGCCGAAGGCTTTCATGTACGCTGCAATTTTTGTGGCGCTCGCTTATGCAAGCTTTGCCGCGCTGCGCATTGTGCTTGCCAGCCGCCCGGCCGAAACGGGCGATTCTGGCGGCTATCGCAGCGCACAATTGCCAAATGCTGAAGTGCTGGTCGCCGCGCATCAGGAAAGTGACAGCATTGCCGCGGAAACCCGCCCAATCGACTGACCAGCGCTTGCGCCGCCGCGCATTCCGTTCGAATGAAGCTGCACCGCAACGGGATTCGCGACGTGCTAAAAGGAATTTTCCTTGGATTCTTTGGCTTTGCCGCCCACTCAACGGCGGACGCCTTTGTCAAATTTTCAGGCAATGGCGCAAATGTCTATGTGATCGGTTTTTTCCTGACATTGTTCTCAACCATTCCCTGGATCGCCTCCAGCCGCAAAGGTGAACAATGGCGAAAGGTTTTTGCCGCCAAAAGGCCGCTGTTGGTCCACATGCGGGCATGGTCCAGCGTTTGCGCCAGCATCCTGGCAATTTACGCATTCACCAATTTGCCGATTGCCGAAGCTTACGCGCTTATCTTCCTGGTGCCGTTTTCGATAACCGTTTTCTCGGTTATCTTGCTTGGCGAGAAAGTCCATTGGCAGCGCTGGTTGCTGCTCGGTATCGGTTTTGCCGGCATCATGCTGGTGATACGGCCGGGCTTCCGCGAGGTGAATCTTGCGCATTTTGCCGGCCTTGGCATTGCCTTTTTCGCCGGTATTTCGGTCACCCTGACCCGCCGCCTTGCGCCCACCGAAAGCAACATGACACTGATGGGTGTCCTCTTTTTCTGGATGCTTTTCTTCTATTCGGTCATGATGTTGCCCGGCTTTGAGATGCCCACCGGCAGGACGATGCTTGCGCTTTTTGCCGGGGGCTTGTGCTCCGGCATGGGGCATCTTTTGATCTTGCGCGCGCTATCTCTTGCTCCGGCAAACCGGGTTGGGGCAATCCAGTATACCCAGATCGTCTGGGCGGTAACGCTGGGTGTCGTCTTCTTCGGCGAATTCCCCGACCTTGCCACCTATGCCGGTCTGGGCATTGTGGCAATGACCGGACTATTCTCGTTCATCGGCGGCGATGCAGGCGACAGAAGCGCTGAACTGCGCAAGGTTGAAGCACAGCAATTGCGATGATCTCAGCGTCCGGCCAACGCGCCTTGCGCCAGCAACCGGTCAATCTCTGTGCCACTTGCAGCTTTGGCAAAACCGGCAAAGCTGCCCTCGTTCAACATGCCGGTGACGCTGTCGCGGATCGCCGCATGTGCAAGCCGGGCAACCATCGAGCCGACGGAAATGCGCCGCGCTCCGGTTTCAGCAATTTGCGCAACACTGTGCCGGGCCAAAGCGCCGGCGGCCAATGCATTCACCGGCTTGCCGCCCGCAGCTTCAACGACCTTTGAAAGTGCTTCAAGATCCGGCACGATCGGTACATACAACAGATCAGCACCGGCTTTCGCAAAAGCTGCAATGCGGCGCAAAGCTTCATCCATCCCGTATGCGCCATTCATCAGGCCATCGGCGCGGGCACACAGGATGAACGGCTCAGGCAAAGCGCGGGTGGCGCTGGCCGCTGCAAGTATCCGCTCGACGGCAAGGTCAAATTCATAGGCCGGATTGCCCTCGCTCATCATGGTGTCTTCTATCGAGCACCCAGATAGCCCTGCTTCCCGCGCCAATCGCACCGTTTGCGCAACATAATCAGGCGCGTCGCCAAATCCGTTTTCAAAATCGCCTGATACAGGCAGACCGGTGGCAGCAACGATTGTTTGCGCATGGGCAAGCGCTTCGTAGCGGGTCACTTGCCCCATGTCCGGTTTGCCGATGGTAAAGGCAAAACCTGCTGACGTGGTTGCGAGCGCGCTGGCGCCCAATGCCGCCATCATCCTTGCCGAACCGGCATCCCAGGGGTTGGGGATGACGAAGCAGCCTTTCGAGTGCAATTGCGCAAAGGCTTCATGCCGTTTGGCCATGTTTTCCATGTTTTGCTCTCCTCAGCCTCTCGCCGTATGGTTGGCGACATAGCGTTTGATCCGCAATATCGCGTCTTCCAGCACCGGTTCTTCTTGGACCATTGATATGCGGATATGTCCGGCGGCCGCATGGCCAAAGCTTTCACCCGGCATCACGGCAACCCCTTCGCTCGCCAACAGTCCGAATGCGAACTTTTCGCCATCAGCCTCGACGGCGCGTACATCGAGCATTGCATACATGCCGCCCTTGCTGCCGCGCAGGACAATGCCGTTCGAGCCATCAAATGCCGCGTGAAACAGAGTCCGGCGCCTTGCATAGGTTTGCGCGATCTCTTCAACACCCCAGTTTTCTTCCATGGCCTTTGCCACCCCGTGGCTCACAAAATCGGCCAGTCCGTAGGTCACCATGATGGTCAAGCTGACGAGTGTGGACACGATGGGTGCCGGTCCGCGCAGCCAGCCAACCCGCCAGCCAGTCATCCCGTGACTCTTAGATACGGAATTGAGCACCAGGGTGCGCTGCTCCATTCCCGGCATGGAAATCGGTGAAATGTGCCGGTCTTCGCCTTGGACATGCGTCCAGTAAACTTCATCTGAAATCAGCCACAAATCATGACTGATGCAGAAATCGGCGATCATCGCGATTGTATCACGGCCATAGACCGCGCCTGTCGGATTGTTGGGCGAGTTGATCAGCATCACCCGCGTGTTGGGCTGGATCGCCTTTTCCAGATCTTCAAGGCGGGGCTGAAAATCATCCTCTGCCCGTGCCTCGACCACCGTGAATGTCGCCCCGGCTGCCCGGAAGGTTCCAGGGTAAGTCGCGTAATAGGGGCCAATAACGATGCCGTGCTCGCCAGTATCAACTGTCGCCTGAATGGCCGCAAACAGCGCGCCCTGTCCGCCCGGCGTTGCAATGACTTCCTCAAGCAGGGTTTCAACACCGGTGGAAAGCGTGCTGGTTTTGGCCATGGCAATGCGAAGGCGCTCAAGACCCGCAAGGTCGGTATAGTGGTGGTGTCCGGCGCGCAATGCCTCAACGCAGGCTTCTACCGATTGTTCCGGCGTGGAAAAATCATGATCCCCCACGGAAAGCAGAATGATGTCCTCGCCTGCCCGCTTGCGCCTGACGGCTTCAAAATGCACTTCCCAACCGCTCTTGCCAGCTTCAAGAATGCCTGAAATTCGTTTGGAGGGGTTTGGCATGAATGCTCTTTCTTCCCTCGGACAATGTCCGAACTTGCCTGTGACGCTGCCTTCCCTGCCCGTGGGGCCCGTCCGCGTCAAGTGCTGACCAATTTGCATGTGCAGCGCTTCCAACAGCTTGCGTCGGCGCAGCATTCATGTTCGCATTGGACCATCTGCGGGGAAGTGATTTGGCCGGCGAAATCGACCTGATGGCGTACAAGGAACTGGTACTTGTGCTTGGAACGGCGGCTGTCGCCGTTCCTGCTCTGGTGCGCTTTGGCGTGAGTCCGGTTCTTGGGTTTCTGGCAGCTGGTGCAGTGCTGGGGCCGGACGGCCTTGGCCGGCTTGCAAGCATGGCGCCCTGGCTATCCTATGTCACGGTCTCGGATCGGACCCAGATCACCTATCTTGCAGAAGCAGGGGTGGTTTTTCTTCTTTTCATGATCGGGCTCGAGCTCTCCTTCGAGCGCCTGATGACCATGCGCCGGATGGTTTTTGGCCTTGGCGCAATGCAGGTATTGATCAGCGGTGCAGTCCTAGGGTTCATCGTCAGTTTCGCCGGTGTATCGCGCGATCTGGCGCTGGTGCTTGGCTTTGCCTTTGCACTTTCTTCCACGGCGCTGGTGGTGCAGTTGCTGGCTGACGCAAAACGCCTCGGCTCGACCACGGGGCGCGCATCTTTCTCGATCTTGCTGTTTCAAGATCTTGCAGTGGTTCCGTTGCTTGTGCTTGTCGGGGTGTTGAGCCAGGGCCGCGATGCCAGCCTGATGCAAAGCCTTGGGATCGCCGCTGTGAACGCGACCATCGCAATCGGCCTCATCCTGCTGTTGGGGCGTTTTGTGCTGCGTCCCCTTTTCAGGGCAGTGGCCCGCACCCAAAGCGGCGATCTGTTCATGGCCGCAAGCCTGCTGGTGGTGATCGGAACGGGCCTCATTACAGCCGCCAGCGGCCTTTCCATGGCACTGGGTGCGTTCATCGCGGGGTTGATCCTTGCCGAAACCGAGTTTCGTCGTGAAGTCGAAGCGACAATCGAACCCTTCAAGGGCCTGCTGATCGGCATATTCTTCTTTTCCGTCGGCATGTCACTGGACATCAACGCCATTCTTGCAAATCCGGGGCAGATTTTTGCAGCGCTGCTGATCGTTTTGGGTGTGAAGTTCATCATTACCTACTTCCTGCTTCGCCGTTTCAAGGTCTCACGCGAATCCTCGATCGAATCTGCAATGCTCCTCGCTCCTGCCGGAGAATTTGCCTTCGTGATCCTGTCCCTTGCATCGGGCAGGTTTCTGGGGCCGGAAATCGCAACCATCGGCATTGCCGTCGCATCGATCAGCATGGTGCTGACCCCGGCCATGGATGTTGGCGGCCAGAAAATCCGGCGTTGGATGACGGGCGCAAGGCAGGCTCCTGCCATGGAGGCGATGCCGGTTATGGAAATGCACGGCACGCCTGCGGCCATCATCATTGGCTATGGGCGCATTGGCGAATTGGTCGCCGACATGATGGAAGAACACAAGCGCACCTGGGTCGCCCTTGAAATGAACCCGGACCTGGTTGCACTCGGCCGAAAAGCCAAACGGCCCGTGTATTATGCCGGCGGCCAGAACGTTGCGATGTTGAAGCGGTTTGGTCTGGCAACCGCCAAAGTTCTGATCATCACGATGGATGACAAAGCTTCGGTTGCCAGTGTTGCCAAGGCAGTGCGCAGCTTGCAGCCTGACTTGCCGATTGTGGCCCGGGCGCGCGATCCGGACCATGCGATGAAACTGTATGCGCTGGGCGTTACCGAAGCTGTGCCCGAAACCGTGGAGGCAAGCCTTCACATATCAGAGGCAGCGCTCATTGCATCGGGTGCGACGCTGGGCAAGGTAATTGCTTCCATCCATGAGCGTCGGGAGGGCTACCGCAACCAGTACCAGCGCATCGAGCGCGACAAGCGAAGCAACACCAAACGTCTGCGGGCGCGCCGCACCAGCCTTCGCAAGAAGCCTGAAAAACCGGTCTGAGCCCTATTGGGCGGCGTCCATTTGCAACAGCAATTCTTCGGCTGACACCACCTGTTGCCAACGCTTCTGCTCACTTTGCTGCTCGTCCAGCAAAACGATTGTCGTGCCCTCGCCTTCCGGTTTCAAAGCCTCGAACAATGCATTGCCGGTGCCCGCTGGCAGGGATGCATAGCCCATGACGATCATGGCGTCGCGTCGCGACACAACAACGATGACCACCGCCTTGCGTTCGGAAAGCTCCACCCGCCGCTCGCTCAGCAGTGCCAGTTGCCGGTCAAGGCTGGCATCGCTGCGCGACTTGGCAAACAGCAGGACGGTCTTCTTGCCTGCAAGTGCGGGGATCGGGTCAATGGCGTGGGCCGGCAATGACGACAGGCTGGATGCAAGGATGCCTAACGCCAGCAGACCTGATGCAAACCAGGATTTGAAATGGGTGCGCAATATGATCACTGTGCCTTCGGCTTGAGCCGCTGCTTGAGAAGATCGAGATATTCCTGATCGCCGCTGGCCGGCGCGGGCACGGATGCCGCCTCGCAAGCAACCTGGTAATTGATTGCCATGCCTTCCTTGACACACACGCCGACCTGCCAACCCGGCGGCAACGCTGTCAGATCAACCGACTTCCATTTGGGATGTCCGCTGGCGCGCAGTTCCTCAAGGCCCGTCACAATCAGGTTCGAGTAGTCTGCCACCGCCTTGCAACTGCTGCGGTGATAGGCATTTTTCTTCTTGTCGTAATCATAGGTCATCAAGACTGCCTTGACCGCCACCAGAGGCACATCCGCCTTGACAAATGGATAGGTTCCCGCCGGAACCTTTGCAGGCGTATAGGTCTGCGCCAGCGCCAGATCATCCAGCCGGACCAGATGGAATTTCTCAGGATCGATGGTGTCGGTTGCAAACAACGCCGCAGGAGCACCCGCTACGTAGAAAAACGCGTCGATTTCGCCGGCAAGCAGTTTTTCAAGGCTGGGCGCTGCACCAATTGTTTGCCGGTCGGCGCCTTCCACCCTCAAGATGTCGAGGATCAACGACGCTGTCAAAAACGTGCCGCTGTCTTTCTCGCCGATACCCACTTTCTTGCCGGAAAGGTCTTTGATCGAGCCAATTTCCTTGCGGGCGATCAGGTGGACCTCTTCATTGTAGAGCGGGAACATGATGCGCACGCCTTTGACAGCCTGCTGGATTTCCGCGTCATTGGTCTCATAGGTCTTGAGATATTCAAGCACATCCGACTGGACGATGCCAAATTGTGTGCTCTTGCGCTGGCGAACGCCAATGAAGTTTTCGAGGCTTCCGGCGCTTTCCTGAACATTGAGGGACAGGCCGCATTTCTCACCCAGTGCGGCAATGTTGCGCCCGATCTGGATATACGTGCCCTTCGGCCCGCCAGTCATGATGTTTTTCTCGAATGTGTCGGCTGCATTGGCACTGGCAGTCCCGGCACACACCATCAAAGCCAGCAGGAATTGTTTCAGGTCACGCATTTTCGTCTCCTAACAATCTGAATCAAGGGCACGGATAAGGTCACGGGTCGTAACCGCAGGCGCCCTGCCCAATATGTCACTCAGCACCTTGCCTACGCACTCCCCCTCAATCAAGCCCGTGGCAATCCGGTCACGCTGCACGTTGGAAATCGCGCCAAGCCCCTGCGCCCGCTGCATGGCATTTGCAACCTGTTGCGGGTCGCGGGGCGCAACCTGCCTTGCAGGCGCCGTAACACCTGTATTGGCAGGCGGAGTTTCAGCCGCCGCAGGTTTCAGGGCAGCCAATTGCGAAAGCGCTAGTGTCAAATCCGCGGCCAACCTGTCGCGTTCACTGGAGACATCGGCAAATTCCTGCCTTGCTTTGGCTAGGTCGGAACTGGCCTTGGCTAGGTCGGAATTGGCCTTGGCAATTTGAGCATTTGCACTGGTCAGTTCACTTCTCGCCTTTTGTTCGGCAATGGCAATTTGTGCCGCCTCAGCCACATCCTTTTTTAGTGCCGCAACTTCAGTTTCCAAGGGGGCGAGGCGCGCCAATTCAGCATCAAGCTGTTTGAGCATGGCATCGCGTTGCGCGATCTGCGTCTTCAACTGCTGCTCTTGCGCAGCAACCGCTTGCCCGGCGCTGCCCTGCAGCTCTTTTGTCACTTCCTCGGCAAGTTTCAGACGGCCCTCCAACTCCTTCAAGCTGCGGTCCCGGTTGCCAAGTTCTTTCTCAAGTGTGGGGATTTGCACATTGCGCAACTGGTCGAGTTCGGAACGCAGGCTGATTGCCGACTCAGCCTCGCCGGACAGCAGCTTTTCGCGCTCGTCTCGAAGCTTGGCAATTTCTTCTGCTTGCTGCTCGATTTCCCGGTAAAGCCCGTCCACCTGCGGGGCAGCGCCCACCTTTGCCAGTGCATCGGAAAGCCTTTGTTCAAGGCTTGCGACCTGCTCTTGCAACTGTTCGGTTTGCGCACTGGTGGAAGAAAGAAATGGCAGGTTGAAATAGCCAAGGCGCGAGGCGATGTCGGTTCCCGCTACCGCAAGCGCTGCAAGCGACAGAAACACCACCACAGCCCGCCCGCCGGACGAGCCACTTGTGCGCGTGCCATCCCTGCCCCAACCGCTCATGAGAATTTCTCCGTCATGCCGCAAGAGTTAGGGACATTGCAGCCTGGGTGCAAGGCTGCAGACAGCAAGGTTACCGGGCGAATGCGTTTTCCACGCTGCCAGCAGGGACGTGCAATGGATAGTCACGCCGCATTGCCTGCAATTGCTTGTTGGTCAGGTGCGCCTCTTTTTTGCCAGCAACACTTTGCTTGTATGCAATGGCGTCATAGGCAAACGGTGAGGCAATGCCACCCAAAATGAGCAGTGTCGCAATCAGCGGTTTCATGGCTTTCCCCTTGGATTGGGGCCATGATGCCTTCAGTGGATTAATTGCAGGTTAACCCTGAATAATTGTCCTTGTTTCAGCGCTGCGATAGCTCAACCCCAGGCAATGGGATTGGTGCGGTCACGGGTGATATGTAGCTCCTGACTTTGTCGAACGCCGTTGCCCCCCTCTTGTCTGTCTTGCCGAAAATGTCACCCAGGATGCTTACGAACCTCTGGCCGCAACGCGAACCATTGCTCTGGCGCTCTCCGAATGTAACAAAAATGCATGAATCTTCCTGGTCGCAGGAGCGCAGGCATGCGTCAACGGTACTGACGCCGCTCGGCTGCCAATTCATGTTGATGGGACCACGATGCGCAAGGCCGGGAAAAGCGCTGAACCGGGTCTCGATGATCGGCGCCTCGGGTATGTCAGGCCCTGACCCAGGCCGCTCAATGAAAACGCCGGACAGGATGCCTTTTTGCAGAATGGGAATGTCCATGTCTGTCTTGAGGTAACAAACTTTCTTGTCAGGAACGAAAGTGAATACCTTGCAGCTGGTATTGGCGGCACAGGCACGTGCGCAATTCTCAGCTGTTTCGGTCTCAATTCCTTTTTCCTCGATATCCATGCCCCAGAAATCGACGCCTTCATACAGCGCGAGATACCATTTGGGCTTGTTCACCAGTTCTGCATTGCGCTTGTATGCTTCCGGCGCAAGGGCGCTGCTCGGGCAAACCTCCAAAAACCGCTTGTAACCCTCTACCGTCTTGATCGTCTCGGCAGTCCTCCACAAAGCCTCTTCAACAACCGGGCTGCATTGTCCGGAATTCTGGGTTGGCGCAGGAACTTCAGTGGGAACAGGAAGCGACTCCGGATTGAATTTGAACCCCCGTGAGGACAGCGAAGAAACTCTTGATGGCGTCTGTTTCCCGCCAGTGGCCGATCGAACGTAATCTCCCACCCGGCTCATCATGACATCAATGTCGATATCCGGCGTATGGATGTGCTTCAGGATCGCCTCTGTATAGGGGCTGTTGATACCATCACCGTCGCTGGCAACCTCTCCTGACTCGGTTGCAAACCCGACGAAGCTTCCATTTTTGGTGCGAAGCGGTTGAACCGGCGCAAGCCCCCGCGAAACCGTGCCGGTGCCTCTCAGACCCCTGCCTTTGAAAGGGTCGTTGCGGCAAGCATCAACAAAAAGCAGGGATGTATCGACTTCACTACCGACGGATTCATAGATATCTGAAAGCTTGATGGAGTTAATCCGGACTGTGTATTGCTTTTCAGCATTGACATCGACGGGAAGCAAATAGTTTTCGCCATCAATCTGCACCGCGTGCCCGGCATAGTAGATCAAGGCCACATCTGCATTGGACGCAGCAGTTTCATACCTTGCGACTAGGTCCGCCATCTTTTCGCGATCAAGATCGACCCCGAAACTGACTTCGAAACCGCGGGAAGTAAGCGCCTGACGGATTGCCGAGGCATCGTTGGCCGGATTTTTGAGAACTTCAATGTTTTGGTATTGGCCATTGCCAATGACCAGCGCAACGCGCTTTTCCGCCAGCGCGGGCACCCCTGCCAGCAGCCAACAAGCCAGAACCATGAAAGCTGAAACACTCCGGCTGATCATCCCCACTGTTCACCCCCTGTCAGACACGTTCATTTTTGTCGCAAGAAACGCGTTTTGTCCACAAGTTGACAGTCTGGGGATCAAAGCCCGCTGAAATCGAAAAGTGTCGTATCCAGCAAATGGCTGGCCCGCACATTGCCGAGCGCCCGGATCATGCTGTCCTTGCGGCCCGGCATGCGACGCTCGATATCGGCCAACATGTCTTTCATGGCATTGCGTTGCAGCCCGTCCTGACTACCACACAGATCGCAGGGGATGATCGGGAACTGCATGGCCGCAGCAAATTTCGCCAGATCGGCTTCCGCGCAAAAGCTCAGTGGGCGCAGAACGAGGAGGTCGCCGTCATCGTTCATGAGTTTTGGCGCCATAGCAGCCAGCCGCCCGCCATGGAACAGATTGAGGAAGAACGTTTCCAGAATGTCCTCGCGGTGATGGCCAAGCACCAGCGCA
Organism: Salaquimonas sp.; assembly: GCA_041739465.1. Classification (GTDB taxonomy): domain Bacteria; phylum Pseudomonadota; class Alphaproteobacteria; order Rhizobiales; family Rhizobiaceae; genus BOKV01. The sequence goes on from JBGSNX010000038.1 coordinate 20,731, forward strand.
TCACATCCCTCCTCGCGCGCTACACGGTACAGATGTCCGCGACGAAGCCGCGAGCACAGCGAGCAATAGGTGGAGTTTTCCGGCAATTTGTCGGTGACCACTGAATAGGTGTCCTGATATTCGATCCGGTGCGCGATACCGTTTGTGCTTAGAAATTCGGGCAGGATGTGCTTTGGAAAATTCGGCTGGCCTTGGTCAAGATTGCAGGCAATCACATCAACCGGCAGCAATCCGCGCCATTTGAGATCGAGCAGCAACGCCAGCAAGCCATACGAATCCTTGCCGCCGGACAGCGCGACCAGCCAGCGGCTGCCAGGCTTTACCATGGCGAATTGGTCAATCGCCTGACGCGTGTTCTGAACCAGCCGCTTGCGCAGCTTGTTGAATTCAACGCCAGACGGTGCCGCCCTGAACATCGGGTGGCAACCATCTTCCCCGGCAATGATTTTGGCAGCAGGCGTTTGCTCGTTCATGCAGTCTTCCTACACTAGCAGCATGATTATCCGGAAACAAAAAAGCCGCCCCAAAATTGGAGCGGCTCTTGAAACCTTGCAGGAAAAACTGCCTCAGCGCGAATAAAATTCGACGACGAGGTTTGGTTCCATCTGCACCGGATAAGGAACATCCGACAGACCGGGCTTGCGAGCGAACGTCGCAACCATCTTGCCATGATCGGCGGAAACATAGTCAGGAACATCGCGCTCGGCGAGCTGGGCTGCTTCCAGAACAAACGCCAGCTGTTTGGACTTGTCCTTGACTTCAATGAGGTCGCCCGGCTTGCAGACATAGGACGCAATGTTGACGCGTTGACCATTGACCTTGACGTGGCCGTGGTTGACGAACTGGCGTGCCGCAAACACGGTGGCCACGAACTTTGCGCGATAAACGATGGCGTCCAGACGGCTTTCCAGCAGGCCGATCAGGTTCTGGGAAGTATCGCCCTTCTGGCGCGAGGCTTCCTCGTAAATCTTGCGGAACTGTTTTTCCGAAATGTTGCCGTAATAGCCCTTGAGCTTCTGCTTGGCGCGCAGCTGAACGCCGAAATCGGAAACCTTGCCCTTGCGGCGCTGGCCGTGCTGGCCCGGTCCGAATTCACGCTTGTTTACCGGGGACTTTGGACGACCCCAGATGTTTTCGCCCATACGGCGATCAATTTTGTGTTTGGCTTCAATACGCTTGCTCATTGCATTTCCTTCAATGGTTTACGAACCAAAACGAAAGTTTTGGTTCAAGGAAACGCACCCTCCTTCGCACCTTTTTGCGGTGCCGACAGACAATGGCCGCGCACGTTTTGCGCCCTTTGTCACGGGATACGTCAAAAAAGAACCGGGCCAAAGCGGCCCGGAACTGAAGTGGGGGATAGTCCCCTGTCTTGAGATTGTCAACTGTGGGCTTTGTTGTTTGCCACACGCAGCCCGAATCCGCGCACCAGCCTCGTCAACGCCGCGTCCGGATTTCCAGAGGTGAAAATGGCAATGTCCTCACCTTCTTGCGGCGAGGCGTCGGCATCCATGAAACTCAGGGCGCGGCGGGCGATTGCTTCCGACGTATCTATCCAGTCAACCGGCCAGGGAGCGGTCTTGCGCATCCGGTTGACGAGGAACGGATAGTGCGTGCAGGCCAACACCACGATGTCGGTGCGCTTGCCATCCATTTCGATGAAACAGGGGGCGATTTCGGCCCTCACCGCTTCCTCATCAACAAAACCTTCGCGCATGTAGGTTTCGGCAAGTCCAGCTAGCACCCGGCTGCCAACCAGTCGTACATGGCATTTGCCGGCATATTGGTGGATGAGATCGCGGGTGTATTGCCGCTTTACGGTGCCCGGCGTTGCCAAAACCGATACCAGCCCCGATTGCGTGCGCTCGGCAGCCGGCTTGATTGCAGGTACCGTTCCAACAAAATTGTGCTTGGGATAGGCCTCGCGAAGCGCATCGATGCCCAGCGTTGACGCCGTATTGCAAGCGATCACCGAGATTTCCGGCTTGTGCTCATCCAGCAGCTGTCCAAACAGGTCAACAAGCCGCGCCTTAAGGGCAGCTTCTTCCCAATCGCCATAGGGAAAGCCAGCATCATCGGCTACATAGACAAATCGGTGGGTAGCCATCAACACCCGCGCTTCGCGCAGCACCGTGAGCCCACCAATGCCGCTGTCAAAAACCAGGATGCTCATGCCTTGCCTTTCGCACTCGCAATCAATGCAAGCCGAGCAACAGCCGGTTTGACCACCACCTTGCCATCATCGGCAAACAGGAAAAGCAGCCGCTTTCGGGCGAAACTGCGAGCGTAAATCCAGGTGAAACCTGCGCCAAGCGCCATCCCGGCAAGGATATCGGAGGGGAAATGCACGCCAAGAACCGGGCGTGAAATGGCAATCCATATCCCTGCAATGAGAAAGAACACCCGGAACCTTGGCGCCAGCAGGATCAGTGCCATCAAAAGTGCGCCCGCCGTAGTGGCGTGTCCCGAAGGGAAGCTCGCAAAATCATAATTGTCGCCAAAGGGCTTTGAAAACCAGACCATGCCCTCCGGCGTGAATTCTGGCCGCGCCCGCCCAATCAGGTTTTTCGCAAGATTTGCAATCAGCCCGGAAAACGCCACCGACGTGAAGACAAAGTAAGAAACCAGCAGCAGATCATGAATTTGGACCCGCCGGCGGCGTTTGAGCCGATTGGCCGGAAAGAAGGAAATCGCCAGCACGATGGCCCCTGCAAGATACAGAACCCATGCCGACTGACCGAGCCTTGTGACCACTTCAAAAATGTTCATGGTCACCGGATCGCGATCCCGCAGCATTGAAAGAAACAGCGGATCAGCAACAAGGTAAAGCGCATAGACTGCCGATGCCAGGATCGCCAACCACTCCACGCCGCGCAAAATTCCCGGAAAGACCGAAAAACGCTGGTCGGTGCGGCGTTTGTTGACGAAGCCAAACCAGTTCGCCACGCCCTGCCACCACCGGCCAGCCTGGGCTTGGCCGGCGAGCGCAAGCAATTTGGCGCTCTCGCCAATTTTCGCTGCATCGCTGGCAACGACATTGGCCCAGAGCGAAAAGGCTGACGACTGTTTTTGGTTCAATGGTTCCACATTGCTGCTTTGCCTCAACACGGCTTCAAGGGCAAGTCACATGCTTGGACCGGTTTAGTCAGGCTGCTTTCCGGCCTTTTTCAACCAACGCCTTTCGAGCGAGGCCACGACACCGCGCAAGGTGCGAATTTCAGGATCGCTGAACCCTGGACGCGTCAGGATCGAACGAATGGTCTGTTCCATCCGCTCGCGCTTTTCAGGAGGATGAAAATAGCTGGTCTCGTCGAGCGAGGCGATCACGTGTTCAACGAGTGCTGCAACATTTTCTCGTTTCGCCGGAATGATCGCTTCCCCAAAAGGAGCAGGCATGTCTGCGGTTTTCATCCATTCATAGGACATCAAAAGCACCGCTTGCGCGATGTTGAGCGAGGCAAAAGCCGGGTTCACCGGGAAAGTGACGATAGCATCGCACAGCAATATCTCGTCGTTCTCAAGCCCCCACCGTTCGCGACCGAACAGCACGCCGCAACGAGCCTTTGCAATGTGCATTTCCCGCAGCCGCGTCGCTGCCTCGGTTGGACCCAACACCGGCTTGATCATTTCGCGCGACCGCGCCGTTGTCGCACACACAAACTGCAAGTCGCCAATGGCCTCACCCAATGTCGAATGGACGCTGACCGCATCAATCACATGGTCGGCACGGCTGGCTGCCGAGCGGGCCTTTTCATTGGGCCAGCCGTCGCGCGGATTGACAAGACGAAGTTCGCTCAAACCAAAATTGGCCATGGCGCGCGCAACCATGCCGATGTTTTCGCCCAGTTGCGGCTCAACGAGCACGATAACAGGGCCATCCTTGATCAAAATCTTGCGGGCAGGTTGCGACATGCATCCCCACTGGCACAGCAGCGGCAAAAAGGAAATGGCCCGGCATTCCGGCTTTCGGAACAGCCGTCAGGGCTCGACCCGCGTCAGGATTTCCACAGCGTCGCCAATGCCTTTCAGCGCCGCCGTCGCGGCAACAAGGTGTGGCTCGCCGGTGAGCTGCGCAAATTCACGCGAAACAACATCATCGGCGCCAGCTGCCGAAGCCGCTGAAAGCAGCCGCGCCGCCAGATTGACCGACGCGCCGATCGCCGTGAAATCCAGCCGCCGCGAGGCCCCCATATTTCCATAGGCAAGCACACCATGGTGCAGCGCCGTGCGAAAACCGGTATCGCCGCCGGCCAGCGCCGCTCGCGCCTCGATGACGCTC
>JBGSNX010000021.1:0-14548 GCA_041739465.1 Salaquimonas sp.
GTCAATCACACCGATCTGAGTTGGGATGTTGCCGTAAAACGCCATGCCGCCAGCATCAGCGAACACGATGTGTTCGATGCTGGTCAGCGTCACGCCGGCAAAGGCAAACGGTCCGGAGCCGGTCAGCTCCAGCGTGTCGTCGCCGGTTCCGCCATCATAGATTTCGCCTGAAACCAGATCGCCCGCCGCCACGATGAAAGTGTCGTCGCCCAGATCGCCCTGAAGCTCGTCGCGACCGGTTCCGCCGGAAATCGTGTCATTGCCGTCGCCACCGGAATAGGTGTCATCTCCGGCAAATAGATCGATGGTGTCGTCGCCTGTTGTGCCGGTAATGTAGTCGGCGACCGGTGACGGCAGCGTACCGTCGATGCCGAAGATTACATAGGCCTCGCCTGCATTAGACCCACCGTTGTCACCATAGGGAGCGCCAATGATCAGATCATTGACGCCGTCGCCGTTGACGTCGCGGGCAGATGAAACGCGCCTGCCGGCTCTGTCACCTTCAGCGGCACCCTGAATGATAAAGCCGTCGTCTACTGCCAGCGAAGTGAGGTCGATATTGGCGCGCGTCGCCCCGGCCTTGCCGAAAATGACATAGGCCTCGCCCGCGTCGGTTCCACCGTCGTCGCCTGACGGCGCGCCAACGATAAGATCGTCAATGCCGTCACCATCCACATCACCGACCGCGGCGACGCTGAACCCGGCATAATCGCTGGCTTCGTCACCCTGGATGATGAAGCCTTCTGCGGCCGCCAGGCTGCTGAGGTCGATATTGGTGCGGGTGGCGCCGGCCTTGCCAAAGATGACATATGCTTCCCCGGCGTCGTTCCCGCCATCGTCGCCATAGGGGGCCCCAACGATCAGATCTTCAATACCGTCGCCGTTGATGTCGCCTGCCGAGGACACGCTCCAGCCCGCTCGGTTGCCTCCCGCATCGCCCTGAATGATAAAACCATCGGCAGCTGCAAGTGAGGTCAAATCGATATTGGCTCGCGTCGCTCCGGCTTTGCCGAAGATCACATAGGCTTCGCCTGCGATCGCTCCCCCATCGCTACCCAAAGGGGCGCCAACGACAATGTCGTCAATACCGTCGCCATTGATGTCGCCTGCCGAGGATACGCTCCAGCCGGCAAAATCGCGAATCGCGTCACCCTGGACAATGAAACCGTCGGCGGCGGCGAATGTCGTGAGATCGATGTTGGCTCGCGTCGCCCCGGCCTTGCCGAAAACGACGTAGGCTTCGCCCGCAGCGTAGCCGCCATTGTCACCATAGGGAGCCCCTATGATCAAATCGTCAATGCCGTCCCCATTTACATCGCCCGCCGACGAAACGGTGTGGCCGGCTTGGTCTCCTGAAATATCGCCCTGGATTTTGAAGCCGTCGGCAGCCGCGAGTGTCGTGAGGTCGATATTGACCCGCGTCGCCCCGGCCACGCCGAAGATGACATAGGCCGCTCCAGCAATGGAACCGCCATCGCTGTTCGTCGCGGCGTTTACGAGAAGATCGTCGACACCGTCACCATTAACGTCCCCAGCGGCGGAGACACTGGCCGCGGCTCCATCGCCCGCATCATCACCCTGGATAATGAAGCCGTCAGCCGACGAAAGCGAGCCCAGGTCGATGTTCGCCCGCGATGCCCCGGCCTTGCCGAAAATGACATAAGCCTGACCAGCGGAATATCCGCCAGTATCACTCCCCGGCGCGCCGACAATCAAATCGTCGATGCCATCGCCATTGATATCGCCGGGCGAAGCAACGCCCCAGCCTGTCTGATCATCCGATGCATCGCCCTGGATGACGAAACCATATCCGTCTGCCACCAAGGTGCGCAAGTCGACAACTGCGGGAAACTCTGCCATGTGGCCTCAAATTCTGCAACTTAGATGACGTAATGGTTAGCCGAAGGTGAAGCCTTGGTAAACTGGTATTCTCCGGTGTTTGCGAGATTCCGAATTACCGCAGACTGTCCCTCCTCGCCCGCCTAAATGCGTGGCACAAACCGGCCGGTTTGACGCCAGGCTCGCTGCTGTGGAACAAGGACTGCTCAGTATTGTGGCAATAGGTAACAAGAATGAACCAGATCGAAAAATTTGCGCTCACCACCTCCCGCCACTTTCCTGCCTGGCTCGCCGGTACCGGCGGCAGCCTCGCCTTCACCACCTACCAAGGCAACAAGCTGTTCACGGTTGGCGTCAAGGAAGACGGAAAGCTTTCCGTCTTCGAGCGAACCTTCCAGCGTTGCATGGGGCTGGGCGTTTCGTCCGACGGGCGTTCGCTGGCGCTGGCGACACAGTGGCAAATTTTCCGGCTCGACAATCTGCTGGACGCGGGTCAGACCGGGGGTGACGGCTACGACGCCCTGTTTGCCCCGCATGGCGCCTGGATCACCGGCGACGTCGACGCGCACGACACCGGCTTTGGACCTGATGGCCGGCCGGTCTTCGTCAACACGCTGTTCTCTTGTCTTGCTACGGTGAGCGACAGCCATTCCTTCCGCCCGCTCTGGACGCCGCCCTTCGTCTCGCGGCTGGCGGCGGAGGACCGCTGCCATCTGAACGGCATGGCGATGCTAGGCGGCAAACCTACCCACGTCACCGCGGTGTCGATGTCGGATGTCGGCGATGGCTGGCGCGACCGCCGCCGCGATGGCGGCGTGCTGATCGACGTCGAAACCGGGCAAACCGTCCTGTCGGGCCTGTCAATGCCGCATTCGCCGCGCTGGCACGATGGCCGGTTGTGGCTGCTCAATTCGGGCACCGGTGAATTCGGCTTTGCCGATCTAGCCGCCGGTCGGTTTGAACCGGTGGCCTTTTGTCCCGGCTATGCCCGGGGGTTGGCCTTTGCCGGCAACCGGGCCATCGTTGGGCTGTCGATGGCGCGGGAAAACCGCACGTTTTCAGGCCTTGCGCTGGATGAGGCACTTGCCGCCAAAAACACGGAGGCGCGCTGCGGCCTCGCGGTCATCGACCTTACAACCGGCGACATGGTGGAATGGGTGCGCATCGAAGGCGTGATCCGCGAACTCTACGACGTCGCGTTTCTTCCCGGCATCCGCCGCCCCGCCCTGGTGGGCCTCATGGGCGAAGACATCAAGCGTACAATATCGATTGAAGGATAAAAAAACCCGGCGTCTCCGCCGGGTTTTTTGCAATTCAAGGCAAATTGCTCAGACGCCGAGGCCGGCATACTTGTTCTTGAAGCGCGAAACGCGGCCACCGCGGTCCATGATCTGCTGGTTGCCACCAGTCCATGCCGGATGCGACTTCGGATCAATGTCAAGGTTCAATGTATCGCCTTCCTTGCCCCAGGTCGTGCGGGTCTGGAAGCTGGTGCCATCGGTCATGACCACGTTGATCATGTGGTACTTGGGGTGAATCTTCTCTTTCATGGGTCATGTCCTGTCTGGTGTGCCAGCAAGTGCCGGCTGTCGGGCCGATGCACTGCCAAAATCAAAGAGCCGCATACACCAATTTGGCGCAGTGCGGCTTCTTCCTCGAAAACTCTGGTCACGGCCATACATGACTGTTAAACGGAAAACAAGCCTGACCCTTGGCAGTCGGCGCTGCATCAAGCGCCGTTTTTGACAATCCCGGAAGCGAACAATGGCGCAAATCGACGAAACCGAAGAAGAAAAGGCGCGCCGCCGCCGGTCCCTCAAACCATTGCGGGCCATGCTGCCCTATTTGTGGCGCTACAAGCGGCAATTGTTTGCAGCCGGCTTCTTCCTGCTGCTGGCTACCGCAACGACGCTGACATTGCCGGTTGCGGTTCGCCGGATGATCGACAACGGCTTTTCCGGCAATGACATCGGCTTCATCAACAACTACTTCTCCATGCTGGTGGGAATCGCCGCCGTCTTGGCGCTTGCCAGTGCCGCGCGCTATTATTTCGTCATCTGGCTCGGCGAACGGGTCATTTCCGATGTTCGCGCCGATGTCTTCGCCCATGTGACCAGCCTTTCGCCTGCCTTCTTTGACATGGAACAATCGGGCGAGATCGTCTCGCGCCTCAGCGCCGACACCACGCAGATCAAGTCTGCCGTGGGCGCCACCGCATCGATGGCCTTGCGCAACACCCTGCTGGGCATTGGCGCGACCGGTATGATGGTTGCAACCTCGCCAAGGCTTTCACTGGTGGTTCTGGGTGCAATCCCTCTGATCGTACTGCCCATTGTCGCTTTTGGCAGGGCTGTACGGCGCAGGTCCCGCAATGCACAGGATACATTGGCTGCCGCTACCGCCTACGCCTCGGAATCGATTGGCGCGGTGCGCACCATGCTGGCCTTTGCCAATGAAAGAATGGTTCAAGACCGATTTTCCGGCGCGGTTGAAGAAGCGTTCGGCGCGGCCAGAAGCGCCATTGCAACCCGTGCCTTGCTGACCGCCTTTGCAATTTTCCTCATTTTCTCAAGCGTCGTCCTGATGTTGTGGTTCGGCGCGCGCGACGTGCTTGCCGGCACCATGAGTGCTGGAACGCTCAGCCAGTTCCTGCTGTATGCCGTTTTCGCCGCCGGTGCGCTGGGCGCCCTGTCGGAGGTCTGGGGCGAGCTTTCACAAGCAGCTGGTGCCGCCGAACGCATTGCCGAACTCATGGCGGAAGAACCGGCAATCATTGCACCGGCAAATCCGGTTGCGCTGCCCTCGCCCTCGAAGGGCGCCATCGAGTTTGACCGTATCTCCTTTGCCTATCCGGCCCGCCCCGGCACGCCTGCACTTGGCGAAGCAAGTTTCAGCATTGCACCGGGCGAGACCGTTGCCATTGTCGGACCATCTGGCGCGGGAAAAAGCACGATGTTCCAACTGCTGCTGCGCTTTTACGATCCGCAATCGGGCACCATCCGGTTTGACGGTGTCGACATCCGCAGCACCGATCCGCAGGAATTGCGCCGCCGCATTGCCATGGTGCCGCAGGACACCACGATCTTTGCGGCCACCGCACAGGAAAACATCGCTTATGGCCGTCCCGGTGCGACGCAAGCCCAGATCATTGCCGCCACCAAGGCAGCGCATGCCGACACCTTCATTTCTGCCCTGCCGCAGGGCTATGATACGCAGCTTGGCGAACGCGGCGTGACCCTTTCAGGCGGCCAGCGTCAGCGAATTGCCATTGCCCGCGCCATCTTGAAAGACTCCCCCGTGCTGCTCCTCGACGAGGCAACCAGCGCGCTCGATGCCGAGAGCGAAAGGCTTGTGCAGGACGCATTGGAAAAGCTGATGCAAAACCGCACAACGCTCGTCATTGCTCACCGGCTTGCCACCGTGTTGAAGGCCGACCGCATCCTGGTCCTTGAAGACGGGCGCATCGTTGAAGAGGGCAACCACGCCGCACTGGTCAAAAAAGGCGGCGTTTATGCCCGCCTCGCCAGCCTGCAATTCGACACCGGCCAAAGGGCATTCAGGGCTGCCGAGTAGGCCTGAATGGTCATAAAGCCGTCCCCGACTGCTTACCCCGCTGCCATCCCTGCCGCCCTGCCGGAAAAGATGCAGCCGCCAAGGAATGTGCCTTCCAGCGCGTTGTAGCCGTGATAGCCACCGCCTCCAAAGCCGGCAGCTTCGCCAGCCGCAAACAAGCCCGGTACAGGCGATCCATCCGCACCGATCGCCCGCGACAAGAGATCGGTCTCGATCCCCCCAAGCGATTTGCGGGTCAGCAAGTTGAGCCGGACCGCAATCAACGGACCATTTGCCGGATCAAGGATTGCATGCGGTTTTGCGGTGCGGATCAACTTGTCGCCGATGTAGTTTCGCGCCTGACGCAAGGCCATGATCTGCGCGTCCTTTGAAAACGGATTGGTCAACTCCCGGTCGCGCGCCTCGATCTGCATCCTGAGATGATCATGGTCAATCAAAGCAGTTTCGGTCAGCGCATTCATGCCCTTGACGAGGTCCTCCAGATTATCGCGGACAATGAAGTCCTCGCCCTTCTGTTTGAACGCCTCAACCGCTGCGGGTGCGCCCTTGCCAACCCTGCTGCGCAGCACCGCACTCCACTTTCCGGAGGTGAAATCGGGATTTTGTTCAGAACCCGAAAGCGCAAATTCCTTTTTGATGATTTTCTGCGTGAGCACGAACCAGGAGTAATCATGCCCGGTTGCGAGAATGTGCTTCAGCGTCGAAAGCGTATCAAAGCCCGGAAGGCACGGTGCCGGCAGACGGTTGCCCAGGGCATCAAACCACAACGAGGAGGGGCCGGGGAGAATGCGGATCGCATGATCGGGCCAGATTGGGGCCCAGTTCTTGACGCCCTCGGTGTAGTGCCACATGCGGTCGGTGTTGATGAGCTTTGCGCCGGCCTGTTTGGCGATATCAAGCATCAGCCCGTCAACATGGTGTGGCACACCGCTGATCATCTTGTCCGGCACCCGGCCCAGCCTTTCCACTGGCCAGTTGCGTTTGACAAGTTCCAGATTGCCGCCAATGCCGCCCGAAGTGATGATGACGGAATTTGCTGCCAGCTCGAATGGGCCCTCGACTTCCCGGCTGCTTTTCTGGCCGCGTTCAACGGTGGAGGGCACAAGCACTTCGCCTGCAACGCCGGTAACCGTGCCATTTGTCGAAACGACCTGCCGAACCCGGTGGCGAAACTTGAGCGTGACCAGGCCAAGCTTTTCAGCTTCGCGAACCCGCTTTTCAAACGGCGCGACAACGCCCGGCCCGGTTCCCCAGGTCAGATGAAACCGCGGTACCGAATTGCCGTGTCCATGCGCCAGCGCGCCACCACGCTCTGCCCAACCAACCACCGGAAACCAGCGCATGCCCAAAGAATGCAGCCATGGGCGCATCGATGTGGCAGCAAACTGCAAATAGGCTTCTGCCCAAAGCCTTGGAAAACGGTCTTCATCGCGGTCGAATTGCGCCGAACCCAGCCAATCCTGCCGCGCCAGTTCAAGGCTGTCGCGAATTTTCATGCGACGCTGTTCAGCCGAATCGACCATGAAAAGCCCGCCCAACGACCAGAATGCCTGCCCGCCCAGCGAATTCTCACCTTCCTGATCGAGAATGATCACCTTCTTGTTGCGGGCTGCAAGTTCACATGCTGCAACAAGGCCGGAAAGCCCGCCACCAACAATGATTGCATCTGCATCCATGATCCTGTCCTTTCGAACTTTCCTGCCCGAAAGGAAGGCTGCTTTATTTTTCGGTGAGTTTCAATTCAATGCGGCGGTTTTTGGCGCGAACCTCATCACTGTCGCCCGGCTCAAGTGGCTGGAATTCGGCAAATCCGGCTGCAACAAGCCGCTCGGCGGGAATGCCCTGCTCGATGAAGAACTTCACCACAGCCAGCGCACGCGCCTGACTGAGCTCCCAATTGTCGGCAAATTTCCCGGCACCTGAAAGCGGAGTGCTGTCGGTATGCCCGTCAACCCGCAGCACCCAGCCGATGTCGTCGGGAATTTCCGAACCGATCTGGATGAGCGCCTTGGCGACCTTCAGCATCTGGTCTTTGCCCTCAGGGTTCAATTCAGCAGCCCCAGAAGGGAACAGCACTTCGGAGGGAAACACAAACCGGTCGCCAACGATGCGAATATCGGGGCGATCCGAAAGGATCTCCCGAAGCCTGCCGAAGAAATCCGAACGGTAACGGTTGAGCTCCTGAACACGCTGCGCCAACGCAACGTTGAGGCGCTTGCCGAGGTCGGAGATCTTGGTCTGGCTTTCGCGATCGCGGTTTTCAGACGCGTTGAGCGCATCTTCCAGCGCGCCTATCTGGCGGCGCAGTGCTGAAATCTGCTGGTTGAGCAGTTCAACCTGCGAAAGCGCACGCTGTGACAACTGCTTTTCATCATCAAGCTGTGTTGAAAGAGCCCCGATCCGCGCATCCTGTTCGCTGGTCGCGCCTGAACCGGCAGACAGCAATTGCTGCAAACGGGAACGCTCGCTTTCTGCCTCGCTTAGAGACGCCTGCAGGTTTGCCAGATTGTCTTCTATGTCCTGTTTGCCGCTTCGCTCCAATGCAAGCAATGAGGTCAGTTCGTCGATCTGGTCGTTCAACCGGTTCAGCACCGCATCCTTGCCGGTGATCTCCTGACTGAGCAGGAATTGTGCAAGCACAAACACCGAAAGCAGGAACATGACCGCCAAAAGCAGGGTTGAGAGCGCGTCGACGAAACCGGGCCAGTAATCGACCCGGTGCTGCGTACGTCTGCTTCGGCCAAGCGCCATGATGCATTAGCCCTGATGTTTGGAGGCGCGGTCGAAAAACGCGTCGAGCCGCCTCAACAATTCGAGAATTTCCCTTTGCTGTTCGCTCTGGCGTGCCTGTTGTTCACGCGCCAATTGCTGTTCGCTGCGCATGTGCTGGACCAGCCCCTGGATGCCCTCGGCAAGCGTCGCCATGGCGGCTGTGGCCCGCTGGCCGCCAGCGCTGCCGCCTTGCTGCATATTCTGGGCAAGGGACTCAAGCCGCATGCGGATATCGTCAGCCGAACCTGCTCCCGCCCCGCTGGCAACCGATTGCTCGAAATTCATGTCGGTTACCGAAGACAGCCAGTTTTCCAGTTCGGTATAGAACCGGTTCTGCGCACGGCCCGCCTGCAGGTCTAGAAAGCCAAGCACCAGCGAACCCGACAAGCCGAAAAGCGAGGACGAGAACGCTGTGCCCATGCCTTCAAGCGGCGTTTGCAGCCCGCTCTTGAGCGCATCGAGGATGTCGCTGGAACTGCCCGAGCCGGGGTCAAGCGACTGGATGGTGTTGCCGATGGATCCAATGGTTTCAATCAGCCCCCAGAACGTGCCCAGAAGACCCAGAAAGACCAGCAACCCCGTAAGATACCGTGAAATGTCGCGCGATTCGTCCAGCCTGTTGGCAATGGAATCAAGGATGGAGCGCATCGAGTTGGTGGTCAGCAGCATGTCGCGGCCAGACTGGCCAAGCAGCGCCTTCATCGGAGCCAGCAGAACAGGCTCCTTGACCGTGTCGAGCTCGGCGCTGCCTTGCCGGAAGGAGTTGACCCAGGCAACTTCCCGCATCAGGCCGAATACCTGCAGAAAAACCAGAAGCATGCCGATGCCAAGAACACCGAAAATCAGGCCGTTCAATCCGGGATTGTTGGCGAAGGCGACAGCAATTTGCCGGTAAAGCACCGCTGTCAGGAACCCGGTGATGATGAGAAAGATCACCATGGTGATCAGATGGACGCTCGGGCTGGAAAGTCGGTGCGGATCGTAGGGCCGTGCCAAATTGATTCTCCGGGACGCTGGTGGAGCAATGAGACTACATTGGCCTCATAACACGCAGAACACAAATGCGCGAAGATCACGGATTATTTGCGGCCAAACGCCAGAGTGCGAAGCTTGGCGGAATTCACGCCGCGAACAGCGTATCCAGCATTTTACGGTGGATGATCTCATTGCCCGCTGCAATATCGCCGCTGTCCAGCATGTCGTGGCCGCCAGCCAGATCGGTCACAAATCCCCCCGCCTCGCGGATGAGGATGATGCCTGCTGCCATGTCCCAGGCCGAAAGCCCGCTTTCCCAAAATCCGTCCAGCCGCCCTGCAGCAAGATAGGCAAGGTCAAGCGCTGCCGCACCCATGCGCCGCACACCGGAGACCTGCAGCATGACGCGGCGCTGCTGTTCAAGAAACACCGAGTGGCCTTTACGCCCAAGATGCGGAATCCCGGTGCCAAACACGCAGTCGGCAAGGTCCTTGCGCCCAGCAACCCGCAATCGACGATCGTTCATGAACGCACCGCCCCCGCGCTCTGCGGTGTACAATTCATCAGAAGCCGGGTTGTAGATCACGCCGGCAATGATCTGCCCTTCGCGCTCCAGCGCAATCGACACCGCAAAAATCGGGATGCCGTGCAGAAAATTGGTGGTCCCGTCCAGCGGGTCAACGATCCAGCGATGCGCCTTGTCGCGGCCCTCGAATGCCCCGCTCTCTTCCATCAGGAAGCTGTACCCAGGGCGGGCTTTTTCGAGTTCGGCGCGGATGATCTTTTAGGCGTTCCGGTCGGCGTTTGAGACGAAATCGCCCGGTCCCTTCACAGAAACCTGCAGGTTCTGCACTTCGCCAAAGTCACGCGACAAGGATTTGCCCGCTTTCATGGCGGCATTGGTCATCACGGTGAGGAGGGCTGAACGTGCCATTTTATCTTGTCGCCAGTTCAGTCGGCGCGACGAAGATAGGTGACTTCAGTCGTGTCAACAACAACGCGCTCGCCTGTTGCGATGAACGGCGGCACAAGAATACGCACACCGTTTTCCAGGATTGCCGGCTTGTAGGACGAAGCTGCGGTCTGGCCTTTGACCACCGGGTCAGCCTCGACAATTGCCAATGTCACCTCCTCGGGAAGCCGGATGCCGATCGGCCGCTCTTCATGCATTTCAACGGTAACCGTCATGCCATCCTGCAGGAAAGCGGCGCGGTCGCCGACAAAATCCTTTTCAAGCTGCAATTGCTCGTAGCTTTCGATGTCCATGAAAACCAGCGCTTCGCCCTCGGCATAGAGAAACTGGAAATCTTTCTGCTCAAGGCGCACTTTTTCAACCGTTTCCGATGAGCGGAAGCGTTCGTTGAGCTTGGTGCCATTGATGAGATTTTTCAGTTCAACCTGGTTGAATGCGCCGCCCTTGCCAGGCTTCACAGCCATGGTCTTTACGGCAACCCAAAGGCCACCGTCGTGCACGATCACGTTGCCGGGTTTGATTTCGTTGCCGTTGATTTTCATGGGTTGTGTCCGCAGTGTTCACCGGGGCTGCAATGCACGGCGTACGCCAGCAATGCCCGCTCCGGGGTGGCTTCTTGCCGAATTTCCGGAATGCGCCGCCCTTGGCGACGCGGCGTCTGTTGACCACATTTGCCATGCATAGGCAAGCCCTGTGCGGCTTTGCTCGCCGCACATCCTCTATTGCGATGGCCAGCGATTGGCCCGCTCAAGCCCGGTCTGCAACACTTGTTGGGGCTGTTTTTGGAAAAAAGCTTCGAGCCACGCATCGGCAAGCCCTGCGCGTTTTGACAGGACATGCCATTTTGCAGCTTCCACCAGGTCCTGCTCAGCGCCGATCCCCTGAACCAGCATCCTTGCAAGTCTGTTCTGGGCAATCACGTTGCCAGACCTTGCAGCCCGCGTCATCCAGCCATGGGCTGCCTTCTCGTCGCGCGCGCCGCCCTTGCCATTCACCAACCAGATACCGATCTCGACCTGCGCGGTGTCAAAACCCGCCCGCGCCGCCGACAGCAGCCATTTACGCGCTTCCGCATCGTCGCGGCTGGTTCCAAGGCCTTCTGAATAGAATTGCGACAGGGCATATTGCGCATCGGGAATTCCGGCCTTCGCCGCTTCCAGATAAAAGGGCAATGCTTCGCGAAATCCCGCCTGCCCCGGCTTTTCCGCTATCATCATCTGCGCCAGATTGAACTGTGCAGTCGGCAAACCTGCCTTTGCAGCCTTTTCCATCAACTCGCGCGCGCGCGCGGGGTCGCGCGTTGCAAACTTGCCTTCCAGCAGTTTGACAGCATAGGCAAACTGGGCTTCGGGATAATCCTTGTCTGCAGCAAGCCCGTACCATTGTGCCGCTTCCTTTTGGTCACGCGGAATGCCAAGGCCCTTGTCATACAATTCGGCAATCAGTGTTTGCGCTGCCGGATCACCGGTCTGGGCCCGCTTGAGTGCAAGTTCAAAGGCGGTGAGGTAATAGCCCCGCTGGTACGCGCCATAAGCCGCATCTGCACGTGGATCAAACTCGCCAATGGCGGCGTCGCCTTGCGGCGGGTCCGAAGGTATTCTCAAATTCTCCTGCGCCAACAGACTTTGCGCCTGCAAGACACCGGCAAAGGCTGCGATGGCCAAAAGCGGCTTAATCCTGGACAAAAACAGGCGCATGTTCATCAAGCAGTGCGTTGGCCCGGCGGACCGCCTCTTGCGGGCCGTCAGTGCACGAGAATACGGCAAGGCCGAGCGCCACAAATTCCGCTCCGCTGGCTGCACACTCCACAACACTTTCAATCGCACTTCCCCCCATGATCACGCAGGGTATTTCAATGAGCTGCGACCACCAATCGGCCATAGCAAGGTTCTTTGGGTGCGGTTCGGGCCGGATGTCGCCATCGGTCCGTCCGACAAACATGAAGTCCGGATTGGCCTCGCCAAGTTCCAGCGCCCGGTGACGTTCCTTAGCGCCCCCCAAGCCTACAATCTTCTGTGGCGAAAAGCGGGCGACAATATCTTTCGCACCCTCGCCCGGTGTTTCCACCAGCACGCCATCGGCGCCGCTGCGCCCCGCGATGCGGGTATCACCTGCCACCAGTGCCGCTGCACCCGCGGCCTGAGCCATCGGTATCAATTCTTCGCAATGCCGCTGGTAGGCCACTTCATCAAGCTCGCCCTGCACTAGGATCACGCTGGAAACGTCGCCGCCTGAAAGCGCCTGCTCAAGGGCGGTTCCGGCATTCTCGATTGCCGGCACCACCAGTACCAGTCTGCAGCGCATTTGCGGGTCGGAAGAAGGTGCGTCATTCATCGGGGCTGTCCGTCAGTCGGTATTTCACAGGGTCAATGCTGGCTGCGATGGGGCCACACACCCCGTTGTGTCAAGCATTCTCGCATCTGGCGGTTTGTTCAGCTATGGAACGCACAGATTTTCGAGCGGAGAACCAATGCAATCTGAACTTTTCTTTTTCGCCGTCGCCATTCCTGCTGTCATCCTGACCGGTCTTTCAAAAGGCGGTTTTGGCGGAGGCATCGGCATTCTTGGAACGCCGCTGATCGCACTTGCAGTCAGCCCGGTAACGGCAGCAGCGATCCTTTTGCCGGTGCTGCTCCTGATGGACGCCATTGGCCTTTATTCTTGGCGCGGACATGTGCGCTGGAGCATCATTTGGCAGATGATGCCGGGCGCATTGGCTGGAACCGCCCTTGGCTGGGCAACTGCTGCAACAGTTCCGGATGGCGCAGTTCGCATACTGGTGGGCGCAATTGCCATCATCTTTGCCCTGGTTCAGGCATTTGCGGACTGGAAAAAACTCCAGCCAACCTCGGAAAGCCTCGCCAAGGCGAGTTTCTGGGGCGCGCTCGCAGGCTACACCTCATTTGTTGCCCATGCAGGAGGGCCTGCCTTTCAGGCTTACGCACTGGCTTTGCAGATCGACAAGCTGAAATTTGCAGGCACTGCGGCGGTGTTCTTTGCAATGGTCAACGTGGCAAAGGTCCTACCCTATTTGGCACTGGGACAATTCACGAACGAAAACCTGCTGCGATCAATCGGCCTCATGCCGTTTGCAGCGATTGGAGTATTGGCTGGCGTCTGGCTCGTTCACCGGGTTTCGCAACAGTTTTTCACCTCGACAACACAACTTGCGATGATTGTCGTCGGGTCAAAGCTTGTTTGGGACGGGTTCGTGGCGCTGGGTTGATCTGCCCGGCAAGTACGAAACGTCAATGAAAGGAAGTGTCACTTCGCAAGCGTTGCAATCGATCCTTGATGACAAGCTTCTGACGTTTAAGCTCGGCAATTTCCACATCATTGGCGCTGGGGTGCGCCATTACCTTTTCAAGCGTCTGCTCCAGTTCATGGTGCTTTTGCTCAAGCTGGCGAATGTGCGAATCAAGGGCCATTTCAAACCTCCATTGCACTTTTGTGACAATGCGAGGAGACCATGATTTGCGATGCTTGTCCAATCGCATTTATTACAATTCCCCCGCTCTTCCCGCACTGCGTGCAAGCCTGTGAAAATCGGGAATTGTTATCGCAACGCCTTGAAACAGTCTGATTGACCGCATGCTGGCGAAGATGCATTGCGTTTCCGTGCAAACCATTTCAATCTGTCCCTACAATGCGGGAGGCGTGGTTTTTCTCAAATGAACATGATGCAGGATCAGGATCTGGCCGATGTGCGCGTGCGTCTGGCGCGGCTGGAACTGGAACACGAAGACCATGACCGGGCGATCGACGCCATGATTGCACAGGGTGTTGACCAATTGTGCGTCCAGCGCTTCAAGAAAAAGAAGCTTGCCCTGAAAGATGAGATCACCAAGCTTCGCGGACGGACGATTCCGGACATCATTGCCTGATCCTCAACGGGCATGCAGCGCATGCTTGTTCGTCAGCCGGGCACAAGATATCAGCTTGTTTGATTTGCTGAGGGGTTGGGCTTCATGAAAACGTCAAATGCCGATGTGGCCATCATCATGGGTAGCCAGTCTGACTGGCCGACAATGCGCCATGCAGCGCAGGTACTGTACCATTTGGGCGTGCGGTTCGATTCGCGCATCGTTTCAGCCCACCGCACCCCGGACCGGATGATTTCGTTTGCAAAAGGTGCAAAGCTGGCTGGTTACAAGGTCATTGTTGCTGGCGCAGGCGGGGCAGCGCATTTGCCCGGCATGACCGCAGCCATGACCATTCTTCCAGTTTTTGGTGTACCCATTGAATCAAAGGCTTTGTCTGGCGTGGACAGCCTTTATTCCATCGTGCAGATGCCGTCCGGTGTGCCGGTTGGCACATTGGCCATCGGCGAGGCAGGGGCGGTAAACGCGGCATTGCTGGCCGCACAGGTGCTGGCATTGTCGGATGAGGGCCTCGCCCGCCGGATCGAGGCGTGGC
>JBGSNX010000086.1:0-10036 GCA_041739465.1 Salaquimonas sp.
CAGGGCGGAAACAACAAAGGACTGTGGCTGTTTCTGATCACCGTGCCGTTCTGGTCCGGCTATTTGCTGCGCATCCTGTCTTGGAAAGTCATCCTGGGATATGGCGGCGTTCTCAACACCGGACTGATGGCTGCGGGCGTGATCGACCAGCCGATCTCGTCATTGCTCTACAACATCAATGCGGTGATCATCACGCTGACACACAGCTGGGCAGCATTCGCGATCCTGCCGATCTACGTTTCAATCGAAAAGATCGACCGCACATTGCTCGAAGCGGCAGCGGACCTTGGCGACAGCGCAATGCGGCGGTTCCTGAGGGTGACGCTACCCCTGTCCCTGCCCGGCGTGACCGCAGCGCTTCTCGTCGTGATGATCCCCACCGTCGGCGATTATGTGACGCCGAAACTCGTCGGCGGAAGCGATGGCGTGATGATTGCAAACGCCATCCAGGCACAGTTCGGCAAAGCTGCAAACTGGCCGCTGTGCGCCGCGCTCTCGATCACCACAATGGTGTTCGTGTCTTTGATGGCGGGCCTGTTCGTCTTGTCCATCCGATTGTTTGCGAGGGCGTTGCGATGAACGTTCTGACGCGCCGGTGGACATGGCTTTTTCCCTACACCGTGATCTTCATTTTCATTCTCTATTTGCCGGCGCTGCTTTTGCCGGTGTTCTCCTTCAATACCTCGGCGACGCCGAGCCTGCCGCTCAGCGGCTTCACGTTGGAATGGTATGCGAGCCTTGCCAAGAACGGGACCATGCATCGCGCGGCTTGGAACAGTCTCGTCGTCGGGGTGGTGTCCGCACTGCTCAGCACAATCTTCGCCTTCAGCGCGGCGCGGGCAATCACGCGGCATCATTTCCGCGGCAAGAGCATTGCCAGCGGCCTCATCATGGCGCCGCTGGTGCTGCCGGAAATCATCATCGCGATATCGCTGTTGATGGTTCTTCTGGCGACCGGTTTTCCGCTGTCGCTGGTCACTGTCATCATGGGTCACGTACTATTCTGCACCCCCTACTCCATCTCGGTCATGGTGGCAGGGTTCGAAGGGTTCGACTCAAGCCTTGAGGAAGCCTCACGCGACCTTGGCGAGACCGCACTTGGGACCATGGTGCGGGTGACCTTGCCGGTGTTGTTCCCGTCCATCCTTTCGAGCCTGCTGGTCTCGTTCACCGTCTCGCTCGATGAATTCATCCTGGCGTTTTTCCTGTCCGGAAACGAACCGACCCTGCCGGTCTATATCTGGGGACAGTTGCGGTTTGCCGCCAAGCTTCCGGCGATCCTGGCGCTGGGTTCTGTAATGCTGCTGTTTTCACTCCTGTTGCTCACCTTCGCTGAAATTTTGCGCCGGCGCGGTGAGGCCAAGCTTGCCGGCGCGCGCCTTTTGCAGGGAGAGAAACAATGACGATGCAGTCGATGATCGAAATCGATCACGTCTCCAAGCGCTACGGGAATTTCACCGCGCTTGACGACATTTCCCTCACCATCGGCAAGGGAGAATTCTTCTCGCTGCTTGGCCCGTCGGGATGTGGCAAGACCACTTTGCTGCGGATGATCGGCGGTTTCGACGAGCCTTCGGCGGGCATCATCCGCATAGGCGCAAAACCGATGACCGGCATACCGGCAAATTTGCGCCCGACCAACATGGTGTTCCAGAGCTACGCCATTTTTCCGCATCTCAATGTCAACCAGAACATTGCCTACGGCCTGAAGCGCCAACGCCTCGGCAAGGCCGAGGAGATGAGAAAGGTGCGCGAAGCACTCGAACAAGTTGACCTGCATGGCCTTGGCGAGCGGATGGGGAACCAGCTATCCGGCGGCCAACGGCAACGGGTGGCGCTTGCCCGCGCCCTGGTGCTGCAGCCATCGGTGCTGCTGCTGGACGAACCGCTATCTGCGCTCGACAAGAAACTGCGCGAACAGATGCAAGTAGAACTGCGACGGCTGCAAAAGGCGGTCGGCATCACCTTCGTGTTGGTGACCCATGACCAGTACGAGGCGCTGGCTATGTCAGACCGCATCGCGGTCATGTTCGGCGGAAAGGTGGCGCAGGTCGCCGCGCCGCAGGAAATCTACCAGCATCCGGCTACCCGCAAGGTGGCTGATTTTCTGGGCGGCATGAATTTCCTCACTGCCAGGAATGTCAAATTCTCAGGTGGGGAAATTGCCGCCGAAGCGCCGGGAATCGGCACCGTGATGTGCAAGCTGCCAAAGGCAAACGGGATCGACCAGGACAATGCCGTGTTCGGAATCCGGCCAGAGCGATTGCGGATTGTCTGGGAAGCGAACGAGCCAGCTCAGATAGAAGCCATTGTCACCGACCGCAGCTATTTCGGCGATGTCACCCATCTCAGCATCAAGGTTGCCGGACAGGAGCAAGACCTGGAAGTGGTGGAAGCGAACAATTTTGGCGCTGACGATTTGCCGCTCGGTGCCAAAGTCAGGCTTGCATTTGATCCGGGCGCCTTCGTGGTGATGGCGGCGCGGTAGCAGATCAAGGGAGCGCCAAAGACGCTCCCTTGCCGTTTGCAATCAGTAACCGGCCTTGATCTTCTCGAACTCGGCAATCATCTTCTGGCGAAGCGGTTCGGGCAAAGGCGCCTGGAAAAGTGTCTTGTCGACAAATTTCCCGACATCATCAAAACCCTTTTCCGTCAGCACGGCCTTGTCGACGGATTCAAGACCCTTGCCATTGCCATGTGGGTAGCCCCACTCGCTCATCAGATACGGCGAAACCTTCTGATCGATGATGGCGTTGAGGAAGTCATACGCCTTGTCCTTGTTGCCGCCGCCGCCGCTGAGCAGTGTGTAGCCGCATACCCAGGTGGAGATGCCTTCGGCGGTGCTCTTGTTCATTTCAACCGGCTGGTTTTCCGACTTCAGCGTGGTGACCATTTCATTCCAGCCCCAGGCAAGATCAACTTCGCCGCTAGCCATGGCCTGAGTCAGCTCAGTGTTGTCGGTCCAGTACAGGCGCACGTTCTTGTGGACATCGCGCAGGAATTGCGAGGCCGCCGCAAACTGTTCGTCGTTCATGGTTGCCCAGTCGCGCACGCCGGCCACCAGGCTCGCAAGTGCGTAGGCGTCATCGACGCTGTCGCCAATGGACACCCGGCCCTTGTATTTCGGGTCGGCAAAGACCTTGAGCGAGGCGACTTCTTCAGGCTTCAATTTGTCAGTGCGGTAGATGAGGCCCGTGTTGCCCCATTCGAACGGCACCATCCAGGCCTTGCCGTCTTCTGAAGTCAAAAGATTCTTCATCGACATGATGCCCGGCAGGATATTGCCCCATTCAGGAACACGCGATGTGTCGATGGGCTCAAGCAGGCCGGCATCGCGCCATTTGACCACGCTTTGTGAGCATGGATGCGCCAGATCCGCCTTGAAGCCGGCGCGCAGTTTCTGGAACGCTTCTTCTTCATCGGCAAAATAGGCGAAAGTCGGGGAATCGCCGTGCTTGGAAGTGTAGAGTTCGTGGAAGCCTGGGTCTTCATAGCCCGACCAGTCAAAGACCGTCAGTTCGCCATCTTCTGCCCGGGCGATGGAAGTGGCCGTCATCAAGGCTGCCAAGGCAAGCCCGGCCGCAAGGCGCGTCTTTTTCGATCTCATTTCTTCCCTCCTTTGGTTTTGATTGTTTTTTCAAGCGATCCATCTGCCGAGAAATGGGCGGGAAACAGGCTGCCCAGTGCTGCCAGAATTGTTTCGACAGCCATTTCGCGGGTGAAAGTTTTTGATTCCAGCATCAGGCGCAGCCAGAGCCCTTCCTGGAGCGCATAAAATCCGTCGGCGATGCGCAACGGATCAAATTTATAGCCCGCTTCCGCCTTCATTTTCCCAGTGAGCAGAACGATCAGATCGAAGTAATCGCCATCGCGCGACCAGCTGAGCGCCTGGTAGGAAGGACGCGACTTGGCCTCGGCGAAGAACGCGAACCAGGCCGCGACCTGGCGCTCGTTGCAGACCTTTTCCGACAGGTCAGCAAGCGAGATGGTTCTGATTTTCTCTGCAGCCGATTGCCCGGCGCCGGCAAGGGCTGATTTCCAGTTTGCATCATATTCATCCGCCAGGAATTGCAGCGTTTCGAGCAGCAGTTTTTCCTTGCTTTCGAAGTGAAAATTGACAATCCCGCGCGACAGCCCTGCGCCTTCGGCGACATCGGCCAGCGTGGTTTCGGCGTAGCCGCGCAATGCAAGTGAATCGATTGTGGCGTTGATCAACTGATCGCGCCGGAATTCTTTTGGCGCTCGCCTGGTTGTTTTGCCGGACAAGCCGCCATGGGTTTCGATATCGCCTGGGATGTTCACTGTTTTAGCAGTCCTGTGCGTCCTTCCGCCGGTCAACCCGCCGGCTTTCGGGCAAATAAATGCGTTGGACAATGCTCGCCACTATCCAACACTTTGAGCATGGCTGTCCATGTCCCTATGTTCTTGTCGACATAGGCTTTTCCCACGGCGTCAGCGAGTGCGCCATAAAGCGGCCCTTTCATGGCGGTGAGTTCCTCACGGGCGGTTTTGCGGTACCATTCATTGCGGCTTTGCGCCCTCGCTTCAATAAACCCGGCCGATTGCATGGCGGCAATGTATCGGCTTGCCGAAGCCATCCCGAAGCTGAGGCCTTCAGCCGCCAGATAGTCCCGCATATCATCGGAAGGCTCGCCGTCATGGCCGCAAAGCCAGTCACTGGCGACAAACACGCCGCCTCGACGCAGCACGCGGAAAATATCGCGAAACAACGCTTCCTTGTCTGCGACGTGGATCAACGCGTCCTTGGAAAAGACGATGTCGAAACTTGAATTGCCAAAAGGCAGCTGGCCGGGATCGCCCTTGACGAAGGACACATCCTTGTCGGCGCCTTCTGCCTTGGCCCTGCCGCGAGCGTGGTCGATCACCGGCTGTTCAACGTCAAAACCGGTGATGTGCGCCGGGCCTTTTGTCTTCGCCAGATGCAGCGTTACGCCACCAGAACCGCAGCCGATATCGAGAACGTATTTGCCTGAAAAATCGACGTCCGCGACAATCCGCGAAACTTCATCTGGTCCACCCGGCGAGAGATAACCCGGTCCCCAGACGGTTTCGAGAAAGCGTATGGCCTTGCCGTCATACTCCGGTTCGCTCGAATGTGCGGATTGAGACGCCATTTTCCACCTCCAGCCGAACCGATGCTGATCGAAAAATGATCCGGACGCAATGCTTATTTGCTGAACATCCATTCAACAAGGTGGACAGATGGCTCCGGGAATGTCAGAATTTTCGTTCCGGGCCGGGTTAAGCAAACGAACCGGCCGCTCGCGTCGACTGGAAATGGTGAAACCCAAAGCATGCAAGGCAAGCAATTCGATGTGATCGTGATTGGCGCAGGCCACAATGGGCTGGTTGCCGCCTGCTATTTGCAGAAGGCCGGCCTGTCAGTTGCTGTCGTCGAAAAGAACGACTGGATCGGCGGCGCGGCCGTCAGCCGCGAACTGCATCCGGGCACGCTCTATTCCAATTGCTCTTACGTTTGCAGCCTGTTCCGCCCCGAGATCATGCGTGATCTGGAACTGCCAAGACACGGACTTCAAGTGATCGCGTACGAAGGCGGCGCGGTGTTTACCAGGGATGGCGACTATCTCGCCTCCTACCGCAACCACCATGCCCACCGGCGTGAGTTTGCAAGGTTCAGCCCACGCGACGCTGAAAGTTATGAGCGCTATGCCCGCGACGTGACCCGGCAATGCCGATTCGTCCAGCCATTGCTGTTGCGCACCGCACCGGACCCCGCAGGGCTGATGCCGGGCGATATCGGCGAATTGCTGTTTCTGGCGAGAAAGGTCATGGACCTTTCAGCGCGCGAACTGGCGCTGATGGCGCGGTTCTGGACCATGTCGGTCGCCGATTTTCTCGATGAGTATTTCGAAAATAACGTGATCAAGGCCTATCTCGCGATCTCTGGCATTATCGGCACGGCGCTGGGGCCAATGTCGCCGGGAACCGCCTATGTGCTGCTGCACCATTACATGGGCGAGGTCGATGGCAATGTCGGCGCCTGGGGCTATGCGCGCGGCGGCATGGGTGCGATCTCGCAGGCACTTGCGGCCTCGTTCCGGGCCAGCGGCGGGACAATAGTCACCGGAAGCGAAGTTGGCTCGGTGATCGTCAGAAATGGCAAGGCCACTGGCGTTGCGCTGGCCAACGGAACCGAACTTGACGCAGCCACCGTGGTCTCAAATGCCGATGTCAAGCGCACCTTCCTGAAGCTGGTTGATCCGCAGGTGCTGCCCGGCTCTTTCGTCAAGGGCGTGCAGAACTTCAAGATGCGCGGATCATCGGGCAAGCTCAACATCGCGCTCGACAGCCTGCCGCAATTCCCTGCCCTGCCCGGCGATTGTCCTTCGATCCGCGGCGATCTTCATTTCACCGACTCGGTCGAGCGGATGGAAAAAGCCTATGACGACTGGAAGGACGGCAAATGGTCCGCCGATCCCTTTGTCGACATGATGATACCGACCACCATCGATCCGACCATGGCCCCGCCCGGCCAGCACTTCGTCTCGTGCTTCATCCAGTATTGCCCCTACAAGGTCGAAGGGCGCGAGTGGACGCAGGCCGACCGCGACGGATTTGCCAAATCGGTGCTGGACCAGATCGAGCAGTATTCTCCGGGCTTCAAAAGCCGCATCCAGCACATGGAAGTGCGAACGCCGCAGGAAATTGAAGCCGAAGTCGGGCTGACCGAAGGCAATATTTTCCAGGGCGAGTTGACCTTCGATCAATTGCTGTTCAATCGCCCGGTTCCCGGATACGCAAAATATCGCAGCCCCGTGCGCGGCCTTTACATCTGCGGATCGTCAACCCATCCCGGCGGCGGGGTGATGGGTGCACCGGGCCGCAATGCCGCCAGCGAAATCCTCAAGGATCTGTCGCGCAGACACAGCCACATGAGCGAAGCCCATGAAGTTTTTTGACGTCGTCATCATCGGGGGCGGCCACAATGGCCTCGTTGCCGGCGAGCTGCTGGCGCGTTCGGGCCGCAAGGTTGCGATCCTCGAAGCTGGCGAGCGGTTCGGCGGGCTGGCGGCTTCATACGAATTCGCGCCAGGGCTTTCGGCCCCGATCTGTAATTTTATCAGCAAGATTCCCTCATTTCTTCATGAGAAGCTTCAGCTGGAAAAGCACGGCTTTACAAACGGGAAAACCGGTGCCGATACCATTTCCCTCGATGCAGGCAGCGAGACGCTGGTGCTGCACGGAAGCTATGGCGCGCAACTATCCGGCGTGACGCCTGAAGAAAACGAAGCGTTTCAAACTCTGCGCAAGCGGCTGATGCTGCAGGCCCGGCTGTTCGCCGATCTTGAGCGGCAAGTGCCGGTGCAACCCGGATCGGCGAGTTTTCGCCAGAAAGCAGCGATTGCCTATTCGATGGCGAAGCAGCGTCTTTCGGGTACGGAAGAATTCCGGCAATTGCTGCGCATGGCGCTGATGTGCGTTGCCGACGTCACCGAAGAGGCCGCGATCGGCCCGCGGCTTTGTGGCCTCTTGGGATTTGACGCGACGCTGGGCTACCGGCTTGGACCGCGATCGCCCACTTCCCTTATGGGGCTATATTCGCGACTTGCCCGCGAAATTGCCGGAAAAGGCGGCGGGATCGTCGCGAACAGCGCGGCGGAAGGCATCGCCGAGGTTCTGGCACGCGCAGCTTCCGCCAGCGGCGCGGTGCTGATGGCTGCCAGCAAGGTCAGTTCCATCACGATGGAAAACGGGCGCGCGACGGGCATTGTGCTCGAAAGCGGCGCGGAAATCTCCGCTAGGCATGTGGTCTCTTCGATCAGCCCGATCGCCACTTTTGGCCAGCTTGTCGGCTACCAGAACCTTGAAACCGGGTTTGGCCGGGAAATTGCCCTGCTGCGCCACAAGGGTAGCGTCTCCAAGCTGTTTCTGGCACTCGATGCTTGGCCGGACCTGAAGGGGGGCGCACGCTATGTCCATGCGCCGTCCACTGCGCATGTTGAAACCAGTTTCAACGCGGTCAAATATCGGCAAATGCCATCGGATCCGCCCTTCGAATTCGTGATCTGCCGCGAGCAGACCGGCAAGGCGGCGGCGATTGTCTCGGTGACCATCGCCAACACGCCTTATGACCTTGATGCCGGTTGGACTGGCGGGCGCAAGAAGCTCGCCAGCTCCATCCTGACCCGGATGAACCTCTTGGTTCCCGGCTTGCGCAAGTCCGTCATTGCCAGCGAGGTTCTGGCGCCACCGGACATCGAGGCGCGGTTCAACCTGCCCGGCGGCCATTGGCACCACCATGATTACCAGAGCGACCGCATGTATGCCTTGCGCCCTGCCCTTGGCGCAGGCAACTATCGCACGCCAGTCGACGGCCTTTGGATTTGCGGCGCAGGCACGCATCCGGGCGGCGGCGTTACCGGCCTCTCGGGCTATCTTTGCGCCAGCGAATTGATGGCAGAAAGGAACGGGCGATGGCCGGCATGAAGGCAAAACTTGGCGTGCGTGCTAGCCTGCAGGACCATTTCCGCACGCCGCAGCTGCAATCTCCGTTCCATCCGCGGCTCGCTTCATTGATGAGCGGCGCGCACTGGTATGATTGGGCCGGTTATGCCGCGCCGCATTTCATCCGCGACGAGGAACTGGAATATTTCGCGATCCGATCCAGCGCGGCGGTGTTCGACATTTCACCAATGGTGAAATACCGCATAACCGGGCGCGATGCCGAGGCTTTCCTCAACAAGCTGACCCTTCGCGATGTGGCCAAGCTCAAACCGGGCCGGGTGCACTATACCGCCTGGTGCGACGATGACGGCCAGGTGCTTGACGACGGCACGTTGTTCCGCTGGTCACAGAGCGAATTCCGGCTGTGCTGCCAGGAACGGCATTTGCCCTGGCTCCTCGACAGCGCCAGCGGCTTTGCCGTTTCAATCACCGAAGAGACTGCAGAGATCGCCGGTCTGGCGCTGCAGGGGCCAACTTCTGCCGCGATCCTCAAACAGGCGGGATTTGCCGAAGTTGCCAAGCTGAAGCCGTTCGATATTGCCGGATGGAAACACGGCCTGTTTGAAGCAATGGTTTCCCGGACCGGCTTCACCGGCGATCTCGGTTATGAATTGTTTGTCCCGGTCAACAAGGCCCTGGCGCTTTGGGATACCCTGTTTGCCGCAGGTGCGCTGCGTGGCATTGCCGCCATTGGCTACGATTCGCTCAACCGGGCACGGATCGAGGCCGGCTTCATTGTCGCCAATGCCGATTTCGTCACGTCCGAAACTGCGCTGCGCGCCGACCGCACCCGCTATCCCGACGAAATCGGGCTGGACTGGATGGTCGCAATGGAAAAGCCGGTTTTCAACGGCAAGCGGGCCATTGTCCATGCGCGCGAAAAGGGCCTGATGCGCCACATGCTTGTGGGGCTGGAAATCGAAGGCAATGAACCGGCGGCGGGCGCGATCCTCTACCACGGCAAGAAGATTGAGGCAGGTCTTGTCAGCGCCGCCATCTGGTCGCCAACCGCCAAGCGCAACATCGCGATCGCCAGCATCGAAAGGCGATTTGCCGGCGCGATGGCCAATGATCTTTGGGCGGAAATCTACGCCATGCGCGAACTGCGCTACCAAAAACTGATGAAGCGCGCCCGTATTGTCGAGCGCCCGTTCATCAAGCTGGCGAGGCGCACCCAAACGCCGCCGGCAGATTTCTAGGATGGTCATGACCGGTGAGGAAGACGAGCGGCAACTTGCCTATCTCAATTCGCCAACCGGCCAACTCGGCTCTGGCTATGTGCGCTATGGCGCGGCGATGTATTTTTACCAAAGCGGGCGCATGAGCGCGCAATTGCTGGAAATCTACCGCATCCTTTGCAAGCTCGATGAAGTGGACCCGCGCGCGGTGGCGCGTCATGAAGGGATCGACCCCGATTTTTTGTCAGCGGCCGGCCAGCCGGTTGGCGAAAGCCGCGATGCGTGAAGGCTGGCCGCGAAATTTCTCCTCACGTTGGTCGGCAAGGCCCAGCAGCGCATACATGGCGCTGACCGCCAGATAGCGCACCGGT
>JBGSNX010000020.1:0-24003 GCA_041739465.1 Salaquimonas sp.
AGGCAGGCAAGGCCCATCGCAAACTCGACCGGGCGGACATAATTGGCGTAGTGGGCTGAATCCCAATAGGAAACGGGACTGACGAACTTCCAGTTCGAGAAAGGCCACAAGTGCGTGTGGCCATCATTCACATGCAGCGGCAAATCAAGCGCAATGTGGGCAAGCGCCGCGCCGGCCATTGCCATGGCTGCAATTGCAACGACGCTGTACGCAGGCCGCAGGCGCAAAGCAGCAAACCCGAGCGCCAGCACCATCAACCACAGGAAAATCGAATTGGCAGGGCTCATTGCCGCCTGCCAGGGCGGTGACCAATAGCGCACCCGAAAAATCTCGGAAGCCGAAATGCCGTCCATCCTTGCCCAGATGAACAGCCCATAAAGCGCTGCATCGGGGAGAAAACCGCCCAGCAGGGCCGCAGCGTTGCGCATAGGCTGGCCTGGTCGGGTGAAGCCTGCAGCAGCTACGAGAAGGTGGGTTTGTGTCATCATGGCGGGCGGACACTGGCTTGCTTTTTGGGGCAGCGCAATCGCCGTTTTTCAAGACTGGTTGTTTACCAAACGTTTCCCACGCCAGACCGGTCAGCCAGTTGAATACCGAGGATGGCAAGGCAAGCGAAAGAGGACACAAGGCCCCACCAGCGCCAGCGGCGGGCGAGGGTGCGGCGCAATTTCGCATTGTATGAAGAAATGGCAATAACGGGCACTTTGCCGGGTTTTTCTGCAATTGGTGTGACCAGAGTCAATCCTGGTGCGTTTCTTCGGTGGAATTTCGCCGCAATGTGCTTCAAGGGTTAGTCGAACACAAAACCCTGGAGGGAACATGTCAGCAGCGCATCGTGCGGTGGATCAGGCGCTCGGCGAGGGGGTTGTCACGGCCGATCAGGCCTTGAGGCTCAAGGCCCTGTTTATCGCAAACGGGATTGTCGAAGCTGGTGACGGTTCACCGGAAAACAATGATGGTTCGATGATTGTCGATAGCGAAGCGCCGCGGTTCTTGCGCGGGTTCCACGACATTCTCATCACCATTGGCGTGGTAACCGCCCTTTCCGGCTTGTGGGGCGTTGCAGTCGCGGCTTTGGGCAATGAAATGGCTGGTCCACTGGCAGTCCTGCTTGGCATCATACCGCTCGCCGAGTTTTTGGTACGCCGCCAGCGGCTTGCCTTGCCGGCGTTTGCGCTGACGGTGTTTGCAGCTGTCGCGGGAAGTTTTCTGGCGGCAATGTTCTCGTCCAATCTGGGAAACAGCAGTGATGGCTTTTGGCGCGGGCTTCTGGCCTTTGCCGGGCAGATGCTGGTGCTTGCGCCATTCTATCGGCGCTACCGTGTTCCCGCGGCGCTTGCAGCGCTGATCGTCTCGGTGTTCGGACTTGGATGGCTGGCAAGCGTCCTCATCGCAAGCGGGCTGATCGGGCAGGGGCCGGATTCACCGCAACTGGTTGGTGCCATCGGACTGGTCTTTGCGCTCGGCCTGTTTTCAATCGCCATGCGGGATGACCAGTCAGACCTTACGCGCGTTTCGCGCCGTTCCGATGTTGCCTTTTGGCTCCATCTCGTGGCCGCACCCGCCTTGCTCTATTCGACGTTCATCGCGGTGCTGGGCGGGGCTGATTTCAATGCAGAACTGGGTGGCGGAACTGACTATGCAACGGCGATTGTTACCCTCGCGATTGTTGCGGTACTGATGCTGATCGGCATAGCCATTGACCGGCGCGCTTTTGTGACAGCCGGACTTGCCTCGCTTGGCGGCGCGCTTTACGCGCTGTTTTACCGGGAAGGCGTTGATTTTTCAGGTCTGAGCGGGTTCGTCGCGCTGATGGTGGGTGCAACGGTGCTGATGATCGGGACTGGCTGGAACAGGTTCCGAAAGATCTTGTTGGGAGTGTTGCCAGCAAGCCTGCAACTCCGCCTGCCGCCCGTCAAAGCCTAGGCACGCAACATGAAATCGATCTTCCATCCGACCGACTTTACGGATGCCAGCCTGACGGCGTTTCGCCATGCGCTGCGGCTGTCCTTCGGCGGCGAGCTGACAGTTATCCACGTCCATCCCAAAGGCGCACACGGAAACAGCGACGGCTTTCCGAAGGTGCGCGACACGCTGGCAGACTGGAAGGCGAACGGCCTTGCCATTGCGCACATGCCAAAGGTGCGCAAGGTGGAGAGCGAAAGCGCCCATGTCGTTGCTGCGCTGGAGCAGGATCTGCGCCGCCACAAGGCGGATTTGGTGGTGCTGGCCTGCCACCCACGCGAAGGCATCGCGGCTTGGCTGAAACCCTCGGTGTCACAGGAATTCGTGCGCCGTACCCGCGCCCCGGCGCTGTTCGTGCCGCAAGGTGTTGAAGGGTTCGTGGGCGAGGGCGGGAAGGTGGCCTTGAACAAGGTGCTCATTGCCGTGACCGATGAACCCGATCCTCAAATTGCGGTGGATGCCGCCGCCCGGCTGTTCGCAGCGCTGGGCGCAAATCCGCAAACCATTGTCGCGCTGCATGTGGGCGAGGTGCCGCTTGCGCCAGCGCCGGTCGCGCCTGCGCCAAACGCGCTGAAAGCCATGACGGTTCAGGGCGATGTCGTGGAAGCAATCCTTGGCGTGGCAGCACAAATGTCCGTCGATCTCATCGTGATGGTAAGCGCCGGCCATGACGGCTTTCTGGATGCGCTGCGCGGCTCCACCACGGAGCAGGTCATCCGCCGCGCGCCTTGCCCGGTGCTGGTGGAATCCGCGCCGGACTATTCCGCCGCCCCGCCGGTGTAGGGGGCAGCTCAAATGTCCAGCTTGGAAAAATGTCCCGCCGGGTCTTGCGCCTTGTGGACGTCTTCGCCACGGGCGCTCCTGTCAAGGACGGCTGCCGTTTTGGCATTGGGAACCTTTAGCCGGAACGGTACTTCCTTGCCGGCGGTATCGTCGGAGGCTTCGTCTGGCTGGTCTTCAACTACCTTGCCCAATTCGGCTTGACCCTTGCCAATCTGGCGCTGTGGTCCGGCGGGCTGGCCAGTTTCTGAGCCTTACGTATTGAACTTGAACAGCATCACGTCGCCGTCCTGGACGACATATTCCTTGCCTTCGTCGCGCGCCTTGCCCGCTTCCTTGGCCGGGACTTCGCCGCCCAGTGTGACATAATCGTTGAAGGCGATGGTTTGCGCCCGGATGAAGCCGCGCTCGAAATCGGTGTGGATGACACCCGCCGCGCCGGGCGCCTTGGTGCCCTTGGTGATGGTCCAGGCCCGCGTTTCCTTTGGCCCGGCAGTGAAATAGGTGATGAGGTGCAAAAGGTCGTAGCCGGCACGGATCAACCGGTCGAGGCCGGGCTCGGTGAGGCCCATCGCCTCCATGTATTCGCGGCCTTCGGCATCGGGCAATTGCGCCAGTTCCGCTTCGATGGCAGCTGAAATCACGATGGTTGAAGCGCCTTGCTCGCGGGCCATCGCCTCGACGCGCTTGGTCTGGGCATTGCCGGTTGCAGCGTCTTCCTCGGCGACATTGCACACGTACAGCACCGGGTGCGAGGTCAGAAGGTTCAGGCTGTCGAGAATGGCGATTTCGTCCGGTGCAGATTTTGTGCGCAACACGCGGGCAGGCTTGCCCTCCTGCAGCAAGGCAAGAGCTGCTTCCATCACAGGAAGCTGTTCCATGCTTTCCTTGTCCTTGCCCTGCGCGCGCTTGCGGGTGTTTGCGATGCGGCGCTCGAGGCTGTCGAGGTCGGCCAGCATGAGTTCGGTTTCCACCGTGTCGGCGTCGGCGATCGGGTCGATGCGGCCTTCGACATGGGTGATGTCGTCGTTTTCAAAGCAACGCAGCACGTGGACGATGGCGTCCACCTCGCGGATATTGGCAAGGAACTGGTTGCCAAGACCTTCGCCCTTGGAAGCGCCGCGCACCAGCCCTGCAATGTCGACAAACGAAATGCGGGTGGGGATCAGCTCCTTCGAGCCGGCGATGTCAGCAATCTTGCGCATGCGCGGATCGGGAACCGCCACTTCGCCGGTGTTCGGCTCGATGGTGCAGAACGGGTAATTGGCCGCCTGCGCCGCCGCCGTGCGGGTGAGCGCGTTGAAAAGGGTGGACTTGCCCACATTGGGAAGTCCGACGATACCGCATTTGAAGCCCAACTGAGTTCACTCCTGCCGGATGGCAATACTGGTTTGTGGCGCTATGGCCTAATGGAAAGCGTATTGAGAAGGGCTATGCCGGAAAGGGTTGATCACCGTCAAGCCGCGAATGGCGTGTCCGTCCCGCAAGTCTTCAGAAAGAAAGCTGCGGCAGCCGAGCTCCATTGCGGATGCCAGCAAAATGCAGTCCCACCATGAGTAGCCGGTCTCCAGCCGCAGGAGCCGTGCGGCAAAGACCGTTTCGAGACTGACAGGCTGCGCGCCGAATATTGTGAGCCGGTCCACAACGGCAAAAACCGCTTCCGGCGGCACCTTGCGCTTCAGCAGGACATTTGCGACTTCGTTCAAAACCTGAAGATTGGTGACGCCAATCTGGCGTTCTTCCAGATGGCGCAGCCAGACTGACGCTTGCTCGAATTTTTGCCCGCTACGCTCCTCAAACACATACAGAAGGACGTTGCTGTCGAGGAAGAACCTAGCGCTCATTGCGTTCGTCTGCCGTGGGCATGCGCCCCTCGCGCAGGATGCTCCATTTCGGCCCGCTCAGGAGCTGCTCCAATGCATCCTTTTGCGACATGCGCCCGGTCTGGACGGGAGACGGCACCAACCGGTTCACGTCCTCTGCCACCAGGTCGGACATGTACCGCGAAAGGCTCTTGCCGGCGCGGGCAGCCCTCACCCTTGCCTCTGCAAGGGTTGCCTCATCCAGCGAAACGGTGACGTTTTTCATGGCTTCCATCCCGAAGTTCGTGTTTTCGTGATATCGTGTTTTCGTGACACGATGTCAAGCCGGATGGATGCAACTCGCCTAGTCCTTGCCGAAAAGC
Organism: Salaquimonas sp.; assembly: GCA_041739465.1. GTDB lineage: Bacteria > Pseudomonadota > Alphaproteobacteria > Rhizobiales > Rhizobiaceae > BOKV01. The sequence continues at coordinate 4,931 of JBGSNX010000020.1, forward strand.
TTCTTCAGCATATCCGCCATCGGGCCGGAGGAGGGCAGTTTGACTTCAGACTTTGCAGGACGGGCCTGGCGAATATGACTTTGTGCCTTGGCAGCGGGCTTCTCGCTGGCTGGGGGCCTTTCGCTTGTTGGGGGCTTGTCGCCGGTGGCGAGGGCAATCTTGTTCATGAAGCTGGCATCCTCGCCTTTGACCAGCAGGCCAAAGTGCTCCGCAACAGCTTCCAGAAGCGGTTCCAGCCATGCTCCATCTGCCTTGGCGAAGTCGCCCAGCACATGGCGCTGCACCAGTTCCTTGATGCCGGGGTGGCCGATTCCCAGTCGCACGCGGCGATAGGCATTGCCGCAGTGGGCGTCAATCGAGCGGATGCCATTGTGGCCGCCTGCGCCACCGCCGGTTTTCACCCGCAGCTTGCCGGGAGCAAGGTCGAGTTCGTCGTACATGACAATGAGGGCATCCGGCCCGAGCTTGTGGAAGCGCAAGGCCTCGCCCACCGCCTCGCCGGAGTGGTTCATGAATGTCTGGGGCTTGAGCAGCAGTACGCGTTCGCCGGCAATCTCGCCTTCGGAAAAATCGGATTTGTATTTCTTGCGCCAGGGCGAAAAGGAGTGGCGGCGGGCAATTGCCTCGGCGGCCAGGAATCCGATGTTGTGCCGGTTGCCTGAATAGGCTGCACCGGGATTGCCAAGGCCTGCCACCACCAGCATGCGCGCTCTCCCGTTTGAAAAAGGCCCGCCCAAAGGCGGGCCTTGTCAATTGCCTGAAATCAGGACTTGGCGTCCGAGCCTTCACCCGACTTCGATGCCGAAGAACCGGCGATCGTAGCCACGGTAAAGTCGCGGTCGGTGATGGTTGGCCGCACGCCTGCTGGCAGCTTGATGTGGCTGATGTGGATCGAGTGACCGATCTCCATGCCTGTCAGGTCAACCTCGATGTATTCCGGGATGTCCATTGCCGGGCATTCCAGTTCGACTTCGTGGCGCACGATGTTCAAGACACCGCCGCGCTTGAGGCCCGGGCTGCCTTCCTGGTTCAGGAAATGCACCGGTACGTCGACGATCACCTTGGAATCCTTCGAGATCCGAAGAAAATCGACATGGGTGATGAAATCGCGGACCGGATCGGTCTGGTAGTCCTTGGGGAGAACCTGGTGCTTTTGGCCATCGATGACGATGGTCGCAAGCGTGGTCAGGAAACCGCCCGCATGGATGCGTTTCGTCAATTCCTTGTTGGGAAGTGCGATCGGCAGGGGATCTTTCTTGTCGCCGTAAATCACGGCTGGCACCATTGCGTTGCGGCGCAAATCACGAGCGGCCCCCTTGCCGGTCTTGTTGCGCGTCTGTGCCATGAGCTCGTATGTATCGTGGCTCATTGTTTCACCTTTCTGGTTTGCTGGGGCATCCGGCGGGAAGGCCCGACCGGATATTGCCGGCCTGCACGAAGCAAACGCGACAAGCCCGCGCTGCCTCCAAGGGTGTCTGCGCGGGTTGCGGGTCTATAGGCGAGAGGTGGCCAAAACGCAAGCGCCCGCCCGTTTCGTTCACGAATCCGCCGAACCGGACAAATCTGCTTGAAGCAGGGCGCAGGCCCCTTCCTTCGCAAACAGTTGTCTCCTTAGGGTGCGGTGCAACCGGAGGATCCCAGATGCGCATCATGTTGGCAGTTTGCACGGCACTTTCAGTTTTTCTTGGCAGTTTTTCGTTGGCGGCATCACAGACCGCTGAAAATGCCGAGGAAGTGGAAAAAACCGTTATTGCTGCGGTTTTTGGCGACGGTGCGTCACAAGAAGCGGCCAACAAGGCTCTTTTGGAGCGGGGCAACCGGGATGTTGTGGCTCCCTTGTTGCTGGCGCTGCGATACCGCGGCCCGCAGGGCGGCATCGGCGAAACGTTGCGCGGCTTGACCGGTATTGCCACCGACGACTGGAACGAGCTGATGCTTTGGCAGGAGGCCCATGACGAAGTGGTGCCGCATCCGGCTTATCGGCAGGCCAAGCTGACGATTTTCAGCCAGATCGATCCTGAATTCATGCGCTTTCTCGGAGCGGAGCGGTCGCAGCGTGAAAACATGCGCATCCGGCTTGAAGAAATCGAATGGGGCGGGGTGGCGGTTGACGGCATTCCCTCACTGGACAAGCCGCAGATGGTTGAGGCCTCGCAGGCGCAATACCTCGGCGAAGAAAATCTGGTTTTCGGCGTTTCGATCAATGGCGATGTCCGGGCCTACCCATTGCGGATCATGGGCTGGCACGAGATGTTCAACGATGTGATTGGCGGCGTGCCGGTGGCACTTGCCTATTGCACGCTTTGCGGCTCCGGCATCCTTTACGAAACAAAGGTTGAGGGTCGCGAGAAGCCTTTCGTTTTCGGATCGTCCGGGTTTTTATACCGGTCAAACAAGCTGATGTTTGACCGCGAAACCGACAGTTTGTGGAACCAGTTCAACGGCGAACCCGTGACCGGTCCGCTCGCAAAAAGCGGCATCAAACTCAAAGTGCTGCCGGTCACCATCACCAGTTGGGGGAATTGGAAGGCTGCAAATCCGGCGACCAAAGTGCTGTCTCTGGAAACCGGTCATCGCCGGGACTATGGCGAAGGTGTTGTCTATGAGAATTACTTCGGCAGCCCGGACCTGATGTTCCCAGCGCTGGCCGGAGACGAAAGTGTGGTCAAGAAAAAAGACTACGTTTTCGGCATGCGCGAGTTTGGCGTGCAAAAAGCCTGGCCGCTCAAGGCCTTTACCGAAAAGAAGGTCATCAATGACCGGTTCGGCGACAAGAAGGTGGTTCTGATCGGCGATTATGCGACCCGGACGGTACGCGCCTATGAGCGCGGCGAGTTCGATCTGGTGGCAACAGCCGATGCGACCGTCCTTTCCGGGCCAGGCGGACAATGGATGCTGGGTGAGAATGGCCTGTCAGGTCCAGGTGGCGAGAAGCTGGCAAGGCTCCCTGGCCACATTGCCTACTGGTTTGCCTGGAACAATTACTTCGGCGTGAAGAGTGAACTGTACCAGGAGTAATGGCGCGGCTGTTCTGGAAGATTTTGCGCCCCAGGCTTGCCAGTAAGGCCTTGCTGGGCTCTATTGTTGCCACGGGGCTTGCGGGTGGGCGCCCCGTTGCAGGCGAAAGCCCAAGTCCGCCCTTCGTAACCAATCGAAGGGTGTTTCATGTCTCCAATCATATCGCTCGAAGAAGCTGCGGCAATTGTTGACACGGCGATGTTCGTCGACGTGCGCAAACCGGCTGCGAGCCTTGCTTCCGGCTTTTCCATAAAGCGCGCAATCTGGCGTCATCCATTCGATGCACTGAATTGGCATGAAGAATTCACAAAGGCAAAAATCATCGTCTACTGTGTGCATGGACATGAGCTCAGCCGGTCAGTAGCCGGTTTTCTGCGCGATTGCGGGCATGACTGCCAATTTCTGGAAGGCGGATTTGAGGCCTGGTTGGCAGCAGGATTGGCTGTTGAGATTGCTGGGGAAAAAACTTGAACGGTGAATTTGAAAAGCAGCCCGAAACGATCGAACTGGTCAGGGTTTTCGGGCGCATCGGCCTTCTTTCGTTTGGCGGGCCTGCCGGGCAAATAGCCCTCATGCACAAGGTCCTCGTTGAAGAAAAGGCATGGCTTGAAGAGCAGCAATTCCTGCATGCGCTCAATTTCTGCATGCTCCTGCCTGGTCCTGAGGCCATGCAATTGGCGACCTATGCGGGATGGCTGAAGCGGGGTGCCCTCGGTGGCATGATCGCCGGAACCCTGTTCGTGTTGCCCGGCTTTGTGGTTCTTGTGGCACTTTCGGCTTTGTTTGCAACGCTTGGCGAGGTGCCAATTGTGGCCGGCCTGTTGTTCGGGCTGCAGGCCGCAGTGCTAGCGATTGTGATGCAAGCGCTGTTCAAGGTCGCCAAGCGGGCGCTGCACGGGCCACAGAGCCTTGCCATTGCAGTTGCCGCCTTTGTGGCAATTGCATTGCTGAAACTGCCATTTCCGCTGGTAGTCCTCGCATCGGGCTTGGCCGGAGCGGTTTTCAGCCACTGGTTTGCGACTGCGAACAATGCTGGCGCGCAGATTCCATCAGCGCCGGTTCGCACAGGCAGTCATCTGGCAAAAATGGCAGCAGCAAGCATGCTGCTGTGGGTGATGCCATTGGCACTTCTGCTTGTGCTGGCGGGACGGGACAACATCTTTGCAGCCCAGGCGCTGTTTTTCTCGCAAACCGCGCTCATCACTTTCGGCGGCGCCTATGCGGTGTTGGCGCATGTGGGTCAGCAGGCAGTGGAAACCTGGCAATGGTTGACCACGCCCGAAATGATGACCGGGCTTGGCCTTGCTGAGACAACGCCGGGCCCCTTGATTCTGGTATTGGTGTTCGTGGGTTTTCTGGGTGCTTTCCGCGATCCGGGGTCGTTGTCGCCACTGCTGGCTGGAGGCCTTGGCGCGCTGGTGACCGTCTGGTTCACCTTTCTGCCCAGTTTTCTGTTCGTGTTTGTGGGTGCCCCGTTCATGGAAAAACTGCGAGGGGTGCGGCGGTTGTCCGCTGCACTTGCGGCAATAACGGCTGCAGTGGTCGGCGTCATTGCCAATTTGTCGGTCTGGTTTGCTTTGCATGTGCTGTTTGCCAAGGTCGGCGTGGCCAGCTTCGGACCATTTGTTGTCTGGAGCCCGGAACTGGCAAGTTTCAACTTTGGAGCCGCATTGATTGCTGCGGCGGCGGGAATTGCCTTGTGGCGAGGAATTCCATTCGGATGGATGCTTGCCGGGGCAGCTTTGGCTGGAATGACCCTTGGGCTCGCGGCCTGACGGGTTTCAATCGCGGCTGTTCATTAGTCAAACAGGCTTGAGACTGACTTCTCGAGTGCGATGCGCTGAATGGATTCTCCCACCAGTTCGGCAACCGATACGACACGGATATTTGGTGCCGTCTCGGTGGCGGACGTTGGCTGGATCGAATTGGTGATCACAAGTTCGCGTAGTTTGGAAGCGGTGATGCGAGCCACCGCGCCGCCTGAAAGTACGCCGTGTGTAATGTAGGCTGTCACCGAAGTTGCGCCCATGCTGAGCAATGCGTCAGCCGCATTGCACAGCGTTCCGCCCGAATCGATGATGTCATCCACCAGCAGGCAGTCTTTGCCGCGAACATCGCCGATGACGTTCATCACTTCCGATTCGCCCGGACGGTCGCGGCGTTTGTCGACGATGGCCAGCGGCGCTTCGATGCGCTTGGCAAGCGAACGCGCACGAACAACGCCTCCCACATCGGGCGACACCACCATGATGTTCTCAAGGCCGTAATTTTCGCGCACATCGGCGGCGAGAACCGGCACGGAAAACAGGTTGTCGGTTGGGATGTCGAAAAAGCCCTGGATCTGCGCAGCATGCAGATCGAGGGTCAAAACCCTGTCCGCCCCTGCCTTGGTGATCATGTTGGCAACCAGCTTTGCCGAGATCGGCGTGCGCGGGCCGGGCTTCCGGTCCTGTCGGGCATACCCGAAATACGGGAGCACTGCCGTGATGCGACGGGCCGATGCGCGCATCAGCGCATCGATCATTATCAGCAGTTCCATCAGATTGTCGTTTGCCGGATATGCGGTTGATTGCAAGACGAAGCAATCCTCGCCTCGGACATTCTCCAGAATCTCGACAAAAACCTCCTGGTCGGCAAAGCGGCGGACATTGGCCTTACCAAGGGGAATGTTCAGATATTTCGTGATCTGCTCTGCGAGGACGCGGTTGGAGTTGCCTGCAAAGAGTTTCATGTGCTGCCAGCCGGTTGTGAGCGGATGGCCGGTGTATAGGGGATGCTTGCGCGCCTATCAATGGCGCTGACGGTATTTCAACACCCTGAGGCGATTAACCTGCGCCTCTGGTCGACATCCATGTGCGAAGGCTGTTCATGGTGATGCCTGCCACGCGCTCGATGATGTCAGGCGAAATGCCGGCCCAAGGGTCGCCGGCACTGGAAGTCCCGCGCTCCTGCCCTGAAATCCGGTGTACCCGCGTTCCATTCTGGTCCAGCACGTCCCAGACATAGACCAGAATGGTTCCGGTTCCGTCGTTGAGTGCGGAAAAATAGCCTTTGACCTGATAGCGCGCGCCTTGCTCGACCGACACGACCACCGGCACTGCTTCGCGTCTTGCCGATTCGCGCATTGATGCGGCGAGCGTGCTGACGGTGGATTGCGGCGCGCCGGTAACTGGAAGAAATGCAACCGGCGAGACACGGCCACCCAGCGCGGCTGTTTGTGTGGGCTGCGTTTGCTGTGGAACCTGCTGCGCAATGCCGCTTTGCGGAGCCAGCGCTGCCTGCGGACCGCTCGAGACTGGCTGTTGGGCTGCGAGCGCGGTTTCGTTGCCGATTGGAACAGAACCTATGGGAGCGGACGGTGTCTGACGCATCTGCGACGTCGGGGCAATGCCATCTGTCACGGAACCGGTGTTGCACCCAGCAATTCCAAGCACCAATGCCAGAGCCACGAATCTGACCTGCTTCATCTCGAATGCGACCTTGTACATGGCTCTTCCTTGAGCTGCAGGCTTTGCGCACTGGCGCTTTGCGAGCACCAAATCAGTGTAAACAATACCGCTTTGCCCTACTGCCGGTCAAATCTGATGCGCTGGGCTCCCTGCCGCTACCGGATGATCAGGTCTATTTCGTGTCTGGAAAGCGATTGTGGCCCGGTTGCGTTTGTTATGAAACTCTGGCCCAGGGTCATGGCGGTTTGGGTTTCACTGTCGGCGATGATCATGTGCAGGAACATCACCATGTTCTCGCCGATCACCATGGAGTTGTCGGCGTAGATCATCGGCTTGTCCATCCAGGATGGCGAAAAGGTTGCGCCAAGCGAGTACCCACAGGCATTGAGCCGGTGACGCGCCAGACCGGCATCATCCAGCACGCGTGCATGCGCATCGAAAACTGCCGAAACCGGATTGCCGATCTGCAAGGCATTGCGGCATTCGACCAATGCTGCCCTTGAGGCTTCGTAAAGTGCCAAATGGCGTGGATTGGGCTTGCCAATGATGATCGTTCGCATCATGGCGGCATGGTAATGCGCCCACACGCCCGCCCATTCGAGCGTCAACTGGTCGTCGGTATCAAGTTTGCGGCGACCAGCCTTGTAACGGCACAGTAGCGCATCTGGCCCCGAGCCGATGATGAATTCATTGCCTGGATAATCTCCACCAGCTTCAAAGATCGCTGAGTGCATTGCTGCAAGGATGCGCCCTTCGTCTGCTCCGGCCTTTGCCACTGAAATCGCGGCATCGAGCGCCAGATCAGCCAATTCGCCGGCTTTGCGCACATGCACAAGTTCAGCTTCCGATTTGTACACGCGCAGTTCCGGGATGAGATTTGTTGCGTCGCGCAACTGGCCAAAGCCCTTGAGGCGCGCTTCAAGCGCATTGCCGTTCTGGGCGTTCAGTCCGAAGGCCCCGTACTCGATGCCGATGCTGGCCCCTACAAGATCCATGTCGGACAGGACATTGTGCAAATCGCCGGTCGGGTCGTGGCCCTCGCGGTCGGTCCAAATCACGATGTTTGTAATGATCGAGGTGTGCTGGGCTTGGCGCAAATCGGGCGCTCGGGTTACCAACGCCATTTCGCCGCTCGACTTCACAACAAGGCACTGGAAAAAGCAGAAACCGAATGTGTCGTATCCGGTCAGCCAGTACATGCTTTCCTGGGAAAACAGCAGCAGGCAGTCGAGTTTGCGGGCTGCCATGCCGTCCAGAAGCCGCTCCATGCGGGTTGCAAATTCTGATGTCGAAAAATGAAGGGCCATGAACTACTCCCGAATGAGAATGCACGAAATTTGGCGGCCATAATCAGGCTCGCCCCGGTGAGTGGTTCGCCGGTATGAATAAAAGCGCGGCTCATCAGCATAGGTGCATTGTCCGGTCCAGCGGGCTTGTGTGCCGGCCTTTTCCAAACGGGTGACAATGTATCCCGGCAAATCAAAGCTGGCGTGGCCTGATTTTCCTGAAGGCGCCAGATAGCGTTCGTTGGTTTTGTCCAGGGTCAACAAACGCTCGACGAATTCGGGGCCAACTTCATAGTTTCGCTGGCTGATGGTTGGTCCAAGTGTGGCGATGATGTTTTCCCGCTGCGCCCCAAGGCTTTCCATGGCCGCAATGGTGTTTTCAAGAACGCCCCCGGTTGCGCCTTTCCAGCCTGCATGGGCTGCACCCACAATTCCAGCTTTTGCATCTGCAAATAGTACCGGGCCGCAATCGGCAGTGAGAACCCCGATCGCAAGCCCTGGTGTTCGGGTTACAACTGCATCTGCCACGGGGCGCTCGTTTCTCGCCCAAGGCTTATCAACAACCAGAACATCGGGGGAGTGCACCTGATGAGGTGTAGCCAGATGCCCGTCTTTGACACCAAGGTGGCCAGCAACGAGGGCGCGGTTGGCGAGCACCGGTTCGCGGTCGTCTGCTGATCCCAGTCCGCAATTGAGGCTGTCGTACAGACCAATGGATCGCCCGCCCTTGCGGGTAAAGAATCCATGCACGATTTGCGGCGCGAGCGCTCCGAGCCCGAAACAAAGGATCGGCGCAAGCATGGTCATCGGTGTTTCCGTGTTTTGATTGAGCCGCATCGCATGTTGCAAGAGTGCGTTGGCAGTTGCGGGGTGTCAACCATTGCGCGCCGGATCATTGGCCGAATTGACCGCGGCAAAAGGCGGCAAATGGATCATTGCGGAAGCGTTTTCATTTTTGCAAAGCGCCAGAACCTTGAAAAGCGCACCCATTTCGCCCGACAGGACAAGGCGTTCTACATCGCGCAGTATTTGCGCCTGACGCTCCGGGGCTTTGCCTGCCGCCAGGCTTTGCGCCCGCTGCGCGATTCCCATCGCAAGCAGGAATGCGCCTTGTTCGACAATGGGCGCAGCATGCACGCCTGTCTGGATTGCACTTTGGCGAATGGCAGCGAAATCGACGTGGCTGGTAAGGTCGGCCATGCCTGGTTCTTTAAAGGGATCGGTAAACGCGTGTTTGCTAACCGCTTGGAAGGTATCGCCAAAACCCGATTTTGCGTGGCCATAGTCAATCATAAGGGCAGCACCCGCTGTTGCTGCGAGCCTCTCGCTTACTTGCAAAACAAAAGCCTCCCGGGCTGGGGCATGTTCAAAGACCGCTCCATCGGGCTCGGCTTCATGGCCGCCCGGCAGGATTTCTGGTTCGGCAAGTGAGGGACCAAGTACGGTGCCAAGATCGCGATTTTTGCCGGTCGCCACTAGACGTTCGCGCCAAACTCCGCCAGCCTTGATGAATTGGCGAAACGGCAGCGCATCAAGGAATTCATTGGCAATGAAGACCATTGGCTTTTCTTCAACTTCGTCCAGCCCCGCAATCCAGCGGATGCGCTCGGCATGGGCAGAAAGTTTGTCGCGCTGGAGTGCAATCATTGCCGGGCTGTTCTCTATGAGCCGGATTTGAGCGGCACCCACAAAGCCGGGCACGCTGGCAGCGGCACGCAGGGCATCGGCCATCATGGTGCCGCGCCCCGGACCCGCTTCAACAAGCAGGAAGGATGAAGGCGAGCCGATTGCCTGCCAGGCAATTGCTACCCAAAGGCCGAGCAGTTCGCCAAACATCTGGCTGATTTCCGGCGCGGTGATAAAATCGCCCTTTGCGCCGATGGCATTGCGTTGCTTGTAGTAGCCGTGCTGCGGATCGGACAGTGCCATTTGCATGTACTGGGCAAGGCTGAGTGGCCCGCTTGCCTCGATCATTGCGTGGATGCGCTGTTTCAGCGGCCCCATTCTCCTCAAACCTTGCCAACAGCTTTGGTTCGCGAGGGTGAAGTCGCCATAGCCCAGATGCCAAGGGCGAGCATGGGCAATGAGAGCACCATGCCCATGGTCAGCCAGCCGCCGAAGAGGTAGCCCAATTGCTGGTCGGGAAGCCGGAAGAATTCAACAAAAATTCGCGCCAGCGCATACCAGGCTACAAAGGCACCGGCCACAAATCCGGGCGTGCTCAGCCTGCCGAAACGGTGGGTCAGGATACGCAGGATTGCAAACAGAACCAGCCCCTCCAGCAAGGCCTCGTATAGCTGGCTCGGATGGCGAGGCTCGGGCCCGGCATCAGGGAAAATGACTCCCCATGCGACACTGGTCGGCTTGCCCCAAAGTTCCTGATTGATGAAGTTTGCTATCCTGCCGAAAAAAATGCCAAAGCCAACACTTGCAGCGATCACGTCAAACAGGCTGAACGGCGAAAACCCGCGCGAGCGTGCAAACAGCACCATCGCGATCACGGTTCCAGCCAGACCGCCATGGAAACTCATGCCGCCGGTCCACAGTTTGACGATGCGGCTGGGATCTTCAAGGAAAACCGCCAGATCGTAAAACAGCACATATCCGAGGCGTCCGCCAAGAATGATGCCTATCACTGCCCAGGTGAGAAAATCATCGATATCGGTGACTGAAATCTGCGGCTTTGCGCCCCAAAGCGGCACATTGGCCACCAAGCTGCGGGCATACCACCAGCCCAGCAGGATGCCTGCCACATAGGCCAGGCCGTACCAGTGGATGGCTATGGGACCAAACTCGACCAGTACCGGGTCAATTGGCGGAAAGGGAATCGCAAAGAGCGGCATGGGCAAACCCGATTGCAGGTATTGCCCTCATGCCACAGGCCAGTTGCGCCGCAAAGGGTGTTGTGGCCTCAAAAAGTCACGTTGAAACTGCGCACCGGTGATTGCGTGCCATCATGGTAGGTCAATTGCACTTTCATGACCTTCGATGTCCCCGGTATCTTTCGATACAGCTTCGATGTGTCGGTGATGGCGTTGGGATTTGCCGGATCGCAGGCTTCCAGCGGCCATTCCTCGGTTTTGCCGTCGTCCAGTGAATATTCGATCTTGGCAATGCCGCAACGATAGCTGACAAGATGCGAGAAATAGACAAGGTGGCCGTTGAATTCGCGGAAGGAAACCCAAGCGGTCCACAATTGCTCCAGAATCTGCTTCTGGCCGGAGCGCAGCGAATCATCCGGGCTGAACGCGATTGGGAAAACGCCTGCTTCTTCACCGCGCTTGTCGCGCCATGTCACATAGAGCGTGCCAGCCGGCTGATCGCCTGGCAGCGAGAACCAGGTAACTGGCATCGGTTGGCCAGTTTGCTGGTCCAGCGTTTGCATGGTTCCGGTGTCGGTGAATTCTCCCGTTTCGCCGATCCGATAGCCGAACTGAACCGCAGGTTCAGGTAATGAAATGGTCACCTGCCAGCCGGCATTGGAGCGCTGGAAGTTGGCAATCGGCTTGCCCTTGCCCTCCTTCGGCTTGGGATCGACACGCGGCAGCATGGCAACCGTCGCGCCTTCCTCGAAGGTTTTGGTGCTGCCACGCAAGGCAAGATCGCCCGTCGCCGGGTAAAGGGTTACAGTTCCGATGATCTGGTCGTAATAGGCAGGCGTCTGGACATGGCCGATCTGCGCGGCAAGGTCGCGCACGGAAACTTGGGTGGCCTTGGCCATGTCAACGATCGACGCGTTGGGGTTGTTGAGCTCGCCGAGGAACTCGCGGGTGAAAACCGAATTGGGGTCCTTGTCATTACTCCCGAGGCCGTCCAGCGCCGCTTGCCCGAGCCCGGCCGAAAACAGCACGAACACGCCTTCGGATGGCGCCATGCGGGAAAGCCCGGCCTGACCGCCAAGCGAGCGCTTGCCGGGCTGTTCGAACGGATTGTTTCGGCAGGCGTCGAGCACAAGCACAATTGTGGTGGCGCCGGCCCGCTGGAAACGCTCGGTCAGTTCGTCGGCCAGGAATGCCTCGTCGCGGACAATGGATTCTTCGCCGGGTCCGGCAGCCGGAATGTCGACTGGCAACAGGAAGTTTTGGCCAGAAATGCCAAAGCCATGGCCCGCAAAGTAAAACATCACGAGATCGCCGGGTCTCAACTGCTTTTCAAACTCCACAACCGCGCGGCTCATGGCGCGTCGCCCGATGTCCGTGGCAGTGGTTACTGAAAAGCCGATCTCGGTCAGGCGTTTGGAAACGGCGACGGCATCATTTACGGCCTTTTGAAGCGGCGGAACGAATTCATAGTCGTCATTGCCGATGACCAGAGCCAAGCGGCGCTGCTCTTGTGCAACGGCCTCTGCTACCAGTGCCGAAAATGCCAGGAATGTGGCCAACAAGCATGCGATCGCGCGGGGGATGGAACTGGTTTGCATGGCTTTGGGTCGATCCGTGAACAAATTTGCGTCGGACGAAACTAGCATAAAGTACTTCTGATGGTGTGACGATGTGCACACGCACCGGGATGACAGAATATTGAAAGCTACAAAGGGGCGCATTGCATTGCGGCCCTATCGGCACTAGCTGTCTGGAAACGGAGAACCAGCGATGACCCAGGGACCGAACCGGATTTTTGACGAATTTGCCAAACTGATGACCGACGCGGCAGGCGCTGCACAAGGCATCAAGCGGGAAGCTGAAACCGCTTTCAAGAGCCAGGCTGAACGGTTCATGTCCGAAATGGACATCGTTCGGCGCGATGAACTGGACGTTGTGCGCGAGATGGCAGTGCGGGCGCGTGAGGAAAACGAAGCGCTCAAGGCACGTCTCGAGGCATTGGAAGCGCGCTTTGCCGGCTCAAAGGGCAGTGGGCAGCAGCAAGGCTGAGAACTTCGCAGAAATATTTTTCCACAGGTTGATCGGGCGAAAAGTGGAGTCGCCTGAATCACTTGGCTTGGTTCATGAATCTGCTGCAACAGGTTTTCCCCGGCTCATTGGGCGATCCCTCGCAATGCCGCACTGGCGCACCTGTTTCGCGACTATACACTGAAATTACAGGTTGATTCGCAGCGCTCCCCCATTGAGGCGAGTTGTCCGGCGAACAGGCAGGTCTGTTTTGCGTGTTTGTGATCGCGTGCAGGCAAAAGCAAATCCTGTGGGTAAAGCGTTCGTGCTGTTGCTTGCATTGCGTCGATTCACCGAGACAGGCAGGGCCGCATGACGGCAGAAGCGAGGAAGAATGAGCCTTCTGGAAATCGAATTGGAACGTGACGTAAATCCGGTCGACATGATCGAGCAGGTTGCAGCAGTCAATGAGTGGGAGTTCGAACGGTCGGGCGATGATGAAATCAACATCACTGTCAGCGGAACCTGGGCGGACTACACCGTGTCCTTTTCCTGGATGGAAGATTTTGAAGCCTTGCACCTTGCCTGCGCCTTCGATCTGAAAGTTCCTGCCCGCCGCATTCCCGAAACCATGAAGTTGCTGTCACTGGTCAACGAGCAATTGCTGATTGGTCATTTCGATTTGTGGATGAAGGAAGGCACGGTCATGTACCGTCAGGCGCTGTTGCTCAATGGTGGTGCCGAGCCGACCAGCGAACAGCTGGAATGCCTTTTGATGAGCGCACTGGATGCTTGCGAACGGTATTTTCAGGCTTTCCAGTTTGTGGTCTGGGCCGGAAAGCCGGCGCAAGAATCCATTGACGCTTCCCTGTTTGAAACCATGGGCAATGCCTGAACCTGCGCTCGCCGCCGCTTGAGCGCGCGGCGAATCGGTGGCAAGCATTTGCCATGGAAAATCTCGACACACTCATGCTCACTCTGGTTGGCGCAGGCAACATGGGCGGGGCATTGCTCGCTGGCTGGATAGCCAATGGCGTGCAACCTTCAAACATCACTGCGATTGATCCAAATCCGCCTGAGGCTGCACGTCAAAGCGGCGTGAAGCTTGCTGCTTCCGCCGAGGGGCTTTTGCCCGCAGACGTGCTGGTGATTGCGATCAAGCCGCAACTTTTCAGCGGTGTGCTTCCGGGGCTTCGATCAATAGTCGCCAAAGAGACCGTGGTTGTCTCGGTTGCTGCGGGTCAAACAGTTGACGCCATTGCCGCCTTGCTTGGCCATGAAGGCGGCATCGTGCGGACCATGCCAAATACCCCGGCACTTGTGGGGCGCGGGGTCACAGGCGCGTTCGCCAATCCTTCCGTCAGCAAAGCCCAGCGAACTCAAATTGACGGGCTGTTGAAAGCGGTAGGCAAGGTCGCGTGGGTGGAAGACGAAGGGCTGATCGACGCTGTGACGGCAGTGTCGGGCAGCGGCCCAGCCTACGTGTTTTACCTGGCGGAGGCGATGGCACAGGCAGGTGTTGCGGCTGGATTGCCGGAAAAGTTGGCGCAATTGCTTGCGCGCGAAACGGTTTGTGGTGCCGGCGAACTCCTTCACCGTTCACCGGATACGGCAGCTCGGCTGCGCCAGAATGTGACCTCTCCCAAGGGTACGACGGCGGCGGCTCTGGATGTGCTGATGGCGCAGGACGGTCTGGCACCGTTGATGGAAAAGGCAGTGGCCGCTGCCAAGAAGCGGGCACAGGAACTTTCGGCATGAGCGAAGACACAATCACCATTGATGACTTCCTCAAGGTCGACATCCGTGTCGGCACGGTCATTGCGGCCGAGCCCTTTCCTGAGGCCCGCAAGCCAGCCCTGAAGCTCACCATCGATTTTGGCGAACGCATTGGCATCAAGAAGAGTTCGGCGCAGATCACGGTGCATTACCAGCCTGAGGATATGGTGGGGCGGCAGGTGCTGGCTGTGGTCAATTTTCCGCCCCGGCAAATCGGGCCGATGAAGTCGGAGGTGCTGACGCTCGGTTTTGCCGATGAGGCGGGGGCTGTCGTGCTGGCAGCCAGCGGCAAGCCGGTTCCAAATGGTTCGCGTCTGCATTAAGGTGACGACAGGGGCTTGTAGGAGAAACGCCATGCGCATGATGTTGCTTGCTGCGCTGATCGCACCCATTTCCCTGACAGCTTTTGCCCAGACCAAACCTGTTGCAACCGGTGATCCCTCTGTTGCGGTCGAAAGCAAATCCGCATCGACGGCTGGGGATGTGAATACCGGCGGCAACCAGATCATCGGCGGTTCATCCAACGTGATGATCGGTGGCAAGCCTGCCGGGCGCGTTGGCGACAAGACCGACTGTGGAGGCACGGTCGTGACCGGTTCATCCAGCGTTTTCATCAATGGCAAGCCGATGGCCACCAGCGGCAGCCTGACGACCGATTGCGCCACAACAAACTGATCAGATCAAAGTGGAATGCGAACCACAGCGCGCAGGCCGCCTAGCGGGCTCATGTGCAGGTTGATGTCGCCACCATGGTTTCGGGCGATGTCCCGGGCAATTGACAGGCCAAGACCGGTGCCACCCTCATCCTGGTTTCGCGATTCATCCAGCCGCAGGAAAGGCTTGAACACTTCCTCACGCTGGTTTTCAGGAATGCCGGGGCCGTCATCGTCAAAGGTAACAGTCACAAAGCCGCTGCCCTCGGTTGCCCGAATGACAAGCTTGTCAGCATGGCGAAAGGCGTTTGACGCAAGGTTTGCGATGAGGCGGGCCATGGCAGTTCGCCGCACGCGAACCTGAATGCCGGGCGGGCAGCGGATTTCAAACTCCTTGCCTTTGACCTTCGCCTCGCTCTCATGGCGCTTGAGCATTTCAAGCATGTCGACTTGTTCGACCGCTTCGCGGCCCTCGCCACGCGCAAAATCCAAATAGCCCTGCAACATGCGCTGCATCTCATCGACATCGGCCTGCAATTCTTCAACGTCCTCGCTTTCGCCCACCAGTGCCAACTGGAGCTTGAAGCGGGTGAGTATCGTGCGCAGGTCATGGCTTACGCCGGTCAGCATGCATGTGCGTTGTTGCATCTGCCGCTCGATGCGGTCGCGCATCTGCAAAAAGGCGAGGGATGCCTGGCGAACTTCCCGCGCACCGCGGATGCGAAAGTCGCCGGCAAAATTACGGCCTTTGCCGAAGCTGTCTGCAGCTTGTGCCAATTGCTGGATCGGGCGGATCTGGTTGCGAAGGAAAATAACTGAAACGATGATCAGGAACAGCGAAGTGCCGACCATCCAGACCAGAAAGATATGGCTGTTGGAGGCATAGGCGGAGTTTCGCTTGGCAAACACGCGCAAGACTGCATCTGGTTTTTCCAGACGAATACGGATTTCCAAGAGGTTGGATTCGCCAACGGTGTCGATCCAGAACGGCCGGGCAATCTGCAAGGCAATTTCTTCGCGCATGACATTGTCGAGAATCGAAAAGAACGGCTTGGGCCCAGCATCGGGAAACGGATCAGGCGGGAGTATCGCAATGTTCAGCCCCAGCCGTTCACGGGCCATGCGCGTGATCTCCACATATTCGCTGTCCTGCGGATAGGTTTCAATGACGTCGATGATTGCGGCAATGTCGGCAGTCACCGCCTTGGAAAGACGCTGGGTCACGGATTGCCAATGCCGCTCCATGAAGACAAAGGCCAGCACGCCTTGCAAAAGCACCATGGGTGCAATGATGATCAGCAGGGACCGGCCAAACAGGCTCTTTGGCATGCGACGCGAAACAAAGCGGGCGAAAATCCGCCAGGGATTTCGCCGAAAACGCAGGCTCGGAATTTCGCCGGTGTCGATCGCCAAATTCGGTCCGTTCAGGTTTGCAGGCAAATCGCCAGCAACATGTTTGTCAGTCTACACAAAGCTTGTAGCCGATACCACGAACGGTCTGAAGCCATTTTGGATTGGCAGGGTCTTCCTCGATTTTGCGGCGCAGTCGATTGATCTGGACGTCGATCTTGCGTTCTCCGGCAATGGTCTCACTGCCGAGCAATTCATGGCGGGCAACCGTGTCGCCTGGGCGGGCGGCAAAAGCCAGCATGATTTCCTGTTCGCGCTCGGTCAGGCGCACATCTTCCCCGTTGCGGCGCAATTCGCGCTTCTTGACCGAAAATTGCCAGGGGCCGAAGCTGACCTGCTCGAAAGTCGGGGTTTGCGGTTTTGCCGAGCGCTTGAGGATCGAGTTGATCCGCAGCAAGAGTTCGCGCGGTTCGAAAGGCTTGCCAAGATAGTCATCGGCGCCCGCTTCCAAGCCGTCGATGCGACTTTCGGTTTCGGCAAGTGCTGTCAGCATCAGCACCGGAACCGTGCTGGTCTGGCGGAGTGACCTGGTAAACAGGACGCCGGTTTCGCCGGGCATCATCACGTCAACGATGAGCAGTTCGAACTGCAGTGATTCCAGTTTGGAGCGCGCCTCTTGCGCATCTGCAGCCAGCGAAACGCGAAAGCCATGATCGGCAAGATAGCGCGACAGGAGTTCGCGGATGCGCCGGTCATCGTCAATCACCAGCAGGTGCGGCGCGTCATCGGGCAGCGGCTTGGCACCACGTGATCTGGCTGTTCCAGCGACATTGCCAAAGTTCATGCCCAGTCTCCCGGTTCGTCATGCGTTGGTTCGGCACTTCCTTGCCCACCCCGGTTTTTGCCCGCCGGGTTGACCATGGCGCGCATGAAGTCTGACACCGCTGCATCGCTTTGAAGGCCACTCTTTTTCAATGCGGCATCGATGCGGCGGGACTGTGGCCAAGACAATTCCAGGATGAGGTCGCGGCCGCTGCGGGTCGGGAAAAGAAGGCGTTGGCGGCGGTCGTTCTGACCTTCCACCTGGGCTATGTGCCCGGAATCGATCAATTGGCGCAGGACCCGCGACAGGCTCTGCTTGGTTATGCCCAGAATGCCCAGCAATTCTGCAACAGTCATGCCCGGCGTGCGGTTGACGAAATACAGCGCCCGGTGGTGCGCCCGCCCGTACCCAAGGTTTTGCAGGATGCGGTCCGGATCTGCGGTAAAATCTCGGTACGCAAAGAAGAACAATTCGATGTTGGCGATCTGTGGAATGTCGAGTTCGGAGATCGGCTCATCAATGATCTGTGGTTCGGTCCTGGGAAGGTCATTCATCACGGCGTCCCCCTTGAATGGCGCACATTGTTGCACGCTTTGGGAATTATGTCAGCACTATTGACATAAAATTTGGTTCCGCCTAGTTTTTCGCTTTGTGGAGACTTTGCGCAGTTTTTTGCGCGTTTTTCGGGAGAGAGAGCATGGCAAGCGTTCCGTATGACCGACTGGGTGGCCAGATATGGTTCAATGGCGAGTTCATTGCGTGGGAAGATGCAAAAGTCCACGTGCTGACACATGGCCTACATTATGCCAGCTCGGTGTTCGAAGGCGAGCGCGCCTATGACGGCAGGATTTTCAAACTCCAGGAACATACGGACCGTCTGTTCTATTCTGCTGAAACCCTGGGATTTGAAATTCCTTTCAGCAAGGAAGTGATCAATCAGGCTTCGCAGGAAGAAGTCGAGCGCAAGGGGCTTCGTGACGCCTATGTCCGGCCAATTGCATGGCGCGGCAGCGAAATGATGGGTGTGTCGGCCCAACACAACAGAATCAACATTGCCATTGCCGCCTGGGAATGGCCGAGCTATTTCAAACCGGAAGAAAAGCTGAAAGGCATCCGCCTTGATTTGTCGGAATGGCGTCGGCCTGACCCGCGCACCATTCCGTCATTTGCAAAGGCCGCAGGCCTCTACATGATCTGCACGCTCTCCAAGCACAATGCAGAGCGCAAGGGATATGCCGACGCGATGATGCTGGACTATCGCGGGCTGGTGGCGGAAGCGACCGGCGCCAACGTCTTTTTCACCAAAGGCGGGGTAATCCATACGCCCAAGCCTGACTGTTTCCTCGATGGCATCACCAGGCGCACGGTCATCGATCTTGCCAAAAGGCGCGGCTATGAAGTCATCGAACGGGCAATCCAGCCGGAGGAATTGACCGGATTTGAAGAGTGTTTCCTGACTGGCACCGCGGCGGAAGTGACCCCGGTTTCGGAGATTGCTGATTGGCGTTTCACGCCGGGCGCGATCTGCAAGGTACTGATGGCGGACTACGAGGACGAGGTACGCGGCCGTCGCGCCGTCAAGGCTGCGTAAGGCCAGGGCCCGTATTGGCAAAACCCCGGAAATTTACCCAAGGTAATTTTCCGGGCTGGTGCTGTCCGAATCTCTTTGAACTTTAGTTGAAGAAGCGTTAATTCAGTGTCACGGCCACCTTATCGGGGACCGGGACAAATGCCGGTCAACGACCGGACAACGGGGAGTATCAATTATGGAATCAATGATCGTCAACCTGGTTATCCAGGCGATCTCGGGCATGGTCGGCGGCGGTGTCGTTGGCGCAGTTGTCAAGCAGGCGGCTTTGGCTCTGGTGCCCCGCCTTCTGGCCGGCGCG
>JBGSNX010000028.1:0-11206 GCA_041739465.1 Salaquimonas sp.
CGACCGCACGATTCCGATCTATGATGGTGACACCCGCTTTGACATTGCCCTCAAGTACAAAACTACCAAGCCGGTGGAGACCGAAGGCTACAAAGGCTACGCCTATGTTTGCCAGCTGCGCTATGTCCCGGTCGCGGGCCACCGCACAAAGCAGCGCAACATCGAGTACATGAGCAACAACAAGGACATGGAAATCTGGCTGGCACCCATGGCGCAGACCAATGTCTTTACGCCGATCCGGATCGAGGTGCCGACCTGGATTGGTCGCGTGAGCGCCAGGCCAAGCTATTTCGGCACAATTGCCAATTGAAGCAGGTATTGACCATCGGGGTTTGATCCGCGGTTAAAAAACGCTACATGACAACGGCCGGTCGACCAGTTCCGGCGGTAACGGCAATGTGAGACCCCCTCCCCCATGTCAGCATCGGCAGATCAAGTGCCAGGGCGCAGCGGCCGGGGCGTGGTTGCAGTTTTGGGGCCAACCAACACCGGCAAAACCCATTTGGCCATTGACCGAATGACCAGTCACGAAAGCGGCATGATCGGGTTGCCGCTGCGTCTGCTGGCCCGCGAGGTCTATGGCCGTGTTTGCGAAAAGGTGGGGGCAGCAAACGTTGCCCTGATCACTGGTGAAGAAAAAATCAACGCAGGCGGCAAAGCGCGTTTTCAGGTTTGCACCGTTGAAGCCATGCCGGACCACACTGACGTGGCTTTCGTTGCCATCGACGAGGTGCAACTTGCCGCTGATCTTGAACGTGGCCATGTTTTCACCGACCGGCTGCTCAATCTGCGTGGCCGCCATGAAACCATGTTCCTTGGAGCTGCCACGGTCCAGCGCCTGTTGCAGGATTTGCTCCCGGGCATCAGCATCGTTACCCGCGCCAGGATGTCGATGCTGACCTATGCTGGCAGCAAGAAGATTACCCGGCTTCCCAGCCGGTCCGCCATTGTCGCCTTTTCGGCTGATGAGGTTTACGCCATTGCCGAACTTATCCGGCGTCAGCGTGGCGGCGCGGCAGTGGTGATGGGGTCGCTCTCCCCACGCACCAGAAATGCACAGGTTGAACTTTTCCAGTCGGGCGATGTGGAGTTTCTGGTCGCCACCGACGCCATCGGCATGGGGCTGAACCTCGACCTTGACCATGTGGCGTTTGCCCAGGAGCACAAGTTTGACGGATTGAGCCACCGCCGCCTGACCCCTGCTGAAATGGGCCAGATTGCCGGACGCGCGGGTCGCCACATTCGCAACGGCACTTTTGGCGTGACCGGGCAGGTCAATCCATTTGAGGACGAGTTGGTCGAACGGCTTGAGACCCACCAGTTCGATCCGGTCAAGGTAATGATCTGGCGCAACCGCGATCTGGATTTTTCCAAGATTACTGCCCTCAAGGCATCGTTGGAAATGCCCTCGCAGTCGCGGATGCTGATGAAGTCTTTCCCGGCTCCGGACCTCGTTGCGCTCGAAAACCTGTCGAAGGTGGAGCGGATCGCCGATGCCTGCCAAACGCCAGCAATGATCCGCACATTGTGGGATGTTTGCCAGATACCCGACTACCGGAAAATCTCGCCGGGCGAACACGCCGAACTGCTCAGATCGGTTTTTCTTGATCTGGCTCGCCGTGGAACCATCGATCCGGACTGGTTTGCAGCGCAAGTTAAGGTTACAGACCGCACGGAAGGCGATATTGACGCCTTGTCGGCGCGAATTGCCCATGTACGCACTTGGACCTACCTGTCACACCGCCAAGGCTGGATGGCAGACCCGGTGCATTGGCAAGATCGCACACGCGAGATAGAGAACCGGCTTTCGGACGCACTTCACGAGAGCTTGACGAAACGCTTTATTGATCGCAGGACAAGCGTCCTGATGAAACGCCTCAGGGAAAATGCAATGCTGGAAGCAGAAATAGGCGCAGGCGGGGAAATCACGGTCGAGGGGCATCATGTTGGCCGCTTGCAGGGATTTCGCTTCACACCGGACGCCACGGCCACCGGCCCGGACGCAAAAACCGCCATTGGCGCGGCTGCAAAGGCTTTGAGCGCCGAGATCGTCAAGCGTGCTGAGCGCCTCTCAGCCTCCCCAAACAGCGACATTGCGCTCGGCTCTGATGGCACCTTGCGCTGGATCGGCGATCCGGTCGGCAAGGTGGTAGCAGGCGAAGAAATTCTCAAGCCGCGCATCGTGGTTCTGGCCGACGAACAATTGACAGGTCCGCCGCGCGATCTGGTCTCTGCTCGCCTTGACCGCTGGCTTGCCAATCATCTCACAACATTGTTGAAGCCGTTGATCGATCTTGGTGCCGACGAGAGCCTTGCAGGCATTGCCAGGGGCATTGCCTATCGGCTGGTCGAGAACCTTGGCGTCATCGAGCGCAAGGACATTGCAACCGAGATACAGGGCCTTGACCAGTTGATGCGCGCCGGTTTGCGCAAGCACGGCGTTCGCTTTGGTGCTTACAACATTTTCATCCCCCCACTGCTCAAGCCGGCACCTGCCGGTCTTGTGTGCCTGCTGTGGGGCCTCAAGAACGACAAACTCGACGAGCCCGGTCTGACCGGCATTCCGCACATGCTGGCGTCCGGCCGCACTTCGTTCCCGACCGATGACACCATACCCGCGGCGATCTACCGGATATGCGGCTACAAGGTGCTCGGAGCCAAGGCTGTGCGCATCGACATTCTCGAACGGCTCGCCGACATCATCAGGCCTGCCTTGAGCTGGAAACCGGTCAACACCGGAAAATCTCCCGATGGCCTGGTCGATGGGCGTTCATTCGTGGTTGCCCCGTCAATGCTGTCGATCCTGGGTGCCAAGCACGAAGACATGGAAGCGGTGTTGAAGGGCCTTGGCTATCGCGGCGAGCCGCGCAAGGAGAGCGACATTGCCGCAATGAGGGAGCGGGCCTTGGCGCAGGTCGCAAAGCCGGCTCCCGCTGAGCCACCGGTCGAATCCGTTTTGGTGCCTGACACTGAAAATCCAGCTGAAACAGCGCTCGAAATGGAACCTGCAACAGCTTTGCCTGCTGAATTGCCAGCGCAATCTGCTGAACCCGAAACCGCCCCACAGGAGCCTGAAACTCCTGTCGCTGAAGCGGTAAGCGAGCCGACGCAAGACAAGCCGGCTGAAGATGTTCCATCGGAAGTGGAAGAGAAAACCATATTGCTGTGGCGCCCCGCTCGCTTGGACCGGCCACGTCATGACCAAGCCCGCGGGGACAACCAGCGCCATCGCAGGGAGCGGCCGGGTTCAACGACGCAAGAGCCTAAGGCTGAAAACGCCCCATCAGATCGCCAGCCCGCAAGGCGCCCGGACCGCGAAGGCGGGGCGTTTGGCCGGAACAAGGATCGCAAAAGAAACGACAAGCCGGGCGGCAAACCGGATTTTGGCCGCGAAGACCGGGGCAATCGGTCGCAGGGCCGAAATTCGCCCGCCGAGGGCCAGTTCCAACGTGAAGCAAAACGGGTTCCGGAAAAACCGGTTGATCCAGATTCACCGTTTGCAAAATTGTTGCTGCTCAAGGCCCAGATGGAAAAGGGCAAAAGCTGAAACCATGCACCGTGGTGCCTTGTGCGAATAGACAAATGGCTTTGGTTTGCGCGGGTAACAAAGACCCGCAGCCTGGCGCAGAAAATGGTCGCCGCTGGGCATGTCCGGTTGAATCGTCGCAAGATCGATTCTCCAAGCCAAAATCTGTCATTGGGTGACGTTTTGACCATCCGTCTGGAACGCGCAGTGCTGGTATACAAGGTGGCAGGATTTGCCGACCGGCGCGGACCGTTCGTTGAGGCGAAAATGATGTATGAGGATTTATCCCCGCGGCTGGTTGATGATGCCGAAATCCCTTGAAATACAGGAATAAACGTCCAATTCACCTGCCTAGCCAGCGCAAAACATTCTTGATGCCTCAAACCAAAGGCGTTACCCAAACCCCTTCAACACTTATCGCCTGACTGCCTCCCGGAGCTTCAAATGACCTACATCGTCAACGACAGTTGCATCAAATGCAAATACATGGATTGCGTTGAGGTTTGCCCCGTGGATTGCTTTTATGAAGGCGAGAACATGCTCGTCATTCACCCCGACGAATGCATTGATTGCGGCGTGTGCGAGCCCGAGTGCCCGGCAGAAGCGATCAAGCCCGATACCGAGCCGGGGCTTGAAAAATGGCTGAAGCTGAACGCTGAATATGCCGAGAAATGGCCGAACATCACGATCAAGCGTGAAGCGCCAAAGGACGCCAAGGAGTTCGACGGCGTGGCTGGAAAGTTCGAGAAATACTTCTCGCCGGAGCCTGGAGAAGGCGACTGAAAACGCCGCCGCGTTAACCTTTTCGTGCACCACAGGGTAGCTCTGCCGCTGCAAGATCAGGAAAATATTGATTTTCCCGAAAAAATCGGCTATGGCTTCAGGCCAGTGAAATTAACAAGTCCCGGCCACTCCCGGGCAAAACCCACCAAGGAAATGCAATCAACCGAACCTTTTGGATCGCGTGGCAAGTCGATAGTTCGACTTGCACGGGCAGTTTGACCCGGTCACGGACCAACGGATTTCGACACAATCACCATGGTCCTGCCCAGCTTCCTGTTTTCAGGAACTGCGCAGCGAACGCTTCTGCGACGCAAGGTCCATGGCATGAAACAGGCGACAAGGAGTTGACGACAATATGGCAACCGTGAAGAAGACCACGCAACGTCAGGGTTTCAAGACAGGCGAATACGTCGTTTACCCGGCACATGGCGTGGGTCTGATTACCTCCATTGAAGAACAGGAAGTTGCTGGCCACAAGCTGGAACTCTTTGTCCTCAATTTCGAGCAGGACAAGCTCACCTTGCGCGTTCCGGTCGCCAAGATCGTTTCCGCAGGCATGCGCAAGCTTGCCGAGCCGGAAACCATCGAGAAGGCACTCAAGACCGTTCAGGGTCGCGCCCGCGTCAAGCGGACCATGTGGAGCCGCCGTGCCCAGGAATACGAGGCAAAGATCAATTCAGGCGACCTCATCTCCATTTCCGAGGTCGTTCGCGATCTTTTCCGCGCCGACAACCAGCCGGAACAGTCCTACAGCGAGCGCCAGCTTTATGAAGCGGCGCTTGACCGGATGGGCCGCGAAATTTCTTCGGTGAACAAGATTTCCACCACGGAAGCAGTGGTTCTGATTGAAAAGAACCTGGCCAAAGGCCCAAAGCGCGGCGTCAAGACCGAAGAAGCCGAGCAGGAAGAAGCAGCCTGAGTTTTTCAACTTGGCTGTAACAAATTCGGACGGCCGGGCATTCCCCGGCCGTTTTCACGGAAGCGTTACTGCAATTGTTTGGCAACACCAATCCGCATCCGCCTAAGCTTCGTAAACGGAGCATAGGAGGGTCGGAAAATGAAGTCAGACCAGCATGCTGAACAAAGTCTCGTCCGTGCAGCTGTAAACGCTCCTTATCTTGAGCGCGAGGAAGAGCACGAGCTTGCGGTCCGTTGGGCGGAAGCCAAGGACCAGCAGGCGCTTCACAAACTGGCATCAGCCCATATGCGGCTGGTTATTTCAGTCGCCGCAAAATTCCGCAAATACGGTCTTTCGATGGGCGATCTGGTCCAGGAAGGCCATGTCGGCCTGCTGGAAGCAGCAGCCCGCTTCGATCCGCACCGCGGAGTGCGGTTTTCGACATATGCGACGTGGTGGATCCGTGCGTCGATCCAGGACTTCATCCTGCGAAACTGGTCCATCGTGCGCGGCGGCACCAGCTCAAACCAGAAATCGCTGTTCTTCAACCTTCGCAGACTGCGCGCCCGCATTTCCCGGTCCGGCGAACCTGCCAATTCCCATGAACTCTACAAGGAATTGTCGGCTGCCATCGGCGTCTCGGTAGCAGATGTCGCTACCATGGACGCCCGCCTTTCCGGCTCTGACATGTCGCTGAACTTGACATTGTCCGATGAGGAAAACGGGGCAGAGCGGATGGATTTCCTCGCCGACAACGCGCCTTTGCCAGACGAGAACGTTGAATCGGTCATTGATGGCGAGCGGCGCACGGCAGGATTGGCGAAAGCCATAACCGTGCTCAATCCCCGCGAACGGCGGATCATTGCCAGCCGTCGCCTTTCCGAAGAGGGTGCGACCCTTGAAGAATTGGGCGATGAACTTGGTATTTCCAAGGAACGGGTGCGGCAGATTGAAAACCGGGCGTTGGAAAAGCTCCGCGAAGCGCTCACACAAGCAGGCTTCGCTCCAGCCTGAAGCCTTGAAGTGCCAACTGGACAATGTCCTGGTGGCGCGATCCTGACAGATGGTAGCCATCTGTCAGGAACAATTACTCGGCTGAATAAATGGCTTTTGGGATGGCTTTTCCAAACGGATGGGGGGCATCCGTTTGCGTGGTGCCACTATTTGGCGCTGTCCAGCACCAGCTTCACCTGACTGCCGGGCGTAAGGGTTTCTGTACCGTTGAGGCCGTTGATCAGCTTGAAAAGGCGTTCAGAATCCTGACCGTTTTTCATCCTGCTCGCCAGACTTGTCAGCGTATCGCCCGATGCCACCGTCACAATGCGGATGGACAAGGGGGCAAGCGCATTGCGTTCAGCAGCATTGAGCATCCTGAAACTGCTGGTGATCTGTTCGGACACCGCGATGATGTCGCTGGCAGCGCTCGGCAGCGCAGTGATGAAGCGGTACACTTGCTGTTCGACCTGAATGACCTTGATGCGGAAGCGCCAGCCCTCAGTTTGAGCATCCGCTGACGCCATCGGCAGGCCAGAAGCGGTGCGCCCTTCAACAATGGACGCCTCCACAAGACCATTGATCCAGCCACTCTTCAAATAGTCTGCAAGCGTTTGGCGCCGCGCAATCACCGCCGCATCAAACCGCGTGGCAGCTTCGCCGGGACCGGTCACGATTACCGCCTTTGGCTGGTTCTCGACCCTCGATCCGACCGGGGCTTCAAAGGTTATGCCAAGTCCGGAATGCGAAAACACCCGGCCGCGGACAAACCCTTCTTCGGCGGTGTCGCCAAACAGCAAACCATCAATTCCGCTGAGATATCGCTCGCGCCCCTGTTCGCCGATCCCCGGAGCACCAAAGAACCGCGCATGGCGGCGGGCAAGGTCCACGCGCTGCGGTGTGGTTGGGTGGCTGGAAAGGAAGGAGGCGTCGTCAAGGCCGCTTTCATTGCCGGCAACAAATGCCTGATAGGCCTGCATGGTATCCAGAAAACGGGAAGCAGCATAAGGGTCAAATCCTGCCCGGCCGATCATGCGGATGCCGATGGCGTCGGCCTGCAATTCCTGTTCCCGCGAAAAATCCGAAAGCTTGAGCTGGTTTGCTGCAAGCGCTACCCGCGCAGCCACCGAATCGCCCAGCACTTCATGAACGACTTCCTCCCCCACTTGCGCTGAGGAGTACTTCTCCTGCCGCAAAATCGCATGGTTTGATGACACATGCGCCATCTCGTGGGCAATGACGGCGGCTATTTCGCTGGAATCGCTGGCGAGCGCCAACAAGCCGCGCGTCACATAGAGAAACCCGCCGGGCAACGCGAAAGCATTGACCTTTGGCGTGTCCAGTATGGTGACCTTGTAAATGCGCGCCGGATCATCGGAAACCGATACCAACTTGCCAACGATGAGCGCCACGGCCTCTTCGGCTTTGGCGTTCTTGTATTCGCCACCGTATTTGGCAACGACAAGGGGATGCTCTTTCTGGCCGATCGCTTCTTGCGGATCGTCCGGACGCACGAAGCTCGAAACCAGTGACGGCTCGTTCTTGACTGATTCAAGGCCATTGATGACGCATCCCTGAAGGGAGATCAGCGCGAACGAAAGCAACGCCAGCTTTTGCAAGGCGTTTTCGATTTTTCCAGGCCGGGAGATGCTCCCGGCAGGGTGAAACATGGACACCAAGTAGAAATCTGCCCTGTTCGTTTTGCCACAACCCATTTCGGCGACAAAAGATTCGATACCAGTCTATTCTGCCTGAATTAAGGAAACAAATCTCAAGACAGCTTCAATTCAGGCGCGCTGTGGCCTGCCCAGTGAGAAATAGGCAAGGCCGCTGTCGCGCACCTCGTCGAGCGGATAGATGTTGCGAAGGTCGACAAGCGTTTTTGCCGAAAGTGTCGCAGCCAGCCTTTTGAGGTCGAGCGCGCGGAACTGGTCCCATTCTGTCAGGATCACCGCAATATCAGCGCCAGCAATGCAGTCATACGCGCCGCTGGCATATTCGACACCGGACAGCATCTTTGCCGCTTCCTTCATGCCTTCCGGATCAAAGGCACGCACTTTTGCGCCAAGCGCCTGCAGGCCCGGCACGATAACCAGGCTCGGCGCATCGCGCATGTCGTCGGTGTTTGGCTTGAAGGTCAGCCCCAGCACCGCAATCACCTTGCCCTTGACGCTGCCGCCAGCTGCCTTGACGATACGATCCACCATCTGGTGCTTGCGCCGGTCGTTGGCGGAGATCACCGCATCAACGATTGTCACTGGCGTTCCGGAATCGTTGGCAGTCTTGGTCAGTGCCAATGTGTCCTTGGGAAAGCACGAACCGCCATAGCCCGGGCCGGTGTGCAGGAATTTGGAGCCGATCCGGTTGTCGAGACCGATGCCGCGCGCCACCTGCTGAACATTGGCTCCGACCGCATCGCAAAGATCCGAGATCTCGTTGATGAAGCCGATCTTCACCGCCAGAAACGCGTTTGCCGCATATTTGATCAGTTCCGCCGTGCGCCGGTCGGTGACCACCATGGGCGTTTCGTTGAGATAGAGCGGACGGTAAAGTTCGCGCAGGGACGCAACCGCAGCTTCTGATTGCGCGCCAACCACAATGCGGTCCGGGCGCTTGAAATCGCTGATGGCGGCCCCTTCGCGCAGGAATTCAGGGTTGGACGCAACGTCAAAGCGCGCATCGGGCTTCACCCGGCGGATAATGGCCTCGACTTCATCGCCTGTGCCCACCGGCACGGTCGATTTGGTGACAATAACTGTGTAGTTCTCGATGAGACCAGCCAGTTCCTCGGCGGCCGCATAAACATAGGAAAGATCGGCATGGCCATCGCCGCGCCGCGTCGGAGTGCCAACGGCAATGAACACGATATCTGCCTTGGCCAAAGCCTCGCGCGGATCGGTGGTGAAGAACAACCGGCCTGCCCGGACGTTCTGCTCCACCAGCACATCCAGTCCCGGCTCGAAGATCGGTATACGCCCGGCCTGCAGCGCCTCAATTTTCGATACATCCTTGTCGATGCAGGTCACCTCATGGCCGAAATCGGCAAAGCAGGCCCCCGAAACCAGGCCAACATAGCCCGTACCGATCATCACCACGCGCATGGCGCATTCTCCGCAATTGAATTTTGCGGCGCGTGGAAACAAACGCCGACCCGCTGAGTGCCTACAAAATGCTGCGCTTGCGCGCAACCGTGTTGCAACCCGTCGCCAGGGACGTTGACCTTTTTTGCAAATTGCCGCATCGATTTGCGGCAAGACCGGCGGTCCCGTAGCTCAGCAGGATAGAGCATCAGATTCCTAATCTGAGGGTCACTGGTTCGAATCCAGTCGGGATCACCAAATATCAAGCACTTAGCCAAATAACTTCGGCTGTTTGGCCCGCAAATAACGTAGGGGTCGATTATTCGCACGGCCGGCACTTTGGCGACCCGCCATCCGCAGTGCGCGCCGATTGCCTATCACCGTTTCACCATGGTTGACCGAATGTCCCCCAGCGACGGGCGGTTCTGCCTTTCCTCGTCGCGCTTTTGCCGCGCGGTTTCGTCGCCCTGCGGCAGTCGTACCGGGACGGTAAATGCGACGCGGCTCGTTTGGGAGCTTTCCCGCCCGCCGCCGGCTTGAACATTTATCCACGCTTTGACGCCAGCGCTGGCGTTCGCTTCTTCTGAAACTGACACTGCAACGTCGAACGATACGACGGTGAACACGGATTCGTCGTAGCCGGTGTACAGGCCCTGCGCTGTACCTTTCCAGCCGGTAGCATTGACTGAACGGCCACCGTCCATGGCCTGCGCCTTGGCAACGCCCTCCAGAATCGACAACAACGTTTCGGTGATGAAATCGTCTAGCTTCACGCCCGCCCCCTATTCGCCCTCGCCTAGGCGGCATGCTATCAATCCAAAACGGTTCCAGCAAACTATTCAACAAAGTTCTTGCGTGCCATCGCAACGTCTGGCATTACGGCCTTACCGTAGGACTCAATGCAGTGGCTTAGGTCACTAGAGCACCTACCCGAACACAGGAAGTCAGCATACGCTGCATTCGTGTCGGGCAGGAAAACGGTAACCCCAGCACGGATGCTCCCCCAAACCATGGAGTACCCCGATGCTATCTCGTCACCACATTTTAGCCACCGTCAATTTCGACTCATTGTCGGATTCCGTCCTGCTGTCCGTCAGCGAGGCAGCCGCCGTCCTCGGCATGGCCGAGAGCTCGTTGAACCACGCCCGCGTGCGGGACGTCGATGGTTTCCCGCCTTACGTAAGGTTAGGGACAAAATGTATCAGATATCGGACAGGCGATTTGCGCCAGTACATCGCCAGCCGCGTCAACGCGCCGGCCGGTTTCACACGCGCGAAGAAGGCAACCGAAACCCTAAACGAAACAACCCCGGCGTAGGTCTCCCTGCGCCGGGGTCAAGCAACCCGCAAGGGCAACAAAAGCGGAGGCACCCGCTAGGCATTTATATAGCCTAGCGCCGCGTAGTTGCCAAGGGGTTGCTTGATGCTGCGGCAGGGAGTCTTGAGTCGGTGGTCCTTTGAAAAGGAACCACGACGATGAAGACTATTGATTTCCCCATCGAACGTATTGACCGGGTGCCGGCGTTGCCCGCCAGCATCAACGGCTCGCGTTGCCGAAAGTGGCAGAAGCTGCCGGTTGGCCACTACGCCCTCATCATGACCGACGGGCGGGTGCTCAGGGTCGGCTGGTGCCCGCGGACTGAATGGTTCGCAACCTACGCCGTCTTGAAGCGGTGCGGCTATCGGCTCGCCGCCACCCCCAAACGGGGCACACCGGCGGCCACGGCTTGGCAGCGCGACGTTGAGGGTGCGATCTGGCGTGGCATGGCCGACGACCAGCGCGACCATGTCAAATGGATAACTGATCGGTGCCTGCAGATTGCCCCCGGGCGTTTCATCGGCTACCGCCCGCGCGGCAGTGCGGCGAAGCCATGCGGGATGGTCGTGATGAGCGCCGCCGAAATCAACAAGGTTCCGAAAACGAGAA
>JBGSNX010000033.1:0-35791 GCA_041739465.1 Salaquimonas sp.
AACCACGTGAGAAAACCGCCGGGTCCTTGGTCAACTGGTGCATGTCGATGATGTGGATCAGCGAGCGCAGCCCGTGAAGTCCCTTGAAGACTGCCTTGCGTTTGACGCGTTCTTCCATGCGGATCAATGCTAGAAAGCCGAGCCCCGCCAGCACGATGGTGTTGATCACAGCCTCGATGCCCTGAATGAAGTCCGAACCATCGCTGGCCATGCGCTCGAAAGTCAGAAACGAGCCCACCATGCCGAAGACAGCGGCTCCAGCGATGATGGTCGCGACGATCAGAATGCGCAGCCACCAGATTGGCGCACCGAGTTTGTCAGCCGAAGCGCTGGTATCGCGGGCAAGACTGACAAGCTCGGTCGCAACTTTGTGCAGGCCGGCCTGCGGAAAACGCTCGCCGATCCGCGCCTCCAGCTTTTGCGCCGTTGCGATGATCTTGGCCGGATCAAGCCTGCGGTAGGGCATGCGTCGTTATCCTCAATCGCGGAGCAATTCGTTGATGGAGGTTTTAGAGCGGGTTTGGGCATCGACCTTTTTCACGATTACCGCACAATAAAGATGGATACCCCCCTTGGAAGGCATCGAACCGGCCACGACAACCGAGCCGGAGGGAACCTCGCCATACATGACATTGCCGGTTTCTCGGTCAACGATCTTGGTTGACTTGCCGATGAACACGCCCATGCCCAGAACCGAGCCTTCACGCACGATGCAGCCTTCCACGACTTCCGAGCGCGCACCGATGAAGCAATTGTCCTCGATGATGGTGGGGCCGGCCTGCATCGGCTCCAGCACGCCGCCGATGCCGACGCCGCCCGACAGATGCACATTCTTGCCGATCTGCGCGCACGAGCCAACCGTTGCCCAGGTATCAACCATGGTTCCCTCGTCGACATAGGCGCCAAGGTTTACGAAGGACGGCATCAGAACCGCGTTCTTGCCGATGAAGGCAGACCGCCGCACGATGCAATTGGGCACGGCCCGAAAACCTGCGTCGCGAAAATCCTTCTTGCCCCAGCCGTCAAACTTCGATGGCACCTTGTCCCACCACGAAGCTTTGCCCGGACCCGACTTGATGATGTCCATGTCATTGAGCCGGAAAGACAACAACACGGCCTTTTTCAGCCATTGATGCACGGTCCAGTTTCCGTCTGTGCCGCGGCTGGCCACCCGCAGCTTGCCGCTGTCGAGCAGGTTCAAAGCCGCATCGACAGCTTCGCGAACCTCCCCTTTGGTCTTGGTCGTTATGCCATCGCGCGCTTCAAAAGCCGCTTCGATGGTTTTTTCAAGCGCATGATGCGCGGAATTGGCCATTTCTTTACCCCGGATGGTGATGGTTGAATGCGGGAACACCGAACTACTGGGAAAAGGGTCTAAGCGAAGCGATTGCCGGAATCAACAAAGCCGCAACGCGGCAGATTGGGGAAACATGACTGAAGACGAACAAGGCCGCTGGAAACCGCTGGTCCGCTCCACGGTGGACATTGAAAAATCGCACCACATTCCGGTAACACCGCAAACCCAGTCACCGGCCTACAAGCTCGCGTTTGACGACAAGCAGTTCCTGACGCGCGAGGAACTGCGTCCTGTCAGGCTGCAGCTGGAATTGTTGAAGCCGGAGCTGCATTTGCAGGAACATGGCATCCGCTCCACCATCGTGCTGTTTGGCGGCGCGCGCATTCCCGAGCCCGGCAAGGAAGCATGGGCTGCGCGAAACGAAAGGCAAAAACGCAACCTTGAAGACAATGCCCGGTACTACGACGAAGCGCGCGAGTTCGCCCGGCTGGTTTCCACCCACTCTCAATCAACCGGCTACCGTGAAATGATCGTGGTAACCGGCGGCGGCCCAGGTGTCATGGAGGCAGGCAACCGGGGTGCGTGTGATGTTGGCGCGCCGTCCATCGGCCTCAACATTGTTCTGCCGCATGAGCAGGCGCCAAACACCTACGTGACGCCCGGCCTTTGCTTCAACTTCCACTATTTTGCCATTCGCAAGATGCATTTCCTGATGCGGGCAAAAGCCATCGCCGTGTTTCCGGGCGGCTTTGGCACCCTGGACGAACTTTTTGAAAGCCTCACGCTCATCCAGACCAAGCGCATGGAGCCTCTGCCGCTGCTGCTGTTTGGCCGCGAATTCTGGTCCAAAGTCATCAACTTCGAGGCCCTTGCCGATGAAGGGACTATTTCACCGGACGATCTTTCCCTCATAAGCCATGTGGACACGGCCAGTGAAGGCTGGGAAATCATCCGCAAACATTACGGGATCGCTGCGTGATGTGTGGCTTTGCAGCCACGTTTGCGCCCCATTCTTCACGAAATTCCAGCCAAACCCGCCTTCGCTAAAGTTTTATCGTCGCCTGCAACACGGCTTTAAACCTTGTTTTGCAAAGGTTTTTACGGGCTGGAGAAAGTGTGATCACGCAGTGTGTCAAACCACACACAATCGCCTCTTTCATTCACCATTTAATAACCATGCGAAGGCCAGAACCGGGGAGAACTTTTCCCCAAAAGGCCAAGGTGGTCATTGACAGGAAAATGAGCGCCGTCATGCAGGGAGTACGGCAAATGGCACAGGAAAACCGTTCAATATCCGCAGTAGCGCCTGGCGTTTCCAGCTGGCGTGTGCTGCCCGCGCGTTCAAATGCGCAATTGCAGCCGACAACTGGCGCGCAGTGCATTGATCTTCGCGGCTCGTTCCGCTCTGCACAGATGCTGGCCGGAACCGGAGCACTGGTTTTTGAAGGCGAACTGCTGGAAGGCGTGCGCCTGAACTGAGCGCCAGATTTTCGACTGATTCAAAAGCCCGGCCCTGAGCCGGGCTTTTTTGTTGCGGCCGCGGAATGGTCCCTGGGCCGGTGAACAATCGTCACGAGGACGAACGAGACGATCATCAGCAGATACCACGCGCCAAGCTTGGCCGGCGAAACCGGTATCCAGCCGTCATGCTGGTCCGGATACAGCCAGGCGCGCGAATAGGTTCCGATATTCTCGGCAAGGAAAATGAACAGCGCCACAAGCAGGAAGCCGAGCAGCAGCGGCATCTTGTGGCGAAACCGGAAGACCCGGTAGTGCACGAAAGTCCGCCAGTACAAAAGGCCGATAAGCGCGAACAGCGCCAGCCGGAAATCCACGATGAAATGGTGCGAGAAGAAATTGACGTAGATCGCGGCGCAAAGCAGGAATGTGGCCCATCGCGGCGGATAGCGGGTGTACTGCATATCGAAAATGCGGCTGATGCGGGCAAGGTAGCTACCCACCGATGCATACATGAAGCCGGAAAACAGCGGAACGCCGCCGATGCGCAGGAAATTTTCCTCCGGATAGTTCCACGATCCGGCTGATGTCTTGAACAGCTCCATCGCCGTTCCGGCCAGATGGAAAATCAGGATTACTTTCGCTTCGGAAGGCTTTTCAAGTTTGAAGGCCAGCATCGCCAATTGCATTGCCAGCGCTGCGAGAAACAGGAAATCATAGCGCGCAACCGGCATGCCCGCCGGATAGAATTTGCCGGTGATGATGATCAGCGCCAGCATCGCCCCGCCAAAAAGGCAGGCCCAGGCCTGCTTGAGCCCGAAAACCAGAAATTCCACCAGGGCGCCGAAGATACCGCCTTGAGGCATCCGGTCGAGCAGCCGGTGCGCCGCCGCGTCGATACTTGCCTCAAGCGAGGTAAACCGCCCCGTCGCCTCAGGCTTTGGCGTCATCGCCAAGTTCCTGCAGGAAGGCGTTGAGGTCATCGGTCACATGGTCAACATGGGAGGCGTCATGCCCGTCAAATTCCCATGATTCAACGCCCGGTGCCTGGCTTCCGCCCGGAGCGATCAGAACCGTAACCATGCCCAATGCCTTTGGAACCTCCAGATTGCGCGGCATGTCCTCGAACATGGCGGCAAGTGTCGGCTCAACGCCATGTGACTGGATGAACCGCTCATAGGCAATGCGCGCCGGCTTGGGCGCAAAACCTGCGGCAACAATGTCAAACTTGGCATCGAAAACCGGACCAAACCCAAGAACCTCGAGGGTGCGCTCGGCATGCGGCACATCGGCATTGGTGAAGATGTGCTTGCGGCCCGGCAGCATGGCAATGGCGCGGCCCAATTCAGGGTTCGCCGGAATGGCCGAATAGTCGATATCGTGGACATCGGCGAGAAATGCTTGCGGGTCGATATCATATTCCGCCATCAAACCGGCCAGAGTGGTGCCATGTTGGCGGTACAGCCGCTTCTGCAACAGCCGTGCTTCTTCCAGCGGCAGACCTGTCAATCGCGAAACAAAGCCGCTCATTTTCCAGTCAATCTGCGAAAACAATTCGTGGTGGCGCGAATACAGCGTGTTGTCGAGGTCAAAAACCCAGTCCGTGACATGGGCGAGCGAGGCTTTGGGCAGCGGCTTGTTCATGCGCCTTTATGGCACTAGAAGGCGCATTTGCAACAGGGCGCTTGGGCATGGTCGTGGAACTCACTGCTTTCGGGACAATCTCATGAGCCTTTGGGTTCCAATCACCCTTGCAGCGGCTTTCCTTCAAAACTTGCGCTCTTTGTTGCAGCGGCATTTGAAGGGCGTGCTTTCCAATACCGGCGCAACTTTCGTGCGTTTCGGCTTTGGCCTGCCGGTGGCGCTGGCCATTCTGGCAGCGATGCATTTTGGCGGTGGCATCGCCATTCCCGGCATGAACGGGAACTTTGCGCTGTGGGTGGTGGTTGGCGGATTTGCCCAGATCGCTGCAACTGCCCTGCTTCTGTATCTGTTCGGCTTTCGCAACTTTCTTGTCGGAACCGCATATTCGCGTACTGAACCGGCGCAAGCGGCATTGTTTGCCTTCATTCTCCTCGGGGAAAGGGCAGGGGTAGGCACGCTGCTTGCCATCGCGATTTCCGTTGCCGGCGTCATGCTGCTGTCGGTCGCCCGATCGCAGTTCACGTTTGCGGGCCTGTTCACCTCGGTTTTCACCCGGACCGCGCTGATCGGGCTGCTGTCGGGAGCGTTTTTCGGCATCGCAGCTGTTGCCTACCGGGCCGCATCGCTTTCGCTGGACGGAGGTGATTTTGTCATTCGGGCTGCAACCACATTGTGCGTTACGCTGGTTTTCCAGACCGCCATCATGCTCGCATGGATTGCCATTCGCGAGCCGGGGCAGTTTTCCGCAATTGCCAAAAACTGGAAACCATCCGCCCTCACCGGCCTTGTCGGCGCATTGGCGTCTTTTGGCTGGTTCATGGCCATGACCCTTGAACAAGCGGCGCTGGTTAAGGCGCTGGCGCAGGTCGAAATGTTGTTCGCGCTCGCAACTTCGGTGTTTTTCTTCCGCGAACACGTCAACAAGCGTGAAATCGCCGGAGCCGGATTGATCATTGCCGGAATCGTTTCGCTGCTCTACTTGCGGTAGGGAATTCGCTTCCCCGCAAAATGTAACCCGACGAAAGCCAAGTCATGCCAAAGACTGCGCCAGCCATTCAGCACGAGTACCCGCCAACACGCTGGATAGCGATGGTGGTGCTGCTGATCGCCAGTTTCATGAACATGATTGACGTCACCATCGTCAACGTGTCGCTGCCCAGCCTGCAAACCAGTTTTGGTGCAAGTTCCAGCGCCATCGAATGGGTGGTTGCAGCTTACACATTGTCATTCGCGCTGGCGCTGCTGCCATTCGGCAGATTGGGCGACACCTTCGGGCGGACAAGAATGTTCGTTGCTGGCGTTGCCGCCTTCACTTTTTGCTCGCTGCTGTGCGGTTTGGCCACCAACATCGAGATGCTGGTGCTTGCCCGGGTACTGCAGGGCTTTGCTTCGGCCATGGTTGCACCGCAGACGCTGGCGATTGCGCAGGTCATCTTCCCGCCAAAGGAACGCGGCGCAGCTTTCGCTTTGTTCGGGCTTACTGCCAGTCTGGCAGCCGTTACCGGTCCGCTGGCGGGTGGGTTGCTGATTGGGGCAGACATCTTCGGTCTTGGCTGGCGGCCGATTTTCCTGGTCAACATACCGATTGGCATTCTGGCAATCGCTGCCGCGATTAAATTCATTCCGCCAATGCCGGGCAATCGCATGGTCGGCACCGATCCTTTGGGCATTGTTTTGGCGGGCCTTGCCATTTTCCTCTTGGTTTTCCCGATCATTGAAGGTCGTGGCTATGGCTGGCCGCTGTGGTGCTTTGTCATGATGGCTGCTGCCGTCCCGTTTGCAGCGGCATTTGTGGCTTGGCAACGCCGAAGGGCCGAGTTGGAAATGCCGCAACTTGTCCCTGCGGCCCTGCTTGGCAACCGCAATTTCGTCATCGGTACGCTGCTCTCGATGGTGTTCTTTTCCTGCGTACCCGGGTTCTTTCTGGTCTTTGCCGTCTTCCTGCAAAACGGCTTTGGCCTCACTCCCCTGCAGTCCGGCCTGACCACGGTGCCGTTCTCTGTCGGCATCCTGTTTTCATCCATCCTGTCGGGTCGCCTTGGAACCAGATCGCCCCGCCTTCGCATCCTTGTCGGCGCAGCCTTGATGTGTATGTCGATGGTCTGGCTGCGCTGGATGCTGAGCGGCGTCGGGGCCGATGTGGGCCGGTTGGAACTGGGATTCCCGCTGTTTTTTGCAGGCATTGGCATGGGAACCGCGATTGCGCCGATGTTTCAGGCGATCCTGGCCAATGTCAGCGGCAGGGATGCAGGTTCTGCGTCCGGCTCGCTGCAATCTTTCCAGCAGGTTGGCGGTGGCCTCGGCGTGGCAATCATGGGCGAGATTTTCTTCTCGACCCTTGGCCGGGGAATGGCCGCTGCGGCAACAGGACCGCAGCCGGTTTTCATCGATTCACTGCGCTCAGCCCTTGTCTATGTCGTGGTGGCGCTGGCAGGTGTTGCCACCTTTGCCTTCTCGCTGTCGAAACCTTCAGTAGCTGCAATGCCGCATTCTCCACCGGTGCCAGTCGCTGACTGACGCCGGTTGGTCCGCTGGCGTCAGGGAACGATGAGCGTACCTGCGCCATGCTCGGTGAAGAGTTCCAGCAACACTGCATGCGAGGTCTTTCCGTTGAGAATGACCACGCCTTCAACGCCCTTTTCCAGCGCATCGATGCAGGTTTCCACCTTCGGGATCATGCCGCCCGAGATGGTGCCGTCTGCAATGAGCCTGCGGGCCTCTCCAACCGACAATTCCTTGATCAGTTTCTTGTCCTTGTCGAGAACGCCCGGCACGTCGGTCAGGAACAGCAGGCGCGTGGCATTGAGCGCTCCAGCGATTGCACCGGCAAAAGTGTCGGCGTTGATGTTGTAGGTATGGCCATCGCGGCCTGGAGCCACCGGCGCGATGACCGGGATCATTTCGGACTTGGCAAGTAAGTCGATAAGCGTGCGGTCAACTTCGACCACTTCGCCGACAAATCCCAGATCCAGCACGCGCTCGATGTTGGAATCGGGGTCCTTTACCGTTTTGCGCGCCTTTTCGGCGAAAACCATGTTGCCATCCTTGCCGCAAAGGCCGATGGCCCATTCGCCTTCCGCGTTGATCAGCGCAACGATCTCCTTGTTGATCGATCCGGCCAGAACCATTTCGACGATCTCGACGGTTTTGGCATCGGTAACGCGCAAACCACCTTCGAATTTGGACTCGATCCCGAGTTTTGCCAGCATCGAGCCTATCTGCGGTCCACCGCCATGCACGACGATCGGGTTGATGCCCGACTGCTTCAAAAGTGCAATGTCGCGGGCAAATGCCTGGCCGAGTTCGGCATTGCCCATGGCATGGCCGCCATACTTCACCACGACAGTCTTGTTCTCGTACCGCTGCATGTAGGGCAATGCCTGCGAAAGCAGGCGCGCCTGTGTTTGCCCGGTGATGGCCGCTTCACTGTCTTGGTCCATGGGAAAATCCTTTTGGGAAACTTTCCGTCTCTTAACGCAGGACCCTTTGCCGGTGCAATTGCCTGTGGCATTGGTTTTTCGCCGAAGGTTCCAAAGGCCGCACTTTTCCCTTATTGGTTGGCCATGCAGGAGCCAGACCGGGTCAGTCATTGACCCTTTGGCCCATGGACCGGAGCGAACGCATTTCGACACCAGCTGAAATCTCTGCACTAATTGCAAGGACTGCCTTGGGCGACAGGGCGGCGTTCCTGCAACTGTATGACGCGACAGCCGCGAAACTTTATGGCGTTTGCCTGCGTATCCTCAAGGATGGCTCAGAAGCGGATGATGCGGTGCAGGATGCTTATGTGAAACTCTGGCGAAACGCAGGCAGTTACCGGGAGGGGCAGTACAGCCCGATGTCCTGGATCATTGCAATTGCCCGCAACACTGCAATCGACCGCATTCGCTCGCGCCAACTGGCACATGCCGATCTTGACGAAGCAGGTGAAATACCCGACGCCGCTCCTTCGCCGGAGGCGCAGGTAATTGCTGCTGGCGAAATGGGCCGCATCGGCGACTGCCTTTCCGAATTGCCGGCCCAAAGGGCGCAGGCAGTTCAGGCGGCCTATGTCGAAGGCTACAGCTACGCTGAACTGGCAACGCGGTTTGGCGTTCCGGTCAATACAATGCGAACATGGCTTCACCGCAGTCTCAAGAGCCTGCGTGAATGCCTTGAAAGGAAATGAGAGGCGCACAATGGCGCAGGCAACACCAAGTCAGGACGACGAAGATCGCGACACGCTGGCGGCAGAATATGCCCTTGGCGTGCTCGACCTTGTCGCGCGCCGCCGCGCCGAACGCCTTGTTGCGACCGATCCCGCCTTTTCCGCCCTCGTTGCAAATTGGCAGGAACGGCTCGCGCCGATGGATGATGCGTATGGCGAGGTCTCGCCGCCTGCTGCATTGCGTGCTCGCCTGGATGGGCGATTGTTCGGCGAAACGGCCAAACCCGGTTTCTGGCAATCCATCGCCTTCTGGCAATCCATCGCCTTCTGGCGGTCGCTGGCCTTTGCCGCGTCGTTTGCCCTGCTGGCTTTGGGCGGGCTCAATGCCTGGCAATTGTCGGTGCCGAACCAGTCCGGACCGCGCCTTGTCGTGTCGCTGGAAGGCGAAGGCAGCAACGTGCGCTTCATCGCGCTGCGCGAACCAAGCACCGACGTCATCCTGCTCGATGCGGTGATGGTGCAGGCCGAAGCAGGCAGGGTGCACGAATTGTGGCTGGTGGAAGGCGGCAACCCACCGGTTTCGCTCGGCCTGTTGCCGGAGCAGGGCGTCACGAAAATTGTCCTTCCTCAAGATCTGGCTGAAAAGCTTGTTGCCGGGGCAGCGTTGGCCATCAGCGTCGAGCCACTTGGCGGATCAACGACAGGCGCCCCTACCGGCCCGGTCATTGCCAGCGGCGTTGCACGCCAGATATGAGCGTGAAATTTATTTTTTAACGTTTGTGAAACTTTTCTCCTCGCTGCGGCGTTTCTCCTGTGTCTTCCCCGATGAGGGGATCAAACCCAAAGGAGACATGCATGTTCACCAAAAAAACTCTCGCCGCCGCACTCGTGGTCGCATCTGCAGGCTTTGCATTCGCAGCCAATCCTGACGTTGGCGGAGCGCCGATGTTCGAAGACAAGAACATTGTTGAAAACGCGGTCAACTCCAAGGACCACACCACGCTGGTCGCAGCTGTGACAGCCGCCGGATTGGTGGAAACATTGCAGGGAGCAGGCCCGTTCACCGTGTTTGCCCCAACCAATGACGCGTTTGCCAAGCTGCCGGCCGGAACGGTCGAAACCCTGCTCAAGCCGGAAAACAAGGATCAGTTGACCAAGGTCCTCACCTGCCATGTCGTTGGCACCAACGCGCTTTCCGATGCAATCGGCAAGATGATCAGCGATGACGGCGGCAACCACCCGGTCAAGACGCTTGGCGGCTGCATGCTGCAGGCGAAGATGGACGGCAAGAAAATCACGTTGACCGATGAAAATGGTGGCGTGTCCACCGTCACCATCGCCGACGTGAAGCAGTCAAACGGCGTGATCCACGTCGTCGATACCGTCATCCTTCCAAAGATGTAACCCTTCTGCAAGCGGTGCCGAAGTCTTCCCCTCGTGGACGACGGCAGTCACTGCAGCGACAGGCCCGCCGGTTCGCCGGCGGGCTTTTCGTTATTGCAAGATGATTTCAAGGATGGTTTCGCGCAAATTGTCGAGGCCGCTGCCTTTTTCCGAAGAAGTCGCGATGATCTGCGGGAATGCGGCGGGACGGCGGACAATCAGCTTCCCGGTTTCTTCAACCAGTTGATCCAGTTCCAAAGGCTTGATCTTGTCGGATTTCGTGAGCACGATCTGGTAGGACACTGCCGCCTTGTCGAGCAGCGAGAGGGTCTCGATGTCATTCTTCTTGAGGCCATGCCGAGAATCGATGAGCACGAAAACGCGTTTGAGCGAAGCCCTGCCGCGCAGATAGGAAAAGATCAGCCGCGTCCAAGCATCCACCTGCGCCTTGGGTGCCTTTGCAAATCCGTAGCCGGGCATGTCGACAATCGCCATTGGCGGCATATCGCCCTCTTCGCCGGAAAATCCGTCCGGCACGAAGAAGTTCAATTCCTGGGTGCGGCCGGGTGTATTGGAAGTCCGCGCCAACCCCGATTGCCCCACCAGCGCATTGATCAGCGAAGATTTCCCCACATTCGAGCGTCCTGCAAAGGCAACTTCCGGCGGCCCTTCGGGCGGCAGGAATTTCATGGACGGAACGCCACGGATGAAAATCCATGGCCGCGCGAAGAAGCGGTGGGCTTCCCTGGCTGCCGTGGAATCTGGGTTGTTGTGTGTCTCTTCCATGCAAACCGGCCCTGTTTCCTGCGCCGATTGAATGCGGCCCGCCTTGATAGCGTAGCACGGCCCGAACGCAAACAGGGCAGGGCAATCAGGCCATTTCCGCGAAGCTCTGTGGATCGTCATCAAACCGTCAAGCAAGTGTCAACGCTCCGTCACTGGAGCAGGACTATGGAAATCGGGCAATCAACCGCACACGAGGGGTTACCGCATGTTCCGCACGCTCGCAATTGCAGCCATGATGATGGCAGCCACTGCTGCCACGGCAGCTGAAAAGATTCGTTTCGCAGTTACCGACGTAGAAGGCCTTGAAGCCCTCCAGACCGAATACGGCCCGTTCCGCGACAAGCTCGCCGAACTTACAGGCTATGAAATCGAATTCTTCCCGGTCTCTTCACGTACCGCAGCCGTGGAAGCACTCAATTCAGAGCAGACCGATCTGGTTCTGACCG
This sequence comes from Salaquimonas sp., assembly GCA_041739465.1. GTDB lineage: Bacteria > Pseudomonadota > Alphaproteobacteria > Rhizobiales > Rhizobiaceae > BOKV01. Next base: position 11,162 of record JBGSNX010000033.1, read on the forward strand.
GCCCGGCCGAATACGTCATCGTCAAGGAAATGACTGGCGCCGAACTGGTTGTCGGCTGGCAGCGCCCTGACTATTTCGCCCAGATCGTTGTTCTGGCCAACGGCCCGATCAAGTCGGCTGCTGACCTCAAGGGCAAGAAAGTATCCTTCGGTGAAGTCGGTTCCACTTCGCAGCACATCGGACCTGCCCAGGCGCTTGCCGATCTCGGCCTTGCCTACGGCACAGACTATGAAGCACAGATCATCAAGCGCAACACCGCCGTTGAAGCTCTGATCCGTGGCGATCTTGGCGCTGTCGGCATGAACTTCGGCCATTTGCGTTCGGTTCGCGAAGCCTATCCGGACGTCGCCTTCAAGGTCGTCGCCCGTGGCCCGGATCTCCCGGATGACGTGCTCGTGGTGCGCAAGGGCGTCAGCCCGGAAGTCATCGCCAAGATGAAGGAAGTTTTCGTCAAGGAAGGCAAGGCGCTGATGGCGTCCGTCCTTACCGGCAAGGAAAACAAGACGTATGAAGGCGGCTTCTTCATCTCCGAGATCAACGACGCCAATTACGACTACGTACGTTCGATGTACCGCACCATCGGTGTCGACACGTTCAAGGCGTTCGTCGGTGAATGAAAAAAGCCTGACCCTGGCGCGCCCGCCGCGCCTGGACAGCATTGAAAACGGGCTCCCGTCGGCAACTTCGCCGGCGGGGGCCATCGCAGTTGAAGCGCGCAACATTTCGAAAAGCTATGCGCGCGGACCTATGATCCTTTCGGGCATTTCGATGGACATCAAGGAAGGTGAAACCGTCGCGCTTATCGGTGCAAACGGGTCGGGCAAGTCGACCTTGCTCAAATGCCTGGCCGGCGTGCACCCCGTTGATTCAGGTGAAGTTGACGTGTTCGGTGCAACGATCACCGCAAAGGCAAAACAGGCAGAACTCTCGCGCATTCGTCGCAACATCGGCTTTGTGTTTCAGAACCATGGCCTGGTTCGCCGGTTGTCGGTTCTTTCAAACGTCATTCACGGCAAATTGGGCGATGGCGGCTCCTGGCGCGCCTTCCATCAGGCTGTTGCGCCGCGCGAAATGCGCGAGGAGGCGCTTGCGGCTCTGGAAATGGTTGGACTTGCAGACAAGATTGGCGCCCAGGCCGAGGCGCTTTCAGGAGGGCAATCGCAACGCGTGGCCATCGCCCGTGCGCTGATCAGAAAGCCTCGCCTGCTCATTGCAGATGAACCCGCAGCCAGCCTTGATCCTGTGGCCGGAAACGACGTGATGACGGCATTTGTCGATATCGCGGCACGTGCCCGCACAACCCTGCTTTTCACCACGCATGATCTTGAACATGCGCTCAATTTCGCCAGCCGTATCATCGCGTTGAAATCGGGGGCTGTCGTGCTTGACGCGCCATCGGCTTCTCTGTCGCGAGCCAGCTTTTCTGGAATTTACGGATGAACTCGCCCAATTCACGAGCACTTCCGCCACGCATTGCCTGGCCCGGCGCGATCCGCTTTTCGCTTTTTGTAGCGCTTGCAGCTTTGGTGATTGCCTCCTTCGCCTCGGTTGCTCCTTCGCCCGAAAGACTGGCGACCGGCCTTCCGCGCATGGTCAACCTGCTCGGCCGCATGTTGCCGCCCGATCTTGATCCGGGGTTTCTAAGCCGCATTTCCATTCGCATCATTGAAACGCTGGCAATCGCCCTGGCCGGAACGGTTGTGGGCGTGCTGCTCAGCCTGCCGATTGCTTGGGTCGCGGCGCGTGGCTTGAGCCCGTTGCGGGGGCTGGAGTTCGTTGCCAAAGGCGTGGTTTCATTCCTGCGAACGGTTCCAGATCTCGTCTGGGCACTGATCTTTGTGGTTTCCATCGGCTTGGGGCCGGTGGCCGGGACCATGACCATCATGATCGACACCATCGGCTTTTGCGCCCGCTTCTTTGCCGAGGCTATGGAAGATGCGGAAAAAGCACCGCAAGAAGCGCTGCGCACCATGGGCGCAAGCCGGTTTGCCATTCTGGTCGGTGCGGTCATCCCCGACGCGATGCCGTCGATGATCAACACAGGCTTGTTTGCACTGGAGAAGGCGGTTCGCTCCTCGGTGGTGTTGGGCCTTGTTGGCGCAGGCGGGATCGGCCAGGAACTGGAGGTTGCTTTCAGCCTGTTTCAGTACAAGCGGGCAGCGACCATCATTCTGGCGATTTTCGTCGTCGTCGTCGTGATGGAGTTCATCACCGACCGTTTGCGATCAAGGCTTTCCTGAAGGCAATCAGGCTTTGACTGCCATCAGATGCCAATGCCAATGGGTGGGCTTCTGTTCGCGGTCTTCCAGTTTCAGCAGTTCAAAACCGTCGAGCATTTCGACCAGTTCGGCTGCGTTGCAGTAAAAATGCGGGTGTATCTTGTCGCCGCTGGCACCGGGCACGATGAAGGTTCCCGGAGCGATTTCCTCGCCCTGGCCATATTGCGCGTTGCGTTTGGACATCATGGTGAGGAACAGGATGCCACCCTGTTTGAGCACCTTGGAAAAGCCCTCGATGGTGCGTCGGGCAATGTTGCCATCGCCATGGTAAATCACATTGTAGGAAACGAGATAATCAAACTCGCTCTCGCCAAACGGCAGTTCATCCATCTTGCCAAGGTGGGTTGTCACCGGCAATTGCTCGCTTGAAGCTGCCTTGGCAATTTCTGCAAGACCGGTTTCGCTGGCATCCAGCGCGCTGACTTCAAACCCGATGCGTGCCAATGCGAGGGAATGGCGGCCAAGGCCAGCTCCGACATCGAGTGCACGCTTGCCGCCGCGCAGCAGGATTGCCCGGCCTGCATCCAGAACTTCCGGGTCTGCCGTTGACCATGCTTCACGGCCAGCTTCCGTCGTCCAGATTTCGTTCCAGGTTTGGTGGGCTGTGTCGAGCTTGTTCATTTCAGAATCCTTCCGCGATTGCTTCGTCGTCGGTTAGCGCACCGATGTGACGGATTTGCGAAAGGAAAGGGCCGGAGGAGACAAACCCACCGGCCCGGATTTGGCAGGCCTACTCGGCCGGCTTTGGCTTGCGCTCGAACAGGGATTTCAAATTGTCCCAAAGTTCGATTTTTGCGCCCTGACGGTGCATGATGAAGCCCTGCTGGAGGATCGACAGCAGATTGTTCCATGCCCAATAGATCACCAGACCAGCCGGAAAAGTGCCGAGCATGAACGTGAACAGGATCGGCATCCATTTGAAGATCATGGCCTGCGTCGGATCCGGTGGCGCCGGGTTCATCTGCATTTGCAGGAACATCGTTATGCCCATGATAACAGGCCAGATACCCAAAAGCGGCAGCCATGCCGGATGGTCATAGGGAAGCAACCCGAACAAGTTGAACATCGAAGTCGGGTCTGGCGCCGCCAAGTCCTGGATCCAGCCGAAAAACGGCGCATGGCGCATTTCGATGGTAATGAAAAGCACCTTGTAGAGTGCGAAGAAGATCGGAATCTGGATGAGGATCGGCCAGCAGCCAGCCGCCGGATTGATCTTCTCCCGCTTGTACAGGGACATCATTTCCTGCTGCTGCTTCACCTTGTCATCAGGAAAGCGTTCGCGGATCGCAACCATTTCCGGCTGGACCTTCTTCATGTTTGCCATCGAGCGGTAGGACATGTTGGCCAGCGGAAACAAGACCGCCTTGATGAAGACCGTGCCAAGCAGGATGGCGACACCAAAATTGCCGACGAGCTTGAAGATGAAATCGAGCATCCAGAACATCGGCTTGGTGATGAAATAGAACCAGCCCCAGTCGATCATCAGTTCGAAGTTCTTGATATTGCCCGATGATTCATATGCGTCGATGACGCCGACTTCCTTGGCGCCGGCAAACAGCCTCTGGCTGACTTCGGTGCTGGCGCCGCTGGCGATTTTCACTGTTTCGCCAAGGAAATCCGCCTGATAGCGGCTGCGCCCTTCATTGAAAAACGAATAATTGGGCTTGTAGCTGCCAGATGGCACCAGCGCCGTTGCCCAGTACTTGTCGGTTATCCCCAGCCAGCCTTCCTTGACAGGCTCCTTGGTGGTGAACTTCAGGTCATCTTCAAGGTTGTCGTAGGTCCATTGCTCCAGACCTTCCTCGCCCAGAACGCCAATAATGCCTTCGTGAAGGACGTAATTTGCCTGTGAAACCGGTTTTTCAAAGCGGGTTACCCGCCCGTATGGCGCAACCGATACTTCGGCGCCCGATCCATTGGTGACCTTGTCGCTATAGGTGAGGAGATAATTCGCATCGAGCGAAATAGTTCTGGTGAACACCACGCCTGCCGGATTGCTCCACGTCAGGGTCACTGGTGTTTGCGGCGTCAGTTTTACGCCTGGTGTTGTTGACCATACCGTCTCAGGACCGGGAACATCGCCACCTGCGCCACCTGCGCCACCAACCCAGCCAAACTCGGCAAAATAGCCGTCTTTCAGTTCGGAGGGCGAAAGCAGCGTTACCAGTTCGCTCGAGGGGTCAGTGGTAACCTGATATTTTTTGAGCCGCAGATCATCAAGGCGCGCGCCTTTGAGATTGATTGAGCCAACAAGATCATTGTTTTCAAGCGCAATGCGCTGCGATTTCCCGAGTGCGGCCTCGCGGGTCATTGCCGCCGCCTCGACGGGTGCGCCGCCAGGTACTGTTTCGCCCGTGGCAGTGCCGACAGATGGCGATGGTATCGTTGGATCAACCGCAGGCGCATTTGGAGATGTGGGCGTTGTCGCCTGCTGCTTGTTGAGCCGCTGGATTTCCGCTGCCTTGCGCTCGGCCTCGATCTTCGGGTTCACATACAGGAACTGCCAGCCGAGCAGCACCATCAGCGACAGCGCAATGGCCAGTACCGTGTTGTTGCGATTTTTATCCATGCAGCGGTGCTCCTTGGCGGTGCGGCATCACCTCAAGCAGGCGAGCCATGGCCTTTGCGGGTCCGATTGGGGTTTGCCTTGTTGCGGCCTGTCTGGTCAAGGCCTCTGGCGACATCTGCGACGATTGTGGAAAATGGTGTCCGCAAAGCAGCTTGTTTGCCCACGAGCACATAATCGTGCCCTGGTTTTGCGCTGGCCGCGCAAACTTGGCGAACCGCTTCCCGCAAGCGGCGTCTGATCCGGTTGCGCACCACCGAGTTTCCGGTTTTTTTGGTCACCGTAAATCCGAAACGCGGTTCTTCACCGCGGGTTTCAGAATTAACACGGACACGGCTCTCAACGATCATCGCAGCGCTGTGCATCTTTGCGCCAGCGCGCATCGCGAGGAACTCTGCCCGTTTCTTGAGACGCAGTGGCAGCTTCATTGAATCCTGCCTCTGCCGGTCCAAGGGTCGCGGATCAGGCGCTCAGCTGCTTGCGGCCGCGCGCGCGGCGTGCTGCAATTACCTTGCGTCCGCCCTTTGTTGCCATGCGCGAACGGAATCCATGGCGGCGTTTGCGAACGAGTTTGCTCGGCTGGTAAGTACGCTTCATTTCGATCAATCCGCCTTTTCACCGGCGGACCCTCACTCAAGTGCAGAAAAATCGGGGAACGGCAACCCGGGAGCGGCTTTGCAAGACTGCAAAAACCATTTTCGTGCAACGCTTCATGCGAAGCGCCGCTCGTGCCCGGGCCCGAACGTTGGGCGGCATATAGGCGGCAAGCAAGGCAATTGTCAATTGCCGCAATGCGTCCGTGTTGCAATGGTGTGGCCATGGCGAACGGTAACACTTGCGTGTCATGCCCGCTGATCCCGTTCAAAATCCGGTGAGACGTTCGGCTGGCAATTGTAATATTGTTTATTACCAGTCACACGATCCCGATACCGGCAGTAAATGCGACCCTTCGGGCTGATGGGGTGCACTGTTCCGGTCTGGTGGGAACGATACAATGGAGCCGAAAGCTCAATCCGCAAACAATGGCTCGCAGGCCTTGCGCAAGTACGGGCCGCTTGCTGCAATCGTGGTAGCCCTGGGTGCAGCCTGGTTTGGCGGCCTGTTTGACTATTTCTCTCTGTCGAAGCTGATCATGCATCGCGAGTCGTTGGCAGCACAGGTAGCCGCCAATTTCCCGCTGGCCATACTGGTCTATTGTTTGATCTACATCGTTCTTGTGGCAGTTTCGTTTCCCGGCGCGTCACTGCTGACGCTGATTTCCGGATTTCTGTTTGGCGGTTTCGTCGGTGGATCCGCCACGGTGGTTTCTGCAACAATTGGCGCGGTGATCATTTTTCTGGTGGCCCGCTCGTCGTTTGGCGATTTTCTGGAACGCCGGGCAGGTGGTTTCGTCGCCAAGCTGATCGACGGCTTCCGTGAGGATTCGTTCAATTACCTGCTGTCTTTGCGCTTGACGCCTGTGTTTCCGTTCTGGGTCGTCAACATTGTTCCGGCCATGCTCAACATGAAGGTCGGGCCTTATGCCCTTGCAACTTTTCTTGGCATCATCCCGGGCACTTTCGCCTATTCATTCGTCGGTGCCGGCCTTGGCAGCATCATCGAGGCGCAAGAACTTGCCCATCCAGGCTGTGGCGCGGCAGGGACCTGTGCAATTGATGTGAAGGCCCTGGTGACACCGCAGATTGTCTTCGCAATGGTGGCGTTGGGGCTTGTTGCGCTTGCTCCGGTCATCCTCAAACGCCTCGGCTTCAAATTTGGCCGCACTTCCTGATTACTCTGCCTGACGCCGTCCATGGCGGCATTTCCCTGCCTGTTTTTAAAAACTGGAAAAACCAATGAGCAAACTTCTCACCCCCGATATCTGCGTGATCGGCGCCGGTTCAGGCGGCCTTTCAGTTGCCGCTGCCGCCGCTGCATTCGGTGTTCCGGTTGTCCTGATCGAGAAGGGAAAGATGGGGGGCGATTGCCTCAATTACGGCTGCGTTCCGTCAAAGGCACTGCTGGCTGCCGGCAAGTACGCCCAGGCAATACGCGAAGCGCCAAAATTCGGGGTCATGGCCTCTCCCGACTTTGACGTCGACTTCAAGGCGGTAACCAAACACATTCGCACCGTGATCGACACCATTGCAGTCAATGATTCCGTTGAGCGGTTTACCGCCCTGGGCGTCACAGTGATCCAGGCCAAAGGCGAGTTTCGCGACGCGCGAACGGTCATTGCAGGTGATTATGAAATTCGCCCCCGCCGCTTCGTGATTGCCACGGGTTCATCGCCGCTGGTGCCGCCAATTCCCGGCCTTGATGGCGTGCGCCATTTCACCAATGAGAACATTTTCGAAAACACTGTACGCCCTGAACATCTGGTCGTCATTGGTGGCGGCCCGATTGGCCTTGAGATGGCGCAGGCACATCGCCGCCTTGGCTGCAAAGTCACCGTGCTGGAAGCGGCCAAGGCGCTTGGCAAGGATGATCCGGAACTGGCTGCCTTGGTACTGGACCGTCTTGCCGGCGAGGGTGTTTCCATTCGCGAGGGCGCCAAGGTTACCCGGGTGGAGAAGCAGGGTCGAAACGGGGTTCGCGTGTATTTCGAGACTGCAAATGGCGAGGAAAAAGTGGACGGCTCGCATCTGCTGGTGGCAGTTGGGCGCAAGCCGAACCTTGATCTGGGTCTTGAGGCCGCCGGCATCGAATTTGACCGGCGTGGCATCAAGGTGGATGACAAGCTTCGCACCACCAACAAGCGGGCCTTTGCCATCGGCGATGTTGCCGGTTCGCTGCAGTTTACCCATGTTGCCGGCTATCACGCAGGTCTGGTGATCCGGTCAATCCTGTTCCGGATGGGTGCCAAGCCCGATGTTTCCATCATTCCCTGGGCAACCTACACCGATCCCGAACTCGCCCATGTTGGCATGGACGAGAAGACGGCTCGTGAAAAACTGGGTGAAATCAATGTTCTGCGCTGGCCTTTCCATGAAAATGACCGGGCGCAGGCCGAACGCAAGACCGCCGGAATGGTCAAGATCATCGCCGACCGCAAGGGCCGCATCAAGGGCGCGACGATTGCCGGGGCAAATGCTGGAGAACTGATTTCAATCTGGGCTTTGGCCATCACCAAGAAGATGACCTTGCGCGACATGACAGCCTATGTGCCGCCCTATCCGACCATGTCTGAAGCTGGGAAGCGCGCCGCTGTCACCTTCTATGCGCCGCTCACCCGCAAGCCGTTTGTGCGATCCCTGATTTCATTCCTGCGAAAGTTTGGGTGAAGCCTCTCTGGACGCCGGACACAGCGCAGCCTTATACATTTCAACATGCACAACGAAAAATCACAGCTTTCAAGCGAAGCAGTCACAGCCGCAGCCAAAAGCGTAACGGCTGGTGATCATGAAGTAAGCCTGTTGCGCGGGCTTTCAGGAAAACTCCTGGGGCTGACCATTGCATTCGTGATGCTGGCCGAAGTGCTGATTTTCATTCCTTCGGTCGCCAATTTCCGCAATGTCTGGCTGCGTGGTCATCTTGATACCGTTGAAGCAGCCAGCATCGTGTTTCTCGACACGGCCGACCCCATGCTGAGCGCGCAGGCGCAGAAGGAATTGCTCAAAGCCACCAGCTCCATGGCTGTGGTTATCCGGGAAGGGTCGATGACCCGGCTCATGGCCGCGGTGGACATGCCCTCATCGGTCAGCCACACGATCGACCTTACCTACAACAGGCCTTTCGAAGCGGTCGGCAGCGCGCTCTGGATGCTGGTTTCCACAACTGAAGAAACCTACCGGGTGCTGCAGCCGATGGCCTCGCGAACCGCAATCATGGAACTGGTACAGACCGATTTCCGCATCAAGCAGGCTTTGCGCATCTACGCCAGAAACGTGCTGCTGATCTCGCTGGCGATTTCCATCATCACTTCAACCCTGGTGTTTTTGGCGCTCTACTGGATGATCGTGCGCCCGGTTCGGATGATTTCCGGCAACATGATGGCGTTCGCAAACGAGCCGGAAAATGCAGCGTTGATTTTCAAGGCTTCCACCCGGAAGGACGAAATCGGCATCGCCGAGCGCCAGCTTGCAGCGTTCGAGCGGCAATTGCACCATACCTTGCGGCAGACCCAGCACCTTTCGGACCTTGGCCTTGCTGTCTCCAAGATCAACCATGATTTGCGCAACATTCTCTCGTCAGCGCAGCTGTTCTCGGACCGCATCTCGCAATTGCCCGACCCGACCGTGCAGCGGCTTTCACCAAAGCTGATCCGCGCCATCAACCGCGCCATCGACTACACCCGCTCGGTGCTGGCCTATGGCAAGGCAGTGGAAGCCGAGCCGCAGCGCCGCCGCCACAAGCTGACGATGCTGGTGGACGATGTCGTCGATCTGCTGGCACAAGGCGAGACCGGCAGCATCGAATGGCGCAAGGAAATCCCGGCGGATCTTGAAGTGCTCGCGGATGCGGAGCAGCTTTTCAGGATCATTCTCAACCTTGCGCGCAATGCTGCGCAGGCCATTGGCCGCACAAACGAGAGCGAGACAAGCCGTATTGACCGCATCGTGATTTCCGCTGGCCGCAAGGACGGTGCCGTCCACCTGCGCGTGGCAGACACCGGCCCGGGCATTGGCGAGCGTCAGCGAGAAAGCCTGTTCAAGGCTTTCGGAAGCTCGGCGCCAGGCGGCACCGGCCTTGGCCTTGCCATCGCCTCGGAATTGGTGCGCGCCCATGGCGGGCGGCTGGAACTTGAAGAAACCTCAAGCGCTGGAACCGTGTTTCTGGTGGTGCTTCCCGACATGCCGTCAACAGCACCCGCCAACCGCGCCAATGCAGGGGCATCGGTCGCTGCACAATAGCTGGTGAAGCCCCGGCGGAAAAAGCGGCAAATGGCTTGCTTTTCCCGCTGCGAGCGATTAGGAGAGCGGCCTTGCCGTCAAGCATCATAGCCTCGGCAATCCGCCGCAAAGCGGCATACGCACCCGTAGCTCAGCTGGATAGAGCACCAGACTACGAATCTGGGGGTCAGGAGTTCGAATCTCTTCGGGTGCGCCATTCTACTTTTATCGCCGGAATAATCTGCCAACAGCTTGAACGGCATGGATATTTTCGGTGTTCGAAATCCCGATTCCGGGTCATACGCCAAACGCTCCGAAAAGATCAGTTTCAGGGCCGTGCGCTTGTGCTCGATCCGATCAGAAAGCCAGAGTTTCAAAGGGTTTGAGAGGAAGGCGAGCGCGTGTTCGAACATCTCTTCAAAGGTGCGGACCGGCTTGCCCACGCATGAGAGCTTTTCCTCGATCACCAGCTTCTCGGATTCGAGCGCGCCGATGCGCTTCTCATAGGCGCTGACCACAGACGCGCTTGAGGCATCGACGATCCGATCCAGCAGCGCTTCGATCTGCTTATCGAGCTTGGCCAGAGAAGCGCGCAGCGTCTTCTGCATGTCCATCCCGTGCGCGAGACGCTGATCCCACGCATCGCGGAACATCGCGCGGATGACGCCCACGAGGTTTGGGGCGGGCTGCATGGCGGTGAGCAGGGTTTCGAAGTCGCCTTCGATCTTGTCCCGCGCAATCGACTTGCGGTGATTGTCGCAGCCCTTCGTGAAACAGAAATAATAGGGATAGCGCCGCTGGCTTCCTTTGGCCCATGCCGCCGTCAGGGGCTTCTCGCAGCACGCGCAGAGGATCGCGCCGCGCAAGGGGAAGTCTTTGGTCACGTCCTTGCGTGAAGGCGCGCGTCCGCCCTCAGTCAGACGCTCCTGAACGCGCTGATAGGTGGTGAAGCTCACCAGCCCCTCATGGTGCCCCTTGCGCATGGACACGTTCCAGTTGGGCACTTCGATCATCCCGGCATAGACGGGCCGGTTGAGAATGTCGGTGATGCGCTGGGCGCGGATTTCACCGTTGGGGAGGTCTTTGGGAAAGGCGGGCTGGCTTTCCAGAAAGCGCTTCACTTCCGCTTGGCTTTCGAAACGGCCCGACGCGAAGCCTTCGAGCGCGTCCTGAATGATCGAGGCGAAGGGTTCATCGCGCACCAGCACTTTGCCGAAACGCGAAGAGCGTTCGTACTTGTAACCAATGGGCGGCTGGAAACACCAATAGCCGTTCATCACACGGGCGCGCATCCGGTTGACGGTTTGCTCCGCGTTCTTCTGGCGCTGATGCTGCGAGACAGACGCCAGCAGGTTCTCAACAAGAAGGGAGTCGGAATCTTCGCCGAACTCAATCGAAGGGCTTTCGAGGCGTCCCCCGGCATCGGCGATGGCCGTGCGCAACGTCAAATGCGCTTCGAGGCCGCGCGCGAGACGCGACACGTCATCAATGATGACCGCGAGCCGGTCTTTGCGGTTCTTACGCAAGTATTGAAGCATCGCGGCCATGCCGGGGCGCGTGGCGAGACTGCCCGACATATCGTCGCTAAAGACGTTAGCGACCTGATAGCCCTTCATACGGGCATATTCCCGGCAGCGTGTTTCCTGCGATCCGAGACCGTCCCCGCGCTTGGTCTGCGCCGTGCTAGAGACGCGCGCATAGATGACGGCTTTGGGCTGGGTTGATTTTTGTTCGGCTAATCCTTTCATGAATCCACTTCTCCCGCCGCGTTCAAGACGACGGCTTTTCCTTCTATGATTTGTGCTGATTGATCAGAGTATACCTCATCGAGGACTCCCCCGGAATTTTCAGAATCTTCATCGCCATTTTGTCCACAGGCTTGCTGGACGGGATGAACGCCGAAGCCGAGATCAACGAAGCTGACGATGATCGACCAGAGGGCTTCGAGCATCGCGTGTTTTTGCTCTGCGCTCAGCCCCTGATCTTCAAGAAAATGCTCGTACCGGCTGACATCGAAGGTCACGACCGGACGCCCGTTGGCACGGCCCGCATCGTGCGGAGTGCCGTCTTGAGTGGTGTTGCCGGGGTACGTCATCGCGAAATCCTTTCCTTGTCTGCCGGTCTGTTTGGTCTTTCTTCCTTTCTTCTAAGAAGAACAAAATAGGAACATTGTTCTAGTCTATTTCATCCTTCCCGCGCAAGAAAAAAGGTCTGCATACGGATGTAATCAGCGCCTGCCGCCGCGTTGCGCGCTGCGTGTGTTTTCGTTTTCTTGCGTGTGATCTTCACCGCGCGCGGGCGACTCGCGGGATTTGCTTTCGCCCCGCTCGTAATCATCGCGGCGCAGATCATTGGTGCGGTCATAGGCTTTGCGGGCCAGTTCGGAGACGCGCAGCAATTCCGTTCCGGTGAAGCTGTTGCTTTCACGGTATGCGCCATCTTCGGTCTTGTAGGTCCGCGCAATCGTGGTCGCGTAGGAGACACTGGTCTCCCCTTCATTGCGCCAGATGCTAGCCTTGAGATTGCCGTCGCGGATCACATCGACAGGACGATTGTCTGCACGGGTTTCGGTTTCACGCTCGTTGGATTTGCTCATGGTGCTTTCCTTTCAGGCTGGGGGTTGAGGATCATTTGGACCTTGCCCGCAAAGGCGGGATCGCGGTCGTAATCGGCGCGCTTGAGCGCCAAGGGCCTTAAGCCCGCGATGAAGACGATTTGCAGGCTGGTTTCGCGGGCGAACCACAGCGCCACTTCATCTGCCGTCATCAGCGGCGTGCGCACCTTGGTTTGCGAGCGTGCGGTGGAGGCGGTTTCCGTGATGGTTTCGCCAATCGCGCCGGATTCGACCGTGAAGCGCTTCAGGAACGCTTCGACGCCGCCGCCGCCACCCCCTTGGGCGCGGGCGATCTTCTCCAAGGCCGAGAGATCGCGTTTGGCGACGCTACGGCTTTGCGTGTGATTGATGTTGGTTTGCAGGATTTCCGTCTGGCCGAGACGCTTGGCGATATGATCGAGCGTGGTGAGATCGGTATTGCCGAAGAAGACCAGCGTTCCCGCATTACCCAAGAAGGTTTCCCAGCTTTCGCGGTAATGGCGCTTGAGCTGCGAGAGGTCTTGCCAGACGGTCCAGAGCTTGAGGCCATATCCGGCCATGAAGCCCGCGCTTTGCTCGATGGTGCGCATATGCCCGAGGACATTGGCTTCATCCAGCACGGCCAGAACGGGAAAGCCGGTGGCTGGCTGCCCATCGAGCGCTTCCATGCGCGCAACCAGAAGGCCGACGATCAGCCGCAGCCAGCGCGCATGGGTCGCCATGTACCGAAGAGGCAGCACGAGATAGAGGGTGAAGCCGTGCGGATCGGTCTTGAGATCATCAAGGCTCCAATCGTTCGCGCCTGTCAGGGAACGCTGGATGCCTTTCGAGTCCAGGAATTTGAGATTGCGGGAAACAGTCGAGAGGACCGAGCCGCGCTCATCCTTGCCCATGCCCTGCATAGAGGAAGCCGCCCCGGCAATGACTTCGCCGACAATGCCAGCATCCGCCATCCGCTCCATCGCTTCATAAAGCTGTTCATGCGGCGGGCGGTCATCGAATTGATCGAGGCGCAGCGTCCCTTTGATCAACCGCTTGACCGTGACGAGATCGCGCTTGTTTGAGAGCAGCGGATGCGATGCGACCAGCAGGATGACGGCTTCGATCCATGCGCGGGCGCTTTCATCCCAATGCGCGTCCTTCGCTTCACCGGACATCACAAGCGCATCGGCGATCAGCCCCGCCGTTTCCACCGCCTCATCCGAGTCGGGATCGACTAGCGCGAGGGGATTGAAGGTCGCGCGGTATTCCAAGGGCACAGAGCTTTCCGTGAACGGAGCCAGCGCGCGCACCTGTTGATGCATCCCTTCGATACTGGCCGTGCCGTGTCCGCGCCGCGCCGCCGTGCGTTTGAGATTCTCGCCCTTGGCGTCGATGCAGACCACTGATCCGGGATAAAGGCAGAGGTTCGGAATAATCCCCGACCGGCCTTTGCCCGCGCGCGATCCTGCGATGGTGACGATATGCCGGTCATCCATCACGCCGCAGGGCTGGCCGCTTGCGGGATCACGCGCCAGCCAGAAGGAACCCGGCGCATACGCCAGTATGCCGGACGCCATGAGGCCCGCGCGCTCATGCTCATCCGCCCAGCGCGCGGTGGCCAACATGGCCTCATGCGCCGTGCTTTCGAGTCCGCGCGGGAAGTGAGGGGCTTGATTGACGGGATTGGTCATGCCCAACCCCGCTGACGTTTGATGGTTTCGAACGCGGCGTTGAGAGTCTTCAAATGCTCGTTCGCGCCGCCACGCCCCGGATGGTTCATGCGCAAATGCGCACGGTAAGCATCCATCGCATCATCCGGCGAGCAATCCGGCTTGAGACCGAAGAGCGCGAGGGAAGCCGGATAATCCGGGCGCGGCGTATCCGGTGCAGGCGTGAACGGCGTTGGAGAAGATGGAATTTTGCGCGGGATAAAGGAGAGCGTCCGCAGCGAAGCGAAGTTGAGGCCCAGCACCTCTTCAGCGATCCAGAACGGCAGGCCCACGAGCCACGGGAAGAGCCGCAGGATCAGGGTGAAGGCGGCGATCAGCAGCGCATCACCCGTGCTGACTTCCCAAACGCGGTAGGCTTCATAGGCCGCGAGTGCGAGCGGCAAGCCGTAGAAGACAACCCGCGCGCGCGGCTCCAGAACGGCCAGCGCGCCGGGTCCATCCCACATGCGCGCCGCATCGCTGCGGGCTATCAACGCCCAGAGCGTGACCAGCGCTTGCGCCCCGGCGATCCAAAGACAGGTTTGAATAAGCGCAGGCGAAAGCGCGACGGAGAGCGGAGACGACGCCGAAGCTTCTGGAGGCGTGGACTCTACGCCGATAAACACGGGTTGCGGCGGGAATAGCTGATCCCGCAGCGGTGCGGTGAACTCCAGAACCGCTTGCCAAGCGAGAGCGAGTGTATCAGGCACCAAAAAGAGTCCCTGTTGAAAGGCCGCGTACACATCCCTCTGGCTTTCGAGCAGGACGAAGGCCCGCCCGATCCATGCGAAGATCACAGCGAGGAACGCCATGCGGACACACCACAGGATCAGTGCGAGCCAGAGCGGCGGGCCGGGTTGTTGCGGGGTGCGGGCGACCACCATCACAGCCCCCCGTAACGCAGGCGGGAGAGCTGCACGGAGGCCGCGCCATTGTTGCGGAAATAATCCGGCCAGAAGGCGCGAACCTCATCAGACGTGCAGAAGGGCAGAACGCTTGAGGGCAGCGTTCCGAACTCGATCAGCAATACGTTGACCGCCACGCCCGCGAACGGTTCGGGCTTGAGGAACCGATATCCGGGTTTCTGCGCAAAGAGCGCGAAGGGCGGCATATGCCCTTGGCTTTGGCAGAACTGGAAGGATTCCGAGTTTTGCAGGCCGTCCGTATAGAGTGTCAGGGATTTGAGCGGCCCATCGAACCGATAGCGTGAAATCCCCTGCACCTGTTCGAGGATCGGACTGTCCTTGGCGATTTGCGCGCGGTCCTTGGCTTGAGCGAGCAGCGCATCGACCGCACGGGCGAAGGCGTTCCGCGCTTCTTGGGCTTGATGCGCGAGATAGGGCGCAGGTTTGGAGCCAAGACCCAGCGCTTCTTGTTCTTGCTCGTTTGCCGGTGGACGGCACACAGACAGCACGGGAACCGGCAACGAGCCAACGACGGCGTTAGCGGTCGTGAAGACTGAAAGCCGACCATTGGGCGTAAGCGTGGCGTAAGCTTCATGCAGCGCGCGGGTCAGATCGCGATCCTGCGCCGCGCTTGTATCGCCCGTGAAACTCACATCGACGAAAACAGCCGCATTCGGGCGGGGCGCGTTGGAGGCGATGCAGAAATCCGCACCCATACTCGGCTCTTTCAGGGCTTCACCCATCACCAGAGCACCGACACTGGCCACGATCACCGGCATTGCGATCAGCGCGCCGATCTTGGCTGCACGGGCGCTACTTCCCGGCATGGAGCGGCGGCGCATGGCCATTGGCGCGCTTTTGCGGAAGTCGTTTCGTGTTTGCGAGCGCGTCCTCATGGGGCGTCTCCTTTGCTGGCGGAGCGAAATCAAAGCGGGTGAGATCAGTCAGGAAGGCGTTGAAGGCGCTGCGGATGATGGCGGCTGCACCGTCATGCGCAGACTGTAAGCGCGTGGAGGCGTCGCTGTTCGCCGAGAGCGGTTGACCCGATTGCGCGGAGAGGTTTTCCGGCAGATCAGAAAGCGCGAGCGCTTTCAGCTCTTCGAGCCGTAGAGGTTCCGGCGTTTGAGCATGTCCGGCGATGAAGCTTTGCCGCGCGGCTTCATCCTGTGCAGCCAGCTTGAGATCATCGCAGGCCGTTTCGATCAGGCCGTTATGAGCGGCGATCCTTTGGGCGAGCGCGTCATGCTGATCGGCATACGAACGTATGCGCTCACCGGCATCGGCCAGAAGGGCGTCCGCCTCATCGCCCGCCCGCGCGAACATTTCCACCAGAGAGGCGAGCGCATTGTCATGGGCATCCTGCCCTTCCGCATCAATGCGCTCGCCTGCGGAGCGGCGGGAGTCCGTGTGACCGGGAACGGGATCAGAGAAGCCGTTAAAGCCTTTATAGATAGCGAGCACCGCGCCGACCGCGCCAATCGCCATGACGCCGAGCGCGTAATAATCGGCAAACGTCGCGCCGAAACTGAAAGCTGAGAAATCGAAGATGCTTGTGGCCGAGCCGGTGACGCGAACCCGCGCCGCCGCGAAGTGCAGAACCGTCAGCACGAACATCGCGAAGGCGAATGATCCCGTTGAGACGGCGCGGATCGCGGCATCGCGCGGTTGCGGATCGGGTGCATGAAGCTTGAAGCCCGCATACCGCAGCGGCAGAAATCCGGCGAGCCTGCCCACGGCGAGATTGACGGCGGCGACCGTCGCGCCATAGCCGAAGCCTTCAAGGATCGTCATCTTGCCGCCGGTGATCATCAGAACGGCGGTGAACGCGGCTTCAGCCAGACCGCAGATCATCAGCACAAGGAGCGTGGACAGCATGTCCGGCGTCTTGGCGGGAGCCGTGATTCCGTGCTCATCCTGAAAGGCGCGATGTGCCCGGTACGCATGAAGCCGCGCTTGGCTAAGGCGCTCGAATTGCGCGGTGCTTTGCGCGGCGAGCGCATCCATTTCCGCAACACCGGAGGCGACGATCCGCTCAAGCTGCGCAGGTGAGAAATCGGGCTTTCTGGTCCGAAGACGCCGCAGCGCCAGCGTCAGATCGGAATGTTCAGAGCGAAATCCAGCGAGATAAGCCGCGCGGCGATGCCCCACCGAAGAGGCTTGGCGAACCGGGGTCGTGAAGCGAATGCCCATGACGGCTTCCCTTGCGCGGCCCAGCCCAAATGGCGGGCCTACGCTGGGAAGATAGCGTTAGTGGGATGACATTTCAAGATAGTGGGATCACACTATTTCAGGAATCCGGTTCATATCCGAACTCGTCGGCATGGCGCTCGATAAATTCGGCAAGCGCGCGTTCGGTCATCTCGTTCTTTTTGAGGCCCGAGGCGCGTAAGAAGGCGTCCACCCTGTCGGAGGAGTCCTTGCTGATACGGGTCTGGAATTTTGCGTCTTGGCGATTCACTTCGGCGCGAGGGGACGACTCGGGATCGGGAAGTTCGCCGCGTTGTCTGTAGGGTCTGCGCTTTCCAGTCTTTGTCTCTTTCAAATCCGGCTGCGGTGAATATCTGAACCGCGAAATTAGATGTTTCGAAAAATCGTAATCGAGAGCGATTGTAAAAAATTCCGACGTGACCGTGCAAGAAAATCGGGATTTGTCTTTCTTGACAGTCCCTTGAATGGTGATGGGATCGCCAGTGGGGCCGGTTTCATTGTCTTTCTTGCGGAATGCATCGAAGCCCGGAAATTCGCCTTTGACATGCGCCAATCCCTTGAGCACGTCCGCGATCGCTATCAGGCGGATATTGCGGATCGAAGGCTCTGGCCGAAAGCTGAGGGCGAGTGAAGCGCGCCGTTCGCCGGTGACTTCATCTTGCTGCCCGAGCAGCGCATAGGTGAGCGCGTATCCGTCAAGAACGGCGCGCTTCACAGTGGGCGCATACTCACTCTCAGGCTCATCCCAATCGTCCAGCAGTCCGCACGGGATGACCCACGTATCCGCCGCGAGCTTGGTGACGCCCGGCTTTTCTCCTTTTGGGGCCGTGATCGTCTTCGCGCGCGGTTTGGTCTTGGTCGCCATGCTCCGGCCCTCTGGAATCAGCCGCTCCCGTCAGCGTCGCAATGTTGGGATACCATCTTTCGGGCATCCGCGCCAAGACCGGGTTAAGGTACGAGCTGGTGGCAGCCGATGAAGAAGAGGCTGGAGCCTACCTGTAATACAAAGACCAAATTGTATGACAGCGTGCTTGGATCGTTCAGATTACGCGCAAGGTGTGCATTGTATGACAATGCCACCTTGGCAAGGGAGGCCCGCTGCGCGCCTCCCGTTGCATCCCTCCCGGCCTGTGGCGCTCATCCGGCATCGAGCCGAACCGCGCCAGTGAAACGTGCAGCCGTTTCATCACTGGTCAGGGTAATGGCCCCCGACACCCGCCAGTCAGGGCGTTCCTGCCCCGACACCCAGACCATTTCATGGAGACCAATGAGCCTTCGCGCCCTTTGGATACCTCGACCAACCGTCCGCCGGTTGGATGCCGTCAGAGGCTTTCGCGCCCCTGAACCCACGACCAAAGGGCGCTTCATGCGCGCTGCATAGTCGGTCTTACCTCACCGTGCATAAAATCTTCTTCGATGCAAACAGAGGTAGAGTAATCAGCAGCTGCGCTTTAAAATGACCACATACGGAGGGGCCTCATGATCAAGCTTTCGAGTGTTCGCGTTGAGGGGTTTCGCCTACTCGAAAGCGTCGAGATTTCCATCGAGACAGATGCAACCGTAATTGTAGGTCGGAACAACAGCGGTAAGACCTCTCTCGCTGAGGTCTTCGACAAATTTCTCGGCGAGCATCAAGGCTCATTTCGGCTCGAAGATTTCTCAGCATCAATCCGTTCAAAGTTCGTAGCTGCCAAGGCGATGCGGGAGGCTGGCGCTCACCCACCCGTTGCCATTTTGAACGCGCTCCCGGTTATTTCTCTGAACCTCAGCTTTACATACGACGTGGATGAAGCCGATTTGGGTCCGTTGTCGCCATTCATTATCGACCTTGAGCCTGACTGCACAATTGCACTTGCGCGAATCGAGTATTCGCCAACACTCGCTACCCTAGCCGTGCTACTTGACATCCCGCCTGCTGAGACGAGCGGCGACTCGAATGAACTCCTTTTTCGACATCTTCGAGAGGCGATTCCTAAGGCATACACGATTAAGACCTTCGCCATCGACCCGACTGACGCCACTAACCGGCGCGAATTTGAGAAAGCAGGGCCTCTCCCCGCGCTACTTCATACGGGATTTGTCAGGGCGCAGCGCTTGCTCGACGTCGGCAAGCGCGGCGACACTGATGTTATAGGCAAGCTGCTAAACAAGTTGTTCAGGACTGCAAATTTGCTTAGCGCTTCGCCTGACGATCAGGAAATTGCCACGCAGCTTAAGGAATCCGTCGCCCAAATTGAAAATACGATGCAGGGTGATTTTGATACACAGCTTAAGGGGCTGTTGCCCGCGCTCAATACCTTTGGGTTTCCAAGCCTAAATGATACCGAGTTAAGACCTCAAACAAGTATCGACGTCGAGAGCCTTCTTAACGATAACACCCGGATATTGTATACTGGCGTGGACGGAGTGCACCTGCCTGAGGGGTATAATGGTCTAGGAACGCGCAACCTAATCTACATACTGCTTCAACTCGAAGCTCTACACAAAACGTATCGCAGCACACCGACACGACCCAGTACTCATCTTGTATTTATCGAGGAGCCCGAGGCGCATTTGCACCCGCAGATGCAAGAAGTATTCATTGGACAACTGAACGAAGCGATAGCGACGCTCTCCGAAAAGTATCCAGAGGAACCACGCTGGCAGGTTCAATTCATTGTCTCATCGCACTCCTCGCATCTCGCGAACGCGGCCCCATTTGACGCGATTCGCTATTTCCTAAATGAGCCAACCGTTCAGTCCGGCATACGGCGAACAAAAGTGAAGGATTTCCGAAAAGGGACAGACGGCATTTCTTCCGACGACCGCAAGTTTCTTCAGCAGTATATGACATTGACAAAGTGCGACCTGTATTTTGCTGACAAGGCAATTCTGGTCGAGGGCGCCACGGAACGTATTCTCATGCCGCGCATCATCAAAACTGTGGACGCGGACCTTCCGCCTGCGGTGAGGCTTGCCCGCCAGTATATTACAACGATGGAGGTAGGCGGAGCATATGCCCAGATTTTCTTTCCTTTGCTTGAGTATCTGGAGATGAAGACGCTTGTCATCACTGACATTGACTCTGTGAGGCTTAGCGAAGGAAAGCGTAGAAAATGCCCCTGTTCACAAGGGCAGTTCACATCGAATAGTGCCTTGAAATCTTGGTTCAATGATAATGATATTACGGTTACCGCGCTGATTGCTAAGACCATCGAGGAGAAGACAAGACGATTCTATCGGATCGCATACCAGATACCTGAAGACGGGTCAGCACAGTGCGCACGCAGCTACGAGGACGCTTTGATCCTTGCCAACCTCAATCATTTTGGAATTGCTGACGACGATGACGCTGCCGCGAACGCGTGGGAAGCCGCACAGGAATTCGGGAAGTCGGAGGAAGCGATCAAGTTTGCCCTTATGAATGACACATGGAGCGTGCCGAAATATATTCGCGAGGGGTTAGTCTGGCTGTCCGAACCTCCACTTCCACCTGATGCACCACCGCTAATTATTCCGCATGCGCCACCAACGGAGGTCGCATGACCAGCGAACTCTCGCCCGCAGTACTTGCTGCGCAGCTTGCCCAGGCTCGTGTTGAGGAATGTCTGGCGGCAGGCACAAGCTTCCGCTTGGAAGCTGGCGCGGGCGCGGGAAAGACTTACTCGTTGGTCGCCGCTCTTAAAAAGATTATTGCTGAAAATGGGCACGCGCTAATGCGTGCGGGTCAACAGGTTGCGTGCATCACCTACACAGAGGTCGCACGGCAAGAAATCGCCAATGAAATTGAGGAGCACCCAGCGATCCTCGTCAACACGATTCACGGCTTTGGGTGGGCATTCATCTCTCGATTCCAGAAGCAACTTAGAGGACTTATCGCTGCACAGAATACGCGACAAGATGCAATAGAAGCGGCGGGCGGCGTCCATGACCAGACTGTTGAATATAGCTTCGGCTTCTTCGGAATTGATGAGAAACGCATCACTCTTAGTCACGACGATGTGCCACGATTTCTTGCCGAATTGATCACTAATACAAAATTTCAAAGAATCTTTAAGAGCCTTTATCCAATACTTTTTATTGATGAGTATCAGGACACTGACCCGCTCGTCATGACAGCGTTGACTGAAAACTTTTTCACGCCGGGTTTCGGTCCCATCACCGGATTATTCGGTGATCACTGGCAGACAATATATCGCAAGGATTACACACTTCTCGAAATTCCAAATGTCGTAGGTATCGATAAAGGATCGAACTTCCGTTCGGTCCCTGCAATCGTTGATGTACTGAATCGTCTGCGACCTGAACTGGTGCAGAGTGTGGACGATCCAGATGCGGAAGGTGAGGCCCGATTTTTCCACTGCAACCTGTTCGAGGGCGAGCGCTTGAATTCTGCGCACGCTAGGGAGGAACTGCCTCCCGCTCAGCTAACTCAGGCTATCGAACGTGTAACGCAGACTCTCGCGGATGATGGTTGGGACTTCGCTCCTGAAAAGACAAAAATCCTCATGCTGACGCACAACGCAATCGCTGCGAGGCGCGGCTACCCAAATTTAGCTAAGATTTTCGATCGCAATGAGGCTTTCGCCAAAAAGGAAGACGCCGCTATTGCGTTTTTGGCCGACACTGTGGAGCCAGTATGCGCAGCTTACGTTTCTGGCAATTTCGGTGAAATGTTCCGGCTTATGGGGCGCGTGCCAACGATACTACGGTCTGCTGACAAGGAGCAGTGGCGTGAAGACATGGATAGGCTTCTAGCCCTTCGTGAGAACGGAACTATTGGAGATGTAATTGACCACTTGAATGCTAAGCGCCGCCCGCGGCTTAGCGACCGTGTCGCTGCTCGCGAGGACGAGATAAACAGGCTTGGTCCCGCGCTTACCGACGACGAGCCTAATTCGCTGAAGCGGCATCGCGAACTTCGGGAAGTACCGTATGCTGAGCTAATTGCGGTTACGGAGTTCATCAATGGTTTTACACCCTTTGCTACGCAACACAGTGTGAAGGGAGCCGAGTTTGAAAACGTCTTAGTCATTCTAAGCGGCGGTTGGAACCAGT
Organism: Salaquimonas sp.; assembly: GCA_041739465.1. Classification (GTDB taxonomy): domain Bacteria; phylum Pseudomonadota; class Alphaproteobacteria; order Rhizobiales; family Rhizobiaceae; genus BOKV01. Next base: position 33,252 of record JBGSNX010000033.1, read on the forward strand.
ATAACTGGCCGAAATTCTTAGAATACTTCAGAACTGGGAATATACCCGCTAAGGATCAGGCAGGCTTCTATCGTGCTCGGAACTTGTTTTATGTCGCACTTTCAAGGCCCAAAAAGCGACTGGCCGTTCTGGCTACACAAGCACTTGGTCAGAATGCTCTAGCCACCGCTGTACATTTGTTCGGGACGGAGAATGTGCTCGGAATTCCCGTGAATCAATGATCGCCTTGCCCTTTGTGGCCATTTTGGCCAATATGGTCGCAGACTCAGATTCGCGGGGACATCATGCAAACGCAATCAGCTAGAGACGCCAAATACAACTTCGGGCGGCTAATCGACATCGCGAGAGCTGAACCCGTTGTGATCGAAAAGCACGGGCGTGCGGTTGTCGTTGTGTTGTCGGTAGAAGAATACGAAAGGCTCAAAGAGCTGGATTCGCTGGAAATAAGTAAGTCGGCTAAGTCAAGGACTAGTAAGGCAAAGAAATGACGGAAATCACATTCAAGGGCAAAGAGTTCGTCTATAATCATCATCTGGCAGTGCCCTTCCGTCCGCTCGTGCCCGATGAAAACAAGGGCATCGGCCCCATCGCACTCGACGGCAATCTCGTCATTCACGGCGACAACCTGCACGCGCTGAAGGCGCTCCTGCCGCTCTACGCGGGCAAGGTGGACTGCGTGTATATCGATCCGCCCTATAATACGGGCAACAAGGAGTGGGCATATCGCGATGACGTGAATGCTCCGATGGTCCAGGAGTGGTTTAACGACAACCCCATTTCAATTGATGATGGCCTCCGCCACGACAAATCGTGTGCGATGATGTGGCCAAGGCTTCGGCTGCTGAGTGAACTCCTTTCACCAGAAGGACTGGTTTTCATCTCTATAAATTCGGTGGAAATGTCCCGCCTCAAATGCATGTGCGATGAGGTGTTTGGTGAAGATCGGTATATTGGAGAGTTCATTTGGAAATCAAGAAATAACAAAGATAACCGAAACGAGGATGGTCTATCCAATGATCACGAATACATTCTGATCTACGGGAGCGCACTTGATGGGGAGCTACGTTCGGCCGCAGACTACACCAATCCCGATGGCGACAATCGTGGCCCATGGGCAAGCGCCAACATGGTGGGACTGGCAACTAAAGAAAAGCGTCCTAATTTGCACTACGACTTAATCGACCCGGAAACCGGAAAGAATTATGGATGCCCAAAGAAGGGCTGGAGATTTGAGCCGGGAACGATGGCTCGTCTCATTGAAGATCGCCGAATTATTTGGCCGGATAAAGATGGCGGGCGTCCCAGAAGGAAAGCCTTCTTATCGGAGCTCGATGCTCGCACGAACGTTTCATCGGTGATTAATGGTGGGTTCTACACAAATAACGGCACCAAAACATTCGGCAACGTAATGCCGGAGGCCGAGTTTCCTTTCCCAAAGCCCCCTGAATTAATTCAGTTTATCCTCTCTATTTTTGAGAGAAAAGACATCTTTATCCTAGACTCCTTTGCCGGATCAGGGTCCACGGCTCATGGCGTCCTCGCTGCGAATAAGCTGGATGGAGGAAGCCGGAAATTCATTCTTTGCGAAATGGAGGATTACGCAGATACGCTAACGGCTGAGCGAGTACGTCGCGTGATTGTCGGGTACAAATACCGAGGAAAGCAGGTAACTGAGTTGCTTCGGCAGAAAATTACTTGGAGTCGACTGCAGAAAGCGGACAAGCTTCTAGAATCCGTCGAGGCAATTGAGAACCTGCATGGCCATGAATACGACCGCATCAAAAAGGAAGTGAAGGACGGCGAGTTGATCGTCACCGGCGAAAAGTCAGTGACGCAGCGCGCCGAAGGCCTCGGCGGCTCCTTCACCTATTGCGCGCTCGGCGATCCCGTCGAGCTGGACAAGGTGCTCAGCGGCGAAGCCCTGCCGCCCTATGCCGGTCTCGGCGCGGCCCTATTCCACATGGCGACCAACCATGCGCTCGATCCGGCCACCGTGCGCGAGGATGATTTCTATCTCGGCGCGACGGAAGGCCAGCACGTCTGGCTGATTTACAAGCCCGATCTCGAGTGGCTGAAGTCGCCGGAGGCGGCGCTGACGCTGGCGCGTGCCAAGGCGTTCGCCACGTCTGATCCGGGCAAGCGGCACCTCGTCTTCGCTCCGGCGCGCTTTGTGAGCCAGAAGATGCTGGCGGAACACAACGTCCCTGTGGAGTTCGTGCCGCTGCCCTTCGCGCTCTACCGGATAGATCGGAGCTGACGCCGTGTTTCGCCAGCTCGATTATCAGGACCGCGTGCTCTCGACACTCGACACCTATCTGGACCTCTTGAAGGAAAAGAAGGCGCGCGCCGACAAGGTGGCGGCGCTCGCCGCGCAAGACCCGGACCTTGGCCTTGCTATTCCGGATTTCGCGAAGGAGGCTTGGGAAGGGATGAAGGCGGCAGGCAAGCTGCCCGCTTCCCGCGCAGCTATTCCGTTCTCGCGGCGCATGGACGGCTGCGAGCGGCCCGTGCCCAATGCGGTGCTGAAGGTGCCGACCGGC
>JBGSNX010000054.1:0-25028 GCA_041739465.1 Salaquimonas sp.
TGAAAAAGCCCCGGCATCGCTGCCGGGGCTTTTGCATTCAAGACCGTTTGTTCAGTTGCACACTTCGTAGCGTACGCGCTGTCCGTTGATGACGCGGTACTGATAGGAGCACCGGTCGCCTTCAATGAAGGTCGCGTACCAGTTCGGGGCTGCGCCAGCGATAACCCTTGAATTGTAGGCTTGGGAAGAATCGCGGAAATTCGGGTATTTGTTGGCCGATTGTGCCGATGCCGAAAGAACCGGCATGGCGGCAAAAATGGCCAACGTGGCTGCTGCGCTGACAATTGTCTTCATCGACATTGTATCTCTCCAATCGCGTTCGGGCTTCATGCCCCTGAACGAAAAGATAGGGTCCATTGTCGTTGGAATAATGGCGTTGGCGTAAAAGTGATCCAGAAGCCGATTCAAGCCGCCGGAGGCAAGGGCCTTCTACGATCCTGCCCACCGAACTCACGCAGCACATGCCAGATCAACGCACACAAGACGATGGCCCCGCCGATGAGCGTTTGCGTAGAGGGAACTTCTCCATGAAACAGCCAGACCCAGACAGGCCCCAAGACCGGCTCGCCGGTGCTGATCAAGGCTGCCAGTGCGGCGGGAATGAGCCGCGCACCGGTAACAAACATTGCAAGCCCCGCCCCCAGATTGAGTGCGCCAAAGGCAAAGAGGATCGCCATCTCGCTGCCACTGACTGCAATTGAGCCAGCATTGGCAAAGCCAACGAACCCTGCGATGCTGATGCCAAGAAAGACCGCAGGAACCATGCGGATGTGCGAAAAACGCCTGGTTATGACCGTGGCTATGGCAAAGACCACCGAAATCAACAAGGCCAACGCATCGCCAATCGGCGAGACTGCCCCTGACAAGGACTGCGAAACCATCACGCCGACGCCGACTATCACCAGGCCGATGGCTATGCTGGTGTGAAAACTCACCTTTTCACCGAAGAGAGCAAAAGCAAGCCCAGCGGCAATCAGCGGCACGCCAGCCTGCATCAAAAGAATGTTGGCAACCGTGGTGTGTGAAAGCGCCACGATGAACGACACCGAAGCGATTGCAAAGCACAGCGCAACCGACAGGGCGGGAAGCCGCATCCCGACCAGCATGGCAAATGTGCCGCGCCAGCCGTCGCGCCAGACCATGAACGCAAACAAGAATGCCGCGGCCCAGAATGAACGCCAGAAAACCACTGTCCAGGGATCGTCAATCTCGAGGAACCGCGAGAGAACGCCGCCAAAGCTCCATGCGAGTGCAGCGCCGAAAACCAGCAATGCACCGCTTTTCTCAGTGGCAACTGCGCTTGTCCTGGTTGCTTCCAATGCCTTCGCTCCTGCCATTCGTGCCGTTGCCTGACAATGCTTGACCGCAAATCGGGTCAGCAGACATCTGAGGCATCAGTCAGCGTTGGTGTAACTTTCGATGTTGGCGAAGGCATTGCGCAAAGCCTTTGACCAGCCTTCCGACAGAGTGCGGAAATAGGGGTCGTCAGCCTTGATGCGGCGTTCCTCACCGATTTCGAACGTGTCGGTTCGGTAGATCAGCAAATCAATCGGCATGCCAACCGAAAGATTTGACCGCAGCGTGGAGTCGAACGAAATCAACAAGAGCTTTGCAGCTTCCCCCATGCGCATGTCGGGCACGGCAACGCGATCAAGGATGGGCTTGCCGTATTTGTGCTCGCCAATCTGGAAAAACGGCGTGTCGGACGAGGCTTCAATGAAATTGCCTTCGTTGTAAACTTGGAACAATCGCGGCTTTTCACCCTTGATCTGGCCGCCAAGGATAAATGTCGCCGAAAATGCCGCCGCTTCTGGGCCAAGGTTTTCGCCGTCAATACGGTGAACTTCACGCAAGATCTGTCCCAGGAGCCGTGCGGCCTGGAACATTGTCGGCGCATTCAAAAGTGTTTCTGTAGCTTCCCCGGCTTCGGCATCCTTGACAATGCCCTCGTTCAGCGAACTGACAACGGCCTGCGTGACCGCCAGGTTTCCCGCAGTCAGCAATACCATCAGGCGGTCGCCCTTGCGCTCCCAGATGTGCATCTTGCGAAATTGCGCGACATTGTCGAAACCCGCATTGGTGCGGGTATCCGAAGCGAAGACAATTCCACGATTGAGGCGAAGTCCAACACAATATGTCATGGCGTTTTTTTAAGCAGAGCGGATGCGGACAAACAAGACAGTTTGTGCAACTGGCTGGGGATCATTGTTGTTGGGCCTGTTCGACGACGCTGACGACGACAGTCAGCTTTTCTGAGCCGGGTCCACGGCGCAACCCCCGCAAGGGTGCGGCGAGGCTTGCATCGGGCGCGCCGGCAAGGCGAACATAGCGCTCATCGGGACAGATCGCATTTGCCGGGTCGAATCCCACCCAGCCAAGACCCTTTATTTCCGTTTCAGCCCACGCGTGGTGCGCTTCGTGAACCAGTTCATCGCCCTGCATCAGCAAATAGCCGGTGACATAGCGCGCAGGCTGGCCCAAATGCCGGCAAGCCGAAATGAAAACGTGTGAAAAGTCCTGGCAAACCCCGCTTTTGTCGCGAAGTGCTTCGGCAGCAGTGGTGTGAGCATGGGTTGTGTCGGTCTCAAACCGCATGACAGCACGCAGTTCACCCATGAGATCATGGCACCTTGCCACCTCGTCTTCGTTGCTGCGGAATTTGTCGGCAAGTTTGCGGATAGGGTCGTCGGCTTTGGTCAGTGGCGTTTCGCGCAAGAATATCCGCGAGGGCGGCTCGTTGGGCAACACTCCGACAACGCCGCCAGTGTCTTGCGTTTCGACGAGGCCACGCACCCTGATGGTCATTTGACTGACTTCGGAAAGCTGGTTCACCAAATGCGCCTGATTGCCCCAGGCATCGAAAAAGCGCGCCGCATCCTTGAAGCCGGGCGCTTCCAGATTCCATGAGAGGATTTTTTGCGACTTTGAGGAAGACGGTGTCAGCCGGAATTCCTGCACACCATACCGCGATGGCTGCTCATACTCATACAAGGTCTTGTGGTCGATATTGATCAACATTTATGCGCCGGCCTGCTCAATTGAAATTGTAGCTTTCGGCAACCAGAACGCCGAGCGCGTTGTTGGACAGAATGAAGTCCCCAAGGAACTCATGCAAGCCCTGGCGAAATATCAGGTCCATGCTTCCACTGGCCAGTCCCGCCTGAATGGACTTCGCCTGATCATGGCATTCATATCTGGTACCATACATGCTTTCGAGCTGATCCAGCGACCGGTTGATCCATTGGTAGCAATGGGCCAGCGAACGCGGCATTTCCCGGCGCAAAATCAGGAAATCGGCAATGTTCCAGGCCTTGTAGCGGTCGCGGTACACATGGCGATAGGAGCGGTGCGCAGAAGCTGCCCGCAAGATCATCGACCATTGCTGCAAATCCACATCCGAGCCGACAAGATCGGAGCTTGGCAACAACACGTAGTATTTGACATCGAGGATGCGGGCGGTGTTGTCGGCGCGCTCGGTGAACACGCCAAGCTGACAAAATGCATAGCCGTCATCGCGCAGGATTGTGTTCAGCATTGCGCCGCGAAAGCGGGCGGTGTCGCGCTTGATGCGGTCAAGCAGCGCGGGCAGATCATTTGCAGATATGGAAGACGGACGTATCTGCGAAAACTCGGTGAAAGTCTCGTTGAGGCTTTCCCACATTTCCGTGGTGATTGAGGTTCGCACCGAGCGCGCATTGCTGCGGGCCTGGACTATGCAGCTCAAGACGGAAGAGGCATTGGCTGGATCAAACAGCATGTAGTCGCGCACGGCGGTAAGCGTCGCCTGCTGCTTTCTGGCATAAAAGGCCTGTGCCATGCCTGCTGCTTGCAGGGTCGATTCCCATTGGTCGCGGTGAGTGCCGTCAAGTCCGGGTGTGAGCGACATCCGCGTGCCCACATCCAGCAACCGGGCAATATTTTCCGCCCGCTCCATGTAGCGGCACATCCAGTAGAGGCTCGACGCCGCGCGTCCCAACATTGCGTTCGCCCTCCCCTATTCCTGCAAGACCCAAGTGTCTTTGGTGCCGCCGCCCTGCGAAGAGTTGACCACCAGCGAGCCTTTCTTCAATGCCACCCTTGTAAGTCCGCCAAGGGTGATGCGAACACGCTCTCCAACCAGAACGAACGGGCGCAAATCGACATGGCGCGGCGCAATTCCGCGTTCCACCAGCGTTGGGCAGGTTGAGAGCGCGAGCGTTGGTTGGGCGATGTAATTGTCCGGGCGGGCCAACAGGCGGCGACGAAATTCCTCGCGCTCCCGTCTGGTTGCGGCGGGCCCGACCAACATGCCGTAGCCGCCTGAACCGTGCACTTCCTTGACCACCAGATCGGAGAGATTGTCGACAACGTGCGACAGCTCGTCCTTGCGCGAGCAATCCCATGTCGGGACATTTTCAAGGATGGGCTTTTGGCCCATGTAGAATTCGATGATTTGCGGCACGTAGCAATAGACCGCCTTGTCATCGGCAATTCCGGTTCCCGGCGCATTGACGATTGTCACATTGCCTGCGCGATACGCGGCAAACAGGCCCGGAACGCCCAAGGTCGAATCGCGCCGGAAAGTCAGTGGATCGATGAATGCATCGTCCATCCGGCGGTAAATGACGTCAACGCGTTGCGGTTTTTGGGTTGTTCGCATGTAGACAAAACCGTTGTCTACAAACAGGTCATCGCCCTGCACCAATTCAACGCCCATTTCGTCCGCCAGGAACGAATGCTCGAAAAAGGCCGAATTGTAGATGCCCGGGGTCAGCACCACGATTGTCGGTTCGCCTTTGCAGGCCGGCGGAGCCATCGACTGCAACGTGCGCCGCAGGTTTTCGGGGTAATCCTCAACGGGAGCCACGCGGTAGCTGCCGAACAATTCCGGCACGAGGCGCATCATCGCCTCGCGGTCTTCGACCATGTAGGACACGCCGGATGGTGTGCGCAAATTGTCTTCGAGCACGTAAAACTCGTTCTGGCCAACGCGCACCAAATCTACGCCAATGATGTGGGCATAGACGCCGCGCGGTGGATCGAACCCGATCATTTCCGGGCAATAGGCGGCGTTGTTGAGAACCATCTGCTCAGGGATGCGGCCAGCGCGGATGATTTCCTGGCTATGGTAGATGTCATACAGGAACGCATTCATGGCGCGCACGCGCTGCTCGATGCCCTTTTCAAGCTTGCGCCATTCTGCAGCAGCAATGATGCGCGGAATGATGTCGAAAGGTATCAACCGCTCGGTTGCCTCATCTGCGCCATAGACCGCGAACGTGATGCCAAGCCGCCGGAAAATCGCTTCCGCTGCCCGCGACTTTTCGCTCACTCCACCGCGCGGTTGGGCCGCAAGCCAATCGCCAAGGATCCGGTACGGCTCGCGGATAGACCCGTCTGCACCGACCATTTCATCGAAAAAACGCGAACCACCCGTGTCGTACAACTAAAGCCCCTTGGGCCATGCCCCGGTATCTGGCTGATGCAATTGCGAACAGCCTGCCTGAACCAATGCTAGCACCGTGCCGACTTTGTGAACAATAGGCATAAGCGACCAAAATTGAGGCAGCAAAGCCTACGAAGTGTGCACTGCGTCACTTTGCAAAGGGTACTGTGATGCGGCACACTCACTTCATCGGAGTCCATGTACGACAGGAACTCAAAATGACCCGCCTTACCGCTTCAGCACTGTTGTCAATATCGCTCATTCTTGCTTCCACCCTGCCAGGTGCCGCAAGGCCCGACACCCGCACCATGACCTGCCAGCAGGCGCGCGCGGTGGTCCAGCAATACAAGGCCATTGTCATGTCCACCGGGCAGTACACCTATGAGCGGATCGTCATTGGCCAAGGCTATTGCTCATCCACGCAGATCAGCAAGCCACTCTATGCGCCGACTGTCGATGTGCCGAGTTGCAAGGTTGGAAACATCTGCCAGGAAAACCCTTTCGACTGATTTGGGGCAACTCCGCCAAAGTGACTGGACCTTGAGGCTGTCATCCATCAAAATCAGGGTAGCGGCATTCCGGCGCTTTTGAGCGGGAGTTGAAAAATGGAAATGCGAACCGGCAGGAATTTCTTGGCATCGGCCATGGCCGTGCTCATGTTCACATGCGCTGCGCTGCCAGCCGCAGCGCGACCTGATACGCGAGGCATGACCTGCGAAGGAGCAAAGACCTTCATTCGCAAGAATGGCGCTGTAGTGATGAGCACCGGTCAATATACCTATGACCGCATCGTTGCCGGCATCGGCTTTTGTGGGGCCGGCGAAGAGGCTGTGCTGAAGGTTGCCCCAACGAAAGACAATCCGCGCTGCTGGGTCGGCTATTATTGCCGCGACCGCCTGATTGAGCCGCTATTTCGCTTCCCGGCATTCCGTTGAGTGTCATGAACCGGAAATTGCGCCCTTCGATTCTGGCGTTAGCTGCCTTTATGGCAGCTTTGCTGCCGGTACATGCGCAAACCACCAAGGATGTGGCACCTGAAGCGGCGAGCGGAACAGCCCAACGCAAGCTCGCTGTTGCCAAAACGGTCATGGTGGTTACCGCCGCGCCTGAGGCAACCGAAGCTGCGCTGGCGATGCTTGGCGAAGGCGGCAGCGCGGTAGATGCCGCGATTGCCGCACAACTGGTTCTGGGTCTGGTGGAGCCGCAATCCTCTGGCCTTGGCGGAGGAGCTTTCATCGTTCATTTCGATGCAGCAACCGGCAAAGTAACCACGTTGGACGGGCGTGAAACTGCGCCTGACGCTGCCATGCCAACGCATTTTCTCGACGCATCCGGACAGCCGATGGACTTTTTCGATGCGGTGATTGGCGGTCGGTCGGTTGGCACACCGGGAACCGTAGCGCTGCTTGAAGCTGCTCATCGCAGCCACGGAAAGCTGCCCTTTGAAATGCTGTTCCAGCCGGCGATCAAGCTGGCGCGCGAAGGTTTCAAGGTCTCCGGGCGGCTCAATGCACTGATCTCCGATTCGGCGGAAAGCCTCTATCGCCAGGAAACTGCGCGCGACTATTTCCTTTCCGAAGAAGGCGTTCCCCTGTTTCCAGGTGCCATCCGCAAGAACCTTGATTATGCGCAGACCCTGGAAATGATCGCGGCCAACGGCGCAAAGGCGTTTTACGAAGGGCCGGTTGCTCAAGACATCGTGGCCACCGTGACCAGCGATCCCGAGAGGCCAGGACTTTTGACGCTTGGGGACATGGCCAAATACAAGGTCATCGAACGCGAGCCAGTCTGCGCGCCATACCGGGTGTATGTGGTTTGCGGCATGGGCCCGCCATCATCAGGCGCCATAGCCGTCAGCCAGATCCTTCGCCTTGCCGAGCCCTACAGACTGGAAACCATGGGCGCGGATGACCCCATGGCCTGGCGCATCATCGGCGATGCTTCGCGCCTCGCCTTTGCGGACCGCGAAGCCTATGTGGCTGACCCCGACTTCGTGCGCCAACCCAAAGGATTGCTTAACCGCCAATACCTTGCCGAGCGATCAAAACTGCTCTCAGGACCCAATGCCCTGCCACCAGAAGCCGTGGTGTCAGGTGAGCCACCCTTTGACAAGGCGATGGCCCATCCACCGGGTTTGACGCCGGAATTACTGTCCACCAGCCATCTTTCGATTGTGGATGCTTCCGGCAATGTGGTTTCAATGACCAGCACGATCGAAAGCGGCTTTGGCTCGCGCCTGATGGTGCGCGGGTTCCTGCTCAACAACGAGTTGACCGATTTCTCGTTTCTGCCAGAGCGCGACGGCAAGCCGGTTGCCAACCGAGTGGAAGGCGGAAAACGCCCGCGCTCGTCCATGGCGCCGACAATCGTTCTCAAGGACGGCAAGCCGGTGCTCGCCATTGGATCGCCCGGCGGCAGCCGCATCATCAATTTCGTGGCGCAGGCGCTGATTGCCAATCTCGACTGGGGGATGGATGTTCAAGCCGCCGTGTCGATGCCGCATCTGTCAAACAGGTTTGGGGTTTTCGAATTGGAAGAAGGCACGCAAGCTGCCGAGATGGCCGCGGGGCTTGAGGCACTCGGCTACCAGACCAAAGTGCAGGACTTGAATTCGGGCCTTACAGCGGTGGCAATATTCCCGGACAGGCTGGAAGGTGGCGCAGACCCGCGCCGCGAGGGTCTGGCCAAAGGTTTTTAGCCTCGAATTGCTTCGACAATCGGCAATGCAATGCTTGCCTTCAATCCGCCCAGGGATGAATTACCCAACAACAGAGTGCCTCCGCATGCGGAGACAATTTCGCCAGCAATGGCAAGGCCAAGTCCGGCACTTCCCCCAGCCATGTCAAGGCGCGTTCCACGCTGCTGTGCGGCCGACATCAAAGCTTCAGACATGCCTGCGCCATCGTCCTCTATGTGCAGGACAGCGCTGTCATCGCCAACTTCGCCCGAAAGCCTCACTGTCGTCCTTGCATGGCGAATGGCGTTCTCCATCAAGTTACCCAACGCCTCCGCAAGGTCTTGTGGGTCAATGCGCAAGCTGAAATCCTTGGCAATCGCAAGATCAAAGCCTTTGCCTTCGGCATCGGGCGTGCGTGCCAATGTGCGGGCGATAGCCTCAGCAGCGGGAAGCACGGCGCTGCTAGGCATTGCATTGTGGCGGATTCTGGCACGCACCAGTTCACGCTCGATCTGGCGGCGCATGGTCTCGGCCACTTCAGCAATCTGGTCGGCAATGGAATTCTCGCCCTTGCCGCGCAGCCGCGCAATGTCCGATGCCAACGCTGCAAGCGGTGTTTTCAACCCATGTGCCAGATCGGCAGCCCGGTCGCGGGCCCGCATGACCTCGCGTTCGCGCTGCTCCAGCAGCGAGTTTATCTCTTCGGCGAGCGGACTGATCTCGATTGGAACGGCAGTATCCAGCCGCGAGGTGGAACCCGACCTTATCGCCGCGATCTTGCGGCGCAGCGGCGCAAGCGGGCGCAACCCAGCCTCTACCTGCAAGGCAAATCCGCCGAAAAGCACAAAGCCCAGCAACAGCAGCGCTGGTGCCAGATCCCGGCCAAACCCGGTGCGCAATTGCTCGATTTCACTGCGGTCAATGGCTGCGGCAATCACCAGCATCCGGTCGCGGCCGCTTGCGTCTGGCGCGACAATGACGCGTTCATGCGCCAACAAGCTGTCCCCTGCCTTGGTGCGAATGTCATGCACATGAATGCCGCCCGGATCAGGCACACCTGCGGGCAATGCCAGACGCTCATCCCAAAGTGAGCGTGAAGCCAGAAACTTTCCGCCAACCCTGCCCTGGGCAATTTCCCAGTAGAGGCCACCGCCTACCCGGCCAAAGCGCGGATCGGCAGGTTCGCGCAACAGTGAAAGCGTTCCGTCAGCCGCAATCTCCACGGATCCGGCAAGCTGGCTCAAATGGGTGTTCAACTCCCCGCCGACGCGCCGCTCAAGATGCCGGGTGAAAAGGGCAGTAAGTCCAATCCAGCTTGCGGCCATGGCAACAGCCACGACAATCAAGGCTGCGGCATACAGCCTTGCCCGCAGCGAGACGCCCGAACTCCCCGAATTCCCCGAACTCATTGCGCAATACCGGGTTCGGCCACGAGATAGCCAAAGCCGCGCCTTGTATCGATCAGCGCATTTGGAAGCTTGCGTCGAACGCGGGCAATCAGCACTTCAACCGCATTGCTTTCGCGCTGGAAAAGCACCGATTGCAAATGCTCGGCCAATTCCTGTTGCGGCACCACCCGGCCCTTGTTCAGCATCAGATAGGCCACAAGCCTGTATTCCTGCGGTGAGAGCGCGACAGGTACGCCGCGCACACTGACGCGCATCTGCCTCGTGTCGAGTTCGGTTTCGCCCACACTGATCACCGGAGAGGCATGGCCAGCGCTGCGGCGAATGATGGCGCGCAGCCGGGCAACCAGTTCCTCGATCCGGAAAGGCTTGGGCAAATAGTCATCGGCGCCGGCGTCGATCCCCTCGACCCGCTCGCTCCACATGCCACGGGCGGTCAGAACGAGTACCGGCAGCGGCTTGCCGGTCATCCGCCAGCGCTTGAGGATCGCCAGTCCGTCCATGCCGGGCAGGCCCAGGTCGAGGACTGCAGCTGCATAAATCTCGTTCTCGCCAAGGTGCAGTCCCTCTTCGCCGTCACCAGTCGCATCCACCACGAAGCCAGCTGCGCCAAGAGCGGCGGCAACATCGGTGCGGATACGAATGTCGTCTTCGATGACAAGAACGCGCATTGATCAGTTATCGCTTTTGGAGATCAGGCGACCGCTGCGGGCGTCCACATAGGCTTCCATGCGCCGCCCGCTTTTGTCGAGATACTTGATCTCATAGACAAGGCGGCCATCTTCCTCGTCCAGTTCTATCTCAAGGATTTCGCCCAGCCGCGGAGCGACCTTCTTCATGATCGTCGAAATCGGCAAAGCATTCCCCTTGCGCACGGCCTCGCTGGCGTCGTTGTGGTCGCGCCCGTCCTTCTTGGCATGCACCGGCGCGTTCGCGAGCATGACAAGGCTCGCGGCACCTAAGACAGCAATGATCATTTTCCTGAGGTTCATGCGGCCACCCTTGCGCGAAAACAAATTACAAAACGCTGACAGCTAAACTCAGGTAGCCGTCATCGGCGGCCTGCGAGAAAGGATGGGTCAACAGGGCGACGCCCAAGACCAACCGGGGCGCTGCCCCAAACCTCAGGAGACCACCATGCGTGCCATTCTCGCAACTGCCATTTTCTCAGCCGCCATCATCGCCGCATTTCCAGCTTTCGCAAGCGGGCGCTGCAATCCTTCGCAAGGCCCTCAACTGACCGTGGAACAGGTTACCGCCAAGGCTGAAAGCCTCGGATACAAGGTTCGCAAGGTGAAGATGGAAGATGGCTGCTATGAAGCCTATGCCATCAATGCTTCGGGCCAGCGCCTGGAAGTCTACATCGACCCGGTCTCGGGTGAAATCGTCCAGCAGAAGTCTGAAGACTGATGCGCGCGGCGCAGATCGAACCTGTGGCAGGCGGCGTTACGCCGCCTGTGCAGGTGCGGGTGTGGGACCCGTTTGTGCGTATTTTCCACTGGTCGCTGGTCATCTTGTTCGCGTTCGCCTTCCTCACTGCAGACGAATGGGACAATGCCCATGAATTTACAGGATACGCAGTGGCCGCATTGGTGGCCTTGCGCATCGTCTGGGGATTGTTTGGGACGCGACATGCGCGCTTTGCCTCCTTCGTGAAAGGCCCTGCGACAACAGCCGGCTTTCTGCGCGACAGCGTGATGCTTCGAGCTCGCCGCTATCTGGGTCACAATCCTGCGGGCGGCGCGATGGTCCTTGCCCTTCTGGTGGCAATCGCGGTCATATCCGCGACCGGCTGGATGATGACACTCGATGCATTTTGGGGCTTGGAATGGGTCGAGGAGGCACATGAGGTGGCCGTTTACGGCACGCTCGGCTTGATCGCCCTGCATGTCGGGGGCGTGGTCCTGGCATCTGTCGAACACCGGGAAAACCTGGTGCGGGCCATGTTTACCGGCACCAAGCGGGCACCCGGACCTTTGGACGATGCTTGATCGCCACCAATAGAAAAGGCCGCAGGAAATGCCTGCGGCCTTTGAATTTTGAAAGAAAAGATTTCAGGAACGAACGAGCGAGCGCATGTTTTCGATCAGGCGCTCCTGTTCTGCGGTCAACTCGTTGACCGAGAAGGCATCTTCGCTGTGTTCAGCGCCAATGCGATCGGCGATCACCGACATCAGGGCCTGGCTGGATGCATTGAGCATTTCCAGGCGCGAAAGCATGGCTGCGCGGGCACGCTGGGCTTCACTTGCCGGATATTCGATTTCGGTTGCTGGTCTGATCATTGCTGCCTCTACACGATCACGGACAATCAGGTTGCAGGCAGCCCGGATCGAAGGCAGTCCCGCACATATCGTTACCCAGACAACATGCGTTGGCAGAGTTAACGTAACGTTATCAGAACGCCATACCGTCGAAATTTTCGGCCTTTGCCTGCCAGGCAAGCGCTGGTTACAAGGCGCATTGCCCATGATAGGAAGCCTTGGCAGGATTGCAGCGCGTTGGAGCCTTACATCAAATGACCAGAATTGCCTTTGTTGCGAGCAATGCGCCAGCAGCCATGGAAGCGATGGTCGTCCTGACCGAACGCTATGGAAATGCCGCACAGGACAAGGCCGATGTGATCGTGGCGCTAGGCGGTGACGGCTTCATGCTGGCAACCCAGCACAGGTTCATGGACAGCGGCATGCCGATCTACGGCATGAACAAGGGCACTGTCGGCTTCTTGATGAATGTATATGGCGAGGAAGGCCTTGAAGAACGGCTGGAGGCAGCAACCGCCAGCATCATCCGCCCGCTTGAAATGGAAGCGGAAGATGTGGATGGCACGATCCACAAGGCCAAGGCCATCAACGAAGTCTCGCTTTTGCGCCAATCCTACCAGGCCGCGAGCCTCGGCATCCGTATAGACGGGCGTACCCGGCTGGACCCGCTGATCTGCGATGGCGTGCTTGTGGCAACCCCGGCCGGTTCCACCGCCTACAATCTCTCAGCGCATGGCCCAATCCTGCCGCTGGAAGCGCCCTTGCTGGCGCTGACGCCTGTCAGCCCGTTTCGCCCACGCCGCTGGCGCGGCGCTCTCATCCCGAACCGCAGCCGGGTTGAAATCACGATCAACGAAATTGAAAAAAGGCCGGTCAACGCGGTCGCCGACCATTACGAGGTCAAGTCCGTGCGCCGCGTGGTGGTACACCAGTCAGCGCACTCCAAAGGCATCATCCTGTTCGACAGCGAACATAGCTGGGACGAACGGATATTGGCTGAGCAGTTCCAGTATTAGCTCAAGCCGCCTTGGCCCTCGAGACGGCGTTGCCCATGTCTATTGCCAAGGCATCAATGGCGACGGCGTCGATTTCCAGCGTATGACCGCCACGAATGTCGTCATTGGCGGCGTGAACCTGCTGCGAGCCAGTGACCATGGTTTCTTCCAGTTCCACCAGTTCCTCGGCAAAGTGCAGGGCAAAATCAGCCAGCACCGGCATTGGCACTTCGATGACCGGGAATTCTTCCAACAGCAATTCGCGTGGATCGCGCGCCTGTTGTTCCAGCAGGCGCTGCTCTTCCTCACGAACAATCTGGGTGATGCGGCCAACTTCCTTGCGGGCATTGCGGCGGGCAGCTTCCGCCGCCAACCGGCGAAGCAGGACCAGCAAGCCGTCCACTGTTGTGTCTGTGCGCCCGCGATAGGTGGAGAGCAGTTCGCGGGTAACCATCCAGGTCATGCGGGTGCTGTCGGCGGTTTCGAATGCCAGGAGCGTGGTGCGCCAAATTTCGATTGCGGCGGCAAAAACGTCAAATGCGGAATCCGGCAGGCCGGATTTGAGGTATAGCGCACGAAATGCGTTGCGCTTTCCTGCATCGAGCGCTGCTTCAACCCGCTTTACCGGCATACCGGTCAGTTGTGCCAATGAGCCTGCAAACAGTGCGATGTTGCCCATGCAGATGCAGCGCAGCAGGAAAGCTGCGGTCATGCGGCCAGCTTCCACCAACGCCACAGCAATTTGCGGCAATTCTTCATCCTGCGCCTTTGCGGCATAGGCAATGATGGCTTTCTCGGCGTGGTCGGCAAGCAATTGCTCGACACGGGCCGCGGGCAGACCGGGTGTTGCAGCGATCTGGGTGCGCAGCGCTTCTCCCAATTTGTCGATCAGCAGCAGTCGGGTGGATGCCAGCAGGGAAGGCTTTCGCAGCAGCAGATGGCGGATCGCAGTGAGCGAGCCATGCCGAGCTGCAAGGACATGCAGCGCCGCGGCGTCAATCTGCGCCCCGGGATTCATCAAAAGGCCAAAACAGGCATCGGGCTCGCCATGTTCGGCAATGGCATTGGCCACGACTGCGTTGACAACCGTACGGCAGGCAATGGCCGCCTGTTGCTGGACATAGCCGGATTTGACTACCGACACGAGTTCGCCATCAAGGAATACAGGAGAGCGCGACAGCACTGCCATGGCAATTTGCGGCTCGTCGCCGGCCAGTGACAGCACAACATGGCGAGGCGCTGTTTCCAGCGGCGCAATTGCCTTGGCAAGCGCCAGACGCACGTCCGGCTCGGCGTCGTCCAACAGCAAGGTCATGGCTGCTTCAGCCGCCTCCCGCTCGAAATCGTCCATTTCCGGCTCAAGCCAGAGTTTGGCCAGCGCAAAGGCTGCTTCCGCCCGGTGCTGTGCACCAGCGGTTTCCATCCACGCCAAAAAACGCGCAACGATCATTGGAAACTCACTCCGTACTATCTGCAGTTCCGCGAAATACACGCGGTGCCACGTTCCACGGAGCAATCTGACGTAAAACCCTTAACGTTCAGTTCACCATGCAAATCAATGGTTTATTAAGAAATTGGAAGGCAATTGTTAAGCAATTGACGGGCCTTTTCCGCGCTGTGAACCCAAAGAGCGCTCGCGCCCAACAGCCTTTGCCCGGTTCCGCAGAGCGTTACTTGTCCCGGTGGAGCAATTAACTTGACAGTCGAAAGATTTGAGCTACTTTGCCAATCTATCCATTGAAAAGATTGCCTCCGCTGGTGGGGTTGCATGCGGATCGGGGCCCGTGTGCAAGTCGGAAAATGGTCGCCAAGGGGCTTGGGCTCGACCAGTTACACCCTCATCAGCGGGGGCAACCAAACAAGGGGTAACGCCATGCACTTTCGCAGTCTTTTTCTCTCAGCTTTCCTTTTCGTTGCTGCCCCCGGGTTGGCGCATGCGCAGGACGCCACTGGCGTTTGGCGTACAGAGGCGACGAACGAGGGCTACCTTGAAGTGGGCATCGCCAGTTGTGGCCAGGCGCTTTGCGGAACGATCCTGCGTGCCCGCGATTGTGCAGGCAGCGAGCAGCCCTATCCACACACTGGCCGCCGCATGATCTGGGACATGGTTGCCAAAGGCCCGGCAAAATGGGCCGGCGGAAAAATATGGGACCCGCGCAACGACCGGACCTTCAACTCCAGCATGGAGTTGGCTGGCAGTTCGCTTTCGGTTTCAGGTTGCGTGCTGGGTATCTGCCAAAAACAAACTTGGCGGCGCGCAGGCTGACATCGCTGTTGTGTCGAGCAAACTCTGAAAGGTTTGCCGCCACAATCTCCGGCCTATTTACGGGTTGGGCGATCCATTTCAAAAACACCTTCCGGGCCCTGATATTGCCGATAGCCCATTCGGGCGAGCGGTTGCGCCAGCAATGGATCGAAAAACCCGTCCTTAATGACCGCGGGATCGATGTGAACGCCAACCACTTCTCCAAGCACGAGGATCGCGCCGGTCTCTATGCCATCCAGGCCGACAAGTGCCTCGACCCTTGTTGCTCTGCATTCAAGTGCAGCAAATGCGCTGGCAACGCGCGGCGGGCGCACCAAACGGCATGCAGCCTTTTCGAGTTCGGCAAGCACAAATTCATCAACACCTGGAGCAACCGCTGCCGAACTCAGGTTCATTTGGCTCGCAAGGCCGGCGCTGACATGGTTGACCACGAACTCGCAGGTCTGCCGGATGTTCCTGACACTGTCCTTCTCGCCTTCCGATGAGAACATCACCATTGGCGGGCGCGAACTCACTGCATTGTAAAAACTGTAGGGTGCAAGGTTTGCAATGCCATCTGCAGAAATGGTGGATATCCAGCCGATTGGCCGCGGCGCCACAATGGCCTTGAACGGATCGTGAGGCAGGCCGTGATTGCCCTTGACCGGTTCGTAAAACACGCGCTCAGCCTTCCATGACCGAAAAGATATCGGCTACCAACGGACGGTCGCGTTCGGTCTTGGGCAGTGTGCGGGTGCCGATGCACACAAAGCCAGCCAGCTTTTCGCCCTCCCGCAGGCCAAGCGCGGGGGCAAGCGCCTCATCATACGCCACCCATTCGGTGATCCATTGCGCGTCAAAGCCAAGCGCATTGGCGGCGATCAGCAGGTTCATTCCGGCAGCGCCTGCCGAAAGCACTTGTTCCCATTGCGGAATTTTGGGGTGAACCTGCGGACGGCTGGCAATGGCAATTACCACCGGAACGCGGGTGAAGCGCGTGGCTTCAAATTCGCGCGTTTGCGCATCCAGCGAAGGATCGCGTTCCAACGCGCGGGCAAGGCAGATTTCGCCAAGGCGGCGGCAATAATTCGGCGCATAGCGAATGAACCGCCATGGGGAAAGCTTGCCGTGGTCGGGAACCCGGCAGGCAATGCCGATCATGGTTGCGATTTCGTCGTCCGAGGGACCGGGGCCAGACATCTGCTTTGCCGAGGATGAACGGCGCTTCTGCATGAAATCGATGACTTCGGGAAAGTTTTCGCGCATGAAAATGTCCTGTGCTAGCAATTGCAGCCGGTTGGCCGCTTCATTGTGCTATAGTGTTGCGGCCTTGAAATTGCCAATGAAAGCGTCTTCAAACAGTGTTCAACGAAACAGAAACATGTGCCCGATGCGCTTGAAAATCCTTCTGCTGACGTTCCTGACTGGTTTGATTGCCATTGCGGTTCCCGCAATTGCACAGGATACGACTGCGAGGATTTTCTTTGAGGCAAAGACGACCGAGACCGGCGCGCCGATTGAAAAAGGCGTCGAATGGCGGGTTTTTGGCTCCAAGACCGGCGCGGACGGGAAGTTGCCACTGCTTGCCAAGGCCGATGGCGGCGTGAAGGGCTTTGACGTGTCGCCGGGCGAATATCTGGTTCATGCCGCCTACGGGCATTCCAGCGCGGTGCGGCGCATCGTCGTTGTCCCGGGCAATGACCAGCGCGAGACCTTCACCCTCAATGCCGGCGCACTGCAGCTTTCGGGGGTAACGGGGGCTGGTGGGCGCATACCCATGAACCTGCTGCGATTCGACGTCTATTCCGGCGAGGAAGACGAGCGCAATGTGCGCCAGCTGATCGCGCGAAACGTCAAGCCGAACGAGATGGTGCCGTTTCCTGCTGGCACCTACCATGTGGTTTCGCAATTCGGGAATCTCAACGCCGAAATCCGCGCCGATTTGCGGGTGGAAGCTGGCAAGGTAACGCAAGCCGTGATCGAGCACCGTGCGGCGCGTATGACTCTGCGACTGGTCAAGCAAGGCGGCGGCGATGCCATCGCCAATACATCATGGTCGGTGCTGACCGAATCGGGCGACGTGATCACCGAAAGCAACAGCGCCTTTCCCGCCTTCGTACTGAGCGAAGGCAACTACACGGCGATTGCCCGCAATGACGAAAAAATCTATTCGCGCGACTTCCAGGTGATTTCCGGCATCAACCAGGATGTCGAACTGATGGCCGAGTGAGCTGAAGAAACTTCAAGGACTTTCCCGGTACCATTTGAAAAAACATGGTGCGAAAGCTAACGTGGGACGAACCGGAAACTGACAACCACATTTTGATCGCACCCATGAGTGAACTACTCCAAGTTCGAATGCTCGCAGATGATTGGCGGGAAGCCGGCGTCAAGGAAGGCGGCATACTGCTTATCCATAGCAGCATTCGCCGAACCTTGATGAAACTGATCCGGTCCGGCATCAAGGCTTCACCTGAAATAATACTCCGCAGTTTCCTGGAGGCGGTAGGAGAGCAGGGAACGCTATTGTTTCCGCTCTTTAATTTCGATTTCACCACGGGCAAGCTTTTTGATATCCGGCACACCAAGAGCAACATGGGCGCGCTGACCGAAGCGGCGCGCAATTGGCCAAACGCTGTACGAACCGGGCATCCGATCTATTCGTTTGCAGCCATCGGCAACAAAGCCGGACTTTTCAGGGGCCTGTGCAATTTCAGCGGATATGGCGCAGATTCACCATTTGGTATTCTGCATCAAAACGATGGCCAGATCGGGTCTCTGGACCTCGCTGACCAAGACTCGATGACTTTCTACCACTATGTTGAGGAAATGCATCAAGTCCCATATCGGTTTCACAAGGAATTCTCCGGGCCTTACATTGATTTCGAGGGTGTTGAAAGCGAACGGGTCTTCGGAATTTTTGTGCGCGACATTGCTAAAGGTGTTGTAACCCGGGTCAATCCAATGGGCGCCCGATTGTGGGAAATTGGCGCCTATAAGGGATCGACGCCAAATAACGGGAGCGGGCTTAGAACCATAGGAGCGTCCAGGCTTTACGAAGAAGTGAGCCAAGTGATAAAGAGCGGGTCTGCCAAAGGATTGCTTTATGAAATCGAAAAATGATTTATTGAACGATTTCGACCACGCTGGTGAATATTGCTATAACATAATTAAAGAATTATTTCCCCTCTGCCGCAGCATAACAGGCAATGAACTGCGGAATACGCTGTTATATTTTCAGTCCATACTACCCGAAATGATTATCGAATCTGTCCCTTCCGGCTACAGCGCCCTTGATTGGACAGTACCTTTTGAGTGGAATATACAAGAAGCATATATAGAGGATGCTGAAAATAACCGCGTAGTTGATTTTAAGTTGAATAATTTACATGTCGTTGGTTATTCCATCCCTGTAGATGAATGGCTTTCTCTGGAAGAGCTTCAGTCGCATCTGCATTCGCTGCCAGCGCAACCGAATGCAATTCCATATGTCACAAGTTACTACAAGGAAAACTGGGGCTTTTGCATTGCACAGGAGCAACGCGACAAGCTGGATTCAGAAAATTATCACTGTGTAATTAAAAGCGAACTGGCGCCGGGCGAGTTGAATTATGGCGAGTTACTGATACCCGGCGAAACCGACCGCGAGATACTTCTTTCCACTTATGTTTGCCACCCGTCGATGGCAAACAACGAACTTTCAGGCCCCGCCGTAGCATGCGCTTTGGCTTTGTGGATCAAGTCACTGAAAAAACGAAAATACTCCTACCGCATTGTATTTATACCAGAGACAATTGGTTCTTTGGTGTACTTGAGCAAAAATATTGACGTAATGAAAGAAAAAGTAGTTTCCGGATTTGTATTGACTTGCGTTGGCGATGACAGGTGTTACTCATATTTGCCTTCGAGGGCGGGAAACACTCTGGCGGATCGGGTAGCCCTGAAAGCACTTGGTGAAATTGACCCAGATTTTATCAGATACACATGGCTTGATCGCGGAAGTGATGAACGCCAGTACTGTGCGCCAGGCATTGATCTGCCCGTTGCATTAGTCATGCGTTCGAAATTTTACGAGTATCCGGAATATCACACGTCGCTAGATAATCTGGATTTTGTCAGTCCGGACGGCCTTCAGGGCGGTTTCAACGCATTGCGCCGGTGCATTTCAATTCTTGAGGCGAATGTCGTTCCAAGAATTGAAATTCTGGGGGAACCCCAGTTGGGCAAACGCGGCCTCTACCCGAGCTTCAGCACCAGAGATACTTTCGACGTGGTCAAATGCATGATGGGTGCTATCTCCTACTGCGATGGTACTATGGATTTGCTTGCCATTTCCGAGAAGATCGGCAGGAGTTTTCAAGAAGTCAGTGATGCCCTGCGTCCCTTGATCGAAGCAAAGATCATTACCGTAACCGAGCCTTTCCCGCCTTCGTACTGAGCGAAGGCAATTACACGGCGATTGCCCGCAATGACGAAAAAATCTATTCGCGCGACTTCCAGGTGATTTCCGGCATCAACCAGGATGTGGAACTGATGGCCGAGTGAGCTTGGCTCAAGCCGCGATGCGTGGCCTTGCGTAGCGGCCGGTCAGCTTCACGTCGCGGCGCATGCTGAAAACCGAATCAAACAAGATCTGCGTCAACACCTTGCGGTCGCGAACCTTCATCAGATCAGCGGCATCGAGCGTCTTGCCGACACGGGCAATGATTGTCTTGCCTGACAGGCGGCGAAATTCGCGGATCAACAGCGAAAGCCGCATGGTCTGCGAAATCTTGCTGGCAAGATGGAACAGCCGGCCGTTCTGGCCCTCGAAATAGATCGGGATCACCGACGCGCCAGCTGCCTGGATCAATTTGGCGGGGAACACTTTCCACGGCAGGTCTTCGGCCCGGCCAAAGCCCTTTTTCGCAGTGGCAACGCCGCCTGCCGGAAACACGACAATGGTCACGCCATCTTTCAACAGGCGCACGGCTTCCTTGCGGGTTTCAAGGTTCATTTGCACCGCTTCGCGCGTCTCATCGAAATTGATCGGCAGCGAATACGGGCGCATTTCCTGCACTTTCAGCAGGTCGTTGTTGATGATGACCCGGAACGGGCGGCCAAGCTGTTCGGCCATGGCGCAAATCGCGATGCCATCGCCGATCCCGAAGGGATGGTTGGCAATGATGACGATGGGGGTATCGGGAATGGTTTGCGGCGGCCATGGTTCGCCCTGAACCGCAAGGCCGACATCAATCAGCGCCAGCATCTCGCCCATGACGCGTTTGGATTTGCCCACGACTTCCTTGCGCCAGATGTCATACAAATCGGCGAAATGGTCCCGGCCCGAGAGCCCTTCCACCTTTCTGATAAGCCACTGCTTCAGTTTGGTGTCGTTCGGGTTTGCATAAGTCAGTTCGGGAAAACGGATACTCTTCTTGAACATTGGTTTTTGCGCCTGACAGACCGGAGTGCAAAAGGGATCGTCGTAACCGAGGTTTCTACAATTGATAATATGACAACACCGTGAAGGTTTCCACAAGGCCGTCATGCAATCGGCAATGAACATCTCCAAGCTGTGCAAAACTGGCGGGCATGCCTTCCTTGGGAGCCCGCCAGCCTGTCATTTTGCCAGTTTGCGCGCCAGATCGGGCGCTGTTGCTTCAGCAGCAAGCGCAGCGATGGCATCGCCAAGGCTGGCCTGCGTGGTGTTTTGCGATCCCAACCGCCGGATCGAAACCGATTGGTCGGCAGATTCCTTGTGGCCGACCACGAGAATCACCGGAACCTTGGCCAGCGAATGCTCGCGCACCTTGTAGTTGATCTTCTCATTGCGCAGGTCAGTTTCAACATTCATTCCCGCCGCCAGCAGCGCATCAGCAACCTGCCGCGCATAGTCGTCGGCCTGTTCGGTGATGGTGGCGACAACCACCTGCACCGGCGCCAGCCAGAGCGGGAAATGCCCGGCATAATTTTCGATCAGGATGCCGATGAACCGCTCCATCGAGCCGCAAATGGCGCGGTGCACCATCACCGGCTGCTTCTTTTCGCTGTCGCTGCCGATGTAGAACGCGCCAAAACGTTCGGGCAGGTTGAAATCGACCTGCGTTGTGCCGCATTGCCAGGACCGGCCAATGGCGTCCTTGAGCACATATTCGAATTTCGGCCCGTAGAAAGCGCCCTCGCCCGGATTGATGCCGGTCTTGATCTTGCCGCCAGACTGCGCCTCGATCTGCGCCAGCACCTTCATCATCACTTCTTCGGCGTGATCCCATGAGGAATCCTCGCCCACCCGCTTTTCCGGGCGGGTCGACAACAGCACGGTGATCTCCTCAAAGCCGAAATCCGCATAGGTGGAGAGGATGAGATCGTTGATGCGCAAGCATTCGGCGGCGAGCTGGTCCTCGGTGCAGAACACATGCGCGTCGTCCTGCGTGAAGCCGCGAACGCGCATCAGCCCGTGCAGCGCGCCGGATGGCTCGTAGCGGTGTACATTGCCAAATTCGGCAAGCCGCACCGGCAGGTCGCGATAGCTCTTGAGGCCGTGCTTGAAAATCTGCACATGGCCGGGGCAGTTCATCGGCTTGATCGCAAACACCCGGTGGTCGGCTTCCTCATCGTCCGGGTGGGTGAAGGCATGGGCGGATTTCACCGCGAACATGTTTTCCTGGTACCAGCCCCAATGGCCGGAGGTTTCCCAAAGGCTCTTGTCGAGGATTTGCGGCGCGTTCACTTCCTGGTAGGTGCCGGCCAGCCGGCGGCGCATGTAGGAGACCAGCTTCTGGAAAACCGTCCAGCCCTTGGCGTGCCAGAACACGACGCCCGGCCCCTCTTCCTGGAAATGGAACAGGTCCATCTCGCGGCCAAGCTTGCGGTGGTCGCGCTTGCCCGCTTCCTCCAGCATGTGGACATAGGCCTTGAGGTCATCCTCATTGGCAAAGGCGGTGCCGTAGATGCGCGTCAGCATCGCGTTGTTGCTGTCGCCGCGCCAATAGGCACCCGCCACGTGCATCAGCTTGAAGGCATTGCCGACATCGCCGGTCGAGCGCATGTGCGGCCCGCGGCAAAGGTCGGTCCATTCGCCCTGCTTGTAGATCTTGATCGTCTGGTCGGCAGGAATGGCATCGACCAGTTCGACCTTGTACTGCTCGCCCTTGGCAGCAAAAAACGCCTTGGCCTCGTCGCGGCTCCAGATTTCCTTGGTGAAAGGCCGGTTGCGGGCGATGATCTCGCGCATCTTCTTTTCAATCACCGGCAGGTCTTCCGGCGTGAAAGGCTCGTTGCGGGCAAAATCGTAGTAAAAGCCGTTCTCGATCACCGGGCCGATGGTCACTTGCGTGCCCGGCCAGATTTCCTGAACCGCCTCGGCCAGCACATGCGCGGTGTCGTGGCGGATGAGTTCGAGCGCGCGCTTGTCCTCGCGCGTCACCAGTTCGATCCGCCCGTCGCGCTCGACCGGCTCTGAAAGGTCGCGCATCTCGCCGTCCAGCGCATAGGCCACGGATTTCTTCGCCAGCGATTTGGCGATCGATTCAGCAATGCCAAGACCGGTGGTGCCGGCGGGAAATTCGCGAACGGAATTGTCGGGGAAGGTCAGTTTCACTTGCGCCATCGGGCCGCTCCTATCCAGTCCCGCATACGGACGCGGGTGGTTGATTTGCCAGCCGTATAGGGGATGGAGGGGGCAAAGGTAAAGGGGTCAGGGTAGGGAGAGCATCTTGCCGCTGGTAGCGGGTAGAACTGTACGTAGCTTCTTGATCCTCGCACTGTCGAGCTGAACTGGTTCCCATTCGCCTCGACTCTCAAAGTTGAGGATATCCATAACCTGCGGCCTGTTGCGAATGTGGGCAACGATATTTTCGTGTTGGTTTGGAAGTCGGAGAGAAGACCTCCCAGCGCCATCGTCGGATTTTTTGTTGGACGGTAGAACAAGGTCAGCAAGGTCGGGATAGCGGCTTAAGGTAAACCATGTCTTCGGCCATTCGGTCATCAACACAACCCAAAGCACAAGTGCCTGCCAATCAGCACCGCCAGGACGGTAACCCAGTTCAATACGGGCAACTTCCTGCACCAGGGCTATGGAGTTCAAAATGCGCTTGATTTGGCGCGGATTACCCGGCAACACATCGCCTATTGCTTGCAGTCTGTGAGCGATAGCTGTTTGGGATGCCTTCTCGATCCCAATGTTAACAGTTGCGATCCGGCGAAGCTCACGGACTGCCGCGTCGTTAGCGCCAAGCCGTCGCGCTTGCGCCATTAGGCCTGCTTCAGCTTGCCCGACAATTTTTTCTTGTTCGTCCAAGCTTTGAGCGCCGGAAAGCTTAAGGGGCAATCCCTCCAAAGTTTCTGAGTAAACATCGAATTCCGATGCGGCGCTTACACCTCCCTCCCTGACCAGCAGGTTTTCGAGGTAGCGGGATTTTTCCTCAGCATCGATTTCCGGAAGCACGAATGCGAATTGGATCGCTTTCTCGACGAACCTCGCGCCGAACTCATGTTCATCACCCACATCAATATTTTTCATGGACTGGTGGGTCTGCGCAAAGCATTGCTCTATCCAGTCTCGGTCACCGAGCATCAAATACATCACGCGATTGGAACGCATGATGGTCTGCATACCGCGCACCAACTCGGTGACGAATCTGGCATCGCAACGGTCGAGATCGTCAACAACGACCAGCACAGGGCGACGCACCGCGCGCATCATTGCTGAAAAGTGCATCGAAAACCGTGCAAGCGGATCGCCAGCTCCCAGCGAGTAGTTTTTTGCCGCATCTGGAGTGCCAGGCAAAAGGGACTCCCAGAGCACAGACCAGCTGTTCCAAATCGCAGCGCCGCCTCCCAAGATGGCCAGAACAATGAGTGTTAAAATCGAGGATGGCGAGCCGTCAGTTTGAAGTTCCCCATTGTCCAGCTTCAGAAGTTGGAAATGGAAGAGGGACCATAGTGTTGCAATCGTCAAAGTCGCTGCAGACAATGCACGTATTAATTGCGGGCTCCACAACCGCCAGGTAGTTTCGCGCGCCCAAAGCGACCAATACCCGAACCGGGCTGCAAACCTGCCCCGGAAACGATTTTCAGGGTCCGGCTTACCAAGCAAGGCTGACTGTTCAGAACCGTAGCGGGGCTCGCACAAAACCGATCCGTATATGCTTTTCAGAATGGCATCATAAAACGCCCACCATGGCGGATCGACATGTTGGTGCTTCCATGCGTTGAAATGAACGACGTGCCACGGACGCCTCATGGTTTCCGGCCATTTGCCTGCTCTGTTTCCGACAATCTCCCGCAGCCAGACCGGGGGGGTCTTGGCCACTTGCCAGGGATTCAGACAAACTGAAAGATATCTCGCGAAGCTGGTCTTTCCGCCACCCCAAGGAGCGTCGATATGAACTACGAAGCCCGGCGAGTCGTCCTTTTGCCCTGACGCGCTCTCATCGTTTTGATTGAGTTGATCCCATAAAGCATTGAGCCGCCCCGCGAGTATGAAGGCAATTTCTGATCTGCCCAGGAAATCGGTGGCCTCCGCCGGTTGATCGGAATGGACCTTGGCTTCCGTCCGCGAAAACTTTTCATTTTCGGTAGGCGGGTTGGTTTCTTTAATTTCGTGATCTAGGAGTCCATCGTCGTCAGGCGACGCATTCAAACCCTTCGCCTCCTCCACCCACATCGCCAGCGCCGCATTCACACCCTCGACCGGCTGACTCCAGAATTTATCGTCTGCCTTGGCGAGCCTGTCAGCGACAGCCATTTCGCCATCCTCAGCAAGGCCAAAGATCGAATGGCTGCCCTTGATCCGGCGTTGGAACCATTCAATCCAGAGGCTCCAATGATCACCATCTTTCTGCAGAGCATCGCGAAGATCGAGCCATGACCGGTCGAACCAGCCGGGCGTCTCGCCCGGCCATAGCGGCGCGCCAAGCAATGCGGCTGCGCTGGTTTCGTCTGTGAGAAACTGCGCATCTGCGCTGATGGGTTTCCATATGCCGGCTTCGGCGTCGACGGCGGCGCGGGAGGCGTAGGCGGCGAAGGCGGCGGCG
>JBGSNX010000077.1:0-34332 GCA_041739465.1 Salaquimonas sp.
ATGGCACCGGATTTCCGCGGTGACAGGTGTAGCAGGTCACACCCGTTTGCTGCACATGCTTTTGCCAGTCGACAGTGATCGCCTGGTTCATCTGGATCATGCGCCGCGCCACGACCTTGGTGTAAACCTCGTCAGAAGCGAGGTTCTCCTCGTTGTGGCAATAGGCGCAGCCCTGTTCAGGTGAAACCCATTCTGTGATCGATGCCATGAAGTGGTTGAACTGGTCTTCAGACAGGTCACCCAGGATCTGGACGTTTTGATAGACGTCCTTGGCTTTGGCACCGGTCGGGTCAGGCTCGTACGGGGAAGGGGGGACGACATTGGCAGCGACGAGCGCAGCGGCGTCTTCCTTGTCCTTCGAGATGTACATGCCCGTTCCGCGATACCCGAGCTGGGTAGTCTCGGCCGGCGGCAGGTCCCAACCTGCCCCCACGAAGCTGGCGATGGCGAGGAGAGAACCCGCACCTATCGCAAAGGGAATCCAAAGTCTCATATCACCCTCCCTCAAAGCGCCGGGTCAATGACGCCCTGGAAAATCTGCGGGAGCGGAGCAACGATGCCGTGCTTCATTCCCCAAAGATACCAGTTGTCGACTACAGTGCCGGTGAGCAGGTTGCCGATGGCGCCTGTCAACGGGGTGAGAACGGCAAACCACCAGGCCCAGCGATGGACAGATTCCATGGTGGCGTTGAAGCCCATGGTCCACCTCCAGAACAAGGCGGCCCGTTCCGATGCGGTGCCGCGGTCGGTGATCTGCTCCAGCTCACGGTCACCACCGTAACGGGTGACAGCAAGGATGGTCGCACCATGCATGGCGAACAAAAGAACAGAGCCATACAGGAACACGATCGAAAGGCAGTGGAACGGGTTGTAGTAGAGATTGCCGTAACGGATGGAAAATGCCGCCGTCCAGTCAAGGTGCGGGAAGATGCCGAATGGCACGGCTTCGGACCAGTTGCCCATCAGCAGCGGCCGAATGAAGCCAAGCGACAGGAACAGGAAGATTGCGGATGCAAATGCCCAGGCAACATGGGTGCCAAGACCCAGCTGAACTGCGCGGCGATACATCCGGACCCACCACAAGATGATGGAAGTGGTCAGGAAGAAGCCTGCAATCAGCCACCAGCCGCCTTCATTGAGCGGTGGAAGCACCGTGAGGCCATATTTTGCCGGAGGCGGTTCAAGCGCCAGCCAGAAAAGCTGGCGGACGAACTGGATTGGATCCCAGCCCACCGACGCCCACATGTTGAGGCCGATGATCTCAAAACCGATCAGGCCGCAGGCGAGCGATATTGTTCCAAGGAAGCCCAGGTAGATTGGTCCGATCTGGGCATTCCCGATCCGTCCGATCCAGTGGACGAACCCGGGTTCGCCCACCCGCTCGCTGTCCCCGGCCGGCAGGGCAATGCCTGTCTCCGGGTGGCCGCGCAACTGCACGGAAGTGAAGATGTTTTGATATTCGTTCAACATGGAAGCCTCCTCAGCTCCTGAATGGCAGGTTAAGCCACCAGTTCCACCATTGCGGCCAGCCCTTGTTCCAGAACGGTCCGCTGATGACGATGCACACGGCACTCCAGAAACCGGCGTTCAAGGCCAGGATCAGTCCAACCCGGTGAATGCCGAGTGTACCCACGGAATAGCCAATGGCATCGCGGAAGAAGGTGTCTTCGTATTCAGGCTGGCGCACTTCGCCTTGCTGGCCGGGCTTCATCCGGTCTTCACCCGGATTTGCCGCCGAAAGGATCAGGCCGCCATGCAGAGCCAGTGCCAGCACCGTCGTGAAGAAGAACGAGACGGCGAGCATGTGCGCTGGATTGTAATGGAAGTGCAGGTACTGGTAACCGACGTTGGATACCCAGTCGAGGTGACTGAAAATGCCATACGGAAAGCCATGGCCCCATGCGCCCAGAAGGACAGGGCGGATAACCACCAGGGTTACATAAGCAAAGATCGCAAATCCGAAGGCAAACGGCACGTGATAGCCG
Organism: Salaquimonas sp.; assembly: GCA_041739465.1. GTDB lineage: Bacteria > Pseudomonadota > Alphaproteobacteria > Rhizobiales > Rhizobiaceae > BOKV01. Next base: position 1,986 of record JBGSNX010000077.1, read on the forward strand.
ATGCCCAGCTTGCGGCAGATTTCAACTTCGCGCAGCGCCCATGAAACGAAAGCGCCAATCGCACAGATCGTGATGATCTGCCAGAGTCCGCCATCTCTGAGCGGTGCCAGGCCAAGGCCATAGGAAAGGTCCGGCGGCGCAATCGAAATGCGCCAGATGTTCCATGTCGGGCCAATGGCCGCTCCATAGAGGATTAGTGCGGTGCCAAGCGTGGCGAAAAAGATCGTCATTACGCCAAAGAAGCCGACATAAAAGGGACCAACCCAAAAATCGAACAGGTCCCCTCCAATGAGTGTGCCTCCGCGCACCCGGTATTTGCGTTCGAAACTGAGCAGAGCCATCTGCCTTCTCCCCAAGCGCAAGCCGCTCGCGGCGGCTGCGGGTCAATCGGTAAGGTTAGGCGGCGGGCGTTTTACGTTTCTGGAAGCCGTCCGCCGCCGGTCTTGTGCGCATCTCAAACGATGCGAGTCGCTTGATCCCCTGCAGGAACGGAAAGTTCGATAGCGCCTGTCTTGATGGGTTTGCCATCAAGCCAATTGTACCGATCCGTGCTGAGCAGGATAAAATGGATCAGGATTGCGAGGGCAAAGAGAAATGCCGAAAGCCCGACAATCACCCTGCGGGGGTCGAACAACATCCAAAGTTTCCACATTGCTTCGTACTCCTATGCGACCAAAGGCGAAAACGCCGAGAACATCTGATGCAATCCCTCGATTGAGGAATAGCCCTCTGGACCCGGTATCCACGGACGCCACATCCAGACCAGGACATGCGCGATGATTGCGATCACCGTGAATATCAAGAAACCCTGGATGAAAGAGCCGTGAAACTCTTGCGCTTCGCTTTGCGTGAGACCCGAAAGGGATCCCTCTCTTGGACTGGCCATAAAGGTCACCTCCTAGTCACTACTACCGCTGCACCCCGCGGCCCGGTTGCCTTGCTGGCGCTATGCGCCCGTTCGGCGTCTTGCCGGTTTTTTAGGCCGGCAATTTGTTTGGGGTCAGCCATGAAAGGCGTACCCGATTGCTGCATGCGCATCGGCCTTGGCCTGCGCGAAAATTGAACGTCCCGGTTCGCCGCTTTTGCTGCCCGAGAGCCGGCCGATAAGCGCGGCAGCCAGGCACAGGAAAAACGACAGCGTCACGAGGAAGCGGTATTCGATCCGGTCGCGCGACCATGCATTGTGCGATTGCGAAATGCTGTGGCTCACTTGGGTCTGCATCAGTCTTCCTCCGGTTTGGGATTTGCCAGCCGCTGTTTGCGATCAGGCATCCGCCCTTGTTTTGCCGGTTGCCCGGCGAATGTCGTTGATCTCTACTTGCGAGCGTCCATCACTGCGCGCAGCCCGTTCGGCCAGGTCACGCAATTGCTTGGCTGCTGAAATTCTCACGAGTACCGGCTCGCTGGCGATGCGCGCATCCAGTTCCGCGTTGGCCTCGGCGCTCCATGAGAGCTGCGAAAAACCGCGCGCTGGTGTTGCATCGACCCGGTCCATTTCGGTCGAAAGCGGGATGATGTTGAAAAGCGCATCAAACAGCGAATTACACACTTCCTGGATCAGCCACGCTGCGCCCGAATAGCCCATGACAGGTGTTCCGGTATGACGGCGGATGATTGCACCGGGGAAGGAAACCGGAATGTAGACGGCCTTGCCGCCGGTCTCTGCCAGATACAGCCGCTCATTGTACGAGCCGAACATGATAAGCGGCGGCTTGCTACGAATGGCTTCGCGAATGGCGTGATTGTCCGTCTTCGCGCCAGCGCGCCGCTGGAACGAAAAATTGCAGGGCAGGCCCATTTCCTCGGCGAGGAAATTGCGGATGCCGCGTTCGTAGGTTTCCTGCGCAACAATGGCAAAGCTTGCCGTCGCAAAGAAATCCTGGGTCACTGAGCGCCACAGATCCCACATCGGCTTCAAGGTCGTGTGCTTTTCGCGCTCGATGAATGGCTCGGGGTCAAGACCCACCATCTCGCCAAGCTTGCGGAGGAAAGCAGTCGTCGAATGAATTCCGATCGGTGCCTGAAGGAAAGGCCGGTCGATGGCCTCGCAAAGCGCGCGGCCGAACTCGCGGTACATGCACACGCTGGCTTGCGCCTGCGCAAGTTTCGAAACGTCAGCCAGATGACTGCCAAGCGGGAAGGTCAAATTGACTTCGGCGCCAATGCCTTCGATCAGGCGGCGTATCTCGGCAAGATCCGAGGGCATGTTGAAAGTGCCGTACATCGGCCCGATGATGTTGACCTTCGGCTTTTGGCCGGGCGCGGGCACCTTGGCTGCAAGGGTCTTGCCCTTTTTCGGGCCGTACTCGGTCCAAAGCCATTTGAGGGCGCGGTCGGCGCTCTGCCATTGGTCTTCATCGATTGTGCGCGGAAGGAAGCGCTGGATGTTCGAGCCTTCAGGCGTCACACCACCGCCGATCATTTCAGCAATCGAACCGGTCACGACAACCGCCGGCAGCGATGGATCAAGCGCCTTGCGCGAGCGCTTCATCGCCATTTCCGTGCCTTTCTTTCCAAGTTCATCCTCGGAAAGGCCGGTAACAACGACTGGCAATTCATGCGGCGGCAATGCGTCAGTGTAGTGCAGCACCGAGGTTACAGGCAGGTTTTCGCAACCCACCGGACCGTCGATGATGACCTGCAAGCCCTTGATCGCCGTGAAGGCGTAGACTGAGCCCCAATATCCGCCGGCGCGGTCGTGATCGATGATCAACATCCAACCGCCTCCCCGGAATCAACCGCGTTCTGGGAGATTTTTGTGCGTGCTTCGTACTTCTTGCGAAATGCCGTGTTGGCAACGGGTGTTGTTTCCCAGATGCCTGCGTTATCGCCGGTGCCCACGCCCTCGAAGAAGTCTTTCATGGCGTCAAACCGCGCCTTGTTGGCAATGGCTGCATTGACGATGCCGCTGAGCGACGCTGCGCCAGCTGGTCCCATCAAGGGGCGGGCAGAAATGAGATTGGTGAAGTAAAGGGCAGGGGTTCCAGCTTCCTTTGCCTTCTGGACCACCGGCGTGGTGCCGATTGCAAGGTCGGGCTTGAACTCACGGAATGCCGCAATGTCCTGTTCCAGCGAAGCGCGGTACTGGATGTGGACGCCATGTGCTTCCAGCCAGGCTGCATCTTCCGAAAGCCAGGGTGTCTTGGGGCAAGCCGTTCCGACATAGCGCAGGTCCGCGCCGCACTCGATCAGCAGGCGGGCAACAATCAGTTCAGAGCCTTCATAGCCTGACAGCGTGATGCGCCCCTTTACCGGGCTTGCAGCAACGGCTGCGCGAATGGCCGGAAGGAATGCGTTTCGTGACTTGTCGATATCACTCTGCGAGACGCCTGCCGCAGCACCGATGGACTGAAGCCATGCATCCGTACCCTCAAGGCCGACTGGCGCAGAACCGCGAACCGGTCTTCCAGCCTCCTGGAACTCCCGGATTGCCGAAGTGTAGAAAGGATGAATTGCTGCGACCGCAACACAATCAAGCGCTGCATAAAGTTCACGCCATTCACGAACCGGAACGGTCGGTCCGGCAGCCAGCCCCATGGGAGCAAGCATTGACCCGATGATCACCGGATCAGCAGGGAAAATCTCGCCAACAAGCGCTATTGTCGGCTTTTCGCTGACGCCCTGGCGCGGTGCCTGAACCGGCCCGTCGGTTGCTTCCTTGCGGGCATAGCGCAACATCGCCCCCGAAAGCACATCCTTGGCTTCCGCATGTGTTGGCACACCAAACCCTGGAACATCAATCCCGATGATCCGGACGCCATCAATTTCCTTGGGCAACCCTTGCAGGGGTACCCCGGATGCGGTGGGTACGCACAGATTGGTGACGATGACCGCGTCGTATTTTTCCGGATCAGCCATCAGCTTCACCGCGTCGCGAATGTCTTCATACAGCTTGCCGGTAACCAGTGTTTCCGAGCTGAACGGCACATAGCCGACAGAACGGCGAGCGCCATAAAAATGCGAGGTGAAAGTCAGGCCATACACACAACATGCGGACCCGGAAAGAATGGTTGCCACGCGGCGCATGCGCAGGCCGACACGCAGCGAACCGAACGCCGGGCACATGGATTGCGGCTGGTCGTGCGGGCCTTTTGGATAGTCCTTTTCCAGCCGTTCCATGAGTTCGGCCTTGCCACTCGCCATTGCTGACGCGCGCATCTTCTCCGCACCCGAATGGCAGCTGCCGGCTTGTTCCGCTTGCGCAGCCGCAGCTTCTTCGCTGATCGGCGAAGTATCGTCGGACATTGTTTGCGGAGCGCGATCCATTGCCATCACACCGCGTCGTATATGACTTCGAGTGAGGCCTTGGTCACTTTCACCGGACCGCACATGTCGGCTTCGGTTGCACTGACAAGTTCCACGCCGCCGCCGGTTTTTGCAGCATCGAACAGCTGGATCAGCTGGTCCTGTGTGAGCGGCTTTGGCAAGGTTGGCGGTGCACCGGCAAGATTGTCAGCCAGCGTCATGAAAAGCTCGCCCCATTCACCGCCTGGATAGCCGATGATCTGGTAGTTGGCGCTCTTGCGACGAATGTCGTCATCCTGCGGGATTGAAGCCAGGATCGGAATGCCGACGGCTTCGGCAAATGCCTTTGCTTCGCCGGTGCCGTCATCCTTGTTCACCAGCATGCCGGCAACACCGACATTGCCGCCGAGCTTGCGGAAGTACTGGACCGCCGAGCAGACATTGTTGGCGACATACAGGGATTGCAGATCGTTTGATCCGACAACGACAACCTTCTGGCACATGTCGCGGGCGATCGGCAGGCCGAAGCCGCCGCAAACAACGTCCCCGAGGAAATCGAGGAGCACGAAATCAAAATCCCATTCGTGGAAGCCAAGCTTTTCAAGCAGCTCAAAGCCGTGGATGATGCCGCGTCCACCGCAGCCGCGTCCGACTTCCGGGCCGCCAAGCTCCATCGCGAACACACCGTCACGCTTGAAGCAGACGTCGCCGATTTTCACTTCCTCGCCTGCTTCCTTCTTGCGGGAAGAGGTTTCAATGATCGTGGGGCAGGCCTTGCCGCCAAACAGCAATGAGGTCGTGTCGCTCTTGGGGTCACAGCCGATCAGCAGAACCTTGCGGCCGGTCTGGGCCAGCATGTAGGAAAGGTTGGCGAGCGTGAAGCTCTTTCCAATCCCGCCCTTGCCATAGATCGCAATGATCTGGGTGTCCTTCTTGACCTTCGAGACCGGCAGGGAATCAGGCTCTTGTGAAGCCTCTTCCCGCAGCGCCGCCATGTACATTTCGTGCGTCTGGTGCGCGCCTTCACTCATGCTGATTTCCTCCAGTCGAGCACCATCTTGAGGCAAGTGGCGTCTTCGAATGCTTGTTGATAAGCGCGATCTGCGTGCGCAGCAGGTTCGCAATGGGTGATGAGACCGCCCAGTGACAGCGCGCCGCTCTCGACAAGCGCCAGCACTCCGGTGACGTCTTCGGGCTTGAATTCGGACGATATCCGGATCGTCGCCTCGCGCATGAAGGCGGGGGCGAAAGCAAATGACAGCCGGTCCTTGTAGAACCCTGCAAGGATCACTTCGCCGCGTGGTGAGAGCCGGGCAATTGCCTTGTCGAGAATTTCGCTGTCGCCACTTGCGTCAACAATCGAGCGATAGACGGAAGCACCGGAAGCTTCAGGTGCAGTCACGCCGTAGCCGGCACTGCCATCGCGGCGCGCCGCATTGTGTTCCCAGACCAATGGCGGCTTGCCGCCGGTGGCAATCGCGATGCGCGCGATCAGCCGTCCCAAAACGCCATGGCCAACAACAAGATCGGGCGAGCATGAAGCATTGAACATCACCGCACGGTAAGCGGTTGCTGCAAGGGCGAGCAGGGTGGCCTCGTTGCCAAGGGTTTCGGGAATCTTGCAGACCCTCGCCTGGTCGGTCACCAGATGCGAGGCGGCTCCGCCAAACAAGGCACGAACGCCTTCAAAACAGCGCGCGCCGGGCACGAACACTGTCTCGCCCTCCCGCGCCTTTGCATTGTCGCCCGCCGCGATGATGCGGCCGATGCTCTCATATCCTGGGACCAACGGATAACCCATGCCGGGGAATTGCGGCATGTTGCCTTCCCAAAGCAGGCGCTCTGTTCCAGCGCTGATTGCGGTGAATTGCGTCTCGACCAGGACATCGTCCGCACCCGCTGCAACAAGGCCAACCCCTTGCAGGGAAAGCTTGCGCGGATTTTCCAGAACGATTGCGTCGGTAAGCATTTTCATGTTTCCCGGCATTGCAGCCATTTCTGCTTCTGCCTCATTTGTAACCGTAAATTTACACGAATAAATGTCAACCGAAATTTACAGTCTTACTCACTTTCGTGCTTCGACGAGTCCGGCTGCAAGCGGCGCCCGCGTCGGCCTGACTACAAAATCGCTGAATCCGGCTTGTTTCATCAGGGAAATGATGTGTTTTGGCGTGCGGCATCTGCCTGAACGCATGGCTAAAAAATAGAACCCGAAATAGGCCGCAGCCAACGATTGCTCCAAGTTCGCTCCCGCCATCGGCTCTGCTACGAGCAGCACTCCGCCAGGCGGCAAGGCATCGTGGATTTTCTTCAGCACAATGACGATTCTGTCGTCTTCATGGTCGCACACCACCCGCAGCAGGCTGATGCAGTCAGCTCCTCTTGGCAGTTCATCTTCAAAGAAGTTGCCGGCAAATCGCTGCAGCGAAACAGGGTGTTCGCCAGGTTTGGTGATCTGCGAAACCGCTGGCAGATCAAACAATTGCAGTTTCAAATTCGGGTATTTCTTACCGGCTGCCTTCAGGAATGCACCTTCACCGCCGCCGATGTCGAGGAGGGTAGAGTGCCTGGAAAAATCATGCGCATCGAGGACCTCGTCAATCAGCGTGTCCTGACTGGAAGTCATCAATTGTGAATATTGCCGCGCATGATGATCGGAAACTTGCGGTCCCCGCACATAGCTCCAGAACGCCTGCGTGCGCGTTGGTGCGTGAGGGTCTTTCAGCAGCGCCACCGGATCAGCCAGATCATGATACACCATGGCGTGGTGCCTGATCATGGCGGCTATTCCCGCATTCCCGTGAACGACCGCGCCCGCATCATCCAGCCACCACCGCATCGTGCGGTCCCGGCGAATCAGCTTGAGCGCCAGCGCTGATTCCAGCAGCCGGTTTGCCTGTCCTTCTTCCATTCCCAGATGCGCTGCAATTTCAGCAGTGCTGCGGGGCTGTGTGGCCAACAGGGCAAACAGCCCGGTTTCCACGCACGCAAAGAGTATCTGGGAATGAATGAAGCCCGAAACGATCGAAAACAGATCTCGGGCGCGTTTTCTGGCGATTAACCTGAGCGGCCAAAACCGGTTTGCAAATGCCTGAAATCTGGCGCTACCAACAAGAGCGTTGCGCCAGCGCAAATAGCGCTCTTCAAACGACTGCTGCACGGGTGGCAAAGCCGGGTTGCGCGCAGGTACGGCGCGTTCCCCGTTCATCGCTCAAGCCGCCGAACGGGACAACTTCTTTGGCATCAGGCGTTTCATTTCACCGCCAATGAGTTCGCGCAGACTGCCAGCACCTGGGCACTCGGGAACAGCTGCCATGGCAGCGCCAACAAGACCTTGCAAATGGTCAATGGCACCGGAAACACCGAGCCGGGCCACCGCATTGGGTCGCATGTGAGCCACATCCTGACCGGATGGCTTGCCGATTTCTTCGCGTGCCGAAAGCACATCGCGCAAATCATCTGCAACCTGATAGGCGGCACCCAGCTTTTCCCCAACCATCATCCATGGCTGCGGGTCGCTTCCAGCGGCAACCGCTCCGGCGCAAGCTGCGCCTGTGAACAGCGAAGCTGTCTTCGCGCGATGATATTCATCAAGCGGGATTTCGCTCTCGCTTTCCCATGCCTGCCCGGCCACAATGCCATGTGGCATGCCGACTGCCCTGCCAATGATCGCCATCAATGGCGCAATCCGGTCGGGGGTGAGCGCACATTCGCGTGCGATCGTTTCAAAGGCCATGACGATCAAAACATCGCCGGTCAGCAGTGCAATCGGCTCGCTGAAGGCGGAATGCACTGAAAGCTTGCCGCGGCGCAGGCCGGCATCGTCAAAGCAGGGCAGATCGTCGTGCACCAGGGAGGCGTTGTGCAACAGTTCGATGGCTGTGGCTGCAGCGTCTGCCGCTGCCGGATTGGCGTCACCACAGGCTGCCGCGACCGAAAGACAAAGCCTTGGACGCACCCGCGCGCCGCCTGGAAAGAGTGTGTAGCGGACCGCTTCGCAGAGCATTGGCGGCCGTCCGGTTGACGTGGCATAGGATACTGCCCGCTCAAGGCCCCTGTCGATCCGCTTCGAGATGTCCATCACTTTTCCTCCGAACGTAAAATTGTCGCGACAATTTACTTTGTCTAAAGAGATTGACACAATGGCAGCCAATGTCAACAAACACGGCACGCCATGAACGCCAGTTTTAGCCACCGCGAAAAAGTTGTTGTTGTCGGCGCGGGCATGGCGGGGCTGAGCTGCGCGATTTCGCTGGCAACGCGGGGCGTGGAGGTTGAGGTGCTTGAAAAGTCGTCTGCGCCCGGCGGCAAGATGCGCCTTGTCAGTGCCGGTGACACGCACATGGATGGGGGCCCCACCGTTTTCACCATGCGTTGGGTGTTTGACGAATTGTTGGGCGAAGCGGGCATTTCACTTGAAGATGCTGTTGGCCTGAGCCGGGCCGATGTGCTGGCCCGCCATGCCTGGCCGGGTGCTGCAATGCTCGATCTTTTCGCCGACCGGGCAAAGACTGCGGATGCGATTGGCATGTTTGGTGGTTCTGCCGAGGCGCGCGGCTATCTGCGGTTTTGCCACGATGCAGCGCAAGTGCACGATGCCTTGAAGGACAGTTTCATGTTTGCTTCGCGGCCCAATCCGCTGCAACTGGTCGCGCGGATTGCCCGGCAAAATCCGCTTGGCCTTGCAAGGCTGCGCTCATTTTCCACGCTTTGGTCCGCACTTGGCGGGTATTTTTCAGATCAGCGCCTGCGTCAATTGTTTGCGCGATACTCCACCTATGTCGGCTCTTCTCCCTTTGCAGCTCCATCGACTTTGATGCTGATTGCCCATGTCGAACAGGAAGGTGTTTTTCTGGTTTCCGGCGGCATGCATGCTTTGGCAAAGGCATTGGAAAAAACCGCAAGGCGACTTGGCGTTGTCTTTCGCTACGGATTTCACGCTAGCGGGATATCCCATGACAATTCAGGGTTTTCAGTTGTAGGCGAGGGCTGTGAAACATCGCGTGGCGGCAAGCTGGTTTTTTGTGGCGATGTGTCTGATTTGCCCCGGCTTGTTGCAGGTCAAAACACCGGGCAAAAGCCATTGCCGGTGAAGCACCGCTCGCTCTCGGCAATGGTGTTTGCCATGCAGGCACGAACCAGAAGTCTGACACCGGCTCGCCATACCGTGATGTTTTCGAACGACTACAAGGCAGAGTTCGACGCGATTTTCAGACACGGCAGATCGCCGGAAAATCCAACCGTCTATCTGTGTGCCCATGACCGCGATGACACTGGAGCACTTGCCGACCATGATGCACCAGAGCGGGTCTACCTATTGATCAATGCACCCGCCAATGGCGATTTCGAACCCTATCCACAAAGCGGGACAGACGAATGCCTTCAAAGAACATTGCGCCAGATGAAAGCCTGCGGTCTCGAGCTGGAACCGGTAGGGCCGGTCAACACGACCAGCCCGGCGGACTGGAACCGGATGTTTCCAGGTTCGGGCGGGGCGATCTACGGCCGGGCTTCGCATGGATGGATGGCATCGTTCGCAAGGCCGGGAACGCGAACGGCGATGCCGGGCCTGTATCTGGCGAGCGGCACCGTGCATCCGGGGGCGGGCGTGCCAATGGCAGCGCTTTCGGGCAGGTTGGCAGCGCAGTCGATCCTTTCGGACCTCGCTTTGACACGCCGGTAGAGGCGGGCGGCTACCGCTGGTGGTATGTGGATGGGCTAAGCGACTGCGGGCGCTACGGGGTCACCGTCATTGCATTCGTGGGCTCGGTATTTTCGCCTTGGTATCATTGGGCAGGGCGGCGCGATCCTGAAAACCACGTTGCAATCAACGTTGCCCTCTATTCAGTTGCGGGAAACCGTTGGGCAATGACGGAGCGCGGCAAAAAGCAATTGCACCGAATGGCCACCAGTTTTGCTGTTGGGCCAAGTTCATTGTCCCATGAAAATGGGGCGTTCGTCATCCGGTTTGCTGAGACCTCCTTGCCGCGTCCTCCAGCGCAGTTCTTGCCACGCGCAATCAAGGGCACGATCAGGTTGACACCATCAGTGGTGAACGAAAAGACCTTCGCGTTGGATGGAGCAAAACGCCACCATTGGCGGCCAGTCGCGCCATTGGCGCGCATTGACGTAGAACTGGGCGGAGCGCAGAGCCTTGGCTGGACTGGTGAGGGTTATTTCGACTGCAACTGGGGAAATGAGCCGTTGGAAAACGGCTTTGTGCGATGGGATTGGTCGCGTGGCGTTTCGAACGAAGGCGCAACGATCCTGTACGATGCCCAGTGTCGCGATGGCTCGCAACGCTTGCTGGGTCTGAACTTTTCAAAAGATGGGAACATGCGGACATTCGATCCGCCGCCACGCCAATCCCTTGGCCGGGGATTTTGGGGCGTGGAACGCTATCTGCGTTGTGAAGAGGGACAAAAGCCTTCGCTCGTTCGCACGCTCGAGGATGGCCCATTTTACACGCGATCCGTCGCCAAAACGGTGCTGCAGGGTGAAGAAATCACCATGATGCATGAGAGCTACAATGGTGACCGGTTCGCCTCGCCGGTCGTTAAACTGATGCTCCCTGTCCGCATGCCCAGGCGGGCCTGAGCCAATCATCATTCCTTTGGTTTGGCTTTTTCCCGCGCCTCAGCCTCTATGCGTTTTGCGATGTCGCGCTTGAGGGATCGCGATTGCCAGAAGTAAAAACCAATCGCCAGACCAAACACAAAAATGGCTTCGATGATGCCGAAATAGTTCTGGATCATGGGAGCAGTCGCGATCGTGCAGCTTGTGTCGTTTGCCTTTCCCGCGCTTCCAGTGATGCCAGCACGTCGATGAGGCGTCCAACAGCACCGTCAATTCCGGTGGGGCGGCGGGGTTGCTCTGCGGCACAGTCGATCAACATGCGCACGCTGGCATGCGCTGGATGCGAAGGAACCGATGCCGGGGCAAAGGCCGTTGCACTTCCCCAGCCGACAAGTGCAAGTTTATGTGTGGTTGTGGTGCGCGCGCGCTTGGTGATGCTGTCATGGCCATTGGCCCGGACTGCGCCGCCAATTCCACGGTAGATCAGGCCCGCCGAGCGGATCGCGGGGCGGCAGGCAAGCGGCAGACCGGGAATTCCACGGAACGCCTGCTGGTACAATTCCTCTGCCGTTGCCAGCAACCGCGCCACCACGCTGCCAATTGCCTTGTCCATTTTCGGATCAGCAATGAACTCGTCTGGGTCAATTCCCGCTTGTTGCAGCCATTGCAGCGGAAGATAGATGCGCCCGCGCGCAGCATCCTCGCCAACATCGCGTGCGATATTGGTAAGCTGCATCGCAAGCCCCAACTCGGCTGCCCGCGAAAGCACCGCCCTGTCGCGCTGGCCCATGATCAGGCACATCATGACGCCAACGGTGCCTGCCACCCGGGCAGCATAGTCAAGCAGGTCATCCAGCGTTTCGTACCGGCGGCCAAGCTCGTCCCATTCAAATCCTTCGATCAGCGCAAGTGGTATATCTTTTGGAATGGAAAACTGGCCGGCTACGAGGGCAAACGCGCGGTCTTCCAGCAGCGATCCTGGTGTGCCTGCATAAATGCGCGACAGTCTCACACGCAGAGAATGAACCGCGCTGGATCTATTCGCCCCTTCATCCACCGCATCGTCCGATGAACGGCAGAAGGCATACAGCGCCCGTGCTGCAAGCCGGTAGCGAAAGGGGAGCAACAGGCAAGCCATGTCAAAGGACTTTGACCCAGCGCGGATCGTGCTTGCCAGCAAGGCATCGTCTGCTTTGTCAAACGCCATGGCGTTGGGCATGGTTGCTTGCATGTAGTGTCTGCTTTCAGAACCGGAACCGTCTGGGCCAATGGCGTTGCAGCGCAGTTTGTCCAAAAACTCCGACAAACACAACGTCAATAATGATTGACAAGCATCATTGACGAGAGAAAACTGCGATCAAACGTGGCCACCAAACAAGCGGGCAAATGGGAACACGGACCGCATTGCTGACGCTGGGCCGCCTGCCCAAAGCCCTGGAACTCGCGCGCGCACTGCACGGCGCAGGGTGGCGGGTAGTCATCGCCGAGCCGTTTTCCGGCCATGTCTGCAAGCCTTCTCGTGCCGTTGCAAAATCCATAAGGATTACCGCTCCAAACACGGATTCAAATCGCTATCTGTCTGAACTGCGACAGATCATCGAAGCCGAAAACATCAGCTTGGTCATTCCGGTATCTGAAGAAGCGCTGCATGTGATGCAGCTTGAAGCAAGTTTGCCAAGCCATGTGCGGCTGTTTTCCGCCCCGCTGGCCAGCATCAGGGAACTGCACGACAAATTTCGGTTTGCCCGTCTTGCCAAAGGCTTTGGACTGCCGGTTCCACAAACATTCGAAACGGGTGATCGCGAACTTGCGCAATTTTGTGCCCAGTCGGACTTTGTGGTGAAACCACGCAATTCCTGTTCTGGAATTGGTGTCAGCTTTCACGAACGCGGATCCATGCCTTCAAACGCTGCGCTGCCGCAGGGCGCCATATTCCAGGAAAAGCTGGAAGGGCGTCACGTCAGCACATTTACACTCGCCCATGAAGGGCACGAACTGGTGACAATTGCCTATGAAGGAACGGTTTTTGCCGGAACCGTCGCGGTGTGTTTTCGCCGCGTCGACGGGCTCGCGCCGGTTCACGAGTGGGTTGAAAGTTTTGTCTCAAAATCCAACCACAATGGATTCATTTCATTTGACTTTATCGTCTCGCAAGATGGGGTCGCCAGAGCCATTGAATGCAATCCGCGTATCACCAGCGGCATCCATTTCGTTGACAATGCAACGCTGGCGCAGGCAATCGCTGCGCCGCACAGCGCGCCCCCGGTCCTGCTGAAAGATGGCAAGAAATTCCAGCAGGCTTATTCAACCCTCACCGAAGCTTATGCCAATTTCCTGAGGCCGCGCGAGTTTCTGGCGCGGATGCGTGAACTGTTGACCGCGCGCGATGTCGTCTGGTCATGGCGCGATCCACTGCCATTCTTGTTGATGACGCCGATGTCGTGGGAAATCCTTTCGCCGGCAATTTTCGGCGGAAAAACCTTGGGCGAGGCTGCAATGCACGACATTGCGTGGTTCGATACACCGCAAGCAACGATCATGGTGCCAAATGCACACTTGCCATGATTTGCTCAGCCGGCCGCGTGGTGAGCCGTGCAGCAGGACGGACCGTTTTGGAGACGACTTGGAAGTTGTACCTGCGAACCAGTCTTGCGATGATAAGCGCCGCCTCTGCCATGGCGAAAGCCGAGCCAATACAGGTGTGACGGCCAAGACCGAACGGGATATAGGCGCCCTTGACCAGTTCACCTTCAAGAACAGGCGAAAACCGGTCCAGTTCAAAGCTTTCCGGGCGTTGCCAGTAAGCATGGTGCCGATGCAGTGTCCATGGCGAGATCATGACCATGGCGCCCCGTTTCAGTCGCTTGGGTCCGATCCGCACCGCCTCCTGGGCTACGCGCGGCGTGAAAGTAACGGGCGGATACAGCCGCAAGGTCTCGCGGAAAAGGTTTCGAAGGAGTGGCATGCGCTTGGTGTGTTCAAGCTCGATGACATCTTCACCGCAAACGTGCGAAATCTCCTGCCGAATTTTTTGCAGCACATCGGGTTGCTGCGCCAGAATGTAAAACACCCAGGTCAGGACGCTCGCGGTGGTCTCATGCCCGGCGAGGAAAAACACGCCAAGCTGATCGATCAGTTCCTCGCGGGTCAACGGATCGCCGGTCTGTTCGTCCCGCGCCGCAATTACCGAACTGGCAATGTCGTTGAAACGGCTGCGGTCTCCCTCAAGATGGGTGTCAACCATTTTGCCCAGATGGTTGCGGATGCGTTGGCAGGCTGCAAGCACTTCGCGCGGCTGCCTGATTTCACTGAAAGCCGGTGTCAGGATCAGCTTGCCGATTTCGACCTGCGCCACGGCACGCTCAAAAACCGCGAAATCTTCAAACATGTCCTGTGCCATCGCACCATCAAGCGAAACGGAAAACACCGTGCGGCAAATGATGTCGGCAGTAAGCTCGCTCATCGCCCGGTCGATGGAAAAAACCTCGCCATCGCGTGCATGACGGTCGAGGCGGGGCTCGTAGTCATCCACTGCGGCCTTCATCGCTTCGAAAGCAAGGTTGATGCGCATGTGCCCGAACGCCGGTTCGATCATCGCCCGCTGACGTTGCCATTGTTCGCCGTCGGTCACAAAAATGGAACGTCCGATCAACGGCTCAAGCGCGCCTACCATCAGATCGTTCTTGGGAAAAATGCCGTCGGGGTCAGTGAGGATTTGCCGAACCAGTTCCGGCTCGTTGAAAAGCACGATCGACCGGCGCGAATATCCAAGATTGGTGACCGGGCGCTTGTAGGCATCGGCAGGGAGCAAGCTCAACAAGTCTCCGTCGCCTTGCCACAGCGTGCGCACAAGTGCAGCGACCGGCGAAAGCGGCCTCGGGGCAGGCGGTCGATAACTGATTTGGGACATGCGAACGCCAGTAAAAATGCAACTGCAACACTGCTTTATCGGACAATGCCATGACAGTGTCGAGCCATGATCTTTTCCGCGTGTTCGTGGCGATTCACATTGCCACGGGAGCTGTCGGGGCAATTGCCTTCTGGGTACCAATTGCCACGCGCAAGGGCAGCAGGCTGCATCGGCTCTGGGGCAAATGGTTCGCGCGGTTGATGCTCATAACTGCATGCGTCGCGGCGGCAATGGCGACAACCACCTTGTATTCGCCGATTGAAACACACCCGCATTTGGCGCACGTGGCTGGCTTCTCTGACGCCAGCACAATTCGCGGCATTTTCGGTTGGATGATGCTTTACCTAGCCATTTTGACAATCAATCTGGTCTGGCAGGGCTGGCTGTGCGCCGCGCCGACCCGAAGCGTCCCGGCTATTCGCGCCTGGCACAATGTCGCCGCGCAAGTCATCTTGCTGGCAGTTGCGCTCAATTGCGCAATTCAGGGGTTGGCTATCGGGCAATTCTTGATGGTTGCCATCTCGATGGTCGGGTTTGCCACCGTCGCAACCAACGTGTGGTTCATGGCAAAACCCGCGCCTTCGCGCAGCGATTGGCAGCGCGAACACGTGAAGGCAATCGTCGGGGCCGGTATTTCAGTTTACACCGCGTTTTTTGCGTTTGGCGCGGTTCGCTTGATGCCGCAACTGGCACTCAACCCCTTGTTCTGGGCAATCCCGCTCATCACCGGGGTCTCGATGATCATCTGGTTTCAGCGGGCAATTTCCCAAAAGGAGAAAGGCTTGCAGCCGGTGCCTGGCCAATAAGGTCAGGCGCCGGTTTTGGTTTTGACAACTGCCGGTCCGACAAGATCCGCCACAAGTTTTGCTGAAGTCAGCACTCCAGGCATCCCGGCGCCCGGATGGGTACCGGCACCAACCAGATAGAGATTGTCGAGTTCTTCGCTGCGATTGTGCGGGCGGAACCAGGCGCTTTGCAAAAGCTTCGGTTCCATCGCAAATGCTGCCCCGCGATAGGAAAGCAACCGGTCCTGGAAATCCTGTGGGGTGATCAACCTCGAAGTCACAATCGCGTCGCCAAGCCCCGGCATCAACGTTTCTTCCAAACGGTTCTGGATGGCCGCGCGGTATTTTTCACCTTCTACTTCCCAATCGGTGCCGCTTGAAAGATGCGGAACCGGGCTGAGCACGTAGAAGGCATCGCAGCCTTCGGGCGCCAGTGAGGGATCGCTGGAAGTCGGGCGATGCAAGTAGAGGCTGAAGTCCTTCGACAAATGATGGCGGTGGAAAATGTCGTCCAGCAGCCCTTTGTAGCGCGGTCCCAGCACCATTGTGTGGTGGTAGACATCATCAAATGTGCGGTTTGTGCCGAAATACCAGACAAACAGGCTCATCGAATGCTTGGCTCTGGCAATTTTGGCGTCTGTCCAACGCCGCCGCCTGTGCCCTGAAAGCAGGGTGCCATAGGTCGTTGACGGATCACCATTGGACACGACGATATCGGCCGGGATGAACTCTCCTGAGGCAAGGCTGACGCCAACTGCCTTGCGACCGCGGGTTTCAATACGGCTGATTTCGCAATTGTACCGGATCGTTCCGCCCTGCTTCTCGATCAGACCCGCAATGCCATTGACCAGCGCACCCGTTCCACCCACGGCGTAGTGGACACCAAACCGGCTTTCGAGGTGGGCGATCAGACAATAATACGAGGTGGTGGTAAAAGGGTTGCCACCGATCAAAAGTGGATGGAAACTGAAGACAATGCGCAGTCGCGGGTCTTTGAAAAAGCGGCTTACGGTCGAATAAACCGGCCAATACCCGCCCAGCCGCACCAGATCGATCATGGTTCGTGCGGTGAACAGCAGTGAATGGAACGGCTTGTCGGCCAATTCCTCGAACGCGACCTTGTAGATCTGCGCACTTTTTTTCATGAACCGGTCAAGACCGGCCACATCCTCGGGATTGAACCTGGCAACTTCCTGCCGCATTTTTTCAGCGTCACCGCTGTAGTTGAATACCGAGCCATCATCGAAACGAATTTTGTAAAAGGGGTCGCAGGGGCGAATTTCGACATCGTCGGAAAGCTTGCGCCCGCATGCCTCCCACAATTCCTCGAAAATATAGGGGGCCGTCACAATTGTCGGGCCGGCATCAAAGGTAAAGCCGTCCTGCTTGAACACATAGGCTCGCCCGCCGGGGGCATCGAGCTTTTCCAGTACGGTGATGCGATAGCCCAGGGCCGCAAGTCGGGCACCTGCTGCAAGACCGCCAAGTCCGGCACCAATGACGATCGCGTGGGGCGCTGCGCCTTCTGCCATCACCGGCATGGGAAATGGAGCTGTCATGCTTTTTCCTCGTTTGTCGCTTGTGCTGGAAAAAGGCAGCGTTGCTCAATCAGTTTTGCGGCAAATTCAGGTTCGGCCTCGTGCAACAAATGCCCGCCCTTCGCTTCGATCACCAGTTCTGCATCGGCAATCAGGCGCGCAGCCTCGCGCGCAACGGAGGCAGGTACCATACGGTCGTCTTCCGCTGCCACCAAAGTGACAGGACAGGGCAGGGACCCAAGCTTTGCTCTTAGCGGCACAAGATCCCAATTGGCCATCATGCCCAGTGCTCCCGCCACATGTGCGGGGCTGGCAAGCAATTTCCCGTAAAGTTCACGCCCTTTGGTATCAATTCGGCTCCCGGTCCGCTCAAGCAGTCTTGCCGTTGCATCGCTGTACTTGGCAAAGGAGGAAAATGCCCTCGGCACCAACGGATTCAAGAACAAGGCCTTTGCCAATGGCGAAAAAAGATAGTCGCCCTCGATAGGCTTCAAGGCGCTGTTGAAACCGATGATGCGTGCTGGTCGAACAGAACCATCCAGCGCCATGCGCATTGCAATCGCCACCCCTGCCGAATGGCCGACAATGAAATCAGGCGCGATATCGAGCGTTTTTAACAAGCCAGCCAATCCCTTTGCCATTCCCGGCAATGACAGGTCTGCCCGCTCGCTGCGGGTGAAACCATGGCCCGGCAGATCAGGCGCAACCACGTGGAACCGGGAAGCAAGGATTGGCATCAGGTCACGAAACGAATGGGTGGATGCGCCTGTGCCATGGATAAACAACAAAGTGGGCGCACTTGCCTGGCCCATGACCTGGACGTGAAAAGTCTGCTGACCTGCTCTGACAAATCGGCTGAACTCGCGGTTGGGCCAGGTTGCACCGTCGCTCTTCCAGTCAAGATGCGTTTGGGATGAAAACACGGATCACCCTTCACGCATGTAGCTGGAGACCAATCCACTGACCGCGTGGGCATCGGCACGCGGCAAACGGCAGTAATCTGCGCGCATCATTTCTGCCAATTGCCGGGAGGTTTCGCGCTCGCGTCTTGAGATGTCGATTACCAGCGCGGCAATTCCCGTCAACGCGAATTGCTTTGCAACAGCCTGCGTGTCGCGCGCTGCGGCTTCACGGTTCATTTGACCATCGAGCGCAACGTTGCCGCTGCCATCGGTAAGCACGATGACGATTGGCGACATGCCCCGCCGGCGCAGGCCGATTGCCATTTCCAGGGTCTTGAGAAGTCCGCTGGCAAGCGGCGTTGGACCACCGCCCGGCAATACACCCAAAGAGCGCTTGGCCCGCACAAGCGACCGCGTCGGCTCGAGCAGCACCTCGGCGCGCTCGCCGCGAAAAGCGATCAGCGCCACTTCATCGCGGCGCACGTAGCAATCTGCCAACAACAATTCCACTGCGCCCTTGGCTTCGCCCAGCCGGTCAAGCGCGGTTGAACCCGATGCATCCACGGCAAAAATGGAAACCGATTGGGTAGGTTGGCGACGCCGCTGATACCTGAAATCAGATTTGCGGATTTTCAGGTCCGTGCCGCTATCAAGGTCGCGTCCGCGCAGCTTTTGCCAAGGCGCGGCAGTGCGCAGCGTTGCAATGACGTCTGGACGTGCGGCCGAACACGGTTTTCTCTGGCGGTGGCCGATCACCCGCCCACGCAGGCCCTCATCGGCCTTTTTCCCGGCTTTCCCCACCATCCCGCCACGCAGCCGTCCGCGATCTGCCCGAAAGAATTCGCCAATGTCAGGAAGCATTGCCTTGGCCGCTTCAACCAGCATTTCCTGCAGCTCTTGCGGGTCTGGCATGGATTGGGTGTCATTGCCTTCAGGCGGCGTGTCAGCAGAAGAATCGCGAGGTTCTTCTGGTGTCTGGTCCTGTTCGCCTTGTTCCGGCTCGCGGCTTTCTTCTGCTTGCGCCGATGGCTGCACGCCCAGCACGAGCCGCATTGCTGTCACCGCATGCGCGCTTGAAACTTCACCCGCACCTTCAAGTGCGGCAACGGCCTTTGCCACCGTAGCCATATGCAAAACGAGGCGCATCGATCCGGGGCCAGCAGCAATCGAGATCTCCGCAAAGGCATCCATCATGGCGTCCGGAACCACAGGAATGACCGATGACGACAGTTTCCTTGGCTCGGCAATTGCCAGTGTCGTTTCGCATTCGCGGATCGATACGCCCGATAGATCAAGCCGCAACGCCAGTCTGTCTGACATTCTTGCGCAAAGCTTCTCGTCATCCTCTGCGCCTTCGTCGATAGCAACAAGCGCAAAACGTGCTGGCTCTCCGGCGCTGAAACCGCTGTCTAGCGCATCGCCAATCAGCGCCGCGGCCACCGGTTCGGCGCGCTCCGCCATGGCAAAAATTCCGATGCCGTCATGGATGCCGGCCAGCAGGCCCCGCTCATAAACAGGTCTTCCGGCATCAAGTGTTGCTGCAAGGTCGAGCCCGCCAACCAAGCGTTCTGCATCAATGGTCGCCGAAAAACGCGATTTTGGAACCACGGGGCACAAGCGGCCAAGTTCGCTCAGCCATGCGTCGAGCACCGGTCCGCAGCGGGCGCGCACGTGAATGCCCTTCAATTGCAGATTGCCGTTTTCCTTGGCGTTCCAGGGCCCGAACACGGATAGCAGCCTTGCAGCCAGCAACGCGTCTGCCCAACGGTCGGAAACCTCAGGAATTGAGTGTTGCATCGCTTCCAACATCCATCAGAACGCGCTCCACACGTGCTGCCGATCCAGCTTCATCCAGCGGATCGCGGCGCAACCTGTGGCGCAATGCCATGGGCGCAACAGCAACCAGGTCTTTGCGCGTCGCTTCAAGCCGTCCTGCAAGTGCACAATGTGCCTTTGCTGCCCGGATAAGCGTAAGCTCCCCGCGAAGTCCGTCAACACCAAGCCGCATGCAAAGCATCGCCGCAAATTCCAGCACGCTGTCTGGGGCGCTAACCGCTGCCACTGCCTTTTGCGCCCTGGTGATCTGGTTGCGGAGTTTGCGCTCGGATTTCCCATAGCTTTCGACAAAAGCCTCGGGGTTGTTCTCATAGGCCTCTCGCCGCCGGACCACTTCAACCCTTTCGCGGATCTGGTTGGGCGAGGAGACTTCGACCATCAGACCGAACCGGTCGAGCAATTGCGGGCGCAATTCGCCTTCCTCGGGATTGCCGCTGCCAATCAGCACGAACCTTGCGGGATGGCGAACGCTCAAGCCTTCGCGTTCAACGACATTGACGCCCGATGCTGCAACATCCAGCAAAAGGTCCACAAGGTGGTCTTCCAGCAAATTGACTTCGTCAATGTAGAGAAAGCCGCGATGCGCGCGGGCAAGCAAGCCGGGTTCAAAACGTTTTTCGCCAGCTACAAGTGCACGCTCAAGGTCAAGTGCGCCCACAACCCGGTCTTCTGAGGCACCCAGTGGAAGATCAACAACCGGAGCTGCAACCTTGATGGTGGCACCGTGTTTTGTTCCGCAGTCCGGACATGCATGGCTGTCAGTTGGCGAACAATTGAAGCGGCACCCGCTGCGAACCGAAATTTTTGGCAACAAAGCTGCAAGCGCCCGCACCGCCGTTGACTTGCCCGTTCCGCGATCCCCGAAAACCAGAACACCGCCGAGCCTCTGGTCAACAGCCGCCAGCAGCAGGGCTGCTTTCATTTCATCCTGGCCAACAATTGCCGAGAAAGGAAAGGGTTGCGCCATAAAGGGTCTCCGGTCATTGCGAGGCACAAAAGTGTCAAAAAGCATTGACAGCCTTGTGTCAACATCATGATGGGGTTGCTGCGCGAATGCAACGGTTAGGCATGTTGTGAAAACTGAATTTACACTCCATTGACTTGCCACAAATGCATACTATTTTCTCGCGGCCCCGGCCACATGGCCATGGAGGCGTTGGAGGGATACTCGATGAACGTGCATGCCAAATCTGTACTGCTTGCAATGGTCGCTGCCGCGTTTGCGGGTCCAGCCCTTGCGCTCGAAGGCGTAGCCGCCAATGGCGAAGCTGTTTTCAAGAAATGCGCGACCTGCCATGTCACGGAAGTTGGAAAAAACAAGATAGGCCCGTCACTTGCCGGCCTGATCGGCCGGGTGCCAGGCACGGTCGCCGATTTCAAATATTCCAAGCAGATGGTGGAATTTGGCACCGGGAAAGTCTGGGATGAAGCGACGCTGACCACTTATCTGGCCGACCCGAAGGGCGTGGTAAAGGGAACCAAGATGGCATTTGCTGGCCTCAAGGCCGAACAGGACATTGCCGACGTCATCGCCTATCTCAAGAAATTCACCCAATAAACCGCTGCTAGCGACACATTCAGGCCCAGATCCGATTTCGTAAAAAGAATTTTACACAGCCGTAAAAAACTATTTACAAATCGGGTTTGGGCGCGGAATATCTCTTGTCAGGAGAATGAGGTAACTGCCTGCCGTAATTTGGTCAGGCAGCAACTTCGCCGACGGGAGGAATAAAATGGAGCCATTCATCTCCATTGATGCACAAACGCTTCATCTGGACAGGGTGAGCGGCCCTTCCGATCTCAAAACGATGAGTGACGCCGAACTGGCGCATGTTGCCGATGAACTTCGGCTGGACACGATTTTGACCGTTTCCAAGACGGGCGGGCATCTGGGTGCCAGCCTCGGGGTTATCGAACTTACCGTAGCCATACATGCCGTATTCGACACCCCCAGGGACAAGCTGGTCTGGGACGTCGGTCACCAGTGCTATCCGCACAAGATTTTGACCGGTCGGCGGGATCGCATGCATTCGATCCGCCAAGAAGGCGGCATTTCAGGCTTTACCCGTCGTGCCGAAAGCGAGTTTGATCCATTTGGCGCGGCCCATTCTTCAACAGCGATGTCAGCCGGGTTGGGCTTTGCCGTGGCCCGTGAGATGGGTGCCGATGTCGGCGATGTGATCTGCGTGGTTGGCGATGGCGCAATGACCGCCGGCATGGCGTTTGAGGCCATGAACAACGCCGGAGCGCTCGGCCACAGGTTGTTTGTCGTACTGAACGACAATGACATGTCCATTGCGCCGCCCGCAGGCGCACTTGCTGGTTACCTGCGAAAGCTTTGCGGCGACGATCGCCAAGGCGTTAACCCCGGCGAACGAACGCCAGGAGCGGGAAACGGGACAACCCTGTTTGAAAACCTCGGATTTCAATATGTGGGTCCGATTGACGGCCATGACCTTCCAACGATTTTGCAAACACTGCGCCATGCCCGAGACACGGCGACCGGTCCGGTGCTTATCCATGCCATCACCCGCAAGGGCAATGGCTACAGCCCGGCAGAAAAAGCTGCGGACAAATATCACGGCGTTTCGCGGTTTGATGCCCTTACCGGCAAGCAGTCTGTGCCAACCACTTTTGCGCCCAGCTACACCAAGGTTTTCGGCACAGCCCTGACCGCAGAAGCGCAGCGCGACAGCACGATTGTTGCAATCACAGCAGCGATGCCTTCGGGCACCGGTGTCGACATTTTTGCCAAGCAGTTTCCGGACAGGGCTTTCGATGTCGGCATTGCCGAACAGCATGCCGTGACTTTTGCCGCAGGCCTTGCGGCCAGCGGCATGAAGCCATTTTGCGCAATTTATTCCAGCTTCCTGCAGCGCGCCTACGACCAGATCGTCCACGATGTCGCCCTTCAGTGCCTTCCTGTGCGGTTTGCGGTCGACAGGGCAGGGTTGGTTGGGGCCGATGGTCCCACCCACGCCGGCGCCTTCGACATCGGGTTTTTGGCAAACTTGCCGAACTTTGTGGTGATGGCACCCAGCGACGAGGCGGAATTGGTGCACATGATTGCAACCGCCGTAGCCCATGATGCCGGACCCATCGCCCTTCGCTACCCGCGCGGCGACGGCTATGGCGTGCCATTGCCGCAAGTCGGTGAAATTTTGCCAATCGGCAAGGGCAGGGTGGTTCGCCAAGGTACGCGCGTTGCGTTGCTGAGCTTGGGAACGCGCCTGTCTGAATGCCTGGCTGCAGCTGATGAGCTTGCCAATTCAGGAATTGAGATCACGGTCGCTGACGCACGCTTTGCCAAACCCCTTGACCATGAACTGCTTGAAAGTCTGGTTGCCGGTCATGAAGCCGTCATCACATTGGAAGAGGGCGCGACAGGCGGATTTGGTGCCATGGTCCTGCACCATCTGGCAGCAAAAGACCTTTTGCAGGGCGGAGCAAAAATAAGGACCATGACTCTGCCGGACACCTTCACCCAGCACGCTAGCCCGACCGCCATGTACGAGGAAGCCCAACTCAACGCTGCACACATCGCGCAGACGGCCCTTGAAATGCTGGGTTTGGGAAAAATTTCCGCTGATGTTGGAAAAGTTAGTTAAAACAGATAGTTATGTGAATTGACGGATCGTCATGCGACAGAAATAAATCCATGTCGACAATCGTTTTTTCCTCTCGTCAGTAAGAAAAATATCAGTTATCGTTTGATCAGATTTCACATAGCCTATTACGGCGGGTGGAATTCGGGGAGGCTATGAAACAGGGTCGAGGGAAGGCAGACTCCAGCTACGGCTTGGAGCTGACCGGAGGTCTGAACGTTTCTGGAACTGGAGTGCCTTCGGGATCTTCCCGGGCAAATGCGAGGGATGTGCGCGCTGGCCAGTTCATCCGGTTTTCGAGTGTAGGAAAGCCCAAGCAGCTTAGCGCTTCCGACAGATCCATCCTGCGCGACACCATCAGGGTCGCTGTGGTACCCGAACTCGTTTCCCGAATGATGCCGGAATTTGGCCAAGACCATGGTGAGGACGAACACGGCCTCGACGGTGTGGTTGAAATCGATCTGGATGGTCTTGCCCGGCTGCTGCTCGATCGCAGCCAGGAATCCTTCGAGCTCTTCCGCCAGGAAATGGATGTGCTGCGTGACGCATCTGCAGTTGTGTTCGACAAGTTCGTTCGCACGGTTTTGGGGCGCGTTGGTGAAATGTGGGTTCAAGACAATGCCGGCTTCTATGAAGTGACGCTGGCATCGGCTCGCCTTCAGGCAGTGATTCGCGAGAAAATCATGCATGCCAGAGCCCACCCGGGATTGGATCCTGCTTCCCGGCGCATTCTTTTGGCCAAGGTCAGCGGTGAAGAGCATACGCTCGGTCTGATGGTGGTTACCGCTTGTTTCCAGGAAGCCGGCTGGGAAGTCAGCGGCGGATCAGAACTGTCCTGCGGCACCCAGATGTTCAAGACGCTCGCCGACGCGCCATATTCGATACTCGGGCTTTCAGTGAGCATCTCGGTTGACGAAACAAAACTGGCCAAGATCATCCGCAAGGCACGTTCGGTTTCAGCAAACCGAAACATCGGAATTTGCCTCGGCGGGCCGGCCGTGATGGCCGACAACACGCGTTTTGATAAGCTTGGTGTCGATTTCATCGCACTGGACGCTTTGAGCGCGGTTCGCCACGCGGAAGAACGTATCGCTTGCTGAAGGCCTTGTGAGGCCGGGGAATAATTTCTTGGCTGCATTGCAGTGAAGGCTGGTGCCGTGTTTTATTCGGCACTCTTGTTGCCAGCGAACAACCCCGCATCTTGCCCACATAGCACCAACCTTGGCATGGTCTCTCCATGACTTTAATCCCAGCAGACCACCCGCTTCGCAAGTCATTGAACGATGAAATACATGCTCGCCCGCCCGAATCGCTGGGCAGCAGGGTCTGCATTTCGTTTTTCGCCCTTTACGGAAACAATGGCCCGCAGGCAGTGAGTGAATTGTGCGCTGATTTCGGCATTGTCGCTCCCGACCCGGGAACAAGCCATTTCAGCGCGGATTTTGGTGGTTTCAGGATGAAATGGGAGCGACACACCGAGTTCTCCCGGTTCAAGTTCATTTCCGAGACCGACAGTTCGGCTGAACTGTTTTCCAGAACCACATTGGGCAAAGTTCCATCAAAATGGCTGGCAACGCTTCCGGGTCAGATCATCGCCGCCAACCATCTGGAACTGGTTCCCTCGCGTGCATTGGCGCTCGATCACAAACAATTGGGCAGCCGGTATTTCGGTGGCAACACGATTGTCGGCACACGCATTGGCGGCGGGCTTGCAAGCGCGTTTACCGATTTTCAGATACATGAAGACGGTTTTGGACGCTTTGTCCTGGTCGATGAAGCGATGACCCAGCGCCAGCGCGGGCGGATGGTTCAGCGGCTGATGGAAATCGACACTTATCGCATGCTTTCGTTGCTGACCTTCCCGGTGGCACGGTCTCTGATGGGGAACCTCAACAACTTCGAACAGGAACTCAACGCCGTCACCGAGGCTATGCGCGGCGCCACCCCGGCGCAGGAGCCTGAATTGCTCAACCGGCTGACTTCGCTTCATTCGCAAGCCGTCAACCAGCAAACTGCAACGCAGTTCCGGTTTTCCGCCGCAAAGGCCTATTTCGAACTGGTCAACCTTCGCAACAAGGAGCTTCGCCAAGACCGGATCGAAGGCCTTCAAACATTTGACGAGTTTCTGGAGCGCCGCCTCGGGCCAGCGATGCGAACCTGCGAGGCAGCATCCTTGCGCCTGGATGCCCTTTCCGAAAGGGTTTCGCGGGCAACCCAGTTGCTTTCAACCCGTGTGGACATTGTTCGCGAAAACCAGAACCAGGCTCTCCTTGAAAGCATGGACAAGCGGGCGATGCTGCAATTGCGGCTGCAGGAAACCGTCGAAGGGCTGTCGATTGCGGCAATCACCTATTACGTTGTGGCACTGGTCTCCTATGCCTGTGACAGCGTCAAGGAACTGGGCCTGCTGCCGTTCAACAAAGCCTGGGTGATTCTGGCCAGCATACCTGTGGTGATGCTGGGTGTTGCCTATGCGATCAGGCGGGTACGGCGTTCTGCGGGAGGCTGATCCCTAACGGTCCTAAACCGATCTGGCAGAAATAGTTCGCAACCTGTTGAATAAATGAAAAAAATGGCTCCCCGGGCAGGATTCGAACCTGCGACCAACCGGTTAACAGCCGGTTGCTCTACCGCTGAGCTACCGAGGAACAGTGCTCTAGTGAGACAGCGCGTATAGCAAAGCCTTTAACGCATTGCCAACCCCGAACCGGACTATTTTTCCCGGTATCCTGCTTTCACTTCGAAATCAGGAGGGTGATCAGGGGAATTTGGAGGCCTCGCCCGGAATCGAACCGGGGTGCAAGGATTTGCAGTCCTCTACGTCACCACTCCGCCACGAGGCCTTGCGGTGTCATATCGGCGAACAGTTTGCCGCTGTCAAGCATGGCCGCAAGCCTTGGTTTATGGTTTGAACAATGTTGAAAAAAAGCCGATTACGCAAATCGGACGCAATCACGCTTGTGGCCATGAAGGCGGCCATGCAAACGGCAGGAGACAGGTTCATGGGGTTCACCTTCCAGACAACGCGGTCAATGGTTTGCGAACCGGGCGCGTCCCGGCGAATGGGCGAGCTTGCCGCAGCCTTGGGATGTCGAAAGATTGCCTTCATCACTGACAGCGGAATTCTTGGCGCCGGGCTGGCAAAAACGGCACTGGATTCGCTGGCAGCATCTGGAATTGATGTGTGGATATTCTCGCAGGTCACGGCCGACCCGCCGGAAGACCTGGTCAACCTCGCAATTGCCCAGGCGCGCAGTCAGAACGTCGACGGCGTCATCAGCGTGGGCGGCGGCTCGTCCCTCGACACTGCAAAGCTGGTGGCCGTGTTCGCCAACTCGGACCAAAACCTGTCGGACGCCTATGGCATCAACATGGTTCGCGGTGAACGGCTACCGTTGATCCTTGCGCCAACAACCGCCGGTACCGGCTCGGAAGTAACCCCGATCGCCATCGTCACAACCGGTGCATCTGAAAAGAAGGGCATCGTTGCGCCGCAATTGCTGCCGGATTGGGCGGTGCTGGACGCCAACTTGACCCTCGGCTTGCCTGCAGCCGTCACAGCGGCGACCGGCATTGACGCGATGGTGCATGCGATTGAAGCCTACACATCGAAACTGCGCAAAAATCCGCTGTCAGATTGCCTTGCCCGCGAGGCATTGTCCCTGCTTGGGCGCAACCTACCCGTAGTTTGCCGTGAACCTTTGAGCGTCAGCGCCCGCAGCGACATGCTGCTGGGATCCATGCTTGCCGGCATGGCCTTTGCAAACGCCCCGGTCGCAGCAGTGCACGCGCTGGCCTATCCGCTGGGCGGCCATTTCCACATTCCGCACGGCCTTTCCAACGCGCTGGTGTTGCCGCATGTGCTTGAGTACAATTTGCCAGTCGCCGGGAAAATGTACGGTGAACTTGCCGTTCTGGCGTTTCCTGAGCTTGCAGGTCAACCGGAGCAAGCCCTCGCCAGCGCCATGGTTGCGCGGTTTCGCGATTTTGGTGCGGAACTGGGAATGCAAACGCGCCTTTCGCAATTCGGTGTCAGCCACAACCATTTGCCCATGCTCGCCGATGATGCCATGAAGCAGACCCGGCTGCTGGTGAACAATCCACGCGAAATGACCCGTGAAGCAGCCCTTGCGATTTATTCTGCCGCTCTTTGATGGTGCAATCGGGTTGATCCCGACCGTTGAAAAGCTGGCCGGTGTCGGCTAGACCGGTCTAAAGAAAACGCCTGGCAATTTTCAGGCAAACCAGGCTTGGAGTTGCAGCCAATGGCAAATGATCCGATCACCGCGCGTCGCATCATGGTTGATTGCCAGATACGCACCTGCGACGTGACACGCCTCGAAGTGCTGGATGCATTTCTGTCCGTTCCGCGTGAAGCCTTTGTGCCTGCTGGCAAAGCCGAACTGGCATATCTGGATGAAGAATTGCCGCTGGGAGCAGGGCGGTTCTTGCTGGCACCCGCTCCTTTGGCCAAACTGCTTCAGGCCGCCTTTATCAGCGTTGAAGACAATGTCCTCGAAATCGGCTGCGCCACCGGCTACTCGACAGCCTTGATTGCCAGCATGTGCAAATCGGTCACTGCAGTAGAGGCAGACACCGCAATGGCCCAGACTGCCCGCGAAACGCTGGCGCGACTTGGGTTTTCCAATGCCTCGATTGTCAATGGTCCCCATTCGGACGGAAGTTTGTCCAACGCTCCCTACGATGTGATATTTGTGAGCGGCAGTGTTGGCGAGTTTCCAAACAAACTGGCAGCGCAATTGGCAGAAGGCGGGCGAATGGTGGTCGTCGAAGGCACTGGTAACGCCGCCAATGCCCGGCTTTATGTCAAGGAAGATGCAGTGGTTGCGGGTCGCAAACTGTTCAATTGTGCACTTCCACCGCTTCCAGGCCTTGAGGCCAAGCCGCAGTTCGTTTTCTGAGGCTTGTTTTGTTGCGCTGCTGCAACGCTTTGACGCAAGCGCACGCCGAATTTTAACTTTAATTTGACCTTGAACTTGCAGTAGTTAGGTTGTGGATGTGGAGCGGGCAAAGGCGCGCTATGCATGGGTGTCGTATGCGTGGTCCAGTTGCCGGATTTTTTTGAAGGCAGACCAAAAGTTGGGATATTTGATGTTCATCGAAAAACGGCAGCAGGTGTTTACGCGTCTGGCCGCAACCACAGCTTTGTTTTTGGTGATTTGCGCTGGCTCTGCTGGGCAGACATCTGCCGAAAGCCTTCATGAAGCGCTTTCCCTGGCATATTCCAACAACCCGACACTGAACGCTGCCAGGGCCAATACCCGTTCGGTCGACGAAAACATCCCGCTAGCCAAGTCGGGCATGCGCCCATTTGTAACCGGCAGTGCCGATTATGGCAGCTCGTGGTCCGACGCCCATCAGGGACGCACCACCCATCTTCAACCGGGCGGTTTCGGCGTGACCATCTCGCAGTCGCTGTTTGATGGCTTCAAGACGCGCAACAATGTCGAGGCTGCACAGGCAGCGGTCTATGCCAGCCGCGAAACGCTACGCAATGTCGAACAGAACGTGCTGTTTGACGCTGCCAGCGCCTACATGAACGTTATCCGCGATCAGGCCATTGTTTCATACCGCTCCCGAGCACTTGAGTTCCTCAACGAGCAGGTTCGCTCCGAGCGCACCCGCTTTGATGTCGGCGAAAGCACCCGCACCGATGTTGCGCAGGCCGAAGCCAGCCAGGCTGGATCGGTTGCCCAATTGAGCGCGGCAAAGGCACAATTGCAGTCAAGCATCGCGATTTATCGCCAGATCATCGGAAAAGACCCCGAAAAGCTGAAAGGCCCCGGCAGTATCGAGAAGCTCTTGCCGGGCAAGCTGGAACGCGGGCTTGAGATCGGCTTTGCCGAACATCCTGCCATTTTGGCAACCAAATATCTGGTGGATCAGGCCGACTGGAACGTCAAAAGCGCGGAAAGCGACCTGCTGCCGACCTTGCAATTGCAGGGCAGCGTTTCGCGCAATTACAATCGCAACGCTCCGGACACAACCGTTGACAACACGGCTATCACAGCCCGGCTGTCCGTTCCGATCTATCAGGGCGGTTCGGTTTCGGCGAAAGTTCGTCAGAACAAGGAAGTCCTTGGCCAGCGCTGGATCGAAGTTGACGAAACAGTCGACAGCGTCCGGGCCGCGGTGGTTTCCGCCTACAGCCAGCTGCAATCTGCCCGCGCTTCATCTGAAGCGAACCAGTCGCAATTGAGGGCCGCCAATCTGGCGCTGCAAGGCTCAGTGGAAGAACGCAAGGTCGGCCAGCGCACAGCGCTGGATGTGTTGCGCGCCCAGCAGGATGTCATCAACGCGCAGGTATCGCTTGCAAATTCGCAGCGCGATTCAGTCGTTGCAGCCTATGCGGTGCTTTCGGCAGTCGGCAGGCTGAATTCAGACAGCCTTGCCCTCGCCGTTGTGCGCTATTCACCCGAGGAACATTACCTCGCGGTCAAGGACAAGTGGTTCGGCCTGCGCACTCCGGACGGTCGCTAGAAATCCTGACATTCACACCTTTGCAAGCGGCGCAACCTTGTTGCGCGGACGTCGCTTGCCGTGAAACTGGAATGCATTGCCTGCCAGAGCCAGTTTGAAAATCGCAACCGGGCGGGCGCGCCCTCGCAAAGTGTGCGTTCCAGTCGGCTTGAATGAAAACAATGCTTTTGTCGCGGCAACCACCGGCGAAGAGACGAGGACCAAAGCCTCTTCGTCTTCGCGCATGATCTGGTGGCCCATCTGTTCCAAACGTTGTGCCACGTTCACGGTGTCGCCCACCAGCGTGTAGTTCTGTCTTCCGCCGCCACCGATATTGCCCACGATTGCCGGGCCTGTGTGGATGCCTATCCGGATACGGACAGGCAATAGCCCAGCCTTGTGGTTGGCAAGGTTGTGCACATGCATGGCCTCAACAATCTTGCGTGCCGCTCCGACAGCGCGTGCCACATGTTCGCTGTCATCTTCAGGCGCGCCCCAAAATGCCATCACACCATCACCCATGAATTTGTCGACAGTTCCACCGCACGATTCGATCAACGGGCAGATGATGTCGAAATGCTCATTGAGCAGGGATGCTGTCTGGGAGGCGTTCAGATGCTCTGAAAGCGTGGTGAACCCGGCAATGTCGGTGAAAAGGACGGTCACCTCCTTTTCCACAGACATGGACGCGGAAGCCCCAAGTTTCACAAGACGCGATACAAGGGTTCTGGGAACGTATTTCGAGAATTCGCCAATCGCGACATGCATCCGGTTGAGGGCAACAGTCTGATTGTCGATTTCCTTGACAGAAGATCTTGGCAGGGGCTCGATGTCGTCTATCTGGAAATCCGACAATTGTCCGGCGGTAGAAGCGATGCGCGCCATCGGGGCGGAAATCCACTTGCCAAGGGTGGCAGCCGCAATCACCGCTGCGGCAAGGCCTGCGAGCCCGGCAAACAGCGAAAACATCGCGCGCTTGATCTCCTCGCCGATGTCGTCTTTTCCGAAATAGGCACCGAAAGTGTAGGGTTTGCCCGAATATCCCGGCAAGGTTCGCGTGATGTAGATCCATCCGCCCAATCCCGGCGAGCGCTTTACCGAGATGCCTTGCGCAGCTGCTCTCTGGAAATAGTCTGAAGAAACGGCATTTGGCATTTGTTGCAATGCTTCGTCTTCGATTTCGACAAGGGGAATGGAATTGCGTTTGCCAAGCAGCTCGGTCAGGACGGAGTGGCCGATGATCTCATTGGCTGCGTTCAACACAAATACGGTGGCATCGTTGTTGCGCCCGATCGTCGAAATCACCTCTGAAATGGTTGAACTGCCCAAAATGGCAATGACCGCCCCATTGATGACGTTGCTTTGAGCCGAAACGGCTGAAACATTGTGGAACATTGCGCCGTCGATCAAGAATGGCTCACCCCAACGGGCATTCGTTCCGGTTTGGCTTTCGCCTGTGACAAGGACGGAAAGGGCAGGGAGCGAAGATTGTGAGAGTGGCGAAAACCCTCCGGCGCGGTTGCGTATCAGGCCGTCACTGCGGCCGTCTGCGCCAATATATGCAAGTCCCTCGATCGAATCATCCGTCGCAAGGATTGCCCGCATGGCTGCAATCCTGTTTGCCGGATCAGCGCCTTGATACCCCTCGCTCGAGAACATTTTCGCCAACCCGGTTACGCTCTGCTCGGAGCGTGCCGTTTCCTGGCGTATCGCTTGCTCCATCCGGGTAATTAGCAAGATTGCCCGCTCGTTGAGCAATGAATACGTGTTGCGAAAGTTTGCGCCGACTGAAACCAGTAGGACCGCCCCAACCGAAACGGCCACGAGCGAGCCGAACGCCAATGCAAGGATCAACTGCAGCGAGTATGCGCCACGGCTCCTTGCTGCCTTGCTGGTCGCGGTTGATTGCGTAAACTCGCCCATTGGTTTCATGCCCTTTGTTGAATGGGTTAAATAGTGGGAGAATGTCGATTGGTACAGGGGCTGCGACTTCACCGACCGAACCACACCGTGAAATGCGTCTGGCTACCGATTTTTGGCATTTGCCCTTTGAAGCCTGCAGGCTCAGTGCTATAGACCCCGGCGAAAACGTGTCGCAATCCGGTTTTCCGGACTGCTGCACCATGCGGGTATGGTGAAATTGGTAGACACGCCAGATTTAGGTTCTGGTGCCGAAAGGCGTGGGAGTTCAAGTCTCTCTATCCGCACCATCCAAAAGTTTCCCGGCTCCGGCAGCAATGCTCCCGCCAGTTTGGCAGGGCATAATGATCGGAGCCAATCAACGCCAAGCGAACGCAGGAATTGACATGCAGGTAACAGAAACGGCACGCGACGGCCTGAAGCGCGAACTCAAGGTAACTGTCCCAAAATCCGACATGGCGACACGTCTGGACGAGCGCCTCGGTGAACTCAAGGGCAAGGTACAGATCAAGGGGTTTCGCCAGGGCAAGGTGCCCATGGTCCATCTCAA
>JBGSNX010000013.1:0-12773 GCA_041739465.1 Salaquimonas sp.
AACGAATCCATCGCGGGTATCTTAGCCTTTGACGCCGGTTAGCTCGGCGGAACATCGAGGCCATACCGACCCCGGCCCGGCGCTGCAAGCCCTGTCCCGACGCGGCCGGAAGATATTCTGTCGGCACCCATGGCGCAACCGGCTTCGGTCCTCCTGCGACATGATGGATAGCGGAGCCGTTTGCTCAACATTGACTTGGGCTTGCCCCGGTCGCATTAAGGCGCGCTTTCGCCGAGTGAGGGGTGCCAAAAAATGCCGAAAAAGATCGCGTTCCAGGGGGAGCCCGGGGCCTTCAGCCACTCCGCGGCACACGCCCTGTTTCCCGAGGACGAGGCCCTTCCTTGCGTCACCTTCGAGGATACCATTGCCGCCGTGCAGAAGGGTGAGGCCGATTACGGCGTCGTCCCGGTGGAAAACTCGCTCTACGGCCGCATCACCGACATCTACCACCTCCTGCCCGAGAGCGGCCTCCACATCGTCGGCGAGCACTTTCTGCGCATCGAGATGAATCTGCTCGGCCTGCCGGGCACCCGGCTCGAGGACATCAAGGCCGTCCAGTCGCTCTCGGTTGCCCTCGGCCAGTGCCGCAAGTTCATCACCAGCCACAAGCTCCGGACCATCAACGCCGTCGATACGGCCGGCTCCGCCCGCGAGATCGCGCAGAACGGCGACAAGTCGGTCGGTGCCATCGCCTCGCGCTTCGCCGCCCAGGTCTACGGCCTCGAGGTGATCGCCGCCAACATCGAGGACGCGGCGCACAACACCACGCGCTTTCTGGTGATTTCGAGAAAACCCGAGGAACCGGCCCCCGGCAGCGGCAAGGTGAAGATCACCTTCGTCTTCCGCGTCCGCAACGTTCCCGCAGCGCTCTACAAGGCGATGGGCGGCTTTGCCACCAACGGCGTCAACATGACCAAGCTGGAAAGCTACCAACTCGGCGGCAGGTTTTACGCCACCCAGTTCTACGCCGACATCGAGGGCCATCCCGATGATGCAGCGGTGCGCCGCGCGTTGGAAGAACTGAGCTTCTTTTCGCGCGACATGCGCATTGTAGGCGTTTATCCGGCGCACGAGTTCCGCGAACAGGAACGCGAGAGGATCGAAGCCGCGCAATAGGGGTCAAGCCCGGTGCATTCTCAACAAGCATGGAAAATGTTGGGCATGGGCAAACTACGACCCTGAACGCCTGGAAAATCCCGTTTGGGCTTTCAGCCTCCGCCTGCCCAGGCCTTGATGAGTGCATGGGCAATCGCCTTGGTCGGCGGGCATTTGAAGCCTTGCGGATGGCTGTCTTCAAACATCAGCGCAAGGTCTTCGCGGCTGAACCAGCGGCAATCTTCCAACTCGCTCCCGTCAAACCGGATTGTGTCATTGAGTGCCTCGCCGAAACATCCGATCATCAGCGAATGTGGAAAGGGCCAGGGCTGGCTTGCATGATAGCGAACCTTGCCAAGCTGAATGCCGCTTTCTTCAAGCGTCTCGCGCCGAACCGCGTCCTCGATGGTCTCGCCCGGCTCCACAAATCCGGCCAGCGTTGAATACCAACCCGGCGGGAAATGCGGGCTGCGGCCCAAAAGGCACTTGTCGCCTGAAATTCCCAGCATGATGACCACCGGGTCGGTGCGCGGAAAAGTCTGGCTGCTGCAAGCTGCACAATCGCGGCGGTATCCCCCGTTTGTGGCTTGTGTCGCAGCACCGCATTTGCCGCAGAACTTGTTGGTTGCATGCCAATGCAACAGACTGGCACCCTGCGCGATTGCGCCTGCCTCTTCCTCTCTTACTGCCGAAGAGTAGAGCACTGACCGCAGGTCGTAGAGCCGGAAAGGCTCGGCCGGGTCGCCCTCGATCTCGATTGTGGCGGCCAGACGAGGCCCGTCTGCATCATGCCCCAGCAGCACGGCGGAATGCAGATCCGGCTGGAAAAGCAGCGCTTCTGCCTGTGAAAACGTCGCTGTCTGCGCATCATCCTTGCGCACAAGTGCCTTTCCGGCAGAAAAAAGGTGAAACCGGGCAGAGGGATTTTGAACAGCGGCAGACAATGTCTCGCCGTCGCGGTTTTCTGCATCCCGCACGAGCCGGTTTTGGGCAAAACCGGTATGCGCACTGGCTTCAGGATAAGGAACGTCAAACCAGTGTTTCATGCTGTTTTTTCCGTCGCAAACAATTTGCCCAAAAGAAGGGCTTTGATGTCCTCAAGACCTTCGGGCGTATAGGGTACGCGGCTGCCATGGCCCCATACAGGCCCGGGCCAATTGGTATCGCCCTCATTGCGGGCAATCACGTGCAAATGCAGTTGGCGGACAATGTTGCCAAGCGCACCAGTGTTTATCTTGAGTGCGCCAGTCGCTGTCTTGAGCGCCATGGATGCAAATGCGAGCTCGTGAACGGTCATTTCAAGATCATCCAGCGATAGATCATGCAGTTCAATGAGGTTCTCGCGCTGCGGGATGAGCACCAGCCATGGCCAGCGGCTCTCATCCATCAGCCGAACCTCGCAAAGCGCCAGATACCCCAGATGATGGCTGTCTGCCGCTATTCGTGTGTCTGGAGCCACCTGCATTCCTTGCCTCGTATTTTGCGAATCTTGGCCCGCACGCTTGCATAATCATTGGCAAAAGACGATATGTGCGCTCGGAAGGCTGGTGGCGGACGAACCCCTCGCCAACCGGGTCAGGTCCGGAAGGAAGCAGCCCCAACGAGTTCAGGTTCGGGTCGCCTCAAGCCAGCCTTCCACCCTTTCCACGATTTTTGTGGCGAATGCGGCGGTAAGTGCAGGACGAGGTGGCGGCGTCACGAAAAGCCGCTATGGTCGTTGCATGACGGATTCCATCGAAAAGCCGGCCACGCCTTACAGGGTACTGGCACGCAAATATCGCCCGAACAGCTTTGACGACCTGATCGGCCAGGAGCCGATGGTACGCACCCTGACCAACGCGTTTCACTCAGGGCGCATTGCACAGGCATACATGCTGACCGGCGTTCGCGGCGTCGGCAAAACCACCACAGCCCGCATTCTCGCCCGAGCTTTGAACTATCGCCGCGATGGCATGGACCAGCCGACCATCGACGTGGCGCAGGAAGGCGAACACTGCCGCGCCATCCTCGAAGGGCGTCATGTCGATGTGATCGAAATGGATGCCGCTTCGCATACCGGCATCGACAACATGCGCGATATCCTTGATTCGGTCCGCTATGCCCCGGCGATTGCCCGCTACAAGGTGTACATCATCGATGAAGTGCACCAGCTTTCCAGCCATTCCTTCAACGCGTTGCTCAAAACGCTGGAAGAGCCGCCGCCCCATCTCAAATTCGTGTTTGCCACCACCGAGATACGCAAGGTGCCGGTAACTGTGTTGTCGCGGTGCCAGCGCTTTGACCTGCGCCGCATCGACGCCGGGGTTCTGGCGACCCACCTTACCCGCATAGCACAGGCAGAGTCTGTCGAGGTCGAGGATGAAGCGCTCGCGCTGATAGCCAGGGCCGCAGAAGGTTCGGTCCGCGATTCACTGTCGATCCTCGATCAGGCCATCGCCCATTCAGCCGGCAAGGTCGAAGCTTCAAGCGTGCGCTCCATGTTGGGCCTTGCTGACCGGACGCGCATCATCGACCTTTTCGACATGGTAATGCGCGGAGACATCGCTGCGGCGCTGGTCGAGATGAAAGAACAATATGACATCGGTGCCAGCCCTTCGGTTGTGCTCACCGACCTTGGCGGCTTCATTCACTTTGTCACCCGGGTCAAGTATTTGCCGCAGGCAGTCAACGATCCTTCGTTGAGCGAAAGCGAGCGGGTGCGCGGCGGTGCATTTGCTGAAAAACTGTCGGCGCGTGCTCTCAATCGCGCCTGGCAGATCCTGCTCAAGGGCATTGGTGAAGTGGAGGGGTCCGAACGTCCGCTGGCCGCAGCCGACATGGTGCTGGTGCGCCTCGCCCATGCGGCGAACCTTCCGTTCCCCGATGAGCTTGTTCGCATGCTGTCCACCGGGGCCCCGGCCGCCGGAAATACACCGCAAGGCGGCTCCCCGTCCGGAAATGGCCCCGCGGGCATGGCTCATGCCGGCACCTCAGCACCATCGGCAAATACGGTTCAGGCAGGTTCGGCAGGACTTTCCTCGAACCCTTCATCCGGCCTTCGAATGATTTCAGGCGGCAACCATGCGCAGGGCGAAGCTGCGCCTGCAGCGGAGGCACAACCGGCTGTCGAAAAGCCGATCCTGGAGCTTGGCCGGTTCGAGGATCTCGTACTACTGGCTGAAGAAAAGCGCGAAATCCGGCTGAAGACCCTGCTTCGGTGCAATGTGCGGCTGGTCAGCTTCCGGGACGGGCGCATGGAGTTCAATTTGGCTGGCAACCCGCCGCCAAACTTCATTTCCGAGCTTGGGCAAAAGCTGACCGATTGGACCGGCAAGCGCTGGTCATTGACCGTCAGCCGCGAAGGCGGCGCGCCAACGCTCGACGAACAGGAAAAGGCCGAGATGGGCCAGCGCACTGAAGCGGCGCGTGATGATCCCGTTGTGGCCGCCATCCTTGCCCGCTTCCCCGGCAGCCGCGTTGTGGACGTTTCCTTGCGGACTGACCCTGCCATTGCCGAAGCTGTTGCAGGCGAAGTTTCCGGTGCCGAGACCCGCGAAGGGCTCGATGATTTTGACGAATGAACAGTGAGGACAATTCATGAAAGACATTCTCGGCATTGTGGGCAAGGTCAAGGAAATGCAGGCCAAGATGCAGGAGATGCAGGATGGCTTGGCGGAGATGCTTGTAACCGGCCAGTCCGGCGGCGGCCTGGTCAAGGTCACCTTGAACGGCAAGGGCGAGATGAAATCGCTATTTGTCGACCCTTCGCTGATGAAGCCGGATGAAGCGGAAATCCTGGAAGACCTTGTCCTTTCAGCCCATAACGACGCCAAGGCCAAAGCCGAGGATGCGGTGGCTGCCAAGACGCGTGAGCTGACCGCTGGCCTGCCGATACCGCCGGGCATGAAACTGCCTTTCTGATTGATTGCCAATGTCTTCAACCCGCATCACTGGCCCGGAAATTGAACGGCTGATCCAGCTTCTGGCCCGGTTGCCGGGTCTTGGGCCGCGCTCTGCCCGCCGCGCTGCGCTCCATCTCATCAAGAAAAAAGATGCCTTGCTGGTACCGCTGGCCGCTGCTGCGGCTGAAGCTGCTCACAAGGTGCGCATCTGCTCGACCTGCGGCAATGTCGACACGTCCGATCCGTGTACCGTCTGCGCCGATCCGCGCCGCGATGCCTCCACGTTGATTGTCGTGGAAGATGTTTCCGATCTTTGGGCGCTGGAGAGGGCCGCGGCAATGAATTGCCTCTACCATGTGCTTGGCGGCACGCTTTCACCGCTTGACGGCGTCGGCCCCGAGGATTTGAACATTGTTGGCCTGGTAAACCGCGTGGCGACCCCACAATCGCCGGTGCGCGAGGTTATTATTGCGGTGAA
Organism: Salaquimonas sp.; assembly: GCA_041739465.1. Taxonomy (GTDB): domain Bacteria; phylum Pseudomonadota; class Alphaproteobacteria; order Rhizobiales; family Rhizobiaceae; genus BOKV01. Next base: position 5,455 of record JBGSNX010000013.1, read on the forward strand.
TGCAACGGTCGAAGGCCAGACCACGGCGCATTACATTTCGGACCAGTTGGCAGGAACCGGGGTCAAGGTCAGCCGGCTTGCGCACGGGGTTCCGGTTGGCGGCGAACTTGACTATCTGGACGAGGGGACACTCTCCGCCGCGCTGCGCAGCCGCAGCAGCTTTTGACGCGCCTGAAACCACCAATCCGAATGGCGGCTCATTCCACGGCCTTGAGCCTGGGCCTTGCTGCCTCTGCCGCATGCGATTCGGCAAAATCGAGATCGGCAATCCGCGCGCCGCGCCGCGCCAGTTTGCCAGTCGAGGTCAAGACGTCCTCCACATCCTTGCCCACCATGCCAAAATGGTTTCCAAGCTTTCGCACCCGATCGTCCAGCCGGTTGATGTCTTCCATGAGCCGTACCACCTCTCCCTGGATGAGGTGGGCCTGTTCGCGCATCCGGTGATCCTTGAGCACCGACTGGATGACCTGGATCGAAAGCATCAGCAGCGAAGGCGATACAATCACAATGCGGGCACGGTGCGCACGGGTGACCAATGCCTCGTGTTTTTCGTGAATCTCCGCAAAAACCGATTCCGATGGCACGAACATGAAGGCGGTGTCCTGCGTCTCACCCGGCAGGAAATAGCGATCCGCGATAGCCTTGATATGCACTTCGACATCGCGGCGAAACATTTGCTGGGCAATTTTCTCGCGTTCCGGAGTCTCGGCGGCTCGAATGGCATTCCATGATTCAAGCGGGAACTTGGCATCGATAACCAGCGGCGGCGTGTCGTTCGGCATGTGGATGATGCAGTCGGGCCGATGGCCGTTAGACAGGGTGAACTGGAATTCGAAAGCCCCCTGTGGCAGGCCGTCGGCAACAATTGCGGCCATGCGCGCCTCGCCGAAAGCGCCGCGCGTCTGCTTGTTGGCAAGAATGTTTTGAAGCTGCACCACCTGCCCGGTCAGCGCGGTGATGTTGTTTTGTGCGCTGTCGATAACCGCCAGCCGTTCCTGCAGCTTTGCAAGGCTCTCCTGTGTGGATCTGGTGGTGTCGGCCAGCGATTGCCCGACCCTGCCGCTCACCGCATCCAGCCGCTCGGCAACCATGCGGGCAAGATCGGATTGCCGCGAACCCAGATGTTCCGACATTGCCGCCATGCGCCCGGTGATTTCGTTCTGGCTTGCGACCAACTCGGCCATGCGGGCTTCCGCTTCCCGCGCCCTTTCGCCAGCAGCGGCCAATTCGGCGGCGCGCCGCTGGCCACCGCGTATCGCTAGCAGCATCCACAGCAACAAAATGATGACAAGCGCTACCGCGAGCCCGGCAATGCCTTCGCCAAGGCTGACAGGCCGGTTGCCGATGACAAGCAGCGTCTGTGAAAGAATGGCTGATAAATCGAGTGTTTGTGCTTGCATCGCGAAAGTCTAGCCGATTCCCCTTTGGAACAAAACAGGAATATCGAGGCATGCTTGACCGCTCCCGCACACTTTCATATTTGAGATCGGGAAAAGGAAGGCTGCATGAGCATTCGCGACATCATTCATCTGCCAGACCCGGTTCTTCGGGAAGTGTCAAAGCCGGTCGAGCGCATCGACGCAGATTTGCTGCGGCTGCTCGATGACATGCTTGAGACGATGTACGACGCCCCCGGTATCGGGCTTGCTGGTATCCAGATCGGTGCGCCGCTGCGCATTGTAACCATCGACATTGGCGACCCGGAAGACGACGATCCGCAAGATGAAGCGGACGCAGAAGTCGAGGATGACTCCACCGTGGAAGGCCGTCGAAAGGCCCGCAAAAAGCGCAAGCCTGCGCCGCTTTTCCTGATCAACCCGAAGATTCTCGCCTTTTCAGACGAACGCTCGATCTACGAGGAAGGGTGCCTGTCCATTCCCGAATATTATGCGGAGGTGGAACGCCCGGCTTCTGTCAAGGTTTCGTATCTCGACAGGCAGGGTCAAGAGCAGGTGATGGATGCAGACGGACTGATGGCAACCTGCCTTCAGCACGAGATCGACCATCTTGATGGCCGACTGTTCATTGACCACATTTCCCGTCTGAAGCGCGAAATGGTCGTCAAGAAGTTCACCAAGATCGCCCGGCAAAACCCCAAGCCCGGCCGCATGGTCGGCTAGGATTGGCGCCTGCCGCCAGTCCTCGGTTGTTGTGAGGCAATTGGCATTTGGCGGGGGAGCAAATCTATTTGCGCCAAGCCTTCCACACGCTACCGAGCATTTCTCGGGACTTGACTTGAAGCTCGTGAACCCGTTTGAAGCCGATTGAACCGCCGACTGGAGCCGCATGGCACTTCGCATCGTTTTCATGGGAACACCGGATTTTTCCGTTCCAGTGCTTGAGGCGCTGCATGCTGCCGGGCATCGGATTGTCTGCGTCTATTCACAGCCGCCACGTCCTGCCGGGCGCGGGATGGAGCTGCGCAAGTCGCCAGTTCATCAAAGGGCCGAGGCTTTGGGCCTTGCCGTGCGAACGCCGGTTTCACTGCGCAATGAAGAGGCGCAGCAGGAATTTTCCGCGCTCAATGCCGACATCGCGGTTGTCGTCGCCTATGGCCTGATCCTGCCAAAGGCCGTACTCGACGCGCCGCGCCTTGGCTGCTGGAACATCCACGCCTCCTTGTTGCCGCGCTGGCGCGGTGCTGCCCCCATCCAGCGCGCCATCATGGCTGGAGACCGGCAGACAGGCGTCATGGTCATGCGCATGGAAGAGGGGCTGGATACCGGCCCGGTCGCATTGACCACCGTCCTTGACATTGGGAACGATGAAACAGCTGCGCAATTGCACGACCGGTTGTCTCTGGCCGGGGCAAGGCTGATGTTTGAAGCCGCTGCCACGCTGGAAGCGGGAACGCTGGCGACAATGGAGCAGTCCGGCGAGGGTGTCACCTATGCGGCAAAGATCGATAAGGGCGAGGCGCGCATCGACTGGTCACGGCCGGCAGGCGAGGTCCACAACCACATTCGCGCGCTTTCGCCTTTCCCCGGTGCATGGTGCGAAATGCTGATTTCCGGCAAGTCCGAGCGGGTAAAAATACTTGCCTCAACGCTGGCTGAAGGATCGGGAGAACCGGGGTCCTTGTGCGATGACCAGCTTGCCATCGCCTGCGGCAAGGGTGCTGTGCGATTGCTGCGGCTGCAAAAGGCCGGAAAACAGCCCGTTCACGCGGCTGAATTCTTGCGCGGCAATGCCATTACCGGAGGCAAGGTTTCCTGATGCCGAGATACCGGTTGACCATCGAGTATGACGGCACGCCGTTTTGTGGCTGGCAGCGGCAGGAGAACGGTTTCTCTGTTCAGCAGGCGCTTGAAGAAGCGCTGCAACAATTTGCCCAGCATCCGGTGACGGTGTTTGCAGCCGGCCGCACCGATACAGGCGTCCATGCGCTCGGCCAGGTCGTTCATGTCGACCTTGAGCGCGATTGGGACCCGCACAAGGTGGCCGAATCAGCCAATGGCATCTTGCGACAGGCGGACCATCCGGTCGCCGTTCTGGAGGCATTGGTGGCGGCGGATGATTTCGACGCGCGGTTTTCAGCAAGGCGGCGCAGCTACCGCTACCGGATCATCAATCGATGGGCCAATCTGACGGTCGACCTTGATCGCGCCTGGAACGTGAAGCGTCCGCTCAATGTCGAGGCAATGCATGAGGCGGCGCAGGTGCTGGTTGGGCATCATGATTTCACGACCTTCCGCTCGCAGAATTGCCAGGCAAAGTCGCCAATCAAGACGCTCGATGTTCTGCGTGTTTACAGGCACGACCATCAGGAAATTCGCATCGAAGCTGTCTCTCGCTCCTTCCTGCACAATCAGGTGCGGTCCATGGTTGGATCGCTGAAGCTGGCAGGCGAAGGAAAATGGACCGCACACGACATGCGCAACGCACTTGAGGCGCGCGACCGGAAGGCATGCGGCCCGGTTGCCCCCTCATGCGGGCTTTACCTCCAAAAAGTCGATTACTGAACGGCGGAAAACTTGCGAATTTCACTTTCCGGTGAAACCATCCTTTCGCCGCATCCGTTGCGCAGTGGTAGGCCTCAAGTTCCGGAGAACAATCCCGATGTCGACTGCCACGCAAGCCTTTGTCGAAGCCCTTCCACGCGCCGGCGAGTTTGCCGCTGCCTTTGATGTTTCCGCCCACACCCCGCTGCCGGTAGACTGGCTGGTTGCCGTTACCGATGTCGTCAAATCGCGCGAGCACATCAATGCGGGCCGATACAAGGCCGTCAATATGGCTGGCGTTGCAATGATTTCGGCTGCCATGAATGAGCTTGGAACAAGGCAATTGCCCTATATTTTTGGCGGTGATGGAGCGGCAATTGCCGTTTCACCGGAAGTTCAAACACAGCTTGCCGACATTCTTGCCCGCACGGCCGTCATGGCCAAAGAGGAACTTGGCCTGGAATTGCGCGCAGCGATCGTGCCGATTTCGCAGATTCGCGCGGACGGTCTTGATGTCAGGGTGCGCAAGGTCCGGGTTTCTGATTCCATCGACAATTTCGCGTTCTCCGGCGGCGGCATTGCGCATGCAGAAAAGCTGATGAAGGAAGGCCGGTTTCGCATTGCGGCCGGTGCTGCCGGTTCGCGCCCCGACCTTGCGGGCCTATCCTGCCGCTGGACGCCGATCAGCGCCCCCGGCAAGAAAATCGTTTCCGTCATCGCCGAACCGGGAGAGCAGGCGACAACCGAAAGCTTTATTGCAAGCGCACGCAAGCTGCTGGCTCTGGTTGGCATGGAAGGCAATGCCGGGAGTCCCATTCCTGCTGAAGGCCCGGGAGTCAAATGGCCAGTGAAGGGCGCAGAACTTGAGGCCGGCATTTCACGCGGCACGCGCGGCCGTACTGCAACGCTGTGGGCGCTGCATTTGCAAACCCTGATCGCGCTTTTTCTGTTCAAGACGGGCTTCAAGGTGGGCGGCTTCGATCCGGCGCATTATCAGCGAACGACTGGCATCAACACGGATTTTCGCAAGGTTCAGGATGGCCTGCGCATGACTGTATCGCTTGATCCGCAGGGCATTCAGCGGCTTGAGGCCTTTCTGGAGGAAAGAAGGGCTCGAAAGGAATTGCGCTACGGTTTGAGCACGCAGGACGAAGCGGTCCTGACCTGTTTTGTGCCTTCAATCCTTGAAGACAACCACTACCATTTTCTGGATGGTGCAGGCGGTGGCTATGCTGCGGCAGCTTCCGCCATTCGCGACTGACCTTACCAGAGCGTCTCCAAAGCGCGACCTTGCCAGATTGTATCATATTCCCGGCCGCCAACCCGGTTGCCGGAAAGCGCTGCAAGAATGTCGCCCGGCGTCGGCAGGCCTTGCGCCAGCTTGTGACTTTCGCTGTCCCACAACCGTGAGCGCACCAGCGCACGGCCACACTGGAAATACACAGCCTTTGTCTTGAAGACGATGACGCTGCGCGGTTCCTTGCCATCCATTACGAAACTCGAAATGGTTTGCGGATCATCGGTCAAAAACGCCTCGCCATTGACCCGCAGGCAATTGATCGAACCCGGAATAAGGAAACAAAGCGCAACACGCGGATCACGCACGATGTTTCGAAGTGAATCGACGCGGTTGTTGCCGCGCCGGTCCGGCATCATCAATGTCTGCTTGTCATGAACGCGCACAAAGCCCGGCACATCGCCGCGCGGCGAACAATCCATGCCTTCCGGACCGATGGTTGATAGCGCACAAAAAGGAGATGCTTCGATATATGCACGATAATGCGCATTTACTTCGGGCGTCTCCTTCACCAGCGAGGTCTCGCCCGGCAGGCCGTAGATCGCTTCCAACTGCTCGACTGTTTCGATGCGGTGCATGCTACTCACCCTTTCGCTGCAAACCATCTTTGCAAGAATTCAAGGTAGATCAACGTCAGTGTTTCGAGGTCGGCAATTGCCGCCCGCTCGTCGATCTTGTGCATTGTTTGGCCTACCAGGCCGAATTCGACGACCGGGCAATAATCCTTGATGAAGCGTGCATCCGATGTCCCGCCGCTGGTCGACAAATGCGCTTCATGGCCGGTCACTGAACGGATTGCCTCGCGCAGCTTTCCAGTCAGCACCGCATCATTGGTCAAAAACACCGGGTTGACCCTGCCAACCCATTCGATCCTGTAGCTGACCGGTCCCTGCTTGCCTTTGCGCAAAATCGCCGAATGTGATCCGGCATCGAGGCGGCGCACGATCTCGGCCTTGATCACGTCGCCATCCCACAGATTGTTGAACCGGATGTTGAATGCCGCAAAAGCCTCGCCGGGAATGACATTTGTCGCCTTGTTGCCGACATCAACCGAGGTGATTTCCAGGTTGGTCGGTTGAAAGGTTTCTGTCCCTTCATCAAATGGCGTGCCGATCAATGCGGCAACAAGGTCCAACAGGCCGTTGACGGGGTTGTCTGCAAGGTGCGGATAGGCTGAATGCCCCTGAGTGCCATCAACGAAGATGCGCCCTGAAAGTGAGCCACGTCGACCGTTCTTGATCGCCTGGCCAATGTAATCGGGGTTGGAAGGCTCCCCCACGATGGCTGCGTCCCAGTGCTCTCCGCGCTCCTTTGCCCAGACCAGCAGCTTGTCGGTCCCGTTGATCGAAGGGCCTTCTTCATCGCCGGTGATAAGCAGCGACAGCGATCCGGACAGAGTCTGTGCCTTGTCGAGGTAGCGGGCCATTGCAGCAATGAAACAGGCGATGCCGCCTTTCATGTCAACAGCGCCGCGACCGTAAACAAACCCGTCGGCAATCTTCCCGGCAAACGGATCGTGAGACCAGCGGCTGAGATCACCGGCAGGGACAACATCGGTGTGCCCGGCAAACATCAGATGCGGCCCATCCTGACCTCGCCTTGCATAAAGGTTTTCAACATCGGGCGTTCCCGGTTCGCTGAACAATGGTCGTTCGATGGCAAACCCCATGGGTTCCAGCAGCGATTGCAGCAAGGAAAGCGCGCCGCCCTCTTCGGGCGTGACAGAAGGGCAGGCAATGAGGGCTTGCAGCACGGCTGCGGGATCAGAAACGTTCATCAATTGGGTCTATTGCCATGCCATCGCGGCGTCAATTCCCGGTACTGTGCGGCGTTCAGGCGGTTTTTTTCTTCGTGCCAACGGGCGCTTCGCCAATCAGCGTTATTTTCTGCCAGATCTTGCGTGACAGATTGGTGGCAAGCTCCTCGATGTCATTGACTGCATCGACGACAACCTCATCATCCACAGCCTGGGCATAAAGCGCGGACAGCTTTCCGGTCAACGACAGCATTTCCGAGCAATAATCGAGATAGCGGGCCAGCTCGGCGCGGGTAAGCCTTCGTTCTGGCGAGGTCCTGGTTGG
>JBGSNX010000055.1:0-1585 GCA_041739465.1 Salaquimonas sp.
CGGCGCTTCGTCCAGATCGCCGGAAAGCGAAACCAGCGCCACGGGAGTGCCCTTGCGCATGGCCCTTGCAGAAGGTGCCGCGCCAATGCCGGTCGACTGGTTTTCTTCAACCAGCGTGTTCCATTCGCCGCAGGCATCACAACGCCCGGACCAGCGGGGCGAGGACGCGCCGCAGTTCTGGCAGACAAAGGAAGATCGGGATTGTTTGGCCAAGCGGAAAACTCATATGTTCATGAAATGTTCTGACATGGAAAGGCAACGAAGGCAAGGGTGGGGGGAGGGGGATTGTTGCTGTGGCTGTGTCCTTGACAGGTGCAATGAAGTCCCGTCTGTTTGACCGGTTGGGTCATGTTGGCATATATTGCCAACGAGAAGTGGAGTCTCAGATGGTCACCCGCAACGTTGTTTTGACCGATACCCAATCCGAACTGGTTGACAGGCTCGTGGCAATGGGCCGCTACCAAAATGCATCAGAGGCAATGCGGGCAGGGTTGCGGCTGCTGGAACGCGAGGAGGCCGAATTGGACGAGCTTCGTAGGCGTATCCGTGCTGGACTCGACGATGCGCGCAGTGGCAACATGGCAGCAGGATCCGGCGAGGATGCAATTCGCCGGGCATTTGCGCGCGCCAGACAGGGAATTTGATGTTCAAGCCGTGGCGATTGACGCTGGCGGCTGAAGCGTCGTTGCTCGAAATCGCACAATGGACCTATGAGACTTTTGGGAACAGACAGGCCGATGCGTATGAAGAGGATTTGATCGCCGCGTGCAATGAGATCGCTTCTGGCGCTGCATTTTCACAAAGTTGCCGTCACCTGGTTGACCCGGATCTGCCTGAAGATCTGCGCTTTGTGCGCTGCGGTCGGCATTTCATCGTATTTGTGGAGTATCCAGCGCAGGTGATCATTGTTGATTTTCTACACAATCGATCCAACCTGCCGAGAAGGCTGGCGGCGCTGCAAAATCCGGAAACCGGTCGCAAACGCTAATCCCAACAAAGTAGGTGGTCACCGCCGACGGAAATTTTGTCTGGGATCCCCGCACAATTGATTGTGCCTGCGGCGTTTCGCTGACACCGATCAGCCGCCCCTCACACCCAAACCCGTTCCGCCCGTCGACCGATGCCGGTCAGCACTTCGTAGCTGATCGTGCCTGCAGCTTGGGCGAATTCATCGAGTGCAATGTTATGGCCAAAAAACTCGACCCACGCGGCATCGTCTAACGCCTGCTGCGGAACATCGGTGACATCAAACGCAGTAAGGTCCATCGAGACACGGCCAAGGATCGGCACGCGCTGCCCAGCCAAATAGCCGAAGCCACCGCCGCCCGCCTTGTGCGATGCGCCGCGCAAAATGCCGTCGGCATAGCCTGCGCCGACGATGGCTATGCGGCTGTCGCGGGTGAGAATCTGCGTGGCGCTGTAACCGACGCTTCCGCCTTTGCGGGCATTTCGGATTTGCAGGATTTTCGCTTCGAAACAGGCGACGGATTGCATCGGGTTTGCCGTGCCGCTGACCGGCGCGCCGCCATAAAGGGCAATGCCCGGACGGGTCAGGTTGAAATGGTAATCCGGTCCGCAAAAGATG
>JBGSNX010000076.1:0-55887 GCA_041739465.1 Salaquimonas sp.
GATCTACAACCGCTTTGACATCGGCAGTGATCTTGCCTTCGAGTGTCAGGCCATAATTCTTGAGGTGGTCGCCATAATGCTTGATCTCGGCCGAACGCAAAAGTGCCTTCGTTGGAATACACCCCCAATTGAGGCAGATGCCGCCAAGGTGTTCACGTTCGACAATTGCGGTCTTCAGGCCAAGCTGTGCCGAGCGGATGGCAGTGACATACCCGCCCGGACCCGATCCGATGATGATGACGTCATAGTCCGCCATGAAATTCACTCCGGCTTGGGGAATTTGCAGGGCGGATTGATTTCAGCCCCGCAGCATCCCGAAAAGTTGGTCTTTCAGATTGAGGCGCTGCTTGCGCAGATCCTCCAGGTGAAAATCGTCCATCGGCTCGACATTGGTCTCGCCGCGATGAATGGTACGATTGAGCGTATGGTAGTGTTCGCTCAATTGCCGGAAATGCGCATTGCCCGTTTTCAGTTCGGTGATGCGGGTTGAATGTTCCGGAAATTCTTCGTGAAGCTCGTGCGGGGTATCGGACATGGGCGCGTCTCTCCTCGTTGATAGATTGCCCAAGTTCGCAGGTAATGCGTCCGCACTCCTTGATCAGCATCAAGCTTTGCGGCACATGATGCGCGCTGTTGCGCCGTTGACGAGTTTGTAGAAAACGAGGATGCATGATGGAATCGCTCACCCTGCTCGTAGAGGCCCTCTTCCAGATCATCGATCCAGCTGCCATTGCTAACCTCCCGTGGTACATTGGCGTCCCGGGCGTACTCATCATCGCATTGAGCGTCTTGCGGGCATTCACCTCGCTGCTGCGCCTCAGGTTGATCCGCGCATTTGTAAGTCTGGTCGGTGCGATCGTCATTGCCATCATGCTGACCAATTTCGGCAAGCTTGCCGATGTATATACTGTCGTCCCATCATAGACCCAGCATCAGTTTGACGATGGGCGTCAGGGCACGTCCAATTGCCCGCGTGTTTTCAGCATCAAGGTGAACCCCGTCGATTGGCGAGGTCTTTGAAACGCTGCCGGCATCGAAAAAATCGCATCCCTGCTCGTCAGCCAGATCGGCATAGAACGACGCCAGCATCTGCGATTGCGCTACGCCTCCAGCAAACATGGCAGAAAACTCAGTGTTCGCAGTGTCGCACAGCGGCGGCGGTGAAACGATGAGCACATCCGGAGCCTCGCTCGAGCCATCGCGCATGGCATTGATGCGCACAAGTTCGACAAGCCGGCGCATGCCTTGCATCGCGGCAATCGCGGTGCCCGCAATGTGCGGCTTCATGTCGTTTGAACCAAGCATGATGATCACAAGGTCCAGCGGCGCATGCGTGTAGAGAACCGTTGGCAAAATCCGAACGCCGTTGCGGTCGCAATCGGCCAGATGTTCGTTATACCCGGTGGTGCGCCCGCGCAGGCCGTCTGCGATGATTTCAACACCCTTGCCAAGACCGTTGGCCAACACATTCGGCCAGCGGTCCTGTCGCGCATGCCTGCCACCGGTCTGCGCGTCCGAACCCCAGGTCAGTGAATCGCCATAGCAAAGGATGGTTTTCATCAGGATGCTACACCAGCATGCCCATCGGGCTTTCGATGTACTTGCGGAAAGCGCCCAACAATTCGGCGCCCAAAGCACCATCCACGGCCCGGTGATCTGTTGAAAGCGTAACGCTCATCACCGTGGCGATTTTCACCGCGCCATCCTTGACGATCGCGCGTTGCTCGCCTGCACCCACCGCAAGGATGGTCGCGTGCGGCGGGTTGATCACCGCGGAGAAATCCTTGATTCCGAACATGCCAAGATTTGAAACGGCAGTGGTGCCGCCCTGGAATTCCTCGGGCTTGAGCTTGCGCTCACGTGCCCGCTTGGCAAGGTCTTTCATCTCGTTGGAAATCACCGACAGGGACTTCAATTCAGCCTTGCGGATGATCGGGGTGATCAACCCGCCGGGGATGGACACGGCAACACCGACATCGGAGTGCTTGTGCATCACCATGTTGGCGTCGGTCCATGAGGCATTGGCTTCGGGCACCGCCTGCAACGCCATCGCCATTGCCTTGATGATCATGTCATTGACCGAGAGCTTGTAGGATGGAAGGTCGCCCTTGTCGGTTTTTTTGACGGGCGCCGCTTCATTGATCTGCGCACGCCAGGCCAGCAGCGCGTCGAGTTCGCAATCAAGCGTCAGATAAAAATGCGGGATCGTGGTTTTTGCCTCGATCAGGCGGCGGGCAATGATCTTGCGCATGTTGTCATGCGGCTTGAGTTCATAGCTGCCAGCTTCGAAAAGCTTCAACACGGCATCATCGCTCATGGGTTGCGGCTTGGCAGCGCTGCTCGCCGCAGCGCCGGTAGCTGCCGCTGGCGCAGCTTTCCCGGTTCCGCCCTTGATTGCCGCTTCCACATCAGCCTTGACCACGCGGCCATGCGGACCGCTGCCTTCGACCCGCGCAAGATCAATGCCTGCCTCCTTGGCAATCCGTCGCGCCAGGGGCGATGAAAATACCCGCTCGCCATCGGCTTTGAAACCGTTATTGACACTGTCTCCGCCGGGAGCAGCTTTTGCCTGAGCCGGCGTGGGTTGCTCGCCAGCAGGCATTGCGCTGGCAACTGGCTGGGCGCTGGCAGCAGGCCGCGCCTCCGCGCCTCCGCTCTTGGCGGCATCCGCTGTGCTTTCGCCCTCGCCTGCGAGCACGGCAATCACCGTGTTGACCTTGACGCCCTCGGTTCCCGCCGCGACAAGTATTTTTGCAACAATGCCTTCGTCGACAGCTTCGACTTCCATCGTCGCCTTGTCGGTTTCGATCTCGGCGATCACGTCACCCGAAGAAACCTTGTCGCCTTCCTTGACCAGCCATTTGGAAAGGTTTCCCTCTTCCATGGTTGGTGACAATGCAGGCATGGTTATGTTGATCGGCATTTTATCGGTCTCCGGCAACGTATTGCGTTGGATCTTCGTTCAGGCCAAGCGGTGGATCGAGCGGCCGCAGGCCAGCAAGGCATATGGAAATTGCGCCGAACGGCGGGCAGCTCACCTGGTCGCTCGAACTCCAGTCGCCAATTCGTGTCAGCTTCATCGCTCTGCCTCAATTTCACTTCCGTAGAGGCCGTCATTCATCATCATTGAAGCGGATACAAAGACTTTGCCATCATCCGGCGGCAGGCGTTTCATAAGCATTGTCAGCCGCTTGGCTTCGGACAAGGCTCTGTTGACCGCATCGTGCGGTGACAGCGGCTTTTTTGCCAATGCCTCAAGCGCCTCCAGCGAGACCTCAAGAGTGAGACCCCGCCCGTCGATCAACACCGAACGGGCCAATTTGTCATACCGAGCCGTCTTGAGATCAAGGCGCTCCGCTGACATGGCATCAATTCCTGTAAGTGACGGCTTTGACCGCTTCCACCACTTCGCCCACCGTGGGCAATGCCAGTTTTTCAAGGTTTGCCGCATAAGGCATCGGCACATCCTTGCCTGCAATGGTGATCACCGGTGCATCCAGATAGTCGAATGCCTTTTGCATGACTTGCGATGCGATGTGCTCGCCAATGCTGTTCTGCGGGAACCCTTCCTCTACCGTAACAAGCCGCCCAGTCTTGCGCACCGATGCCAGCACGCTTTCAATGTCGAGCGGCCGCAAGGTTCGAAGATCGATGACTTCCGGATCAATGCCCAGGGCTTCAAGTTCGGCAACTGCCTTCACGACATAGGTCATGCCAATGCCGAACGACACAATGGTCACGTCCTTGCCTGCCCGGTGCAACCGCGCTTTGCCAATCGGCAAAACAAAGTCGTCAAGCTTTGGCACGTCAAAAGACTGGCCGTACAAAATCTCGTTCTCCAGGAACACAACCGGGTTTGGATCGCGGATTGCAGCCTTGAGCAAGCCCTTCGCATCTGCCGCCGTGTAAGGCATCACCACCTTGAGGCCTGGAATATGGCTGTACCAGGCAGCATAGCATTGCGAATGCTGTGCGCCGACCCGCGCTGCAGCACCATTGGGACCACGAAACACGATGGGTGCTCCCATCTGGCCGCCGGACATGTAAAGCGTCTTGGCCGCCGAATTGATGACCTGGTCGATGGCCTGCATCGAGAAATTGAACGTCATGAATTCGACGATAGGGCGAAGGCCAGCCATTGCCGCTCCAACGCCGATACCAGCAAAACCATGCTCAGTGATGGGCGTGTCAATAACCCGCTTGGGTCCAAATTCCTGCAAAAGACCCTGGGTAATCTTGTAGGCACCCTGGTATTCCGCAACTTCTTCGCCCATCACAAAAACATTGCCGTCACGCCGCATTTCTTCGGCCATGGCGTCACGAAGTGCCTCGCGCACCGTAGTCGAGACCATTTCCGTGCCCGCCGGAATTGCCGGATCAGCCGCCATGCTGGCCGTAACCGGCTGGGCAGCAATCGGCTTGGCTGCAACATTTGGCTCGGGCTTGGCGACTTCTGCCGGAGCTGGTGCTGCGACAGCCGGCATGGAGCCGGCTTTCTCGCCTTCGCCAAGCAGAACGGCAATCGCTGTATTGACCTTGACGCCTTCGGTGCCGGCGGCAATCAGGATTTTGCCAATCACGCCTTCATCAACGGCTTCCACTTCCATGGTCGCCTTGTCGGTCTCGATTTCAGCGATCACATCGCCGGACTTTACGGTATCGCCTTCTTTTACCAGCCATTTGGAGAGGTTGCCCTCTTCCATGGTCGGGGAAAGTGCGGGCATCAGGATTTCTGTCGCCATTTCTGCGTTCCTCCCCGGTTTCAGAGCAAAATGTCAGTGTAGAGTTCGGAAACATCCGGCTCTGGATCGTTCTGGGCGAAATCGGCTGCCTTGCCCACGATGTCGCGGATTTCCTTGTCGATTGCCTTCAGATCATCCTCGCTTGCCATGCCCTGCTCGATCAGCCGTTCCTTGACCTGTTCGATCGGGTCCTGCTCGGCCTTCATCTTCTGGACTTCTTCCTTCGTGCGGTACTTCGCCGGATCAGACATAGAGTGCCCACGATAGCGATAGGTCTGCATTTCCAGCAGGAACGGGCCCTTGCCCGAACGGCACCATTTCATTGCATATTCGCCCGCAGACTTGACCGCGCGAACGTCCATGCCGTCGACCTGCATGCCTGGAATGTTGAACGAAGCCCCGCGCTGTGAAAAATCGGTCTGCGCAGAGGCGCGAGAGACAGAAGTGCCCATTGCGTAACGGTTGTTTTCAATCACGTAGATGACCGGCAGCTTCCAAAGCTCGGCCATGTTGAAACTTTCATAAACCTGGCCCTGGTTGGCTGCGCCATCGCCGAAATAAGCCATCGAAACATTGTCATTGCCACGGTAATGGTTTGCAAATGCCAGGCCAGTGCCAAGCGAAACCTGTGCCCCGACAATGCCGTGGCCGCCATAGAAGTTCTTTTCCTTCGAGAACATGTGCATTGAACCGCCCTTGCCGCGCGAATATCCGCCGCGCCTGCCGGTAAGTTCCGCCATCACCCCGTCAGGGTTCATCCCGACCGAAAGCATGTGGCCATGGTCGCGATAGCCGGTGATGACCTGATCGCCTTCCTTCATCACCATCTGCATGCCGACCACAACCGCTTCCTGGCCGATGTAGAGGTGGCAGAAACCGCCAATGAAGCCCATGCCGTAGAGCTGGCCGGCCTTTTCCTCAAACCTTCGGATTGCCAGCATCTCCCGATAAGCGTGAAGCTCTTCTTCCTTGCCGAATTTGGCAGGCGCGGGCGCAGCAACCGCTGTTGGCAGTTTGGGATGCGAGTTTTCGGATGAATTTTTCTTTGGCTTTGCAGCCATGCGACCTCTCCCCGGTACATTTTCCTGGAAAGACCTGCCACACAATCCGTGCCACAGCCCTCCCCTTGCCCGCGATCTCCAACCCTCGGGCTGACACCAACCTATTGCATGTCGGATGATTTACAATTGCAATTTCAACATGGCAGGCGATACTTGCTGCAACCCGGACACGGCCGGACAGCCACAATTAACTGGAATTCAGTTAATATCTTGAAATCTGGCTATTGCCGCAGCAGCGTAAGCTCGTCCGGCTTGCTGTAATTCAGCATGTTCCGCGCCTGCTCATCGAGCATGTCACGCTCGATGGATCCGTCGCGCATCAGCATCACGCGGGACTCGAGAGACTGGCGCCGTGATTTTATCGCTGCCAACTCAAATTGCAGTTGCACTGCCTCATCATCCAGCCGGCGCATGCTCTCGATGCCGTAACGCCCCGACCACGCATGGTAGGCAAAATACGCGACCAGGATGAGCGAGATGACCGGGATTGCAAAACGGCCAACATGATTGTTTTGGATCTGACGGGTCGACAAATTGGAAAGCCTCTACACGGTACTAAAAAAGGCGCACGTACAGATTGCCCCAGCCATGCTTAAGGCGAGGTTTACAAAAATGCGAAACCTCTAATCGAAAAGTTCAATCCAGCGGCCATGGAAGTCCACCCTTCCAATCATCCGGCTATTTCCCTCAGGCCAGGTCGTCAGTGTCATGGCTGCACCGACCCCGCCATCGGCTTCCATCGAAAAATGGGCCACCGGCGCGCGCAGGCTGGCGCTAGCCCCGGCAGCCTCGATCGCCGACAGGCAGCGTTGCCGAACATCGGCCGGGAAATACTGCCAGGCAATGGTGTGAAAAATCACCCTAGCCACGCCCTCGTGCGGCGTGCGCAGTCTGGCCTCCAGCCACTCCGCTGCATCTGCCTTGTCGACACCGGCAAACCCGCGCACTTTTGAGGCGATATTCCAGGCGTGTTGCAGCCGTTCGACCCGGTCGGTCTGGTCCGGCCAGACATAGGCCTGCAGCCGCTGAAGATTGGCCGCATCGCCGAGGCTGACTGGAAGCAGGTCGCATCCCGCCCGCGAAACGATCTCCACCGGCGCCAGAACGGCTTCCGCACCCCGCCATTGCGGCGAAAGGCTTACGTTACTCGTCAAATCACCCGCCACGTGAGTACCGAGACTGTGCCGGTAATGGTCGGCAAACAAGTTGAGGCCAGCGCTTGAACCAAGTTCCAGCAATTCAATTGGCATGCCGAACTGCCTTGCCACTTGCAACAATCCGCACATCAGGGCGGAGGAGCGCCGCACCTCATTGGTTTGCGGCGGACTGTCCAGCATGTTGAGCACGTGATCGGAATGCAGCTTCAGTGCATGGGAGACTGCTGACCACAAGTCGTCGTCGCCCACGTTGTTGGGCGGATAGGCCGCCGCCAGCACACTGTCGCTCCCGCCGATAACCAGCGAATGCAGCGCGCCGGCTAGCCTCAGGGCAAGCGCATCCGTTTTCGATGTTGGTTCGCCCGGCCAGTTCAGTACCGTTTGGCCCACAGGATCGCTGCTTTCAAGCCGCTCTGCCAACAAGGTGCAAATCCGCGCCATGAAAGGCGATCCGAGTTCGGTGCAGGATCTGGCCTGCGACCGGAATGCATCCCGAACGATCCGTTCTTGTGGTTTCATCTACATAGCGTGGCGAAAGGCGCTCTTGCCGGCATAGCGCGCAACCGGCCCCAGTTCTTCTTCGATGCGGATCAGCTGATTGTATTTTGCAAGCCGGTCTGAGCGAGCTAGCGAGCCGGTCTTGATCTGACCGCAATTGGTGGCGACCGCCAGATCGGCAATCGTTGAGTCCTCGGTTTCGCCCGAGCGGTGCGACATGACTGCGGTGTAGGCGGCACGGTGGGCGGTATCGACCGCATCCAGCGTTTCGGTCAAGGTTCCGATCTGGTTCACCTTGACGAGGATCGAATTGGCAACCCCCATCTTGATGCCATCGCGCAGGCGGCTCGAATTGGTGACAAACAGGTCATCGCCGACCAGCTGGCAGGTCTTGCCAATCTTGTCGGTAAGGATTTTCCAGCCTTCCCAGTCGTCTTCCGACATTCCGTCTTCAATCGACAGGATCGGGTAATTGGCGGCAAGGCTGGCAAGAAAATCAGCTTGGCCGGCGCTGTCGAAGGTGCGGCCTTCGCCCTCATAGACATAATTGCCGCCTTTGAAGAACTCGGTAGCCGCGCAGTCGAGGCCGATTGCCATTTCGGACCCGGGCTTGAAACCCGCCTTTTCAATGGCTCCCATGATGAAGTCCAAAGCTGCCGTGGCACTCAAGAGGTTTGGTGCAAAACCGCCCTCATCGCCAACACCGGTATTATGTCCGGCCTGCTTGAGTTCCCTCTTCAGGACATGGAATGTTTCCGACCCCCAGCGCACCGCTTCGCCAAGCGAAGTCGCGCCCACCGGCAAAATCATGAACTCCTGAAAATCAATCGGGTTGTCGGCATGTGCGCCGCCATTGATGATGTTCATCATCGGCACTGGCAGCACGTGGGCGGAAGAACCGCCAACATAGCGATAGAGCGGCATTGCGCAGGCTTCTGCCGCCGCCTTGGCCACGGCCAGCGAAACTCCCAAAATGGCATTGGCACCAAGCCTGCTTTTGTTTGGTGTTCCGTCGAGCTCGATCAACGCGCTATCGATGGCCATCTGGTGTTCGGCGTCCATGCCCCCAACAGCTTCAAGGATTTCGCCATTGACGAAGGCGCAGGCCTTCTGAACACCCTTGCCATGATACCGCGAGCCGCCGTCGCGCAGTTCGACTGCCTCATGCGCGCCAGTCGAGGCACCCGAAGGAACCGCGGCGCGCCCCATCGAGCCGTCTTCAAGGATCACGTCAACTTCGACGGTCGGATTGCCACGCGAATCAAGAATTTCGCGAGCGGTAATGTCGATAATTGCGGTCATGAAGGGATCTCCGTTCCAATGGCAGGCTGCAAATGCTCCGCCCGCTCATAAACCGCAAACGTGACGGTTTCAATTTGTTGCCACCGCATTTCCTGCAAATGGCCATCTTTTGAACGCTCCAGACCCAAATTTACCAATCATTAACGACGGGATCAAACCAAGGAGCCCGTCAATGACCATAGCTTTGCCCCGCCTGATGGCCATTGCAGCCGCAATAGCGCTGAGCGCAGCAACCCTGCTTTCGGCCGGTACGGCAAAAGCCCAGTCATTTTCCTGTTCAGGCGCGAATCTGCCTTCTGAAATGGCTGTGTGCAATTCGGAAGACCTTTTGGTCATGGACGAGAAACTTGCCGCAATGGCCGCGCAACGCCTCACCAAATCCTCGACCAAACCGGCAAGGCAGTCTTTTTCAAGAGAACAGCAAGCCTGGATCAGCCGCCGCAACGAATGCGGTGCAGACCCGGTTTGCCTTGAATTGCGCTACAATGAGCGGATGTCCGAACTTGTCGGCACCAAACCGGTGGCTGGTTTTGTCCGTTTTGCAGACCGCGAAAAGAAGGGCTGAATTCGGCCGCTTTGACGTTTCAGGCCCGTTTGACGATCGCGTCGATTTCCATGAGCTGCTCTAGCAACCCGCGCATGTCCGACAGGCGCATCATGTTCGGGCCGTCAGACGATTTCGTGTTTTCCGGGTCATCATGGGTTTCGATGAACACGCCCGCAACGCCGGTTGCCACGGCAGCGCGGGACAAATAGGGCACCATTGTCCTGTCACCGCCCGATGATCCGCCCTGTCCGCCCGGGCTTTGCACCGAATGGGTTGCATCAAAAATTACCGGCGCGCCGGTTTCGCGCGCCATGATTGGCAATGCCCGCATGTCAGAAACCAGCGTGTTGTAACCAAAACTTGCCCCGCGCTCGGTCACGAGCACATTCGAATTCCCGCTGTCAGTGATCTTGGAAACAACATTTTTCATATCCCAGGGGGCCAGAAACTGGCCTTTTTTCACATTGATGATTGCGCCGGTATTGGCCGCTGCCACCAGCAAATCCGTCTGGCGGCACAAGAACGCCGGTATCTGCAGAATATCGACATGTGGCGCCACCAGCGCGCACTGTTCCTCGTTGTGGATGTCGGTGAGGATCGAGACGCCCAACTGCGCCCGCAGATCGTCAAACACCGGGATCGCACCTTCAAGCCCGGAGCCGCGCGTGGCTCCAAGGCTGGTACGGTTGGCCTTGTCGTAGCTTGTCTTGTAGACAAAACCGATGCCCAGCTGGTCGGTGAGTTCTTTCAACGCGCCCGCCATGTCGAACGCATGCTGCCTGCTTTCCAGCTGGCATGGGCCAGCAATCAGCGTCAGCGGGCCAGTGTTGGAGAATTTGGCGTTTCCAACCGTGACGGTCGCATTGGCTTTGGTCATTTGCTTTCCTCGAATGCAAAAAATGCGCCCTGCCCCTGTGCCCGGTCAACGATCAACCGGTTGTGCAAAGCGCGATGCGACACAGCGCTCCCATCAAAAACCTGCCGGATCTTGTCCAGTTTCCGCACCTTGAAAACCAACCCGGCAATGCGCAGGCCCCGCTCTTTGGTCGAAGGTTCCAGCCCAAACCAGCTGCGCATCCCGTCTTCATTGTAGACCGAGATCTTCACTGGGCCGGTTTGAAGGTTGATGCCAAAGGAATCCGAACCCGTTTCACGCTGGTTTGAAACTTCCTGCAGAAAATATTGGAAATCCGATGGGTTGGTTTCGCAAAGAACCACGCTTGCAAGGCCGGTTACCCCATTTGGATGCTTCTGCAAACGGCTTCGGTCAGGGGTTTCACCCATCCGCTGACAGGTAAACATGAAGCTGTCGGGTGAGCGAAGATCGCCAGCAAACGCCAGCTTGAAGGCAGCTTTGGACTTGCTTCCCTTGCCATCGTCAAAAACCCGCGAAAACGACAAAGGCCTGCCGGCAGAAAATCCGGTTTCCACAAAACCTGCATGATCGGCGGCGGCATCCTGCGTTGCAAAGGCCAGTGCCGAGAATCCGTCTGCACCGTTCCTGAACCGGAAAGCCTGGTCGCGGGCAACAAACACATTGCCCTTTTGCGCAGCAGCCTCGCAAGTTTCGCGTTGAGCAATGGCCAAAGGCTCCAGATAGGTTCCATCGCCAAGGAAAACGCAGGCATTTTCCGTTCCGAACGGGTGGCGCGCATCCGGAGCCACGGTAAACCCAAGCCGTGAAAGCCGGGCTCTGGCAGTTTCCAGATCGCAAACAGGCAAGACCACATGGTCAAGCCGGCGAGGCACATTCACGCTCGCAGAACCGGACGTAATTTTGGTTGGCTTTTTCATGGTTGCGGTTTGCCCCAACCTGCCGACCTTTGCAACCCTGTGAAGCTTCAGCGTTTTGGACGCGGCTGCGGTACGGGAACTCTCAAATTGTTCGTGCCTGGAATGATCGGCCATAGCGTCGAAGCCCCGGAGGGTGCGGCAAAGGCTGTTTCAGTTGCCGGTGCTGTTGGAGCCACCAATCCGAAGGGGTCCGGACCGGTAGCATTGCCCAGCGCCACCGAAATCGACCGTGTGTCGCTGCCCTTTGGCTTGAGATAGATTGCTTCCAGCTCTTCCAGCGTGGGTTCCGTCTTGGTGTTCGCGGCAAACAACCCGGCAACCAGCGGCTTGCTCACGGGCTCATCCTCGCCTGACTCAGTGACTTTTGCCTTTTTGGAGCAAACTTCCTCGCGCATGTCGGTGGCAAACCGGTTTACCGGTCCTGACGGCCGCATACTGTCCAGCTTGGCGGAGGCGAACATAGAATTTTTGGCAAATGCTTCGGTCAGCAGTTTGGCTGCGCGTACATTGCGCTCACGGCCAGTAGGGCCACCCAGCACAACGGCCACAATCTCCCGGCCCTGGCGTTTGACGGTGGCGACGATGTTGAGGCCTGAAGCACAGACAAATCCTGTTTTCATGCCTGTTGTACCGTCGAACCGCTGCAAAAGCGGATTGTGGTTGCGCAGCAGCTTGTTGCCAACCTGAACCGCGGGAATGCGGAAATAACCGTCATAAGGCGCAAATTCCTTGCGGATGGCGATCGCCAAAACCGCAAGGTCGCGGGCACTGGTATATTGCCTAGGGTCATGCAAACCGTGCGGATTGACAAAATTGCTGTCGCGCATGCCAAGCCGGGATGCATGTGCGTTCATCATGGCAACGAAGGCTGGCTCGCTGCCGGCAACAGATTCGGCCAGTGCAGTGGCAATGTCGTTTGCCGACTTCACCATCAATATTTTTAGCGCCGTGTCGATGTTGAGGATGGAGCCCTCGGGGAACCCGATCTTGCTTGGCGGGTTGGACAGCGCATTGGCAGATACCCGTACCGGCGAAAGCAATGTCAGTTTTCCACCCTTTATGGCGTGGAAAACCGTGTAGACCGTCATCAACTTGGTTAGTGACGCTGGATACCAGCGGTCAAATTCCTGCTGACGGGAAATTACCTTGCCTGAACGCATGTCGACAAGCAGATGCGGAGCCGCATTTGCCGGCAAGGCAAGCAGGAAAAGGAAGGCAAAAATTACCGTACGCAAAACGGCCATTGGGGCGGAAGCCTTTTGCTTTGCGGAAACGAAACCGCAGCTGGAACTTTCATATGGGCTTTTTTGTCTGATTTTGGAACATCAAACCCGCAAACATGCCTGCTAAATCGTTAGGCAAATTTCCGACTTACACCATCCGGCTTTGTTCCAGCGCAGCCGCAATGAAGCTTGCAAACAATGGATGCGGCTCAAATGGCCGCGATTTGAGTTCGGGATGGTATTGCACCCCGATAAACCAGGGATGGTCTGCGTATTCGATCGTCTCAGGCAAAACGCCATCTGGCGACATGCCGGCGAACTCAAGGCCGCACGCCTGCAGCTTTTCCCTGAAGTCGATGTTGACCTCGTAGCGGTGCCTGTGGCGTTCGTTTATTTCCGTCGTGCCATAGATGCCGGCAATGCGTGAACCCTGTTCCAGGACCGCCCGATAAGACCCCAGACGCATCGTTCCGCCAAGGTCGCCGGAAGCCTTGCGTTTCTCGAGCATGTTGCCTTTGAGCCATTCGGTCATAAGGCCAACCACAGGCGTGCCGGGGTGGCCGAACTCTGTTGAAGTGGCATCAGCAATGCCGGCCAGCGACCGCGCCGCTTCGATGCAGGCCATCTGCATGCCGAAACAGATCCCGAAATATGGGATCTTCTTTTGGCGGGCAAATCCGGCAGCCTCGATCTTGCCTTCAGCTCCCCGCTCGCCAAACCCGCCGGGTACGAGAATCCCATGCACCTTTTCAAGCCACGGTGTTGGATCTTCCTTTTCAAAGATTTCAGACTCGATCCATTCAAGATTGACGCTGACCCGGTTCGCCATGCCGCCATGGTGCAGCGCTTCAATCAGTGATTTGTAGGCATCCTTGAGGCCGGTGTACTTGCCGACAACGGCAATTGTCACTTCGCCTTCCGGGTTGTGGATGCGGTCGGCAATGTCTGCCCACCGCTCCATGCGTGGCTTGGGCGCTGGGTCGATCCCGAAGGCTGCCAAGACTTCATTGTCGAGACCTTCTTCGTGATAGGCGAGCGGCACGTCGTAGATATGCCCAACGTCTAGCGCCTGGATGACCGCCGATGCCCGCACGTTGCAAAACAGCGAGAGTTTGCGGCGTTCTTCAACTGGAATTGGCCGGTCTGCGCGAACCAGCAAAATGTCCGGCGCAATCCCGATGGAACGCAGTTCCTTGACCGAGTGCTGGGGCGGTGTGGTTTTCAATTCGCCCGCTGCCGGAATATACGGCATCAATGTCAGATGGATGTAAACGGCGTTGTTTCGCGGCAAATCATTGCCAAGCTGGCGGATGGCTTCCAGAAACGGCATCGCTTCAATGTCGCCGACCGTACCGCCGATTTCGCACAGGACGAAATCATAATCATCGTTTTCTGAAACGATGAAGTCCTTGATTTCATTGGTAACATGCGGAATGACCTGCACGGTAGCGCCAAGATAATCGCCACGTCGTTCTTTCTCGATAATGTTCTTGTAGATGCGCCCGGTGGTGATGTTATCCTGCTTGTTGGCAGATCGCCCGGTGAAGCGCTCGTAGTGCCCAAGGTCAAGATCGGTTTCCGCGCCATCATCGGTCACGAAAACTTCTCCATGCTGGTAAGGGCTCATGGTCCCCGGATCAACATTGAGATACGGGTCAAGTTTCCTTAGCCGCACACGATAGCCGCGAGCCTGCAGAAGGGCTGCCAAAGCTGCCGCTGCAATGCCTTTGCCAAGGGATGAGACCACGCCGCCGGTGATGAAAACATATCGCGCCATGGGAGTTGACCCCTAACCCTTTTCGCCCGATTCGCAAAGGCAAAATGCCTTCGCCCGGTTTTGCCCACAAGGAAGGCTTGCCCAGGCAAGCGGCACCTCAATAAAAAACGCCCGGCCTTGCAGCCGGGCGTCGATGAAACCGATGCAGCAACTACTGGCCGGAAGGAACCTGCGGTGCGGCAGGAACCACCGGAGCTGCCGGATCAACTGCTGGCACCGACTGCCCGCCTGCTGGTGCCTGCGGTGCGCCGCCCAACTGGTCAAGTACGCCGCCAGATGTCCCCGGCTGGGTCTGGATCTGGTCAATCAGATCGCCCGGGCCGGTCGAAATCTTTGCCAGCACACCAAGCGAGATAGAAGTGATGAAAAACGCCGCTGCAAGAATGGCGGTCGTGCGCGTCAGTGCATTTGCCGCGCCACGCGCCGACATGAACCCACCGCCACTGCCGCCACCACCCATGCCAAGAGCGCCGCCTTCGGAACGCTGAAGCAGAACCACGCCTACCAGCGCAACAACCACCATCAGGTGGACAACAATCAAAACCGTTTCCATGGAACTTTCCGGTTTGCGACAAGCTCTTCATGGCTTTCGCATTTATTGCTGCGCTCTAGCACAGCCTTGACTCGAAAATAAAGCCTCAACGCTGCATCTTCAAGAGATGCCTGCGCAAATGCCGAGGAAATCATCGGCCTTCAGGCTGGCTCCGCCCACCAGCGCGCCGTCCACATTGGCAACAGCCATCAGGTCTGCCGCATTGGAAGGTTTGACTGAACCACCGTACAAAAGCCGCATCATGGAGCCTTTTGCCCCATATTTGTCTGCGACGAACTTGCGGATGAACCCGTGGGCTTCCTCCACATCGGCAAGGGTCGGGGTTAGCCCGGTGCCGATGGCCCAGACAGGTTCATAAGCAATGACAAAATCAGGATTTTCCGGAAGTGAATTTGAAAGCTGGTCTTTGAGAACATCCAGCGTCTTGCCGGATTGACGTTCTTGCGCAGTTTCGCCAATGCAAATGACCGGCAAAAGGCCGGCCCGAAGTGCTGCCTCGGCCTTCTGGCGCACCAGCGTTGAGCTCTCGCCGTGGTCGGTCCGCCGTTCGGAATGACCGACAATCACCGCATTGGCACCGCAATCGGCGATCATTTCTGCCGAAATATCGCCCGTGTGTGCGCCCGAAACCTTGACGTGGCAATCCTGCGCACCGATGGAAACGCCGGTTGTTTTGGTGAGCCCACCAGCCTGATGCAAGAGCGTGAACGGCACACAAACCAGCATGTCGAGCCGCATTTGGCTGGCAGTGTCGTGCGCTGCGCAAAGCTTTTCAAGTTCGCCTAGCTGGGTACCAAGCCCGTTCATCTTCCAGTTGCCCGCGATCAGCGGTTTGATTCCCGGCGTCATTTACCCCTCCAGACCAGCAGTCGAAAAACATGCCCCAGCCTGCTACCATGATTGCAGCTTTTGCCAAATGGTACAAAATGACTTGCTGGCGTTGGCATCGGCCTGAGTGCTGTTAGCGGTTGGCAAGCGACAGACGGAAAGCTATACCGACCGACGGATCAAATCAGGGAATTGCAATGCTCGAATCCATGCGACAGGCGACCAATTCGATCGCCGCCAAGATTTTTCTGGGTCTACTCGTTGTCAGCTTCGTTGTCTGGGGTGCCTCTGGCGCCCTGCTCGGCGGCACCAGCGCTGAAGCAATTCGCATCGGCGACACAAGAGTGAGCGCACTGGATTATCGCCTTGCCTACCAGACCCGGGTGAGCGCGATCGAACAGCAGCTGAACCAGCGCCTGACGCTGGAACAGGCAAAAATCTTCGGCATCCAGCAAACAGTCACCGACCAACTCGTTGCCGGTGCTGTTCTGGATGAAAGCGCCAAGACCATGGGCCTTGGAATTTCCGATGAACGCCTCGTCAAGGCAATCGCCGAGGACCCAACGTTCAAGGATGGCTTTGGCAATTTCTCCAGTGAACGATTGAAGGCCGTGTTGCGCCAGATCGGGATGAGCGACGACGCCTATGTACGCAACCAGCAATCGGTGGCCTTGCGCAACCAGCTTGTTTCCGGGCTGTCGCAGGGAATTTCTGCGCCGGACGCTTTCTATTCGGCATTTTCGCAGTACCAGACGGAAAAGCGTGTGTTTGATTATGCAATCATCGACCGCGCTTCGGTTCCCCCTGTTGCTGCCCCTGCAGATGCCGAACTTGCCAAATGGTTCGATGAAAACAAGGCAAGCTTCGTTGCCCCCGAGTTTCGCAAGCTTCTGGTTGTTCGCCTTGTGGCAGAAGACATCGCCAAACCTGACGAACTGACCGCGGAAGAAGTGGCTGCCGAATACGAAGCGCTGAAATCCGGATTCACCCAGCCCGAACAACGGCGCATCCAGCAAATTGCCTTTCCTGATCAGGCCGCAGCGAAAGCTGGCGCCGAAAAACTGGCTGGCGGAATGAGCGTTGAAGCACTTTTGGCCGAGCTTGGCCGAACTGTTGTTGACGCTGATCTTGGCATGCTGCGCAAGGACCAGATCCCCGACAAGATCGTTGCCGATGCCGCATTTGCCCAGGAACTGAACAAGCCCGGCGCGATTGTTGAAGGTCTTTTCGGGCCGGTCATTCTCAACGTTGCGGAGATCATCCCGCAATCGGAGAAGCCGCTTTCCGAGGTCGAAGCCGACGTTCGCAAGTCGCTTGCCACCAAGAAAGCCAATGAAACGCTGTTCGATACCCATGACAAGCTGGAAGATGAGCGCGCCGCCGGCGACCCGCTCCCCGACGCAGCCGCAAAGGCCGGCTTGAAGGCAATTGTCATCGAGCAGGTCGATGCAAACGGCAATGGCCCCGATGGCAAGCCGGTTGAAGGAACCCCGGCGATGAAAGATGTGCTCGCCGAAGCATTCAAGACTGACGAGGGCGTTGAAGCCGACCCGGTCAACATAGGTTCCGAGGGCTTCGTTTGGTTTGAAGTGACCGGAATTACCCCGGAAAGACAAAAGCCGCTTGATGAAGTTCGCGATGCCGCAATTGCAGCCTGGACTGAAGAGCAGACAATGAAGGCGATCGAAAAGCTGGCGTCCGATATCAGCGACCGTGTCGGCAAGGGTGAAGACTTCGCCGCCGTTCTGGCATCTGCATTGCCGCCTGTTGCAGGTGACGCACCGCTGCCTTTGACGAGCGCTGAACTTTTGCGCTCCGACACATCGGCTGATTTGCCTGCTGATGCGGTTAGAACAGGCTTTGCCCTGGCACAAGGTTCAGCCCAGACTGCACCGGCGGCAACTGCCCCAGGCAGGATTGTCATCAAGGTGTCGCGCATCGTGGAAGGTTCCACCGAGACGCCGCCAGCAACCCTGGTAGAGCAACTCAACGCCCAGATTTCCGAAGATCTTGTTGCCAACCTCGTTGGCGATCTCAAGACCCGGCAGGAAGTCATCATCAATCCGGCTGCGATCGATGCAGCGTTGGCTTTCTGAGTGCAAACCGGGCGGAGGCCAGCATGAAGGACATCAAGGAGTTCATCGCTTGGGTGGCTGATGGCCGCGCGCTTTCGCGTGAGCAAACCGGGCATGCCTTTGGCTTGCTGATGTCTGGTGAAGCGACACCTTCGCAGATCGCCGGACTGTTGATGGCGATGCGGGTGCGCGGCGAGACAGAAGATGAATTTGCCGGTGCGATAGACGCAATGCGCGCGCGAATGCTGGTCGTGGATGCACCTGCCGATGCCATGGACATTGTCGGCACAGGCGGCGATGCAAAAGGCTCGCTCAATGTTTCGACGGCCGCCTCTTTTGTTGTGGCCGGCTGTGGCGTCAAGGTCGCCAAACACGGCAATCGCGCACTTTCCTCAATCTCTGGAAGCGCAGACGTCTTGAAGGCGCTGGGCGTCAATCTGGAGATTTCGCCGGACCAGATCACCACATGTATCGAGGAAGCCGGGATCGGCTTCATGTTCGCCCCCGCCCACCATTCCGCCATGCGCCATGTTGGCCAAACGCGGATGGAGCTTGGAACCCGCACACTTTTCAACCTGCTGGGACCGATGTGCAATCCGGCCGGCGTCAAGCGGCAATTGCTTGGGGTGTTTTCGCCAAAATGGCTGATCACGATTGCCAAGGTGCTTGGCGAACTTGGTTCGGAAAAAGTATGGGTCGTCCATGGTGGCGGTTTTGATGAAATCACTATCACTGGTGAAACCCATGTTGCCGAATTGAGCGGCGGCAAGGTGCGAACCTTCGACATTTCGCCTGCCGATGCCGGGCTTCAGACGCATCTTGAAAGCGAAATTGCAGGCGGGGACGCACAATTCAACGCCAACGCTTTGCGCGGCCTGCTTGGAGGTCAGCCTTCAGCCTATCGCGACATGGTTTTGCTCAACAGCGCTGCTGCTTTGATTGTGGCGGACAAGGCACAAAACCTGATGGAAGGGGTCAAATTGGCTGCTCAGTCTGTCGACCGCGGATCGGCTCTGGCGGTTCTGGAACGGCTTGTCGCCGTATCCAACGAAGGTAATGGCTGATGGCTGATATCCTTCAGAAGATCGAAGCCTATAAGCGCGAGGAAATCGCTGCTGCCAAATCCGCCGTTTCGCTTGAAGAATTGACTGACAGAATTTCCCAAAACGACAAACCGCGTGGATTTTACGCGAGCTTGCAGACCGCTGAAAACTCCGGACGCTATGGCCTGATTGCCGAGATCAAGAAAGCCAGCCCGTCCAAGGGCCTGATCCGCGAAGATTTTGATCCGCCAGCGCTTGCCAAAGCCTATGCGCTTGGCGGTGCCGCCTGTTTGTCCGTACTGACCGACAAGCCTTCGTTTCAGGGGGCGCCGGAATTTCTGGTTGCCGCCCGCGCAGCTTGCGCCCTGCCCGTCTTGCGCAAGGACTTCCTGTTCGACGCATACCAGGTGCATGAAGCCCGCGCCTGGGGTGCCGACTGCATCCTGCTGATCATGGCGTGTCTGAATGATGGCCTTGCAGCAGATCTGGAGCAGGCCGCGTTTAAACTGGGCATGGATGTCTTGATCGAAGTGCACGATGAGCCAGAACTTGAGCGCGCGCTGACCCATCTCAAGTCACCGATGATCGGCATCAACAACCGCAATTTGCGCACGTTTCAAACCAGCCTCGACACCAGCATTCGCCTGGCGAGACTGGTTCCGCAAGGCAGAATGATCGTCGGCGAAAGCGGCCTTTCCACCCCTGCAGACCTTTTGCATCTGGCGCAATCGGGCATCCGCACTTTCCTGATTGGCGAAAGCCTGATGCGCCAGCATGACGTTGCCGCAGCAACAAGGGACTTGCTGGCCAACCCATTGCCAAAGCCGGTCAAAGCGGCATGAAGCAAGGATCATCCGCTCCGGGCCTGACGCACATTTCGCCAAGCGGTGAAGCACGGATGGTTGACGTGGGTGACAAGGCGCACACCAGCCGGGAAGCAGTTGCGCAGGGACTGGTGCGCATGCAGGTCGGGACGCTCGAAATGATCCTTTCGGGCAATGCCAAAAAAGGCGACGTTTTGGGCGTCGCACGCATTGCAGGCATTATGGCCGCCAAGAAAACCTCAGACCTCATTCCGCTTTGCCATCCCCTTACCATCACCAAGGTGGAAATCGACATAACTCCCGATGCTGCCCTGCCCGGCTTGCGCGTCACTGCAACCGCAAGGGTCAGCGGCCAGACCGGTGTGGAAATGGAAGCGCTGACCGCCGCTTCGATTGCCTGCCTGACCATTTATGACATGGCAAAGGCGGTGGATCGCGGCATGGAAGTCACTGCGATCAAGCTTCTGGCTAAAAGTGGCGGCAAGTCTGGCGAGTGGAAAGCGGAAGGCTGACATGGCCGAACGCACAGACCTTGTACCTGCTGCCCAAGCCTTGGAATTGATCCTTGAAGGCGCATGCCCTGCGCAAATGGAAATGCTGCCTTTGGCCCGTGCTGCCGGGCGCATCCTTGCAAATGATCTTCATGCTTTGCGCACACAGCCGCCATTTGATGCGTCCGCCATGGACGGTTATGCGCTGCGGGCGGATGATCTGGAAACCATCCCGTCAACACTGCGAATCATCGGCGTATCCGCTGCCGGTCACCCGTTTTCGGGCGGGGTTGGAAAAGGCGAAGCTGTCCGCATTTTTACCGGCGGCGCGGTGCCGGCGGGCGCTGACACGGTGGTCATGCAGGAAAACACCACGGCTGTTGGCGAACAAGTCACGGTTCTCAAATCCTCGATCAAGGGACATTCGGTCCGTCCTCGTGGTCTGGATTTTCGTGAAGGCGATGTACTTCTGCACGCTGGCGACCAATTGGACCCGCAGCGCCTTTCGCTGGCAGCTTCGATGAACCATGCCAAAGTTCCGGCTTGGCGCAAGCCGCGCATCGCCCTGGCGGCGACCGGCGACGAACTGCGCTTTCCCGGCAGTCAACTGCAAGAAGGCCAGATCATCGCTTCCAACACATTCGGCATTGCGGCAATCATTGCTGAAAATGGCGGCGAAGTGGTTGATCTGGGCATCATTGCAGACGACCCGACTTCACTGCACGAAGCATTTCAAGGCGCCCTGGCAAATGGCGTCGACGCCATCGTGACAACCGGCGGCGCATCGGTAGGCGACCATGATCTCGTCAAACCCGCGTTTGAACGGTTGGGCGCGAGGTTTGCTTTCACAAAAATAGCCATGCGTCCGGGCAAGCCCCTGATTGCAGCCCGGCTTGGCCATGCAGGCAGAACCGTTCATTTTCTCGGCCTTGCCGGAAATCCGGTTTCTTCTTTGATGGCAGCACATGTATTCCTGCGCCCGCTTGTGGCGGCGCTGGCTGGTGCGCAGGGCAAAACCCGCAACCGCATTTCAGCCGTGTTGGGCTGCGCCCTGCCCGCCAATGGCGACCGTGAAGACCACATGCGCGCTGCTGCCCGACGATTGGCGGACGGCACGCTCGAAATTACCCCCTTTGAGACACAGGACAGCTCCATGCTGGCGCTGCTGGCCAAGGCGGATGCCATTCTGGTGCGCCCGCCGCACGCACCCCCGGCAATTCCTGGCGACCCGTGCGAAGCCATACTGATGCGGACAATTGCGGGTTGAGTGCCATTTCGTTCTTGCGAACAAGAGTGGAACATGCTAGGGCTGTTCGTGTTTCGTACCGCAACGATTCCGCAAGCTCGGATATCGCAGACCTTGGAGGGGACCCATGCTCACCCACAAGCAGCAGGAACTGCTGTTGTTGATCAATCGCCGTCTTCAGGAAGACGGGGTACCGCCCTCCTTTGAAGAGATGAAGGAAGAGCTGAGCCTCAAGTCCAAATCCGGCATTCATCGGCTGATCACGGCGCTGGAAGAGCGCGGCTTCATCCGCCGCCTGCCAAACCGCGCAAGGGCACTGGAAGTCATCAAGCTGCCGGAGGCATTCACGCCACCCCAGCATTCACGCCCCACTTTGGTGTCAAGCGAACCTGAACCGGCACAGCGCCCGCGCGGCTTTTCGCCCAGCGTCATTGAAGGCGATCTTTCGCGCAAGCCTGCCTCAAGAAATGCCGGCCGCGGCTTCGAGGAAGAAGGCGAGGTATCAATTTCGATCCCTGTCATGGGTCGGATCGCCGCCGGTGTTCCTATTTCGGCCATTCAGGACCATACGCACAATGTTTCAGTGCCGCCGGACATGATCGGCTTTGGCCGTCACTATGCATTGATGGTCAATGGCGACTCGATGATCGAGGCTGGAATATTCGATGGCGACACTGCTGTCATTCGCGAGACCAACAGCGCGGATGCAGGCGACATTGTGGTGGCGCTGGTTGATGACGAGGAGGCAACCCTCAAGCGTTTGCGCAAAAAGGGCAATTCTATTGCGCTGGAAGCGGCCAATCCGGCCTATGAAACCCGGATTTTCAGTCAGGATAGGGTGAAGGTTCAAGGTCGTCTGGTAGGACTGATCCGCCGATACTGATGGCGTCGTTTTCGTCAGGCGGTGGACGTCTGGCAAGGTTCCATGGCCGGTTGTCCTGCTCAATTCCGGTGGTAACCGAGAAGACCGGCTTACTTGAATTGCCACCGATTGTGATTGCGTGCATGCCGGCAGCTTCGAAATTACCACGCAGCAAGACGAGAGCCGGCTTTTCCTCCCGGCAATTGAGCCAGCGCAATCTTGGCGCAACAAGAATGTCCGCTGTCTTGCAGGCCTCGGCGAGAAGGTCGGGATTGTAAACAATTTCGAGCCGCACATCTTTTCTCGCCGTTACCACGCAATGTTCCTTGTCGCACGCAGCGATGTCAGCCGTTGGCGTTTTCTTGCGCTTGGGCGGCCATGCCCGGCTCCAGATATCCGAGGTGAACTGATCCCTGCCCGGATAGAGCATGGCCAAATCGCCGGCCTTGTTGCGCACAGCAATCGAGCGTCCGTTTTGCGAGACCATGATGTCCGGAGGCGGGCCGGTCGGGGGCAGAACCGCAATTGACGCCAGTATGGGAATACCCGCCAGCCGCAGTTTTGTTTGCAGGCCTATGAGGATCAACAATCCGAATGTACCCAAAAGCAGCATGGCCATGGATTGCATGCCTACACCATCGGCCGAGGGATACTGGTTGACGAAATCGGATATCCGGACAACACCGTTCACGGCCCATCCCATCGGCTTGAGCGCCAGCCATTCCAGCCCGTAAGGCATCAACAGGACACCAGCCACTGCCAATGGCATCACCGCAAAACTGACAAGCGGCATTGCCAGCAGATTGGCAAACAGGCCCATGGGCGCGACCCGGTGAAAGTGCCAGGCAGCGAAAATGCCGGTTGCCACACCTGCAATCAGGCTTGTCATCAGCAGCCCTGCAATGTGCATGGCCATGCGTTTCAAAATCCCTGGATCAATAGGCTTGGCCCCAGCCCGGGCATGGCGAAGGCGCATGTGCTCGCTATAGGCGCCGTGACCTGAAACAAGGGCTGCGGCAGCGGCAAACGACATCTGGAATCCCGGTTCCATCACTGCTTCGGGCGTGAGGACCAGAATGATGATTGCCGCCAGAGCCACGTTGCGAAGGGTAATTGCCCGGCGGTCGAACAGCATTGCCACCAGCATGATGGCGATCATCAGGTAGGAGCGCTGGGTCGGCACTTCAGCTCCGGAAAGCAGCAGATAGAAGGTTGACGAGACAAAACCCGCGCCCAAAGCCCATTTGCGCACTGCGTAGCCCAGTGTCAAAGCGGGGGAAAATGCCAACAGGAAACGCAAGGTGCCAACCGCTGTCAGCGTCACCAGAACCATGTGCAGGCCGGATATCGACAGGATATGGGTGAGGCCTGAGCGGCGAAAACCTTCCTCTGTGTCCTCGTCGACTGCCAGCCTTTCGCCGGTAATCAGGGCGGCAGAAATGTCTCCGGCTTCGCCGCCGATGGCCGTTCGAATGCGCTGCGTCATCAGCGCCCGCACCTGGTTTGTCCAGATCAGCAGTTTCTCAAGTAGCCCCGGCTTTGCGACCACGCCACCTGGCTTTGGGGCTCCCATGAAAAACCCTGTTGCACCGAACCCGTCGAGCCAATTGTAAAAGCCGAAATCATGCCCGCCCGGAAACGGCGGCCCCGGAAAAGCCTGCAACCGAGCAATGCCTTCAATGCTCTGCCCTTGGAGGATCATTGCGTGCCTTGAGCCAGCCGACAATCGCACCCGCTTTGGCAGTTTTTCGGCCGCTATGCCTTCAATCGCTGTTGGCTTGATCAGATATCGCACGCCATTTTTGCGTGTGGCTTCCGCCCCAAGCACTATGCCGGAAATCTTGCCGGTCATTTCCTGGGTAATGACCGCAGTTCCGCCGGTCAGCGTTCGCACCTGCGCAGCTGCCATGCCGCCAGCAATCAACGCTGCTACCACCGCAAGATTGCGAGCGGACCCGTGAACACCGGGACGCAGGGCAAAATATCCGCTGACCGCACAACTTGCCAGAACAACAAACAGAACCGGCTCGGCCGGAACTGAAAAGTAGATGATGATCCCCAGACCGAAAAACACCGGCACGAAATTGAAGCCGCTGCCATGGTCCTGCTCTTGCACTAGCAACGTATGCAGCTTGGCACGGACAAATACCAAGGGCTCGCTGATGCGCCCTGACAGCAGTGCCAGCAGGCTTGGGCGCTCCGATTTAAGCGCATCCACAAGGTTGGCAGCGCGTTCAGCGCGAACAGCTTCGCCTGTCTGCCCGTAAACGCCGGGCAGATTGCTGCTGAAGCCTGATTCGCGCTTTTCTTCCATCGTTCCAAACCGCCGCCTGTTCCCCGGCTGTCAGCTTGCCTGACCTTGGAACTATGCTACACCACGCCCGACACAATCACCAAGCAACAGATTGCAGCGGCGCAACACGCAACCCCTGCGCGCCGTCATCGGAACAAAAGCATGTCACAGCCAGTCATCACCCGTTTTGCACCGTCGCCCACCGGTTTCCTGCACATTGGTGGTGCGCGCACTGCCCTGTTCAACTGGCTCTATGCCAAACGCCATGGCGGCAAGATGCTGCTGCGTATTGAGGACACGGATCGCGAACGGTCAACACAAGCAGCAGTCGATGCGATCCTTGATGGTCTCTCCTGGCTTGGGCTTGATTGGGACGGCGCACCCATCTCCCAGTTCGAAAGAGCGGCGCGGCACCGTGAAGTCGCCGAACAGATGGTTGCGGCCGGCACTGCCTATTATTGCTATGCCAGCCAACAGGAACTGGAAGAAATGCGCGAAAAAGCCCGCGCTGAAGGCAGGCCACCCCGCTATGATGGCCGCTGGCGAGACCGCGATCCCTCTGAAGCACCAGCCGGTGTAAAGGGCGTCATTCGCCTCAAGGCACCACAAAGCGGCGAAACAATTGTCGATGACCAGGTTCAGGGCGAGGTGCGCTTTCCAAACAAGGATTTGGACGATTTCGTCCTGCTGCGCTCGGATGGCAACCCGACATACATGCATGCCGTGGTGGTTGACGACCACGACATGGGCGTAACCCACATCATCAGGGGCGACGACCACCTCACCAATGCCGGTCGCCAGACATTGCTTTATCAGGCAATGGGCTGGACGGTGCCGGTGATGGCCCACATCGCGCTCATCCATGGTGCCGATGGCGCAAAACTTTCCAAGCGTCACGGTGCCCTGGGTGCCGATGCATACCGGGCCATGGGCATCTTGCCCGAGGCGCTTCGCAACTACCTTGTCCGCCTGGGCTGGTCGCATGGCGATTCAGAGATCATGTCCGGCGAGGAAATGATTTCCTGGTTCGGCTTTGAAGGCATGGGCCGCGGGGCGGCACGGTTCGATCTGGTCAAGCTCGAGGCCCTGAATGGGCATTACATCCGCCACAGCGATGACAGCTACCTCGTCGAGCGGCTTGAAGGCTTGCTTCCATATCTTGAGAACGGCGCGCAGACGGCCGCGCAAATAACCTCGCACAAACGCGAACAGCTGATCGCGGCAATGCCCGGTCTCAAGGAACGCGCAAAGACGCTTGTTGAATTGCTGGATGGTGCATCATTCCTGTTCGCCAGTCGCCCTCTTGTGCCGGACGAGAAAGCCAAAGCCTTGCTTGATGGCGGCGGACGCGCGGTTCTGGCAGGTGTCGTAGCCGATCTTGAAAACCTCGCAGAATGGAGCGCTTCTGCGACCGAAGCTGTTGTTCGCGCCAACGCGGAAGCTGCCGGGCTCAAACTTGGCCAGGTTGCGCAGCCCTTGCGCGCAGCATTGACTGGCCGCCTCACCTCGCCCCCGGTCTTCGATGTTCTGGCAGTGCTGGGCCGCGAAGAAAGCCTGGCGCGCCTCAAGGATCAAACAAAAGCGGCGTGATCGCGAAGGCTTGTCTGGCCATGGAAAATTGCGCCTATTACCTTGGTCGGACTTGTTGCTTTGAGGTGTTTGCGCTACGAATTCGCACCTGCAGCGAAAGTTTTTGCAATGCAGCATAATTTTGGGACAGCTAGCAAACCATCGAACCGGAATTACCCAGTCACCAATGGATTGTTGCCGGAAAAATGGACGAAATCGCCAGCCAATAAAGGGGTCGAAACATGACAGGCAGAACCGCAACCCTCAACGTTGATGGCAAGACCGTCAATTTGCCGGTACGCTCCGGCAAGATTGGTCCCGATGTCATCGACATTGCGACCTTGTATCGCGATACCGGCATGTTCACGTTTGATCCCGGCTTCACATCCACTGCGTCATGCGACTCCGACATTACCTACATCGACGGCGATGAAGGCATATTGCTGCACCGCGGCTACCCGATTGACCAACTGGCCGAGCATGGCGACTTTCTGGAAACCTGCTACCTGCTGCTCTACGGTGAATTGCCAAATGCCACCGAAAGCGCTGATTTCCATCAGCGCGTGACCAAGCACACGATGGTCCACGAGCAGATGCAGTTCCTGTATCGCGGTTTCCGCCGCGACGCACACCCGATGGCGGTCATGTGCGGCGTTGTTGGCGCACTTTCAGCCTTTTATCATGACTCGACCGACATTTCAGATCCGCACCAGCGCATGGTTGCCTCGATCCGGATGATCGCAAAAATGCCGACGATTGCTGCGATGGCTTACAAATATTCGATTGGCCAGCCATTCGTTTATCCCAAGAACTCGCTCGATTACTCGTCCAATTTCCTCAACATGTGCTTTGCCGTGCCTTGCGAGGATTATGTGGTCAATCCAGTTCTCGCGCGTGCAATGGATCGCATTTTCATTCTGCATGCCGACCACGAGCAAAATGCTTCCACCTCCACCGTCCGCCTGGCTGGTTCGTCCGGAGCCAATCCGTTTGCGTGCATCGCAGCAGGTATTGCCTGCCTGTGGGGTCCGGCGCATGGCGGTGCCAACGAAGCGGCACTCAACATGCTGCAGGAAATCGGCACACCAGACCGCATTCCTGAGTTCATCGCCCGCGCCAAGGACAAGGACGATCCATTCCGTTTGATGGGCTTTGGCCATCGCGTGTACAAGAACTATGATCCGCGCGCGCGCATCATGCAAAAGACCACCCATGAAGTGCTGGGTGCCCTGGGGGTCAAGGACGACCCGACGTTGCAGGTTGCGATGGAGCTTGAAAAAATCGCGCTGACCGTCCCGTATTTTGTTGAAAAGAAGCTTTATCCGAACATCGATTTCTATTCAGGCATCACGCTGAAGGCACTCGGCTTTCCCACCACCATGTTCACCGTGCTGTTCGCGGTGGCAAGAACGGTCGGCTGGATTGCCCAGTGGAAAGAAATGATCGAGGATCCAAAGCAGCGCATTGGCCGCCCGCGCCAGCTGTATACCGGCGCTTCGCAGCGCGACTACATCGAGACAAGCAAGCGCTGAGAGCATTTGGTGATATGAAACGCCCGCACGGTTGCGGGCGTTTTTCATTTTGCCAGTTCAATGATCTTTCGCGCCGCGATGAAGCCCGGCGGCTCGTCCTGTTGCATCTTTGCGATCACGGTATCAAAACCAAGCAATTGCCTGTCCCGGGCTGGCCCGCTTTCCATCAGGTCTTCAATCGCCCGCGCCAGCCAGGCTGGACGAACCATTTCTTCCATGCGTTCAGGGATGAAAGCCTCATCGGCAATAAGGTTTGGAAGTGCCGCCGTCCATGCGGTTATCAAAAAGCTGAACCGCCGAAGCAGCCAGTCAAGGCGGTAAATCGATATCATTGGCACCTTGAAAAGAGCGAGTTCCAGCAACACGGTTCCCGATGTTGCCAGTGCAGCATCTGCCTCAGTGAACGCTTCGATTTTGGCAGCTTCTCCGCAAACGATTTCCGGCTTTACCTTCCAGCTTGCGATACGCTCGCGCAAGACGGCTTCAAGCTTGGGAACGGCTGGAAGAACAAGCCGGTAATTGTTGCCCCTCTCGGCCAGTATCTCGATTGTTTTGCGGAAGTCCTCCAGCAACAACGATATTTCACTGCGCCGCGAGCCCGGAAGCAACAGCAAAGTTTTTCGCTCGGATGGCACTTTGCGCTCTGGAACGAAAACTCCAGCCATCCGCCGAGCCATGGGATGGCCGATATAGGTGGCAGGCGGGCCGCCCAATTCAGCCAAAAGCTTGGGCTCAAACGGCAAGATGGCCAGCACATGGTCAATATGGCTGGACATGGTTTTGGCCCTGCCGGACCGCCAAGCCCAGACACTGGGACAGATGTACTTTACAATCGGAATTGCGGGCAGTTTTGCCCGCACCTTTTTGGCGACCCTGTGGGTAAAATCCGGGCTGTCGATCAGCACCACAATGTCCGGATTTTTCTCGACAATGTCGCGGGCCGTACGGCTGATTCGCTCCAGAATGGTTGGCAATCGGGCGACAACAGCCGAAAACCCCATCACCGAAATGGCCTCGATGTCGAACAGGCTCTGCAAGCCCAATGCCTGCATTTTGGGACCGCCGAGTCCATGGAACTCCACCTTTGGGTGAAGGTGGCGCAAAGCCTCCATGAGATCTGCGCCAAGGACATCACCTGATGCCTCGCCGACGGTCAGATACACACGCAAGCGGCCTTGTTGATCAGCCATGGGGTTCGCCCGTTTCCGGCGTGTACCCGAAAATGTAGATGCCAGCCGAATTGGCCGCTTCCAGAGTTTTTTCCCGTTCAAGGATGATTGCGCAATTGGCTTCGATGGCAATGCCATGCAATCCGGCAGCTTTTACACCCATGACAGTGGCTGGACCGATGGCAGGTAGATCGGCACGCATCTCCTGACCCGGTTTCATGGCCTTGACAAGAACGCCGCTCTTGCCTTTTGGCGGCATCCGGCCACTTTCCCGCAACGCAACTATGCGTGCCAGCAGGGCGTCAGTGCCTTCAACAGCTTCAACCGCAACGATGCGGGCACCTTCTGCAACAGCAGCTTGGCCGATGTCGAATGTCCCCAGCGCCTTGCAGGCAGAAAAAGCCAGCTTGATGTTTGCAAGGTCGCGCGCCGAAGGCTTGGGGCCAGCAATGAGCCCGGCACCAGCAATGATGGAAGGGGCAATTTCATGGGCTCCCGACACCGCTATGCCGCGTTTTTCAAACATCTTGATGAGCCCGGAAAGCACGGTGTTGTCTCCTGCAAGAATGAAAGCCAACGCTTCGGGCAATACTCTGAACGTTCCCCAGTCCAGACGCAATTTCCACAAATCCGGCCTTGAGTGAATCCCGCCGGCAAACACCACTTCGCGGATGTTCTTTTCCTTGAGGATGCGAAACAACCGACCGACCTGCCCCCAGGACAGGAATTCATGCGGAAACCGGGAAATCTCCGCTGGTGCCTCGCCGACAATTCCTACCAGAAACGGACTACGACCAGCGGCAACCGCACCATTGGCAATCTCAAGCGGCAAACTGCCATAGCCGCAAACAAGCAAGATGTCCTGGTTTTCTGCCCTTTTGCCAACAGGAACAGCAAGTTCGCTGGACATCGCGTTCTCCCGGTCAGGAATCGCGTCCCTGCCGCGGTGTGCAAAGGGCGCGATCACCGCTGTTGGTGATGAATGCTGCAATTGTCGCCACGACAGGATCAGCCAGCAATTCTTCACCCAGACTTCCCGCAGCTTCCTGAATTGGGCGGCCGGACTGGAACAATTCCTTGAATGCGCGCCGCGCATTGTGGATGCTTTCGCGCGACACGCCCGCCCGCTTCATGCCAACAAGGTTAAGGCCGCCGAGGTAAGCCCGGTTGCCAAGTGCAATTCCATAAGGAATGACATCATTTTCAAGGCCGGCCATGCCGCCGACAAAGGCATTGCGGCCGATCCGGCAAAACTGGTGCACACCTGCCCCGCCACCAATGATGACGTTGTCTTCGACCTTGCAGTGACCTGCGATCATCACCGCATTTGAAAAAATGACGTTGTCGCCAACGATGCAATCATGCGCGACATGGGCATTGGCAAGAAACACGCAGCGATCGCCAATAACGGTTTTGGAATTGTCACCGGCTGTTCCGGGGTTCATCGTCACGCCTTCGCGAATAAGGCAATCGGTACCAATAACTAGCGAATTGGGCTCACCCCGAAATTTCAGATCCTGGGGTTCATGCCCGATGGAGGCAAACGGGAAAATCCGTGAACGATCCCCGACACTTGTATTGCCAGCAATGACCACGTGCGAGACCAATTCGACATTCTCGCCAAGCTTCGCATTGCCGCCCACCAAGCAGAATGGCCCGATTTTGACACCATCTCCCAGTTGTGCGCCGGGCTCGACTATGGAGCTTGCATGAACGTGGATGGCCATTACACGGCCTCCTGCGGGTCAACCATCATGGCACTAATCACTGCCTCGGCAACTTTTTGACCTTCCACGAGGGCTTGGCAGTCAAACCGGAAAATCTTGCCGCGTTGCTTCAGTTTCTCGACCCTCAGATGCAAGACGTCACCCGGCACGACTGGTTTGCGAAACTTCGCGCCATCAATGGTCATGAAGTAGACCAGCTTGCGCGCGCCATCGGTATGCCGTCTGGCTACAATCGCGCCACAGGTCTGCGCCATCGCCTCTACGATCAAAACGCCGGGCATGATCGGGGCGCCAGGAAAATGCCCGTTGAAATGTGGCTCGTTGAACGTCACATTCTTGACGCCCACAGCGCGATCGTCGCCTTCAATGTCGATGATGCGATCAATCAAAAGGAACGGATACCTGTGTGGGAGGAGCGAGAATATCTCGTTGATCTCCATGTGATCCAGCGTGTTGCCCCCAGTCATTCCTTGTTTTCCCCATCATCGCTTTTGCTGCGGGATCTGGCTACCCAGTCCTTGAGCAACATGTTCATTTTGGTCCAGCTGCGGATATCCGTACCTGGATACCCCATGATTTTCTCACCCGGCTTCACATCGAAGTTTACGCCCGAGCCGCCGCCGATCTGTGCGCCGGTGCCAATGCGGATATGGCCGACAATCCCGACCTGGCCTGCAATCACGACGTAGTCTTCCAGAGTCGCACTGCCCGCGATACCGGCAAGCCCCACGATCACGCAATGCCGCCCGATGACGACGTTATGTCCGATCTGCACCAGATTGTCGATCTTGGTGCCTTCACCGATCACCGTGTCCCGGTTGGAACCGCGGTCAACCGTCGTGTTGGCACCAATTTCAACGTGGTCCTGAATGATGACGCGGCCAACTTGCGGAATTTTTGCGTGGCCACCTGCCCCCATGGCAAAACCAAAGCCGTCCTGCCCGATGCGAACACCTGGATGGATGATACAATTGTCGCCAACAAAGGCGTGGGTGACACTTGCGTGTATGCCCACAGTCGTGTTTCGCCCGATCTGCACATTCTGGCCAATCACGGCGCCCGCCAGAATGCGGCTTCCGCGGCCGATTGCTGCACCAGCGCCGATGATTGCGCCCGCTTCGATGATGACGTCGTCCTCTACAAGCACGTCAGGCGCGATGTGGGCAAATTTTGAAACACCTGTCTCGCCGGTAACCGGTTCTGGTCGCGCCGCGGTCGGGTAGATCAAGGCAAGCGTTTGAGCATAGGCCTTGTAGG
The DNA here is from genome assembly GCA_041739465.1 of Salaquimonas sp. Taxonomy (GTDB): domain Bacteria; phylum Pseudomonadota; class Alphaproteobacteria; order Rhizobiales; family Rhizobiaceae; genus BOKV01. Next base: position 31,571 of record JBGSNX010000076.1, read on the forward strand.
GCTGCGGATGAACCAGCGCGCAAACCGGCTTCTGTACCCGGTCGGCGTATTTTGGCGATATGAAAATGGCTGCAGCAACACTGGATTCGATGTGCTTGGAATAGCGCGGATTGTCGAGAAATGTGATCGCCCCTGCCGGTGCCGCTTCTATCGGCCCCGCTTCATCGATGAGCCTGTCACCATTTTGCAAGTCCGAAAGCACGGCACCGGTACGCTTGGCAATTTCGCCAAGGGTCACTGCCTGTCTTTTGAAGAATACCGGATGTGTCATTGGCTTGTCCAACCCGCAAAACCCGTCAAATGCAAGTCCCGCTCAAAAAAACAGGGAGCCGATAGCGGCCCCCTGGAACGTTTTCATGAATTTTGGCGATCAGAAAGCAGTGCTGATGCCGAAGTTGAACTCACGCGTCTTGTCCCAATCGGCCTTCATGACCGGGAATGCGTAGTCAAAGCGTAGCGGACCGAACGGTGAAGCCCACAGCAGCGAGGCACCAACCGAAGCGCGAAGCGTGTTGTCATCCAGTTGGGTGGTGGACCCGCCAACTGCAATGATCGCGTCACGGCTTGCTGAATCAAGACCCCACAATTGCCCGACATCGGCAAAGAACGCACCCCGGATACCCATTGATTCAGGCAAGGCAGGCATCGGGAAGGTAACTTCCGCTGTCGCATTCCAGTAATACTGACCACCAAGCGCATCGCCGGTGATTGGATCACGTGCACCAAAACCATAGGTCTGGAAGCCGCGAATGTCCTTGCTGCCCTGGAAGAAGTTGTCCTGGGTGCGGTAACCATCCGACCCTGAAAGCAGCAAATTGGCACCACCACGGGCGCGAAGCATGCCGATCAGGTCGTATTCGTCTGACAACGTGGCATAGGCGATCGCCTTGCCTTCGGTTTGGGAGTAAACCGCGTCGCCGCCAGCGCCATAGAACACCTGCGACATCGACAAATAGATACCTTCAGTCGGTGTGCGCTGGTTGTCGAGGTCGTTGTAGGCAAGCGAGAAGCCAAAGCCGGACTTGGTCCACGAGTAATTGCGGGCCAGGGCTGCCGACAATTCACCTGGAGTATTGCCCTGAATATTGTCGGCATCGATTGTGCTGCCTGGCTCAATCGCACTGGACGTGGCGACCGTGTCTTCACTGACAAAGGTGTAGTAGACATTGCTGCTGAGCTTGTCAGTAATCGGAATGCCGAAGCGCAAGGTACCGCCGAAACTGTCTTTGCCGTAAGAGCGATAATCGGTTTCTTCCGCCGAGGTTGTAAACAGGTCAAACCCGGCAGAGATGCGATAACCCAGGAAATATGGCTCTGTGAAGCTGAGGGTATATTGCTGGTTGTCGGTTCCAAAACCGGCTGCGACCTTGATGTACTGGCCACGGCCAAGGAAGTTCTTTTCAGTGAACGAGATTTCACCCAGCGGACCGGACGATGTCGAATACCCGCCCCCAATGGCAAACTCGCCCGTCGCCTTGTCAACAACCCGCACGACGACCACGACGCGGTCTGGCGAATTGCCCTGACGGGTGCTGATGTCCACGGACTCAAAGAAGCCAAGCCCTTCAAGCCGGCGCTTTGTCTTCTGGATCATCACTTGATTAAGTGGATCACCTTCAGAAATGTCGAACTCGCGCCGAATGACGTGCTCGCGGGTACGGTCATTGCCGACAATCAGGATTTCCTGAATGTAAACCCGCTGTCCTTGGTCGATCTGGTAGGTAACGCTGATTGTGTTGGTGCTGAAGTCGCGGTCACCACGCGGCGTGACCTGCACAAAGGCAAATCCGCGCTCGGCAACGGCGTCAGACAGTTCGATCAGCGTCTCTTCGACCTTCTTGGACGAATAGTTTTTGCCTTCGCGGGTCTCGATCAAACCGTACAGGGAGTCTGCGTCGATTTCCGGGATGGTGCTGTCGATGGAGATGGCGCCGAACTTGTATAGTGCGCCTTCTTCGACATTGAAGGTAATTACGTACTGGTTGCCGGCTTCGTCGAAGCTGACATCTGACGAGAGAACCTGAAAATCGGCATAGCCGTTGTCGTAGTAGAAACGCCGCAGCTTTTCTTCGTCGGAACGAAGCTTGTCCGCATCATAGATGTCGTCATTGCGCAGCCAGCTGAAAAGGTGCGTCTGCTTGGTATCGATGACATCGCGCAGACGGCGCGAACCGTAAGCTAAGTTTCCAACAAAATTGATACGCGAAATCTTGGTCTTGTCGCCTTCGTCAATGCGGTAGACAACGTTTACGCGCTTGTTCTGCAGCGGAACGATTTCGTAGCTGACATTGGCATCTTCACGGCCAACGCGCGAATAGGCTTCACGGATGCGTTCGACATCCGAGAGAACCTTTTCTTCAGAATAGGTCGACCGCGCTTCGGTCTGGACAACCGCCGAGAGCGCCTCATCCTTCAGGCGCTTGTTGCCTTCAAAGAACACGGCATTGACAATGCCGCTTTCGTCCACTTCCACCACAAGGGTCGAACCGGACTGCGAAATCGAAACGTCGGTGAACAGGCCCGTCGCGTAAAGCGCCTTGACCGAATCATCAATGTCCTGACTGCCGAACGATTTTCCCGGCTCGATGGTCAGATAGGTTTTGACCGTTTCTGCATCCATGCGCGATGTCCCGCGCACTTCGATACGGTTTACGACCGCTGCATCAGCGACCGTCGCCGTGGAAGCGATCATGGCACCCAGCAAAGGTACAGCCAGCGCAAGAAAAAGCGCCACAATGAATGAATGCAAAGTTTTCACAGGAACCATTCCGCAATTCGCCTTTTTCCGGTTACCCGGACAGCCAGCCTTCACGGCCTTGTTTTCATTTCCCGATTGCATCTCGAAATTCCGGCTTTTTTCCGGTTCATTCCTCACGGCAACCGCACACGCACTTTTCCGATGGGACAGAATCCTGCATCGTTAACAAACCTTTTACAGGGTTTTGCCCCCTGCGCAACCAGTCCTCAATCAACAAATTTATCATTGTCTCAATGTGTTGCAGTTTGGCCAAGCCTTTTGGAGCGGATGGTTAACACCTGCTGAAAACAGGGCATTTCGGAGCAAAAATCGCGCTCTGAGTGCTCTTCCTGACTATGCTGACAGCCAAAGCTAACTTGCCGAAAACACGATCTGCGTCAGATCGTTCCAGGTCGAAAAGACCATCAAGGCAAGAACCAGAGCCAATCCAAACCGGAATCCCATTTCCTGTGCGCGTTCACTAAGTGGGCGACCGCGCAGCGCTTCAACGGCATAAAACACCAGATGGCCGCCATCCAGCATTGGTATCGGAAACAGGTTGAGCAGCCCGATGCTGACAGAAAGGACAGCGGCAAGATTGATCAAGGCAGCAGGTCCCAAGGTAGCAACATCACCAGAGACCTTGGCAATGCGAATTGGTCCGCCAAGTTGGTCTGCCGACTGAACGCCTGTAACGATATCGTACAAATATCCCATCGTGCGGGCGATGATGAACCAGGTCTCACCAACGGCTTCGCCAATTGATTGCAACGGACCCAGTTTCACGAAGCGGAAATTGGCCTCTTTGGAATCATTGGTCAGACCGATGAAACCAATATCCTGCTTGTTGCCGAACCGGTCTGTCCGTTCTTCCATTTTCGGCGTGACAAGTATCTCGACATTCCTGCCTTCGCGCTCGACAATGAAGAGCAACTCACGCCCAGGGTTTGGCGCAACGATGCGCGGAACATCCGTGAACGAGCGCACCGGCGTACCGGCGATCGAGACAATCTTGTCGCCCTGCTTGAACCCTGCCTGTTCCGCCGCCCCGCCGGGGGTCACGCTCGACACCACCGGATCGGAGACTGCCATGCCGTAAAGCATGAAGGTCAACGAGAAGATCGCAATAGCGAGAATGAAATTGGCAATTGGCCCGGCAGCAACGATTGCCGCGCGCTGCCAAACCTTCTTGTGCACGAAACTGTAACTGCGTTCTTCCGCAGACATCGCATTTGCCTGCTCGAAGTGCGGCGTTGACGCCGCGTCTGCATCGCCGTGAAACTTGACATAACCACCCAGCGGAATGGCCGAGAGCTTCCAGCGGGTACCCTGCCGGTCGTTGAAACCAAACAACTCTGGCCCGAACCCGATAGAAAAGGCATCGACCTTCACACCATTCCAGCGCGCCACCAGAAAATGGCCGAGTTCGTGAAAGAAAACCACGATTGTCAAAACAACAAGGAACGGCAACAAATATCCGAAGAACGCGTAACCGGGTATTTGCTCAAGCATGCTCATGCGTTCCACTCCTGATGGCTCGAGTGCACATGCGACCCGGCCTGTCTGTAACATCAGCCTTTTTAGGGCATTGTTGGCGTTGTCTTGCCGTTTTTCATGGCAGTACCAAGGCACCGATGAATGCCGCACCAGCAGATCCGGGGTCCGACATGGATCCGCCCTGGCTGATGCCGACCAGATATGCCGCCAGCCCTGCAAAAATCAACCCGTCCACCCGGTCCAGCAGCCCGCCATGCCCGGGGATCAGCACGCCTGAATCCTTTTTGCCAAAGTGGCGCTTGATCCAGGATTCAAACAGATCGCCAGCCTGCGAAGCAAGGCTAAGCAATATGGTAAGCGATGCCGCAGCCACGCCGGTCTGGTATCCCAATACCCAAAGCAGCAGAAGCCCCGCAACAACAGAGCCGACAAGGCCACCAACAAAACCCGCCCAGGTCTTTTTCGGGCTGATGCCGGGAGCAAGCTTGGGGCCGCCGATCAGCCGTCCGGAAAAATAGGCAAAGGTATCGGCGGACCAGACAACTGCGAAAACGTAAAGCACTGCATGCAAGCCTTGCACGCTGTCTCCGCGCAGCATCAACAAGGATGCGAATGGAATGAAGGCATAGGCTACGCCAACTGCCGCCCATATCTTGCGGTGGATCAGGTTTTGCCAGACGGCAAAACCGAAAATCGCCAAACCGGCAAGCGCCACAGAAACCTGTGGCCCGGCCGCAAACCAAGCACCGACCACGCCAACAATTGCCCAGATGATGGCAATGCCGAAAATGCCGTCAAGCGATGGTCTGGCCATTGCAGCAAATTCGCGAACGACAAGAACAGAGCCGATGCCGATCAACAGCTCGAACCAGAAGCCGCCGACGAACGTTACGACCAAGGCGATGCTGACCATCACAAGTGCGGAAAAAATGCGCAGAACCAGTTCAGATGGCTGGTTCGTTGCTTCCGCCTTGCGTCCGCTCATGAACCGGTTTCCCGGTTTTTCGTTTCTTCAAGGCCGCCAAAGCGCCGGGTGCGCATCGCATAGGTTTCAAGCGCAGCGGCAAACTCCTCACGGCCAAAATCTGGCCAAAGCGTATCGGTGAAAACAAACTCGGCGTAGGCCGATTGCCACAACAGGAAGTTCGACAATCGCTGTTCGCCACTGGTGCGAATGATGAGGTCAGGGTCGGGAATGCCGCTCGATCCCAGCGCATCGGCAAACATGTCCTGCGAAATCTGCTCGGGCAGGATTTCCCCCTGCGCTACCCTGGCAGCCAAATCGCGCACCGCCGCGACTATTTCCTGCCGACTGCCATAATTGAAGGCAATCACCAGTTTTTGCCCGGTATTGCCTGCCGTCAAGGTCTGCGCCTCGGCAAGCAGCTTCCAAACATCGAGCGGCACGCCTTCCCTCTCGCCGATCACCCGCACCACCACGTTGTTGTGGTGCAATTCGGCAAGGTCGCGCCTGATGAAGAGTTTGAGGAGCCCGAAAAGCTCGCCGATCTCGGTCTTGGGCCGTGACCAGTTCTCGGTCGAAAATGAATAGAGCGTCAGATACTCGATGCCGAAGTCGCGGGCTGCGCGCGCAATGTTGCGCACTGATTCAACCCCGTGACGGTGACCAGCCACTCTCGGCATTCCCCGGCGTGTCGCCCAGCGGCCATTGCCATCCATGATGATGGCAACATGGCGTGGCATTCTGCCGGAGGCGATGCTCGTCATTTTGCACCTTTCATGGGCGAATGCGAAGAATCCGCCGCGTTCCCTGACCGAACCTTTTGAGGGCTCAGACCTGCATGATTTCGATTTCTTTGGCCCGCAATGTGCCATCGACCAGCGAGATGTAGTCATCGGTGAGCTTTTGCACTTTTTCGGTCAGCGTGTGCGCGTCATCCTTGCCGATTTCGCCATTCTTCTCAGATTTTTTCAGTTCTTCATTGCCATCGCGCCGGACGTGGCGAACCGCAACACGGGCAGCTTCAGCATACTGATGCGCTACCTTTACCAGTTCCTTGCGGCGCTGTTCGTTCAATTCGGGAAGCGGAATGCGCAGCGTCGTGCCATCGGTCACCGCGCTCAGGCCAAGGCCTGAATCGCGGATCGCCCGTTCCACAGCACCCACCATCGACTTGTCCCACACCTGAACAGCCACCATGCGCGCTTCAGGCACAGTAATGGTTCCCACTTGGTTGATTGGCATCGACTGGCCATAGGCCTGGACCATGATTGGATCCAGCAGGTTGGCAGAGGCACGGCCGGTACGAAGACCGGAAAGCTCATGCTTCAGCGCGTTCATCGCACCGTCCATGCGCTTTTTGAGTTCGTTGAGATCGACACCCATGGCTGACATTGTTTTCTCCCTGATGCGGTCTTGCCCCGCAAATTGTGTTTGCGCGCGCGGCTTAGCCGCTGACTGTTGTGCAGCGCCCCTGCCCTGTCAGTATGCGGGCAAATTCGCCTTCGTTGTGGATCGAGAAAACTATTACGGGAATCCCTGCATCCCGCGCAAGGCTGACGGCTGCAGCATCCATCACAGAAAGGCCCTTTTCCAGAACCTGCGTGTGGGTCAGTCGCTCGAAACGCTTTGCCTGCGGGTTGGTCTTGGGGTCGCTGTCGTAAATGCCGTCAACCTGCGTGCCTTTGAAGAGACCGTCGCAGCGCATTTCGCTTGCGCGCAAAGCCGCCGCCGTGTCGGTTGTGAAGTACGGATTGCCGGTGCCACCGGCAAATACCACCACTTTTCCTTCGTCAAGAAGGGCTTCCAGGCGCCGCTGGGAAAAGGTTTCGGAAATCTGCGGCATGTTGAGTGCGTTCAACACGACACTTTCAACCCCGATGGCTTCCAATGCCATGCGCATTGCCAGCGCGTTCATGACGGTCGCCAGCATGCCCATGTGGTCTGCCATGACCCGGTCCGCACCCTTGGCCGCCAAAGATACGCCGCGAAAGATATTTCCCCCACCGATCACCACACCAACGACAACGCCAAGGTCAACGGCGCGCTTGATGTCGCGGGCGATGCGCGCGGTAACTTTGGGATCAATGCCAAAGCCCGATTCGGCCATCAATGCTTCGCCGGACACCTTGAACAGCACACGCTTGTAGATCGGTCCGGGCTGTTCGGTCATTTCTGCATCCTGTCGGTGAATCACGCTTCCCCCGGATACAACAGGGGCGCTTCATTGTCACGAAGCGCCCCTTGATTTGCGTAAATAGCTGTTGGGTAATTTAAGGCCAGAAACCTCAGGATTTCTTGTTCATCGCGGCAACTTCCGCCGCAAAATCCGGGCCGTCTTCCTTTTCGATGCCTTCGCCAAGCGCCATGCGAACAAAGGATGTCAGCTTGATGGGCGCGCCAGCAGACTTTTCAGCCTCCTTGAGCGCCTTTTCAACCGTCAGATCCGGGTTGATGACGAATGCCTGCGAGAGCCACACGCTTTCTTCATAGAACTTGCGCATGCGCCCTTCGACCATTTTTTCGATGATCGCTTCCGGCTTGCCGGATTCGCGCGACTGCTCGATGAAGATCGCCCGCTCGCGGTCGGCAATGTCGGCTGGGACTTCATCCGCACGTGCTGCCAGCGGGTTGGTTGCGGCAACATGCATCGCAATCTGCCTGCCGATGGAGGAAAGCACCGCCGTGTCTCCAGCCGATTCGAGCCCAACGAGAACGCCGATCTTCCCAAGGCCGTCGCTGACGGCATTGTGCACATAAGTTGCCACGATGCCGTGCGGAACCTCGATCCGTGCCGAACGGCGCAGATTGATGTTTTCGCCAATCGTCGCGACCGCATCGGTCACTGTTTCCTGGACCGATTTGCCGCTGCCCAGATGGGCTGCACCAACGGATGCTGTCTTGCCGTCTGTGCCGAGCGCTGCCGTTGCAACACTGCGAACCAGATCCTGGAACTGTTCATTGCGCGCAACGAAGTCGGTTTCAGAGTTCACTTCCACAACTGCGGCATGCCTGCCACCGGAAACCACACCCACCAGACCATCTGCCGTAACGCGGCCGGACTTCTTCTCGGCCTTGGAGATGCCTTTGGCGCGCAACCAGTCGATTGCCGCTTCCATGTCGCCATTGGTCTCGTTGAGAGCGTTCTTGCAATCCATCATGCCCGCGCCGGTCTTGTCGCGCAGTTCCTTGACCATTCCTGCCGTAATCGTCATGTCAGCCTCTTTCCTGTCGCGGATGCATCCGGCTAACTGGCATGCTAACCCGCAACCATGGGAAGGCTGCGGCTCGAATCGCCAAGCCGGACAGGTTCATCCTGTCGCGTTCTTTGTAACAGTTTCATGTGTTCGGGCCGGACATCATCATCCGGCCCCGCATATCGTCCGCGCGGATCAGGCCGCCGGCGTTTCTTCAACGAGTTCTGGCTCGACCGGTGCATCAACTCGTGCACCAAGATCCACACCCTTGGCACCCTGCTGACGGGCAATGCCCTCGATGGCAGCGCGGGCAATCAGCTCGCAATAAAGTTCGATGGCGCGCGCCGCGTCGTCATTGCCCGGGATCGGGTGGTCAACGCTGTCCGGATCGCAATTGGAATCAAGGATCGCAACAACCGGAATTTTCAGCTTGCGTGCTTCAAGAACAGCAATTGCTTCCTTGTTGGTGTCAACGATGAACAGAACGTCCGGCGTGCCACCCATATCCTTGATGCCGCCCAAAGCCCGCTCGAGCTTGTCGCGCTCGCGGGTCATCATCAGGCGTTCCTTCTTGGTGATGCGGTCTGCTTCCGGGCCAACCAGCATGTCGTCAAGCTGACGAAGCCGCTTGATCGAAGCAGAAATGGTTGTCCAGTTGGTCAACATGCCGCCGAGCCAGCGTGAGTTGACATAATACTGCGCCGAACGCTTGGCCGCATCTGCAACGATGTCCGATGCCTGACGCTTTGTGCCCACGAACAGCACGCGGCCGCCTCCGGCCACAGTGTCCGCGACAACTTTCAACGCCTGGTGCAGCAAAGGCACGGTCTGGGCGAGGTCGATAATGTGAATTCCGTTGCGCGAGCCGTAAATGTAACGGCTCATCTTCGGGTTCCAGCGATGAGTCTGGTGACCGAAATGGCAGCCAGCTTCAAGAAGCTGGCGCATGGTGAAATCTGGCAGCGCCATTGTGTTGTGTCCTTTACCGGTTGAACCTCCGCGGGCAATGAACCGCCAAAGGCGGCCACCGGAACGTTATTCGCAATGCCATGGTCGCTAGACCCGGAGGCTGGGGCGAAAACGCAATCCCGCGTGTGGAATGCGGCGGTCAATAGGGTAAAACAGTCGGATGTGCAAGCGCACGGTGCAAAATCAAACCAGTTCCACGTCCATGACGCCCGGAACCGCCTTCAAAGCCCGCGCCACAGGGTGCGAAACATTGAAGCGCTCGCGCAACTCGATCTCGATTTCCTGCGCCCCGTCATCGGTGATCACGATGAAGCTGACCCGTCCGTCTGCCCGTTCGCGAGCCGATTGCGAAAGCATCGGCGCAACCATCTTCAGTGGCGTTTCATCGCGCACATAAATGCGCAGATTGTGGATTTCGCGGCTGGCAAGCTTCTCCAGCGGCTCGACACTCTGGATGCGCACACTGACGCCCTCGGGCCGCATGTCTGCTCCTGCCAGGATCATGACCGACTGGCCCGGCTCCAGAAGGTCGCGGAACTGCGCCAGACCCTCTTCGAACAGAACCGCTTCATACTGGCCGGAAGGATCGGATATCTGGACAATGCCCATGCGTTTGCCAAGCCGCGTCTTGCGTTCCTGGCGGCCGGTAACCGTGCCCGCCAGTCGCCCGGCAGTGGCACCAGCCCGTACCGACCGTTCGAAATCAGCGTACAATTGCACCCGTAATTTTTGCATCATCGGCCTGAATTCATCCAGCGGATGAGCCGAGAGGTAAAACCCGATCGATCCGAATTCGCGGTGCAGCCTTTCAGATGGTAGCCAGCTTGCCGCCGCCGGAAGTTCGATCCTGCTGACCGTTGTACCGGTGGAAAACATGTCGTTTTGTCCGCTGGCGCGGTCGCTTTGTGTGCGGCTGGCGTGGCCGGTCAGCCGATCAATACCGGCGATCAATTGCTCACGCGAGTGGCCGAATGCATCCAGCGCGCCGGCACATATGAGATTTTCAAGCGTACGCTTGTTGGCGTGGCGGGTATCTATGCGCGTAAAGAAATCGGTAAGGTCGCGGTATTTTCCGTTGGTATCACGATCTTCGACAATCTGGGCGACCGCGCCTTCACCAACCCCCTTGATTGCAGCAAGTGCGTAGTAGATGCGGCCTTCGCGAACATCAAAACCTGCCTGCGAGGTCTGGACCGAAGGCGGCACGACTTCGATCCGCTGCGAGGAAGCTTCCTGGCGAAACACCGCAAGTTTTTCGGTGTTGGAGATATCAAGCTGCATCGAAGCTGCGAGAAACTCGACCGGGTGGTTCGCCTTCATCCAGGCTGTTTGGTAGGAAACCAGCGCATAGGCCGCCGCATGGCTTTTGTTGAAGCCGTAATCGGCAAACTTTGCCAACAAATCGAATATGTCGTTGGCTTTGTTCTTGGGCAGACCGCGCTCCACCGCACCCGTCACGAAACGCTCGCGTTGCTGATCCATTTCCGAGCGGATCTTCTTGCCCATGGCACGGCGCAGCAAGTCTGCTTCGCCCAGCGAATAGCCGGACAGGATCTGCGCAATCTGCATCACCTGTTCCTGGTAGATGATGACGCCATGGGTTTCGGTGAGCACCGGCTTTATCTTTTCATGGATATAGTCAGGTTCCTGCTCGCCGTTCTTGCAGGCATTGTAGACCGGGATGTTTTCCATGGGGCCCGGACGATACAGCGCAACGAGCGCGATGATATCTTCAAACCGGTCCGGCTTCATGCCGATCAGCGCCTTGCGCATGCCTGCGCTTTCAAGCTGAAACACGCCTACCGTTTCGCCCCTTGTCAGCATTTCATAGGTTTTCGGATCATCCAGTGGAATCGCAAGCAGGTCGATATCGATCCCGCGCCGCTGCACCAGTTCAACGCCCTTTTGCAGCACGGTAAGTGTCTTCAGGCCAAGGAAGTCGAATTTGACGAGTCCGGCCGCCTCCGCCCATTTCATCGAATATTGCGTGACCGGCATGTCCGAGCGCGGGTCACGGTACAGCGGCACCAACTGGTCGAGCCGCCGGTCGCCAATGACGATGCCCGCGGCATGGGTGGAAGCGTGGCGGTAAAGGCCCTCAAGTCGCGCAGAAATATCGAACAGGCGCGAAACCACCTCTTCCTCGCGTGCCGCCTCCTGGAGCTTTGGTTCGCCCTCGATCGCCTTTTTCAAGGTGACAGGGTTAGCCGGATTTGAGGGGATAAGCTTGGTCAGCCGGTCAACCTGGCCATAGGGCATTTGCAGCACCCGGCCGACATCGCGCAGTCCCGCACGCGCCTGCAAGGTGCCAAACGTGATGATTTGCGCGACCTGGTCGCGGCCATATTTCTCCTGCACATACCGGATGACTTCTTCGCGCCGGTCCTGACAAAAATCGATGTCGAAATCGGGCATCGATACGCGTTCAGGATTGAGAAACCGCTCGAACAGCAGCGAAAAACGCATCGGATCAATGTCGGTGATTGTCAGCGCCCAGGCTACCAGCGATCCGGCACCCGATCCACGTCCTGGTCCAACCGGAATGCCGCAAGCCTTTGCCCATTTGATGAAATCGGCAACGATCAGGAAATAGCCGGGAAATTTCATCTGTTCGATGACGCCAAGCTCGAATTCCAGCCTGTCATCGTAATCGCTTCGCACAAAACCCGGTGCCGGTTCGAACTGGGCCATGCGCTGTGCAAGCCCTTCACGCGCCTGCCGCTTCAGTTCGGCAGTTTCCGCCGCAAATGCAGCAACCGGATCGCCGGCATCGCCCGTGAAGCGCGGCAGGATCGGATCGTGTTTCTTGGCGCGGTAGGCACAGCGCCGGGCAATCTCCACGCTGTTCTCTAGCGCTTCGGGAATGTCTGCGAACAACACCATCATCTCGGCACGGCTTTTGAAACAATGGTCCGGCGTCAATTTGCGCCGGTCATCGGAATTGACCACGGTTCCTTCCGCAATTGCCACCAGGGCGTCGTGCGCCTCAAAGTCACTGCGGGTGGCGAAGTACGGTTCGTTCGTGGCAACCAGCGGCAGGGCCAGATCATGCGCGGCATCAACAAGGAACGCCTCAACTCGCCGCTGTTTGGCATTGGCACCATGGCGCTGCAATTCGACATATAGCCGATCACCAAACAGGGTGTGCAACGCCTCGATCCGGTGGCGCGCCGAAGTGAAATTGCCCTCTGATGCAAGCCGGTCTACCGGCCCTTCCGGACCACCAGTGAGCACAATCAAGCCTTGCGACAATTCTCCAAGCGCCGAAAAGGTGACATGCGGGCCAAGCGCACCCTCGCCCGGCGTTTCAAGATGCGCGCTCGAAATCAGCCGTGAGAGATTTGAAAACCCTGTTGCATCCATGGCCAGCAGGACGATGCAGCCAAGTTCGACAAGCCCCGAGCGTGGCTTGCGGTCGGCATCATCGCCGAAATCCACCGCAAGCTTGGCACCCATGATTGGCTGAATGCCCTTGGCTGAAGCTTTTTCTGAAAATTCCAATGCGCCAAACAGATTGTTGCGGTCGGTGACCGCCAAAGCTGGCTGACCATCCAAAGCTGCCATCTCAACCAGCCGTGTCAGCTGAATGGCACCTTCCAGCAATGAATAGGCCGAATGTACGTGCAGATGAACAAAGCCTGGGCCTTTGGCCTTGCCGGTACTACCGCGTGAATCCAAACCAGCCAATTTCGCCATCCTGCACCAAAACCCGACTCTGTTGGAGTTTGGAGCGGCAGGGCATCGCGTTCAAGCGCAACGCGAACTTATGGGCACAAATCAGCAAGCAACCGGCGCGGCAGATGCTGTGGCACCCTCAAGAAGCCAGCCGGAGAATATCAGCCCATGTGAACAGTGATGCCAAAAACAGGCTGATGGTTGCAAGCGAAGCCACATCACGAACAGAAACATACATGGGACACCCTCCACGAAAGCCCGAACGGGCTGTTTTGACGATGCGTTCTTTGTATGTTCCCTTTTGGTACAAGTCAACAGATGTTTTTGATTTGTTCTTTTTTTGATCTATCTACGATCCAGCTTCTTTGGAACAACCAGCCCGCGCTCGAGCGTCACGCACCGGTCAGCCCTGGCCGCCAGCTCGTGGTTGTGGGTGGCGATCAACGCCGCCAGTCCGCTGGAGCGCACCAGTGTTTCAAGCGCGGAAAACACGTGCTGGGAGGTTTCCGGGTCAAGATTGCCGGTCGGCTCATCCGCCAGCAATATCCTGGGCGCGTTGGCAACCGCACGGGCAATAGCCACGCGCTGCTGTTCGCCGCCCGAAAGTTCAGCCGGGCGATGGGACGCGCGCTCGCCGATCCGCATGAAATCCAGCAGTTCCTGCGCTCTTTGCCGTGCAATCGCAGTTTTCACGCCACGAATCATCTGCGGCATCATCAGGTTTTCAATGGCCGAAAACTCCGGCAGCAGATGGTGGAACTGGTAGACGAAACCGATCTCGTTGCGGCGCAGCGCGGTTCGTTTCACATCGGGAAGGTCGCGTGTTGCCAATCCGCAAACATGCACTTCGCCCGCATCAGGCTTTTCCAGCAAGCCGGCAAGATGCAGCAGCGTCGACTTCCCGGCCCCGGACGGCGCGACAATGGAAACCAGTTCACCAGCCTTCAACGAAAAATCAGCCTCGTTGAGCACCACCAGTTCACGGTTGCCTTCCTGATAAGCGCGCCGCACTCCTTCCAGCCGCATGACGACATTTTCAGGCACATCACTCATAACGAAGCGCCTCGACCGGATCGAGCCGCGCCGCTCGCCATGAAGGCAGCAATGTCGCAAGGAAAGTCAGTGTCAGGGCCATGATTACAACGGTGAGCGTCTCGCCCAGATCCATCTTGGCAGGAACCTCCGACAAGAACCGCACTGTCGGGTCCCACACCTGCCCGCCGGTCATGTTGTCGACAAACCGCTGGATTTCCCGGATGTTGCGCACCACCACAATGCCCAGCAGGAAACCGGCCAAAGTGCCGACGATGCCGATGATCGAGCCCGTCATCATGAACACCCGCATGACCGCTCCTCGCGTGGCACCCATGGTTCGCAGAATCGCAATGTCCCTGCCCTTGTCCTTCACCAGCATGATCAGGCCGGAAATGATGTTCAGCGTTGCCACCAGGATGATCAGCGACAGGATGATGAACTGCAGGTTCCGCTCTACTTTGAGCGCGCTGAAAAGGGACGAATTACGCTGCTCCCAATCGGTCATGAAATGCGGCCTGCCAATGGCTTCCGTCAATTTGGCTTTCATTTGGCTGACATTGCCGGCCTCGCTGGCATAGACCTCAATCACCGTAACCTTGCCTTCGGCGTTGAAGAAAAGCTGGGATTCGCCAAGCGGCAAAAAGGCGATGTTTGAATCATACTCGCTCATGCCGATCTTGAAGATGGCGACCACCGGATAGGCCTTCACCCGCGGGGTGGTGCCAAAGGGCGTCACATCGCCCTCTGGGTAGATGATCGTCATCAAGTCGCCGAGCCGCAGCGCCAGGGTGCGGGCCATGCCCTCGCCAATGGCAACGCCTTCATTGGCGTCAAAGCCTTTGAGGGTACCCTCCAGCACATTGTTTGCAATACTGGAAATGCTCAGGATGTCTTTCTCGCGAATGCCGCGAATGAGGGCACCAGACCCCCCATCTGCAGCACCGGAAACCAGCGCTGGCTGTTCCACCAGCGGTATGGCCTGGCGAATGCCTTGAACCGCCAATATGCGCTGGGTGACGACATCAAAATCATTGAGCGGATAGTCGATCGGTTGCACGATGATGTGGCCATTGAGGCCCAGAATGCGGTCCAGCAATTCTGCCCGGAACCCGTTCATCACAGCCATCACGATGATGAGCGTTGCCACTCCGAGCATGATGCCCAGAAATGAAAAGAATGCGATCACCGAGATGAAGGCTTCCTTGCGTCGCGGTTGCAGATAGCGGCCCGCCAGCATCCGCTCATACGCGGAAAACGGCCCCGCTGAACCTGCCTCCTTCGATGAACCGGCACCAAAAGCCGAAAGCGTTTTTTCAGCTGGCGTGGTCACGGACGAGCCTGTTGATCGCAGCTTCGACACTCAGTGTTTCGCGCGATCCATCCTTGCGCCATTTCAGTTCCACTTCACCCTGCGCAACACCGCGCGGTCCGACGATGATTTGCACCGGCAAACCGATAAGATCCATTGTGGCAAACTTGGCTCCCGCCCGGTTGTCGGTATCGTCGTAGAGCACATCATGACCTGCATTCGACAGCTTCGCATGGATTTCATCGCACACGCTGTCGACTGCCGGGTCGCCCGCTTTCATGTTGACGATGCCACAATCGAATGGCGCAACGCCTTTGGGCCAGATGATGCCTTCATCGTCATGGGATGCCTCGATGATGGCTGCAACAAGGCGCGATGGCCCGATGCCATAAGAGCCCATGTGCACCACATGTTCCTTGCCGTCCGGGCCTGTGACAACCGCCTTCATCGGCGCGGAATATTTCGTTCCGAAATAGAATATGTGGCCAACTTCGATGCCGCGCGCTGACAGCTGGTCGCCAGCCGCGACCTTTGCCCAATGCGCCTCGTCGTGCATTTCTTCCGTGGCTGCATACGGTGTGGTCCACTTGGCCACGATGTCCAGCAATCCGTCCTTGTCGCTGAAATCAACGTCAGCACCCGGTACAACCATGTCGAGGTACCGGCGGTCGCAGAAAACCTGGCTCTCGCCAGTGTCAGCCAGAATGATGAACTCATGGCTCATGTCACCACCAATCGGGCCAGTGTCCGCGCGCATAGGAATTGCCTTCAGCCCCATGCGGGTGAACGTGCGAAGGTAGGCAACGAACATGCGCGCATAGGCCACCCGTGCCGACGCTTCATCCAGATCAAAGGAATAGGCGTCCTTCATCAGGAATTCCCGCGAACGCATGACGCCAAAGCGCGGGCGACGCTCGTCGCGAAACTTCCACTGGATGTGATAAAGGTTCAGCGGCAGGTCCTTGTACGACCGCACATAGCCGCGGAAAATGTCCGTGACCATCTCTTCGTTGGTTGGTCCGTACAGCATTTCGCGCTCATGCCGGTCCTTGATGCGAAGCATTTCCGCGCCGTAATCATCGTAGCGCCCGCTTTCGCGCCAGAGTTCTGCAGACTGGATTGTCGGCATCAATATCTCGACGGCTCCCGAACGGTCCTGCTCTTCGCGGATGACCTTGTTGACCTTGTCGAGCACCCGCTTGCCCAAAGGCAGCCAGGAATAAAGCCCGGCGGATTGTTGGCGGATCATCCCTGCCCGCAGCATCAGCCGATGCGAAACGATCTCCGCTTCCTTGGGTGTCTCTTTCAAAAGTGGCAGGAAAAACCGTGAAAGATGCATGGAAAATGGCCTGAATCGGTTTGCGCGATGAAACCTATAAACAGGCATTCATTGCGCTGCACAAGCCCCGCCTGCCGCAGGCTTTGCGTACGCCAGCATCATGTCCTGTGTCGATTTGCACATGCATCGGCCACATCAACCCGCATCTGAGCGTCGGGGCCAAACGAAAGGAAAACCAATGCCCACCGTAACCCAGAGAAATGGCGGACGCCTCGCCCGCCTTGGCATATCCGCCGGATTTGCGCTTGCTGCGCTGTTTGTCAGCGGCAATCCGTCCAATGCCCAGAATTTCAAGGCACCCCAGCCGGACGCCCTGAAAGCAACCAGCGCCACCCTCGCCATCAAGTCGCCAGCCAGCAATGCCTGCCCGGCCAAGGCCACCATGGCGGGATGGATATCGACCAGCAAACCCGGACAGATATCCTATCTGCTGGTGCGCAAGGGCGGCTCGGTGGCCGGTCCCTACACGCTTGAGGCGGTACCCTCAGCCAATGGTGCGATGGCCAGCTTCAGCCGCGAACTCAACATCGATACCGCGATCAACGCTGAATACCGCCTGCTTGTGGCCGATGGAACCGGCAAGGTTGTCAGCAATTGGGCGCCGCTGAAGGCCAGCTGCAAAATCGCACTGGGCGGTTGAGGTCCAAAACCCCAAAAGTGTGGCGGCAAATGCCGCCAGCACTTTGTTTTCCGGGCCTGAATCGAAAAATCTCAGCCTCAAAAAGCGGCAACAGCACATTTTTTGTATGACAACTCCGTGACTATATGATTAGGTCCGGCTCAATAGAGAGCTGGCAAACCAGCCATTGTGCGGTCTAAAGTCTTGGGAGGATGATGGTGGGGCGCGGGAAACCGCAGCCGGTGCAAGAACAGTGAAATCGGCCAGGCCGTTTCGCGAATTGCACAAAAACCGCAGACACGCAAAACTAGGCAGGGCCAAAAGCCCTGCCTTTGTTTTTCTGGAGCCAGGTTTTCAAAAATATGCTGGCAGATTGTCCAGACCGTAACCCAGTTCATAGGTTACAAAATACCAGACCCCGAAGATGATGCCTGCCAGCACGGTGTTGATCGCCAGCTTCAGTGGCAAACGCGGATTTACCGGCGCACCGGGATCGGTGCCGGGAATCACAGTCCCTGATTCTGCCTGGGACTGCACACCGAATGGCAGCACCACAAAAAGCGTCACCCACCCGATGATGAAGTAGACCGCAAAAGCTGTGAACAGCGCCATCTCCTAAACCTCTTCAAGCTCAACCAGGGTGCCCAGCAGGTCCTTTGGATGCAGGAACAGAACCGGTTTGCCATGCGCACCGGTTTTCGGCTGGCCATCGCCAAGGACCCGCGCACCACCCGCAATCAATCTGTCGCGCGCAGCGCAAATGTCATCCACTTCATAGCAAATATGGTGGATGCCACCGGCCGGGTTTTTCGCCAGGAATGCAGCAATCGGCGACTGTTCGCCCAGCGGTTCAAGAAGTTCGATCTTGGTATTGGGCAATTCAATGAAGACCACGCTCACCCCGTGCTCGGGAAGCAATTGCGGGGCGCTGACTTTCGCACCCAGCATCCCCGAGTAAAGGGCGGCGCCTGCCGATAGGTCAGGCACTGCGATTGCAACATGGTTCAAACGGCCGATCATTCTCAGACCTTGGCAACGAATACGGTGACAACCGGTTTCTTCCCCCAGTTGTCGCGGGTCGCTGCGCGGATTGCCCGTTCCGCCGCACGCATCAGCAACTGCTCATCCTTGCGTTTGGCCGGCGGAATGCTCTCCACCGCGCTGACAAGCGCATCAAAGATCACGTCTTCAAACGGTTCGCCCGATGGCGTCAGTTCCGGCAAGCCGTTGAGCGCCACATCAATGTCGTCCGCCATCTTGCCGTTCTTGTCGATGACGATCGAACAGCAAACGATCCCGGCAAAGGAAAGCTTGCGCCGCATGTCAACGCCTACATCGGCTTCGCCGCCAATCACGCTGCCGTCCTTGAAAATGCGGCCTGTCTTGATCTTGTCGATGATTTCCGCAGGTCCCGGCGCAAGCCGCAAAACGTCGCCGTTGCGGATCGGGGTAACCTGGGGGATTCCGGCAGCAGCACCAAGCCTTGCCTGGGCCGCCAGATGCATGGCTTCACCATGAACCGGCACCAGCAGCTTTGGCCGGACCCAAGCATACATTTGCTCCAGTTCCGCCTGGCGCGGGTGACCGGAAACATGCACCAGTGCCATGTCGTCGGTGATGATGTTGATGCCGTTGTCGATCAGCCGGTTCTGCGTTTCGATGATCGGCTTTTCATTGCCGGGAATGGTTCGGGACGAATAGATCACTGTGTCACCGGCGGTCAGGTGAACGCGTGGGTGGTCGTTGCGCGCCAGCTTTGCCAACGCTGCCCGGTCCTCGCCCTGGCTTCCGGTAAGGATGATGACGATGTTGCGCCGGTCAATGCTGTCGAATTCATCTTCCTCGATGAATTCATCAAGCCCGTCGAGATAACCAAGGCTATCGGAAACTTCCGCCACCCGCCGGATGGAAAGGCCCATGAGCAGGACTTTACGGCCAGCCTTCTTGGCAGCCATCGCAATCGAGCGGATGCGCCCGACATTGGAAGAGAAGGTTGTGATCGCCACCCTGCCCTGAGCCTGCGAAATGATCTCGGCAAGGCTTTCTGAAACAGCTGTTTCCGAAGGCGAAATCCCCGACCGCATGGCGTTGGTGGAATCACAAATGAGCGCAAGCACGCCTTCGTTTCCAACCGCTTCAAAAGCGGGACCGTCGGTATTTGCCCCCAGCGTCAGATCGTGGTCGATTTTCCAGTCACCGGTATGCACGATGTTGCCAAGCGGCGTGCGCAGGATCAGGGAAACCGGCTCGGGAATCGAATGCGTGACATTGACCGCTTCAACCGAGAATGGCCCGACCGTGAACTTGTCGCCGGCCTTGTAGATTTTGACTGGAATTTTTGGCGCATTCGGCTCGAAATTGGATTTGGATTCAAGCAAGCCAGCGGTGAACGGGGTCATCCAGACCTGTTTGCGAAAGAATGGCCACAGCGTTGAAATTGCACCGTAATGGTCTTCATGGGCATGGGTGATGATAATGCCCTTGAGCGCATCGCCCAGCGAGCGGGCAAAGGAAATGTCTGGCATGACGAGGTCAACGCCCGGCAGGTCCGGTCCTGGGAAAGTCACCCCGCAGTCAACCATGATCCACTCGCGTGCCTCTTTCGGCCCATAGCCGTAGAGCGCGAGGTTCATGCCGATTTCGCCAACCCCGCCAAGCGGTGCGAAGATGAGTTCAGCTTGCGCCATGTGTTGATTTGTCCTGTTTCATTGTTTGCCTGAAAAGAAAACATCTGCTGTCGAAATGCGTACCGTGCTGCCGTCGTCGAGCGACAGCAGCAAATTGCCGTCGTCAGCAAGGTCTTCGAATGTGCCGGAAAGCTCCCGCCCGGGAACCTTTACAAAAATACGTTCTCCCACACCGGCAGCTTCTGCAAGCCATTCGCGCCGAATGGCAGCAAAGCCAAGGCCTTTGTTCCAGAGCGTCAGGTACTTCTCGAATGCCGTTGCGATTGTTGGCAGAAGCTCTTCTGCACTTGTGTTTACCCCCTCGGTGGCCAGATCGGTAGCCCTGTGCAGAACTTCTTGCGGATGGCTCTTGCAATTGACCCCGATGCCAATGACCACCGCGCGGCTGTCGCCGGTCATATGGCTCTCCAGCAAAATCCCGCTGGTTTTTTTGCCGCCAATCAAAATGTCATTGGGCCATTTCAGCGAAACAACTGCGTGACGGCCGCTGTTTGCAAACAATTGGGCGATTGCAGCGCGAACCGCAAGCGCTGCAACGAAAGTGAGCTCCGGCAGATGTTTTTCAGGGGCAACATCGCGCAGCAGCAGCGAAGCAAACAGATTGCCTTCTTGCGAAATCCACTGGCGGCCACGGCTGCCCTTACCCGATGTTTGCCGCTTTGCGCTGATCCACAATCCGCTTGCCTCGCCGCGCATGGCAGCATCGAGCGCATCGGCATTGGTCGAGCCGGTTTGTTCAAGTTGCGCCAGACGATATCCGTTTGGAAATTTGGCTTGCACGGCCTTCAAAACAGAGATGCCGCAGCGCTTGAAGTGGCATTTACCACTGTTCCCGCGAACAGGTAAAACAGACCAACCAGAAGCCCGCTGACACCAAGCACCAGCTTCAGTTCACCAGGCATTGGCACAAACTCTGCTGCCGGTTCGTCAAACCACATCACCTTGATGATGCGCAGGTAATAGAAAGCGCCAACAACGCTTGCCAGCACACCGATCACCGCGAGCGGATACAACTCGGCCTTGATGGCAGCGACGAACACGAAATACTTGGCAAAGAACCCTGCAAGCGGAGGAATGCCGGCAAGCGAGAACATCAAAAGTGTCATGAGAAACGCCTGAAGCGGGTTCCTGGCACCAAGGCCCGCCAGATCGCTGATCTGTTCCACCATGCCATCTTTGCGACGCATCGCGATGATCACCGCAAACGTGCCGAGCGTCATGGTCATGTAGACCAGCATGTACAAGATCACACCGTTGACGCCTTCTTCGCTGCCAGCAGCAAGGCCCACAAGCGCAAAACCCATGTGCCCGATGGAGGAATACGCCATCAGCCGCTTGATGTTCTGCTGGCCGATTGCCGCAAACGCACCCAGCGCCATGGAGGCAATCGATATGAACGAAATCACCTGCTGCCAGTCCGCGGTGATCGGCTCGAATGCACCCGTCACGATGCGCACAAGCATTGCCATGGCGGCAACTTTGGGTGCAGCGGCAAAGAAAGCGGTCACCGGCGTTGGTGCGCCTTCATAAACGTCAGGGGTCCACATGTGGAACGGCACCGCAGAAATCTTGAAGCACAGGCCCGCCAGGATGAATACCAGTCCGAATACCAGTCCGATCGAGCGTTCCGATCCACTCAATGCTTCGCGAATGCCGACGAAATCAAGGTGCCCTGTGAAGCCGTAAACCAGCGTCATGCCATAGAGCAGCATCCCCGAAGACAGCGCACCCAGCACGAAATATTTGAGGCCAGCTTCCGACGAACGCAGATTGTCCCGGTTGATTGCCGCAATGACGTACAACGCAAGCGACTGCATTTCGAGGCCGAGATACAAGGCCAGCAGGCTGTTTGCCGAGATCATCAGCATCATGCCGGTTGTCGCAAGCACAACGAGCACAGGGTATTCGAACTGCGAAAACTTTTCCTGCTGCATGAAGCGCCACGACATCGCGATTGCAACGCCGGACCCGGCAAGCGCTGCGTATTTCATCAGCCGTGCAAACGGATCAAGGATGAATGAATCGTTGAATGCCCGCCCGTCACCGGACTGCCAAAGCAAGAAAGCTGCAAGGCACACGAGCAAAACCGACAGCCATGTCACCAATGAAACCGATTTTTCGCCAGCAAAGGCACCGATCAGCAGCAACAGCATTGCCCCCAGTGAAAGGGCGATTTCTGGTGCGGCGAAAGCCAGTTGCGGCACAAGGGCTGAAAATTCGAGTGCGGGCTGCATGATTTACCCCTGTGGCGCGGCAACAGCCGCGGCGGTCTGGCTGGCAGCATCAATAGCTGCCTGATAATTGCCGATCAGCTGTTCGACCGAGGCGGAAATGACATCGAAAACCGGCGCTGGATAGATGCCGAAGAAAATCACCAGCGCTGCAAGCGGATACAGCAGCACTTTTTCCCGGGTTGTGAGATCGAGAATGGACTTGAGACTGTCCTTGTCCAGAACCCCGAAAATCACCCGCCGGTAAAGCCACAGCGCATAAACTGCGGAAAGAATGACGCCGGTGGTGGCAAACAGCGCGACCCAGGTGTTGACCTGGAAAACCCCGAGCAATGTCAGGAATTCCCCTATGAAACCCGATGTTCCCGGCAAGCCGACATTGGCCATGGTGAAGATCATGAAGGCAACGGCATAATGGGGCATGCGGTTGACCAGCCCACCATAAGCAGTGATTTCGCGCGTGTGCATACGGTCATAGACAACGCCCACACAAAGGAAGAGCGCGCCCGAAACGAGCCCGTGCGAAAGCATCTGGAAGATAGCACCTTCAACACCGTGCACATTGGCTGTGAAAATGCCCATGGTCACATAGCCCATGTGTGCAACAGAGGAATAGGCAATCAGCTTCTTGATGTCTTCCTGCGCCAGCGCCACCAAGGAGGTGTATATGATTGCAACCACTGACAGCGTGAACACGAATGGCGCAAATTCGGCGCTGGCGAGCGGGAACATTGGCAGCGAGAACCGCAGGAAGCCATAGCCACCCATTTTCAAGAGCACCGCAGCCAGAATGACCGAACCTGCCGTGGGCGCTTCCACGTGTGCATCGGGCAGCCAAGTGTGAACCGGCCACATCGGCATCTTGACAGCAAATGAGGCAAAGAAAGCCAGCCAAAGCCATGTCTGCATCTGCGCGGGGAATTTATGCGCCAGCAGTGCTGGAATGTCCGTGGTGCCAGCCTGCCAGTACATCGCCATCATGGCGAGAAGCATCAGCACCGAGCCAAGCAGCGTGTAGAGGAAAAACTTGAAGCTGGCATATACGCGCCGCTTGCCGCCCCAAACGCCGATGATGAGGAACATCGGAATAAGGCCTGCCTCGAAGAAGATGTAAAACAGCATCAGGTCGAGCGCACAGAACACGCCGATCATGAAGGTTTCCAGCACGAGGAATGCAATGAGGTATTCCTTCACGCGCTTCTCAATGGATTCGCGGCTGGCCAGGATTGCAAATGGCATCAGGAAGGTGGTCAGGATGACGAAGAGCATCGAAATGCCGTCCACACCCATGTGGTACGACATGAAATTGCCGATCCAGTCGATGTTTTCGACCATCTGGAAGCCGGCAGCTTTCGGATCGAAATCGATCCAGATCTTCATCGAGATCGCAAAAGTCAGCACACTGACGCCGAGCGCAACATTGCGCAGATTGCGCAGCGCCACTGGTCCGCTGGAAGGCATCAGCGCAATGAGCAACGCGCCGAAAGCGGGCAGGAAAGTTACAACGGAAAGGATCGGCCAGCCGGTCATTGGATCAAGCGCCCCTGAACATCATGAATGTGATCAGCGCGGCAATGCCGATCAGCATGGCGAACGCATAATGGTAGACATAGCCGGTCTGCAATTTCACGACCCGGTTTGTCACGTCCAGCACACGCGCTGAAACGCCGTCCGGGCCAAATCCATCGATCAAATAGCCATCGCCGCGCTTCCACAGGAACCTTCCAAGGTTCTGGGCCGCCGAATGCCGCACGGCGTTTCTCGAGGGGTATGCCGCCGCGAGCGGGCAGGATCTGCTGGCTCAGAGCGCCCTGCTCGACGCATTCGAACTGGACAAGGCCGTGTATGAGACGGTCTACGAAACCCGCAACCGTCCCGCCTGGCTGCCGATCCCGCTGGCCGCGGTGCGCGCGCTCTGTACTGCCTGACCCCGTACTGCCTGACCCCGTACTGCCTGACCCCGTACTGCCACCACCGGCTGCCCAGCTGCCCACGGACTAGCTTCTGAGGCGCGGACTTCCCACCCTCGTTCGCGCCGCGGAAGCACGAAGTCCGTGACTC
>JBGSNX010000014.1:0-31945 GCA_041739465.1 Salaquimonas sp.
CAGGTGTTTTCCGCCGCCGACCCGGAAGGGCTGCGTGGCAGCCAATTCGGGGCTGCCTGGTGCGATGATCTCCGTTGCGGCAGCATTCACCGGCATGATCGGCCTCACGCTCGATCCCGCCTCTCAGGCACAGATTGCCGATGCCCTCGTCCAGATTGTGGGAGCGGCTGGCGCGTTGCTGGCAATCCACGGAAGGCTTTCGGCAACGCAGGTCATTGTCTGAGCGATGAACCTTGTTTCAGCAATTGCGGCGCTTGCCGGGCTGCTTCGGACACTGGCGGACATGTACCGCCAGTGGACGCAGGCGAAAGCCGCCAGACAACTGGAACATCTGCGGGCGAAGGGAGCAGCCCATGACCGTCTGGCAAAAGCGGTTGCGGCGCGCAACCGTGCAAATGTTGCTGATGGCAGCGCTGGCATCGTGCCAGACGACCAGGCCGACCGCTGGCGTCGCGATTGATGCCGATCCGGTTGCCGATTGGGTTTGTCTTGTCTTCCTGCCGGTCACATGGTCCAGGAAAGACAGTCAAGAGACCATCCAGCAAATCCGGGCGCACAATGCCGTTTGGCAATCCCTGTGCGAAAAGCCTGAATGAAAAATTCCAGCCTTTGTGGCACTTTCTGCCAAGCGTTCATTTGCCGTTCAGCGCAACAATGCTAAAAGTCCCCTCATGAAAACTATCGCACTTTCCGCAATTGCCCTGATGCTGCTCGCTGCCTCCCCGGCGCGTGCGGACAATTGTGCCCAGATCGCCAATCAAGTTGCCGGGCAATATGGTGCGGAAGTTTTGGCAGTGCGCGCAGAGGGCGCTTCCTGTGTGATCAAGCTTCGAATCCCCGGTCAGGCCGGCCAGCCGCCACGGGTGGAAACCGTTACGGTTGCCAGTTAAACTTCTCCTGAAACCACAGGGATTCGCAGCACATGCGCTTGCTTCTCGTTGAAGATGACCGCGATCTCAACCGCCAGCTCGAGCAGGCGTTTTCTGATGCCGGCTATGCCGTCGACAAGGCTTTTGACGGTGAAGAGGGTCATTTCCTTGGCGACACCGAGCCCTATGACATCGTTGTGCTCGATATTGGTCTGCCGAAGATGGACGGTATAACGGTGCTGGAGAATTGGCGCCGCGAAGGCCGGACCATGCCCGTGCTGATGCTGACCGCCCGCGACCGTTGGAGCGACAAGGTATCGGGCATTGATGCCGGTGCCGATGATTATGTAACCAAACCTTTCCACGTGGAAGAAGTGCTGGCGCGGGTGCGTGCCCTCATTCGCCGCGCGGCCGGCCACGCGGCATCCACTCTTCGCTGTGGTCCGGTCGAACTCGACACCCGCCTGTCGAAGGTCACCGTGGACGGAAATCCGGTCAAACTGACCAGCCATGAATTTCGGCTGCTTTCCTATCTGATGCACCACCAGGACAAGATATTGTCGCGAACCGAGCTAACCGAACATTTGTATGATCAGGACTTTGACCGCGATTCCAACACCATCGAAGTTTTTGTTGGGAGGTTGCGCAAGAAGCTGGGTGGCGATCACATCGAAACAGTGCGCGGGCTTGGCTACCGGCTGCATTCCGCTGGCCAGCCGAACGCAGGCTAGCCCCAAATGCAGGCCGGAACGCTTTCACTTCGCCTGTTCCTGCTGACTTCCATTTGGGCGCTGTTGTCGGTGGTGCTGGTGGCATTTTTGCTCAGCCAGGCCTACCGCCAGAATGCCGAACGCCGGTTTGCCCAGCTTGCCACCGCAAATCTCTACAATCTGATGGGGTCGGTGGAGCCGGGTGCAGACGGTCGCCTGACGGGCACTCCGCAACTTGGCGATCCGCGCTTTGGAAATTTCGGGTCCGGCTGGTATTGGTCGGTCGCATCAGATGCCGATCCGACAAACCGGTTGGGATCCCAATCACTTGCGGGAGACCAGATCCCTGATCCGGGCAATGTGACCTTTGACGAAAACTTTCTGCGCGACTGGTCCTACACCGACCGCCAGGGGCAGAGGCTGACAGCCGTCGAGGGCAGGGTGTTTCTGGGCAGCGGCTCTCAAACCTATTCGTTCCGCGTAACCGGCAATCGGGGCGAACTTGACACCGAAATCAACACGTTCACGCAGACCCTGATTTTCTTGCTTGCCTTGTTCGGGCTGGGCTTTGTTTTGGCCAGTTTCGTGATTGTTCGCATCGGCTTGCAGCCAATTACCGGCGCAACGCGTTCGCTTGTTGATATCCGCGAAGGGCGCGCCGAGCGGCTCGAAGGCAAATTCCCGCTCGAAATTCAGCCGTTGATAGACGAGACCAATGCTTTGATCGCATCCAATCTCAGCGTGATCGAGAGAGCAAGGACCCAGGTTGGCAATCTGGCGCATTCCCTGAAAACGCCGCTTGCCGTTCTCAAGAATGAGGCGGCGCAGGCGCCGCCGGCCCTTGGCAAGCTCATCGAAGAGCAGACCGTGTTGATGCAACGACAGGTGCAGGCCTATCTTGATCGCGCCCGTATTTCCGCCCGCTACGCAACAGCAACGTCGCGAACCGAGGTTGTCCCGGCGGTTGAGCGGCTGGTGAGGGTCATTGCAAAGCTCAACCCGGCCATTCGCATTGAAAACGTCGCCGAAGGAAAAGCCGCGGTTTTCGCGGGCGAGAAGCAGGATTTTGAAGAAATCATCGGCAATTTGCTGGAAAACGGTGCCCGCTTTGCAAAATCATTGCTTCGCGTTTCAGTTCGGCGCACCCAAGTTTCGGGAAAAGCAGTGCTACTTGTTGACATCGATGATGATGGACCGGGCATGAATGCGCAGGAAGCTGAGCATGCATTGAAACGCGGGATCAGGCTTGATGAATCAACCCCTGGTTCGGGTCTTGGCCTGTCCATCGTCAAGGACATCGTTCGCGAGTATTCCGGCGAGTTGCGTCTGGAACGCTCACCGCTGGGCGGTTTGGGCGTTCGCATAAGCCTTCCTGCACGCTGATAGCGGGTCGGCACCAAAATTCATCCTTTTCAATTTCCCCAAGGTTATTCTAAAGAAAGGGAAGGGGTCAGGTTTCCCCAATGGAGTTACCGGTGCAAGCCATTCGCCACATTTTCGCTGTTGCAACACTGTTTTTGGTCACGGGCTGCGCAGCAATGGGCGAAAGCCCTTCGGCAAAGCTCGCCTTACCGTTGCGTGATGGAATACTGGCTGGTGAAATTGGAACCGGTCTGTCTGAAGCTGCTCGCCGAAATGCGGCTGAGGCGGAGTTTCGCGCCCTTGAAGGTGGCCAGACCGGCGCTCCGGTGGCTTGGAAGATATCAGACACAGTGCAGGGCAGCGTGGTTCCGCAACAGCCCTTTGCCGTAGGTTCTGCCAACTGCCGACGCTATTCCCACTCCATCACTTCCGGTGGGCAGGTTCGCACTGCAACGGGCACGGCCTGCCGGCGCGAGGATGGAATTTGGCGTCCGCTGGCCTGACTAGCTTGTTTGCGGCCGGTCACGATGTTGCGACCAATTGCCCAATGATGGTGTTCAAATTCGCAATGGGATTGGTTTCCGGAAGGAAGGTCGTTAGATAACCATCATGATTTTCTGGATCGCAGCGTCTCTTGTGCTTCTGGTAGCGGTGTTTCTGACCGCCCGACCGCTGTTTGGCGCTCTGAATGCAGCCCCTTCTGCGCTCGATCTGGACAAAGTGCTCTACAAGGCACGGATCGATGAAATTGCGTCCGATCTGGCGCTGGGCCGCATCGGACCGGCAGAAGCTGAAGCTGCAAAAGCTGAGGAAGGCCGCAAATTGCTGGCCGTCTCATCGGGCATCCAGAAAACCGCGACACCGCTGTCAGCCGGTCAGGTCAGGGTTCTGCTGGGTGTTTTGTTGGTGCTGCTTCCTGCCTCAGCAGTATCGGGATACCTGGTCTGGGGTACTCCGGCGATGCCGGATATGGCGCTTGCCACGCGAACCGACCGTGATCCGGCACAGCAATCCATTGAGCAATTGATTGGCCGCGCGGAAGCGCAGCTTGCCAGCAATCCCAATGACATCCGCGGCTGGATAGTCGTAGCCCCCATATACCAGCGCCTTGGGCGCATGGACGATGCGGTTATTGCCTGGCGCAATGCCGTGCGCATCGAGCCTGCCAATAGCGAATACAAATCAGCGCTGGCCGAGTCGCTTGTGGTTGCAGGACAAGGAGTGGTGAGCGAGGAAGCAAGGGAATTGTTCGCACAAACCCTTGCGGAAAGACCCGGCGATGCCAAATCCCGTTTTTATCTTGCCATTGCGCTTTCGCAGCTCGGCGATTTGCCTGCCGCGGAAAAGGCGTGGAACGAACTGATTGCATCAGCCCCGGCAGATGCACCCTGGCTTAGGGTTGCTCAAGTGCAGTTGAACGAAGTTCTCACCCGGGCAGGCAAGCCGCCAATTGAAATTGCGGAAGCCTCACCGGCACCGGCACCCGGACCCACAAGCAGCGATATTGATGCGGCGCAGTCGATGACACCTGAGCAGCGGCAGGAAATGATTTCCGGCATGGTGGATCGTCTTGCAACCCGCCTCAAGGAAGACCCTTCCGACAAGGATGGCTGGGTGCGGCTCGTCAACGCCTATTCAGTGATGGGCGAACCCAATAAAGCCATCGAAACGATCAAGGCTGCGCTGGCAGCACACAGCGGCGATGCACAATTTGCCGGGCAGATGTCTGAACTTGAAGCCACCATCTTGAAGAACGGGAGCACCCAATGACCCGCAAACAGAAGCGCCTTGCCCTGATCGGCGGCATGGGGGCGGTGTTGCTCGGGGCGGTCTTGCTCGTCATGAGCGCGCTGCGCGACAAGATCGTGTTCTTCTATTCGCCAACCGAGATCATTTCCGAGGGCAAGGCGGCACCAGGCCAGCGCATACGTCTCGGCGGCCTCGTCAAGGAAGGCAGCCTGGTCAAGGATGGCTCAAAGGTCAGCTTTGTGGTGACAGACACCGCCAAGGAAATTCCGGTAACGTATGAGGGTATCCTGCCCGACTTGTTCCGTGAAGGTCAGGGCATTGTCAGCGAAGGCGCTTTGTCGCCAGAAGGCGTTTTCACCGCTGACACGGTTCTGGCCAAGCACGATGAAAACTACATGCCGAAGGAAGTCGCCGACTCCTTGAAAAAGCAGGGTGTCTGGCAGGGAGAGGCCACGCAATGATCGTTGAGCTTGGACATTTCGCCCTTGTGCTGGCGCTGGCACTTTCGCTGGTGCAATCAGTGCTTCCGGTGGTTGGCGCTTACCGTGGCGATGAGCGGTTGATGAACACGGCTGTCGGCTCATCCGTCGCCATCTTCCTTGCGATCCTGCTTTCATTTGTCAGCCTGACTTACGCCTATGTGGTCTCCGATTTCTCGGTCGCCAATGTCTGGGCAAACTCGCATACCCTCCAGCCGCTGATCTACAAATACACCGGGGTTTGGGGCAACCATGAAGGTTCGATGTTGCTGTGGGTGCTGATCCTTGCGGTGTTCGGCGGGGCGGTCGCGGTTTTCGGACGGAACCTGCCGCTGGATTTGAAAGCCAATGTGCTTGGTGTGCAGGCATGGATCATGGTGGCTTTCCTTGCCTTCCTGGTGATGACTTCCAACCCGTTCATCCGGCTTGAACCGGCACCTTTCGAAGGCAAGGATTTGAACCCGATCCTGCAGGACATTGGCCTGGCGATACACCCACCGATGCTCTACCTCGGTTATGTCGGGTTTTCGATCACCTTCTCTTTCGCCATGGCAGCCATGCTGTCTGGCAGGATCGATGCAGCCTGGGCGCGTTGGGTCCGGCCCTGGGCACTGGCCGCCTGGGTGTTTCTGACGGCGGGCATTTCGATGGGTTCATACTGGGCCTATTATGAGCTGGGTTGGGGCGGTTACTGGTTTTGGGATCCGGTGGAAAACGCTTCTTTCATTCCCTGGCTTTCGGGCACCGCGTTGTTGCATTCCGCCATCGTCATGGAAAAACGCGAGGCGCTGAAAGTCTGGACCATCCTGCTTTCGCTGATCACTTTCTCGATGGCGCTGCTGGGCACCTTTCTGGTGCGTTCAGGCGTCCTCACATCGGTTCATGCGTTCGCGACCGATCCTGAACGCGGTGTGTTTATTCTGGCGATCCTTGTCGTGTTCATCGGCGGATCGTTGTTCCTGTTTGCCTTGCGTGCGCCATTGCTGCGCAATGGCGGCTTGTTCTCGCCAATTTCACGCGAAGGTGCGCTTGTCTTCAACAATTTGTTCCTGACAACTGCTGCCGCAACCGTGTTGATCGGAACCCTCTACCCATTGTTGCTTGAGGCGGTGCAAGGCGCAAAAATTTCGGTTGGTGCGCCGTTCTTCAATCTGACCTTCGGTCCACTGATGATCCCGCTTCTGATGGCGGTTCCAATTGGCCCGCTTCTCGCATGGAAGCGCGGCGATCTGTTTGCTGCCTTGCAGCGGCTGTACTTCGCCGCTGGTGCTGCCCTGGTAACCACGGCGCTGGTATTTGCCTATGGTGGTGACACAGGCGCGTTATCTGCGCTGGGCTTTGGGCTTGCCGTTTATGTGATCCTTGGCGCTTTTGCCGAGGTTATTGCACGTTCCGGCTTTCCAAGGGTTTCGGTCTCAACCGGCATGGCGCGGCTTTCAGGCCTGCCGCGCTCGGTTTGGGGCAGCGCGCTTGGACATGCCGGCCTTGGCATGACTATGCTGGGCATCGTCAGCGTCGGCACCTTCGAAAAGGAAGTCATCACGCAGATGACACCTGGCCAGACCGTTTCGATTGCCGGGTATGATTTGAAGTATCTTGGCGTCAATCCCTCCAAAGGCTCCAACTTTGTCGAAGACATCGTGCGCGTTGAGATATCGGGCAACGGCACTGCGCCGCACGTCATCGAGCCTTCCAAGCGCATCTACACAACCCGCAAAATGCCCACCACCGAAGCTGGCATCGAAAACTACTGGTTCTCCCAGCTGTATGTCTCGCCAGGAGAAATCAACCCGGATGGTTCTGTGGCAATGCGAATCTGGTGGAAGCCATTGGTGACCCTGATCTGGCTTGGCACGGTTTCGATGGTTCTGGGCGGCTTGGTTTCGCTGTCGGATCGCCGCCTTCGGGTGGGTGCACCGCGTCCTTCGCGGGCAAAGAACAGCGAGGCTCCGGCCCATGCGTAAACTGCCGCTTGTGATAGCAGCAATGCTGTGTCTGGCCTTTTCGCCAGCAGCATTTGCCGTGCAGCCGAGCGAGGTGTTGGCAGACCCGGCGTTGGAAGCCCGGGCTCGGGCACTTTCGGCCGAGCTGCGTTGCATGGTTTGCCAGAACCAGTCCATTGACGACTCGGATGCCGAACTTGCCAAGGACTTGCGGCTGCTCGTGCGCGAACGGCTTTTGGCAGGAGACGACGATCGTGCGGTCATTGACTATCTGGTCACGCGCTATGGCGAATTCGTGTTGCTCAAACCGCGCGTTTCGGGACAGAACCTGGTGCTTTGGGGCGCTCCGCTTGCGCTCTTGTCGCTGGGCGCAATCGGCTTTTTCTTCTACATCCGCCGCAAGCCGGAACCGCTCGAAATCACTGCATTGAGCGAGTCGGAAAAAACCCGCATCGAGGCATTGATCGGCAAGTCCGACTGAAATCGGCACCGATCATTACCAAGATTTAATCTGCCGGAAATGCGCTTGTAACCTGCAATCCTTCATCTTCGCTCCAACACGGCCACTCGATTTTTGTGGCGCATGGAGGAAGCGATGTCTTCTCTTGGCAGGTTTACAATTCTCGCAGCATTGGCGGTAACGCCGGTTCTTGCATTTCCGCTTGCGTCCCGCTCCCAGCAGGTGACGGTGACCGCCCCCCAGATTGCAAATTTTGCTGACGTGGTTGATGCGGTCACGCCTGCCATTGTTTCTGTAAAGGTCAGTTCCGAATTGCGTGGCCGGGCAGAGCGCCGTTTTCGCTTTGACCGTCGCTTCATGGAAGAAGACGATTTCTTTCATGACCGCCCATTCTCGCCCGAATCGCAGGACAGCGAGAAAAGGCCTGGCGAAAGAGGCGAACGCTTGAACCGCGAAGGCGGCGATGATGACGCCTCACCAAGAATGGCCGCAAGCCGGGGATCGGGCTTCCTGGTCTCGCAGGATGGCTATGTCGTAACCAGCCACAATGTCGTCGAGAACGGCTCCAAGTTTTCTGTTGTTTTGTCAGACGGCACCGAACTTGAGGCGACCCTTGTGGGTGCCGACGCAAGGTCCGATCTTGCAGTTCTGAAAATCGCCGCCGAACGCAGCTTCCCCTTTGTCCGCTTTGCTTCCGGCAAGGCCAGGCTAGGAGAATGGGTGGTCGCAATTGGAAACCGATATGGTTTCGGACAAACAGTAACCGCCGGAATCGTCTCGGCACAAAGCCGTGCATCGGGTTCCAGCCGCAGCGAAGAGTTCCTCCAGATCGACGCTGCGATCAACCGGGGCAATTCCGGCGGGCCTGCCTTCAATCTCTCCGGTGAAGTGATCGGCGTAACCAATGCCGTTGCAAGGCCGCAAGGCGGCAACATGGGCGTCGCCTTTGCCATTCCCGCCCAAACTGCCGATGAAATCGTCAAAGACCTAATTGCCAATGGCAAGGTTGTCCGCGGTTGGCTGGGCGTCCAGATCCAGCCGGTGACACAGGACATCGCCGAGTCTCTGGCGCTTTCGGCTCCTGAAGGAGCCATCATAACCGCGCCTCAGGAAAACAGTCCGGCTGCAACGGCAGGGCTGGTGGCGGGAGATGTCATCGTCTCGCTCAACTCCGAAAAGGTGGCCGATCCGCGCGATTTGGCACGGCGCATTGCGGCATTCGACCCGGACAGCAAGGTTTCAGTCGGCATCTGGCGCAATGGTGCCACCTCGACGATCGAAGTAACGATTGGACGCCTGGATGATGCAGACCAGGAGCGTGCAGGCGCGGGCAGGGGCCCCCGTTTGGGTCTTGAAATTGTTCCAGCACCAGGCGGTGGCCTGTTGGTTTCTTCGGTTCGCCCCGGCAGCCGTGCTTTTGATCGCGGGCTGATGCCCGGCGACGTGGTTCTTGCCGTCAATGGCCAAACAGTTTCCGCTGTGGATGATCTGATTACCCGGATACGCACGGCGCGTGAGGCTGGTCGCCCTTCAGTGCTGCTGCAGATCCGCCGCGGCAGCCAGACAAGCTTCGTTGCGATCCCTCTTGATCGCGGCTGAATTCGAAATGTGCGTCATGCGTAACTGGTCGCCCCCATGCATGGCGTGCAACAGGTGACGGGTCTTTTCCCATCAAGACCCGTCACCGCATCTTTTCCTGAAGCCATCGCCCATTCAAAGTGCGACGGGCTTGCAGGGCTTCCAGAACCACGGATATGGTCAAATCATGCGGATTCTCATCATAGAAGACGATCGCGAAGCAGCGGCCTATCTTTCCAGGGCATTGCAGGAGTCCGGCCACGGACCTGACCATGCGGCGGATGGCGAGGCAGGCCTGCACATGGCTCGCAATGCGCGCTACGACGTGCTGATTGTTGACCGGATGTTGCCAAAGCTTGATGGGCTTTCCGTGCTGAAAGCGCTTCGCGCTGACGGCAACGAAACGCCCGCACTGATACTTTCAGCGCTTGGTCAGGTCGACGACCGGGTTGAAGGGCTGCGGTCAGGCGGCGATGATTACCTTGCCAAACCTTATGCATTCACCGAACTGTTGGCCCGCATAGAGGTGCTGGCGCGCCGCCGCAGGCCCGAAGACGCTGAGACCGTTGTGCGGGTCGGCGATCTTGAACTTGACCGGCTGGCCCACTCGGTCAAGCGAGGCGGCACAAACATTTTGCTACAACCGCGCGAGTACAGGCTGCTTGAATATCTGATGCGCAATGCCGGCAAGGTAGTGACCCGCACAATGTTGCTGGAAGAGGTCTGGGACTATCATTTCGATCCACAGACCAACGTCATCGACGTTCACATTTCGCGGCTGCGCTCCAAGATCGACAGGGATTTCGGGGAGCCGTTGCTGCAAACCGTTCGCGGAGCGGGTTACATGCTTCGCAATCCGATGCCGGCCTGAGCGCGAAGCCGGATGCAGCGTCTGCGAACCATTCTATCGATAACGGCGGTCCGGCTTTCGATTGTCTATACGCTGGTCTTTGGGTTCGTGGCGGTGGTTATCGTTCTATACATGACCGGCGCCACGGCAAATCTTTTGCGCCGCCAGATACGTGAGTCCATCAACATCGAAATGGTTCAGCTGGACCGGATTTATGCCCAGTCGGGCATCAATGGCCTCATTCGCCAACTCGAACGCCGCGCGGCAGCGCCGGGGGCCAATCTCTACGTTATCGCCGCCCCCACCGGCTCGATCATTGCTGGAAACGTCGACGAGATTGAAACGGAAGTGCTTGGCCGCATTGGTTGGACTTTCCGCCCGTTCGAGTATTCGAGGTTTTCCGCCGATGGCCAGAGCCGGCATGCGGCCGTCGCCCGTGTGTCCGAACTGCCAAACGGCATGCGTATTCTGGTCGGTCGTGACCTTGGCGAGCCTGAGAAATTTCGATCGCTTGTTGCCCGGGCCTTGATCCTTTCCATCGGTGCCATGTTGCTTGTTGGCCTGCTGACTTGGGTGTTGGTCGGGCGAAGGGCGCTGAAGCGGGTAGAACTGGTATCGCAGTCAACCAACCGCATCCTTTCAGGTGAGCGGCATGTGCGCCTGCCCGTGACAGGTTCAGGCGATGAATTTGACCGGCTGTCCTCCGGCCTCAATTCGATGCTCGACCGAATTGGCCTGCTGGACGAGGGTTTGCGGCAGGTATCTGACAACATCGCCCATGACCTGAAGACTCCGCTGACCCGGCTGCGCAACAAGGCGGACGCGGCGATGATCGCCAGCGGCGCAAACCAGCAACAGGCCTTGCAGGAAATCATTGCCGATACAGACCAGATCATCCGCACCTTCAACGCACTTTTGATGATCTCGCGGGTTGAATCAGGCTCGTCGGCGGCCGAACTTTCCAGCGAGGATTTCTCCGCCATCATTTTGGATGTGGCGGAATTGTACGAGCCAGTCGCCGAAGAAGAAGGGTTCGTCTTTGAGACCAGCATTGAACCTGGATTGAAAGTTCGCGGCAACCGTGAACTGCTCGCGCAAGCCGTATCCAACCTTGCCGACAACGCGATCAAATATGGCCGTTCGGACAACAATCTTGCCCGCATCTCTTTCACACTGGGCAGGGAGGGAGAGCACGCAGTTCTGTCCATCGCGGACGCGGGTCCGGGTATTCCTGCGCAAGACCGGCAAAAGGTCACGGAACGCTTTGCCCGCCTTGAGCAGAGCAGGTCGCGCCCCGGCAACGGGCTGGGCCTTAGCCTTGTGGCGGCAGTTGCGCAGCTTCACTCAGGCATGCTTGAATTCGCCGACAACGAGCCGGGTTTGAAGGCAATCCTTCGTATTCCGCTCGAAAAGAAAATTCGTGGTGCAGGCGAATGATCACGATTGTCGAACAAGTGTCGCAAGAAGCGATGGTCAACGATCACGGCATACTTCCGCTGGTCTGGGGCTCGCCGCCGCGCCGACTTGAGCCTGCTAACAAGAAGGATGCTCGCAAGTGGCGCGCTGAGTTGCACCGCGCTCTGTCCGCTGCCGACCAGGCCGGCTTGGCGGCATCGCTGCTGCAGGCGCCTCAAATGGATGATTTTCTCAGCACCGTGTTTTCACTGTCGAGCCACTTGCGTGACATTGTGCTGGTACAGCCAAGCCGTCTGGCATTCATCTTTTCAGGAAAGCCGGAAGTCGTTTTCGAACAGATCATCTCCGATGTCGCGCAGCTCGGCATAGAGGGACTGGAAGACGCGCAGATGATGAAAGCGCTGCGCGAAGCCAAGGCGAGGGTCGCGCTGCTTTGCGGGCTTGCCGACCTTGGTGGATGGTGGAATGGCGAACAGGTGACCGATGCGTTGACCCGGTTTGCTGATGCAGCGCTGGGTGCTGCCTGCGATCACCTGCTTCTGGCAATGGCACACGCTGGAAAGGTCGAGCTTGCCGACCCGGCGCAGCCCCAAAAAGGCTGCGGTCTCATCGTTCTTGGCATGGGCAAATATGGCGCACACGAACTCAACTACTCCAGTGACATCGACCTCATCCTGTTTTTTGAACCTGCCCAGATGCGGTTCAACACGGATGACCTGACAACGCTGTTCACCCGGTTTGCAAAGTCGCTGATCCGATTGCTGCAGGAGCGCACTGGCGATGGGTATGTGTTTCGGGTTGATCTGCGGCTTCGCCCTGATCCAGGGTCCACGCCCTTGGCAATTCCTGTTGGCGCGGCACTGAACTACTACGAAGCCTATGGCCAGAACTGGGAACGCGCCGCCATGATCAAGGCGCGGGCGGTGGCAGGCGATTTGGCTGCCGGCAACGCCTTCATCAAGGAACTCGCCCCGTTCATCTGGCGCAAATATCTCGACTATGCCGCAATCTCCGATGTGCATTCGATCAAGCGGCAGATCCACGCGTATCGCGGTCATGGGGAAGTTGCCGTCGCTGGCCACAACATCAAACTGGGACGCGGCGGCATCCGCGAAATCGAGTTTTTTGCCCAGACCCAGCAATTGATCGCCGGTGGCCGCCTGCCGCAATTGCGCCAGCTGCGCACCATCGAGGCGCTGCGGGCTCTGGAAAAGGAAGGCTGGATTGATGCAAGGGCGCGCGATGAGCTGACACAGGCCTATTGGTATTTGCGGAAGGTCGAGCATCGCAATCAGATGGTCGCCGATGAACAAAGCCATACGCTCCCCGACGACAAGCCCGGCCTGTTGCGCATTGCCTTGATGAGCGGTTCGCGCGACCTGGCAAAATTCAGCGAAACGCTCACCGCAACCCTTCGCACGGTTGAGCGGCACTATGCGGGGCTGTTTGAAAAATCGCCCGAACTCACAGTGCCCGGTGGCAATCTCGTTTTCACCGGCGATGATGATGACCCGGCGACCGTGGAGACACTGGCGGCGCTGGGATACAGCCAGCCATCGGAAGTCATCCGCTCGGTTCGCGGCTGGCACTTTGGCCGCTTCCCGGCAATGCGCACGGCTCAGGCACGCGAGCTGTTGACCGAACTGACGCCGGGTCTGCTGGATTCCATTGCTGCAACGGGAGAGGCGGATGCCACATTTGCAGCTTTCGACCGGTTTCTGGGTGGCCTGCCTGCAGGCATACAACTTTTCTCGCTGCTTAAATCAAACCCGGCGCTGTTGCGGCTGCTGCTGCTGATCCTGTCTGCCGCTCCCCGGCTTGCTGAAACCATTACCCGGCGCCCGCATGTTTTCGACGCCATGCTTGAGCCGGCATTTGCCGGTGCAATGCCGGGCGCAAATACGCTGGCAGTGCGGCTTGGCGATGCCCTTGAGCGCACCACGCATTATGAAGGAATGCTGGATGCTGCCCGTATCTTTGCGGCGGAACAGAAATTTCTCATCGGTGCCCGGCTGATCAACCGGTCGCTCAGCGCCGATGCGGCCGGAGCAGCATTTGCCATGCTTGCGCAGGTCATGGTCAAGGCAGTGTTGGAAGGCGTTGTTCGCGAATTCGAGCTTCGCCACGGCAAGGTTTCAGGAAGCCACCTTTGCGTGCTGGGCATGGGTCGCCTTGGCAGCCGTGAACTGACTGCTGGATCGGATCTCGACCTGATCCTGCTTTACGGACACGACCCTTTGGCCGAGTATTCCGACGGTCCCAAACCATTGGCGTCTTCACAATATTTCACGCGCCTTGCCCAGCGTCTCATTTCAGCCATGAGTGCGCCTACAGCTGAAGGGGTGATCTACCCGCTTGATTTTCGACTTCGCCCTTCGGGCAATGCAGGTCCGCTGGCGACCCAGCTTGAGGCCTTCCTCAAATACCAGCGGGATGAAGCTTGGACCTGGGAGCGGCAGGCTTTGACGCGCGCACGCCCGGTTGCCGGAGACAGTGATTTCTGCGGAAAGGTTGCGCTGGCAGTGCGCGAACTTTTGAACCACCCTTCTGATGCTGGCAAGCTTGCATTGGATGTTCGCGAAATGCGCGCGATGATCGACAAGGAAAAACCCGCGGCAAATGCGTTTGATGTCAAGGCCGCCAAAGGCGGATTGGTCGACATCGAATTCATCGCCCAATGGGCCACGCTGCGGCAACCTTCACAATCGCCAACGCCGCTAGTTTCAACCCGCCAGATGCTGCAGCAGGCGGATGGCCTGATTTCTCCAGCTGATCTCGATGTGCTGCTGGAAGCGTTGCAACTCTACGACACCGTTCAGCAAGTGCTGCGCTTGTGCACCGACGAAAAGTTTGATCCGGCAAGCGCGCCACCTGGATTACTGCACATGGTTTGCGCCCACACCGACATGCCGGACATCCGCACTGTCGAAGGCGTGCTCAAGAATACCCAGAAGGCTGTTCGCGAAATCTTCGAACGCTTACTGGGGTAAAATCTGCCCGCAACGGAGGGAAACCGTTTCGTGCAGGTCTTCGGTCGGGGGTGATGATCGAAACAAGGAGTAGTGAAATGAAAACGGCATACAAGATTGTTTTGGGAGGCGTTTTGCTGGTCGGCATTGCCGGCGTTGCAATCGCCGCAAGTGGCCCGCGCTTTGGCGGTGAATTTCAAGGCAAGAAGATGTTCGACCAGGCTGACACCAACACCGATGGTGCGATCACATCGGAAGAAATGTCGGCGGCCTTGACTGCCCGCTTCAAGGAAGCCGATGCGGACAGCGATTCAATGGTGACCAAGGCAGAAGTGATTGCCCTGGTTGAAAAGCGCAGCGAGGGACGGGCATCCCGTTTCTCCGGGCGCATCTCTGACCAGATCGTTCTTCGCACTGACATCAACGACGATGGCAAGGTTGCGCTTTCAGAAGCCGAGAACCGGGCGAAAAAGGTCTTTGCGTTGATGGATTTCAACGATGACGGCAAGGTTGAAAGGGCCGAAATCGGGCGTTCAATGCCGCAAGGCCGTGGCCGTCACAAGGGCGGCTGGGGTCGCCACGGGATGGGACCAAAGGGCGGCGGTGCCGACCAGTAAGGAAAAAAAGCCCCGGGGCGCAAGCGCTCCGGGGCATCCAGTTTGGCAGGTCAGTCTACGCAGTACGCAAAATAAACCGGTCCGATCACGCCTCGCCGGGCAGGATTTGTCGGGGCAAGATCTCGGTAGTAAAACCGGCTTCGCAGGCGATGGCTGTGTGCTTGACCGGGTCCAGCGGCAGCCGCAGCGAAACAATGGTCCCTGAATTTTCACGTGAGCGGATTTTCATCGCGCCGCCATGCATTTCGGTGAGAGAGCGGGAAATAGCCAGACCCAGCCCCGAGCCCTTGTGGCTCTTGGTGA
Organism: Salaquimonas sp.; assembly: GCA_041739465.1. Lineage (GTDB taxonomy): Bacteria > Pseudomonadota > Alphaproteobacteria > Rhizobiales > Rhizobiaceae > BOKV01. The sequence goes on from JBGSNX010000014.1 coordinate 15,306, forward strand.
ACTGGTTTTGCACCTGTTCAAATGGGCGGCCAAGCTTTGCCAGATCCCTGGCTGAAATTCCGATGCCATTGTCTTCGATGGTGATCGTGGCACAGCCCGAAACTTTGCGTGCCCGAACCGAGACGCGCCCGCCAGGCCCTGTGAATTTCACTGCGTTGGAAACCAGATTGAGCAACACCTGCTTGATTGCACGCCGGTCGGCCACCATGGAAATATCAGGATCGATCTGGTCGACGACCTCGATGTTGCGGTCTTCCGACTGGAACGAAATGATGCGCAGCGTCTCATCGATGATGTCGTTGAGCAAGAACGGCTCGTACTCCAGCGACAATCTGCCAGCCTCGATTTTCGACATGTCGAGAATGTCGTTGATCACGCCGAGCAGGTAGGAACCGCTCTCGTGAATGTCACGGGCATATTCCTGGTATTTTGCTGAACCCATCGGGCCGAACATTGCAGCGTTCATGATTTCTGAAAAGCCGATGATCGCGTTGAGCGGTGTGCGCAATTCATGGCTGATATTGGCCAGGAATTCAGACTTGGTCTGGTTGGCTTTTTCGGCCCGATCCTTTTCGGCGGCATATTTCCCGGCGAGGTCCTGCAATTGGGTCGCCTGTTGCTGCAACATCTTGCGCGAACGGTGCTGGTCCTCGATCGTTGCCATCAAACGGCGCTCTGACTCCATCAGTTTACGCTCGTGGCCTTTGATCTGGGTGATGTCGGTTCCAACCGAAACAAAACCGCCATCCTTTGTGCGGCGTTCATTGATCTGCAGCCAGCGGCCGTCTTCCAGTTGAGCCTCGATCGTGCGCGCTCCATCGTCGCTTTTGTCTGACGAAAGAAGTTCGGTCTTTGCGCTTGGCGTGCGGGCATTCTCCATGACTTCTTCATAGCGCGAACCCGGCTTGGCAATTTCCGGCGTCAGGCCATGCAATTGCTGGTACTTCGAGTTCGACATGACCAGCCGCTTGTCGCTGTCCCACAGGACGAAGGCTTCCGAGAGGTTTTCAATTGCGTCGCGCAAGCGCATGTCGTTGCGGCGGCTCTTCTTCTTGAGTTTCTGGGTTTCGGTTACATCGACCGCGATGCCCACAAGGTGCGGCTCCCCGCCCATGCTCTCGACCAGTTGCAGGCGCGCACGCATCCAAATCCAGCTGCCATCTGCATGTTGCATCCGGAATGCCTGGTCCACCAATTGCCGGTGCTCGCTCAACACGTCATTGGCCAGCGCATAAAGATGGCTGTCATCGACGTGAACCAGGCGGGAGACTTCGGCAAATCCCAGCATGTCTTCGCGCGGGTCGAGCCCCAGGAGCGTGTACATCGAGTGCGACCAGTAAATCCGGCCACGGGCGAGGTCCCAGTCCCAAAGGCCGGCGCGACCGCGAAACAGCGCCGTTTCAAACCGGTTCTGGGTTTGCCGGTAGATTTCGTCGGCTTCCACGGCCCGCGTGCCTTGCGCAAAATAGGCATAGAGAATGACCAGCAGGATGCTGGACGTGCCAACGAACAGCGTGACGTTGAGCGAGACCGATTTGCGCCAGCGCGCAAAGATCCGCTCGGTTGGTTGCGTCAGCGTAACCCCGCCAAACGGGGCCTCCAGCACGCGGTGCGAGGCGAACGCAGTGCCGCCTTCCGGCAGGTTGATCTCGCGCACATCGGCGCGCCGCCCGAAGGTCGTCAGCAGCATGACATCGCCCAGAACCCGGTCGAGCGAAAGGCCGTGCCGCGAAGGCTGATAGGGGGCGGTCGCAATGATCTCGCCAGCAGTGTCGGTTACATAGACTTCGCGTCCGTCCCGCAGATACCGAGAAGGCACAGTGTCGGAAACAAGGTTCTGCATGTCCTGCAGGCTTTGCGTGGTTTGCTTTTCAACCTGCATGGCAGCGATCTTGTCGGCCAACAACTCGCTGATGAAGGTCAGTTCGCTTTGCGAAGATTTGGCGATGCTGTCCGCTTCAACGCTGAGTTCACTCCAGCGTGCCAAACCCAGGACACCCAGAAAAATCAGGATCAGGACCGGAACGAGTCTGCGCAGCAGGGCTTCGCTTCCAAGCAGACGTTCATAAGCCGGATGGCTCAGGAGGCGGGCATAGCCAGCAATACGTTTGCGCGCGCTTCCCCGCAAATAGGGAAGGAATCGCAATCGCGTGCGCTGTGCGCCCGCCTGCGCCATTTTGAACACCCCGTTTTGCCGCCGTTGCAATTCGAAAAACGCCGCACGTCCGAATCACTTCCATAAGAATCCGAACGAATCAGCTTGTCCAGAGTCTGGTTGCAAAAAAAGGAAAGGGGTCCTTGTTGGTTTTCCCCGTTTTTGCGGCGTCATGCCTTGCCGAGGGTCCTGTCCAGAATGTCCGTGGTGTCTCGCGAAAGCGGCCCGGATTTTTGCAAGGAGAGCAGCGATTGTGCCGCCAGTTTGCGCCGCGCCGGTTCGAGTTGCCGCAACGAACGAAATGCTGTGAGCATTCGCGCGGCGACCTGCGGGTTCAGGGCGTCGAGTTCACGGATGAATTCAGCCACCAGCCTGTATCCTTCGCCATCCGCTGCGTGAAAGCCGGTCTGGTTGCCAGCGGCAAAAACGCCAATGACCGAGCGCACCCGGTTTGGATTTCGCACGGAAAACGCCTTGTGCTGCATCAGCTTGCGGATGCGTTTGTGGGCGTCCTTGCCCGGCGCCATCGCCTGCACCTGAAACCACTTGTCCATCAACAGGCCATCGTCACCGTGCATTGCCTCAAATTTGGAAATGGCGTCTGCGCTGGCCGAGCGGGACGCGTGAAAATGCACTATTCGCGAGAACGCCGCATAGCGGTCGTTCATGTTGTCAGCGTTTGCAAATTGGCTGAGGCTTTCAGCTTCAGCCTGCGCACTGTTTGAAACCACGCCATAGCTGAGCAGCAGATTGTTGAGCGAGCGCTTGCCTGCGGCTTCCGCCGATGGGTTGAATGCCCCGCTGATTGCCAGTTCTCCAGCCAGCGAAATCCGAACCGGTTCCAGCGCCACCCCCATTTTCGCCATCAGCGAAGAGCGCGCACGGTAGATTGCATCGGGATCGACATTGCGGCCGATTGTCTGGGCAATTTCCGTCTCGCCCGGCAAGGTGAGGGCAAGGCTTCGATAGGCCGGTTCCAGTGCATTGTTGCCGGCGATTTGCGCAGCAATGGAAATGAACCGGTCATCCCAGGTTGGTGCCTTGCCACGTGCCAAAGCGCGCGTTGCCGAGATCAGCAGGCGCATCCCGTATTCCTGAAAAGCCTGCCAGCGGTTGAAGGCGTCGCTGTCGCCCGCTGCCAATTGTGCCAGATCCGATTTGGACTGTGAGAAGTCGATAATGACCGGTGCCGAGAAATCCCGGTTGATCGAAACCGCCGGACGGCTTTGCACGCCGTGAAAGACAATTTTGTGGCTGCGTGACTTCAGGTGGTACAGATCGCCATCATGCTCGATGCCGGTGGTTTTGGCGGGTGATATATCCGTGCCATCCGCACCAACCAGACCGATGCGCAAGGGAATGTGCATCAGCCGCTTGCGTGCCTGACCCGGCGTGGGAGCCAAGGTTTGTTCCACCGAAAGAGTCAGCTTTTTGTTTTCGCGGTCATATTCTGCAGAAACCGGCACCACCGGTGTTCCCGCCTGACTGTACCACAACATGAATTGCGAGAAGTCCGCCTTTGCCGCGTCCTCGAAGCATTTGACAAAATCCTCGATGGTCGCCGCCTGTCCGTCATGCCTGCGGAAATACAGGTCCATGCCTTTCCGGAATTTCTTCGGACCCAGGATCGTCGCAATCATCCGGACCAGTTCAGCGCCTTTTTCGTAAATGGTCGTCGTGTAGAAATTGTTGATCTCACGGTATGTTTCCGGACGAACCGCATGGGCGAGTGGCCCTGAATCTTCGGGAAACTGGGCAGCACGCAATGTGCGCACCTGACCAATCCGCTGCACCGGTCGCGACCGCTCATCGGCACAAAACTCTTGGTCACGGAAAACCGTCAGGCCTTCCTTCAGGCACAGTTGGAACCAGTCGCGACAAGTTATGCGGTTGCCGGTCCAGTTGTGGAAATATTCATGGGCGATCACCCGCTCGATGCCCTGGTAATCGGTATCCGTGGCGGTTTGCGGATCGGCCAGAACGTATTTGTCGTTGAAGACGTTGAGGCCCTTGTTCTCCATCGCGCCCATGTTGAAATCGGCAACGGCAACGATGTTGAAAACGTCGAGATCATATTCCCGGCCAAACGCCTTTTCGTCCCATTGCATCGAGCGAATGAGCGAATCCATCGCGTAGTGCGCGCGCCCGGTTTTGCCCGGCTCCACAAAGATGCCGAGCTTCACCTTGCGGCCAGAGCCGGTGGTGTAGTCGGAATGAATGGATTCAAGCGCACCTGCCACCAGCGCAAAAAGGTAGGACGGCTTGGGATGGGGATCGTGCCAAACCGCGAAATGCCGACCATTCGGGAGCTTGCCGCTTTCCACGCAATTGCCATTGCCAAGCAATACTGGTTCGCTGGCGAGGCTGGCTTCGATCCGCGTGGTGAAGACCGCCAGCACATCGGGCCGGTCGGTGAAATAGGTGATGCGCCGAAACCCTTCTGCTTCGCACTGGGTGCAATAGCTGCCGCTTGAGCGGTACAAACCCATCAGCTTGGTGTTGGCGCCGGGGTTGATCAAGGTCTCGATTTCAAGCGTGAAGGACTTGCGCTTTGGCAAGGTATTGATCGTCAGCTTTTGTGCGCTCGCGCGGTAGGCTTTGGCGTCCGCCGCGACACCGTCGATTGCCAGGGATTTAAGAACCAGTTCATCTCCGTCCAGAACCAGCGGCGTGCCCGAAAGCGTGTCCTTGTCGCGTTCAATCAGCAACCTTGAAACCACACTGGTATTTTCCGGGTCGAGCCGGAAAGTCAGATCGACGGTTTTGATGCGGTATGCCGGTTTGCGGTAGTCCTTGAGCCGGACGCTTTGACCCTGGTTCGTTTTCAATTCAGCTGGCTTTCCTGACGTGGTGTGCGGCATTTGACAGACGCAACGGGGTTGCGCTCTTGCAGCCGACTCGCCTCCTATGTAGTCCTCGACACGGATTTTTCCAAATAGTGAACTTTGGCCCCGGGGAATAGCGATGCTCACCAGAACTGCATTGAAGCAACTTGAAACGCACCGCCGACGCCTAGCCGAGCGCCCGTTGCCATCCTTGTTTGCTGAAGACCGCAATCGCTTCAAGGATTTTTCCCTGTCGCTGGACGATCTGCTGTTCGACTTTTCAAAGAACCGTGTGGATGCCGGGGCAATGGCAGCGCTGGTTGAGCTCGCCCGCGACAGCGCTGTGGAAGCGCGGCGCGACGCAATGTTTCGCGGCGAGGCAATCAACACCACCGAAGACAGGGCTGTGCTGCACACCGCTTTGCGCAACACCACGCGCGCACCGGTATTGGTTGACGGCAAAGACGTGATGCCAGGCATCACCAAGGTGCTGGCGGCCATGCGCAAGTTCGCCACCGCCGTTCGCTCGGGCACCTATGGGGTAACGGGCGGCAAGATAACCGATGTTGTCAACATCGGTATCGGCGGTTCGGATCTCGGCCCCGCAATAGCAGCACGTGCGTTGTCCCCCTATGCGGATGGTCCACGCACGCATTTTGTTTCCAATGTCGATGGCGCTGACCTTTCAGACACACTGAAGCAACTCAATCCGCTCACCACCCTGTTCATCGTGGCATCCAAAACCTTCACCACCGCTGAAACCATGGCCAATGCCAATTCGGCTAGGGCATGGGTGGCAAAATCGACTGGGAAGGCAAAAGCAGGCGCGCATTTTGCGGCGCTTTCAACCAACCTTGCAGCAACGCGCAGCTTTGGAATTGCCGATGAGCGCACCTTCGGTTTCTGGGACTGGGTTGGCGGGCGATACTCGCTGTGGTCCGCCATCGGCCTGTCACTGATGATCGCTATTGGCCCGAGGCGGTTTGGCGAATTCCTTGGCGGGGCGCGCAGTGTTGACGAGCATTTCCTCTCCGCGCCACTGGAGCGAAACATCCCGGTAATCATGGCCTTGATCGGCATCTGGCACCGCAATGTCTGGGGTTTTGCTTCACATGCCGTGCTTCCCTATGACAACCGGCTGGGCCGGTTTGCCGCCTATCTCCAGCAGCTTGACATGGAGTCAAACGGCAAGTCGGTGACGCTTGCGGGCAAGCCGGTTGGCCATGAAACCGGTCCGGTTGTTTGGGGCGAACCCGGCACCAATGGCCAACACGCGTTCTACCAACTTATTCATCAGGGAACATCGGTTGTGCCGTGCGACTTTCTGGTTGCCGCAGTGCCGCACGAAAAGCTTGGCAACCACCACCGTTTGTTGCTGGCCAATTGCCTCGCACAGTCGCAGGCGCTGATGAATGGCCGCTCACTGGAAGATGTGGTTGCCGAAATGCGCGCCAAGGCAATTGATGAAAAACGCATCGCGCAGGTGGCTCCGCATCGTGTTTTTGAAGGCAGCCGTCCTTCCAGCACATTCCTGTACCGCAAGCTCGATCCGGCAACGCTTGGCATGCTGATCGCGCTCTACGAGCACAAGGTCTTCGTGCAGGGCGTGATCTGGAATATCAATCCGTTCGACCAATGGGGTGTTGAACTTGGCAAGGTTCTGGCGGTGCAGCTGGAACCGCTTCTTGCTGGTGAAAAACCGGGGCCCCGTGTTGATGGCTCGACCGCCGGACTGGTTGCTGCGCTTGGCAGGTTGGCCGCTGGCTGATTGCCAAACGGGCCGCAACTTCATTGGCGCTTGGCGGTTTTGTCGCCTCGCCCGCCGCTTGTGAGGGGCTATTGAAGACATCCTCTCAAAAATCCGCGAGCACAGCCATGATCGAGAAACGCGAATTCTACATTGACGGCAAATGGGTTGCCCCTGCTGTCGCGAACGACTTTCACGTCATAGATGCGGCAACGGAAGAGCCATGCGCGGTCATTTCGCTGGGCTCAAAGGCCGATGTAGACAAGGCTGTGGATGCCGCCAGAAGGGCGTTCCCTGCCTGGTCAACGACCACACTCGAACACCGCATCTCGCTGCTGGAAAAGCTGCTGGAAATCCTCAACCGTCGCCTGCCGCAAACCGGCGCGGCGATCTCGCTGGAAATGGGCGCGCCAATTGACTTTGCAATCGAAAGTCAGGCGGCTTGCGGGCCCTGGCACCTTGAAGGCTTTCTCGAAGCGGCAAAGGAAATTCGCTGGGAATATGACCTCAAGACCAGAGGCGAGCGGATCATCCGCGAGCCATTCGGCGTTTGCGGCCTGATCACCCCTTGGAACTGGCCATCCAACCAGATCGCGTTGAAGGTTTTCCCGGCATTGATCGCTGGTTGCACCATGGTGCTGAAGCCTTCCGAAATTGCGCCGCTTTCCGGCATTGATTTTGCCGAGATGATGCACGAGGCGGGTTTCCCGGCAGGCGTCTTCAACCTTGTCAATGGTGATGGAGCCGGCGTTGGTTCAGCCATGTCCTCGCATCCGCAAATCGACCTGATGTCATTTACCGGATCGGCCCGCGCCGGCGTTCTGGTGGCAAAGGCAGCGGCCGAAAGCATCAAGCGGGTTTCTCTCGAACTTGGTGGCAAGTCGCCCAACATCGTCTTTTCCGATGCTGATCTTGATCGCGCCATCGCCAAGGGCGTTGCGCACTGCTTTGAAAACACCGGCCAGTCTTGCAATGCACCAACCAGAATGCTGGTGGAAAAATCTGTCTATTCGCAGGCTGTGGACATGGCAGTGCGCCATGGGACAAACACCCGCGTCGGCAGCCCGCGCGAAAATGGCGGCCACATCGGTCCGCTCGCCAGCAAGGCGCAGTTCAACAAGGTGCAGGAACTGATCGAAGCCGGCATTTCGGAAGGCGCAAGGCTGGTGCTCGGCGGGCCGGGCAGGCCGGAAGGCTTCAACCGCGGCTGGTATGCCCGCCCGACCATCTTTGCCGATGTCACCAACCAGATGCGCATTGCCCGCGAAGAAGTGTTCGGGCCTGTATTGGTGATGATCCCGTTTGAGGACGAGGATGAAGCAGTCGAAATCGCCAATGACACGCCTTATGGCCTGGCAGCGTATGTCCAGACCTTGGACATGCAAAAGGCGCATCGCGTCGGCAGGGCTCTCAAGGCCGGCATGGTCCGCTTCAATGGCGCCGGTCTTTCTGCCGGCCATCCTTTCGGCGGTTACAAGCAATCGGGCAATGGCCGCGAAGGCGGACCGTTTGGTATCGAGGAATTCCTCGAAGTGAAGATTGTTGGCGGCTGGTAACAGCTAGCGGCCTTGCCCCGCGGAACACATTTCCTATATTGTTGACAGCGCGCGGGTGCTTGGAATGTTGCCCTGCGACACGACTCTACGGCATTGATCCAGAATCAGCCTCCAATCGGGAAATCAACATGAACGAGATTGCACACGCCAAGTTCGGCATGGGCGCGTCTGTGCGACGCAAGGAAGACAATGCCCTGATTACCGGGAAGGGCCGCTTCACCGATGATTTTGCGCCGGAGGGTCAGTTGCATGCCTATGTGGTGCGCTCGCCGCATGCGTATGCGAATTTCTCGATTGTCGACATTTCGGCTGCCGCAGGCCATCCCGGCGTTCATCTGGTGCTGACGGCAAAGGACATTGCCCATCTTGTGCCGCTGCGCACACAAACTCCTGTCAAGCAGCCTGACGGCACCACCAGTGTCCCGCGCGACATTCCGGTGCTGTGCGATGGCATTGTTCGCTACGTTGGCGATGCGGTGGCTTTCATTGTCGCAGACAGTGTGTCCATTGCCCGCGACGCCGCCGAATTGATGGAAATAGACTGGGAACCGATGGATGTCGTTGTGGAAACCGGTGCGGCCCTGAACCCGGCTTCGCCACTTGTTCACGCCGAAGCTGAAAGCAATCTGGCGTTTACCGGCGAAATTGGTGACCGGGCCAGAACCGAAGCGGTATTTGCCAAGGCAGCAAAGGTCGCCAGCCTGACGCTGGTCAACAACCGGCTTGTTTGCAATTACATCGAACCACGGTCTTGTTTGGCGGAATTTCTTCCCGACGAGGATCGCTGGTCGGTCATTGTCGGCTCACAGGGCGTACACGGTATGCAGGGCACGCTGGCCCGCTCAATGGGTGTTGCGCGCGAGAGGATCAGGGTCCGTACCGCAGATGTTGGTGGCGGATTTGGCACCAAAAGCTTCAATTACCGCGAATATCCGCTGACGCTGGAAGCAGCGCGCAGGCTTAGCCGCCCGGTCAAATGGACTTGCGATCGCACCGAGCATTTCCAGGCCGATGCACATGGCCGCGACAACATCACGATTGCCCGCACGGCCATGAATGGCGAGGGGAAATTCCTCGCCATCGAGATTGATCTGGTAGCCGCCATGGGAGCCTATCTTCACCAGTTCGGGCCATACATCCCCATGCTCGGTGTTACGATGACCACCGGAGTTTACGACATTCCGGCGATGGCGATCCGCGTGCGCGGGGTTTACACCCACACCACGCCGACCGACGCCTACCGGGGTGCGGGGCGACCGGAAGCTGCTTACGTCATTGAGCGTCTGGTTGATGAATGCGCCCGCAAGATGGGACTTTCACGCGAAGAAATCCGCCGCCGTAATTTCATCTCGCCACAGCAGATGCCCTACACCACTCCGGGCAAGCGCATGTACGACACCGGCGAGTTTGATGCGCACATGACGCTTGCGATGGAGCGGGCAGGCTGGGCGGACTTTTCAACGCGTGCCCAGGCTGCAAAGGCTGAAGGCAAGGTGCGCGGCATCGGACTTGCGACCTACATTGAGGCCTGCGCGTTTGCAGGTTCGGAGCCTGCGTTTCTGGCACTGAAACCCGATGGCATGATCGAGTTGAAGATTGGCACCCAGACAAATGGCCAGGGCCATGCCACCGCCTATGCACAGTTGGCAGCCGAAAAGCTTGGTCTCGATTATGCGCGGATCGAAGTGCGCCAGGGCGATACCGATGAACTCGCAAGCGGCGGTGGCACGGGCGGCTCGCGGTCGGTTCCGCTGGGCGGTGTTTCAGTTGTGGCGGCATCGGAAATTCTGGCCGAGAAACTGAAAAAGCTGGCCGCCGACGAACTTGAATCGTCCGCAGGCGATATTGAACTGGTCGAAGGCACGGCCCGGATTGCCGGCACCGACCGTTTTGTGACTTTCGAAAAGCTCTTTACAGCTGCAAAGAAGCCCGATGACGTGATGGCGGATGCAAATATCCGCCAGGCCGAAGCGACTTATCCCAACGGCACCCATGTATGCGAGGTCGAGATCGACCCGGAAACCGGCGTCGTTGAAGTGGTCGATTACACGATTGTCGACGATTTCGGCGTGACGGTGAACCCGATCCTGCTTGCGGGTCAGGTACATGGCGGTGTGGTGCAGGGCATTGGCCAATGCCTCACCGAAGAGGTGCGCTATGATGAAAGCGGCCAGTTGGTAACTGCAAGCTTCATGGACTACTCGATGCCCCTGGCAAGCCACATCCCGCCCATTCGGTTCGAGACCCGCAACGTGCCTTCCACCACAAATGCGCTGGGTATCAAAGGCGCAGGCGAAGCCGGGTCCATCGGTTCATGCCCGGCTGTAATGAACGCGGTGGTTGATGCACTCGGCAACGCCTTCGGTATCTGGCAAATCGACATGCCGGCAACGCCGCAGCATGTTTGGAATGCCATCCAGAAGGCGCGCGGTTGAACCAAGGCTCAGTCCGGTTGCGGGTGGGCGATCACAAATGCCCTGCCTTTTCGAAGGCTGATCTTCAGCCGCCCGTCGGACACATTCGACAAGGTGAGGGTTGAGCCGAACGGCACATCCCGCTCGGAAAGCGGCCATTTTGCCCCGGAAATGGTCAAGCCCCCAAGGTCGGTAAATGGCAGCACGGAAAACCTGGTTGCATCTGGCAAGTCGGGTTCCAGGGTGCCGGGGATCATGGGAAACCCTTCTTCATCACCGCTGCTGAGCACGACTGGCAGGTTTTGCATCGCCAAAGCCAGAGCCTGCGTTATATGCAGAAACGCATGATCCGAGCGATTTCCACCAAAAGCCCCGACGACCAGCAGGCGACTTGCCCCGCAGCCAAGTGCTTCGGCAATGGCAAGATCGCTGTCCGTCATGTCCTTGTCCGCAGGGAACTGCTGTCTTGGCACATCGTGCCATTGTGCAAGGTCCGTCGCATCACTTGAATCGAAATCTCCAACCCACATTTCGGGCTGCAGCCCGAGTGTGCCGGCGTGGCGAATGCCTGAATCAGCGGCAATAACGCGTGCGCCATCGATCTGGCGAAGCAGGCGAGGTGTGGCAGTCAGTCTGCCGCCGGTCAGAATTGCAAACAAGCTCATGGCCGCGCAACTAGCATGCATGGCCGTGGCACAAAAGCACCGCTTGCCAAACAACGCTGCCAAACCTATGTTTGCTGCATCTAACGGGGTGTCGCCCCGCCGCAAGGCGGAGGCGACTGAGAGGCAAGCGCCAACCCGAAGAACCTGATCCGGTTAGTACCGGCGGAGGGATTAGATGCTTGGCCCTGCTGGCGCTGACACCTCCGTTCCATATTTTTGAAGGATGTGCTCATGCGCCGCGCTGTTGCTGCTTTTCTGCTTCTTGCCGTTGCTGGTTCTTGTTCACCGGTCAATGCGCAAGGCAAGCTGGTTGTCCATACCTATGAAAGTTTCGTCACCGAATGGGGCCCCGGTCCCGCGGTGGAAAAGGCGTTCGAGCTGCAATGCGGCTGCGACCTTGAATTGATTGGCGTTGGTGATGCCGTTGCAATGCTGAACCGGCTGAAAATCGAAGGCAAACGCTCCTCGGCGGATATCGTGCTTGGCCTCGACAACTCTCTGGTATCCGATGCGCAGGCAACCGGCCTGTTCGCCCCGCACGCGACAGACACTTCTGCCGTGACAGTGCCGGGCGGGTTTTCCAGCGACATTTTCGTGCCTTTCGACTACGGCCATTTTGCAGTGATTTTTGATTCAGACCGTGTGAAGAACCCGCCTGCCAGCCTTGAAGAACTTGTCAGCGGCGACCCGTCCCTCAAGATAGCCATACAAGATCCGCGCACCTCCACTCCTGGCCTTGGCCTGCTGCTGTGGATGAAAGCTGTCTATGGCGACAAGGCGGGCGAAGCATGGAGCAGGCTGAAGGGCAGGGTGTTGACGGTCTCCCCAGATTGGAGTGGAGCCTACGCTCTGCTCACCAAGGGCGAAGCTGCCATGGTGTTTTCCTATGTAACCTCGCCAGCCTACCATCGTATTGCCGAAGGTACGGACCGCTACCGTGCGGCGTCATTTTTGGAAGGGCACTACTTGCAGGTCGAGGTGGCGGGCATGACGCTCAAGGGCGCCGAAAATCCACTGGCGGCAAAATTCCTGGCGTTTATGGTCAGCCCGGCCTTCCAGGACATCATTCCGCAAACCAACTGGATGTTCCCCGCCGCAAAGACCACAGCCCCGCTGGGGCCGGTCTGGGACGAACTCGTCAAACCGGCAAATACGTTGGCTATTCCCGCCACTGAGATTGCTGCAAACCGCAAGTCATGGATTGAAGAATGGCTCAGCGCCATGGGTCAATGAAGCCTGGCTTTGCCGCACTCTGCGTGCTTGCGCTGTTGTTTGGCGGCGCGAGTACCGGGTTGTTGACGGCAGCCTTTGCCGATCCGGATGGCGCCTGGCAAGCCGTGGATGCAAGGCTTTACTCGGTGGTCAGGTTCACTCTGGTTCAGGCCGTGCTTTCGACATTTATCTCGGTTGGCTTTGCGTTGCCGATTGCTGTTGCCTTGAACCGCCATCAAACCTTTTTCGGCCGTTCCCTGCTGCTGCAATTGTTTGCCGTGCCGGTGGCATTGCCTGCCATCATTGTGGCCATGGCGTGGCTGGCGCTGCTCGGGCGAAACGGGTTGGTCGCCAACTTTGCCACTTGGGCCGGAATGCCGTTGGACTTGAACATTTACGGCCTTGCCGGCATCTTGTTGGCGCATGTTTATTTCAACATGCCATTGGCGGTGCGGCTTTTTCTGGCAGCGCTTGGCGCAATTCCGGCAAACCATTATCGGCTGGCTTCCCAGCTTGGCATGAACGAGCGCGCCAAACTGCGCTTTGTCGAATGGCCGCCATTGGCCTTGGCCCTGCCGGGAGTGGCCTTGCTGGTTGGCACGCTGTGCCTGACATCTTTCACCATTGTCTTGTTGTTGGGTGGCGGTCCGGCAGCGACCACGCTCGAGGTCGAAATCTACCAGTCGCTTCGCTATGATTTTGATCCAGCAAGAGCCAGCATGCTGGTCGCGGTGCAATTGAGCCTTGTGCTGCTGGCAGGATTGCTGATGAAAAATCCGCATCTGGCTGCCGATGTTTCCCTGCTGGTGCGTCGTCCGGCAAGGCCTGTGCCTGCCGGCCTGCGGGCGGCAGATTTTGTCCTGCTGGCTGCTGCCACCCTGTTTGTGGCTGCGCCGCTTGCCGCAATCCTTGGCGCGGGCCTGCGTGCCGACTTTGCAAAGTTGGTCATGGACGCGGCAGTGTTTACCAGCCTGGCCGCCGGGGCCATTTCTGCGGTGCTGGCCGTCGCACTGGCCTTGATGCTGGCTGCTTCACAAAAATCTGCCTCCCGAACCGGTGCCAGCTGGGCAAGCGTTTTCGAGCGGGCACCCTTCATGGTTTTGGCTTTTCCTGCCAGTGCACTCGGGGCAGGTTGGTTTCTCCTTGTAAACCCGTTTGTCGACCCAGCCTCCTTCGCCATATTGCTCGTCGTCACGGTCAATGCCGCCATGGCTCTGCCCTTTGCATTTCGCATCATCCGCCCGGCACACGACCTTTCGCGCGACCGCAGCGATCGCCTTTGCACCAGCCTTGGCGTTTCGGGCTGGAGCCGCTGGCGTCTGGTGGACTGGCCGCAGCAACGCAACGCGATCCTGCCTGCCTTGGCTTTCGCGGCAGCGCTGTCGCTTGGTGATCTTGGGGTCATTGCCCTGTTTGGTTCTGGGCAGTTCCAAACCTTGCCCTGGTTGCTCTACTTGAAATTGGGTTCCTACCGGACTCTTGATGCCGAAGGGCTTGCATTGGTGCTGGCGCTGTTGTGCCTTGGATTGATGATGCTGGCCGACAGGCTGGCCAGGGTGCGCGTGCAATGATCGAAACTCAACTCCTGCCTGCTTTGTCCCTTGAGCAGATCGCCCATTCTCGGCCATCAGGGTTTTCCATCGCGGTGGATTTCAAGCTGGTACCGGGCGAGAAGGTCGTGCTGATAGGCGCAAGCGGATCTGGCAAATCCACGATCATCGACCTTGTTGCCGGGTTTGAGCAACCGCAAACCGGCAAGGTGGTTTTTGCCGGTCGCGATATGACCCAGTCAACGCCGTCGGCACGTCCTGTGACGACGCTGTTCCAGTCCGACAATCTGTTCGGGCATCTCGACGCGTTTGCGAATGTGGCCCTTGGCATTTCGCCATCGCTGCGGCTTGGCGAAAGCGAACGCAGCCTCGTTGACGGCGCACTGGAAAGCGTTGGACTGGGCGGCAAACGCGGACGTCTGCCGCAACAGCTCTCAGGTGGGGAACGCCAGCGTGTTGCAATCGCCCGCATTCTCGTTCGAAAAAGATCGGTGATCCTGCTGGACGAGCCGTTTTCTTCGCTCGGTCCGGCGCTGGCTGGAGAAATGCTAGACCTTGTGGAAACTGTTGCCGCTGAAACAGGGGCTGCTGTTTTGCTGGTAACCCACGATCTTGACGAAGCACTGGGGTTTGGAACCCGCGCCTTGTTTTTGGACAATGGCCGCATTGTCCATGACGGACCTGTCGTCAGCCTTGCCAGTGACGGCGGCGAAGCCGTGCAGCGCTACCTTGGACAGGCCAGGAACCGTCCTGCTTGAGCCGGCAAGTCAATTCTCCAACCGGCGTTTGATGCTGAGCAAGTCCTGCCAGGCCAGCCTTTTTTGAACCGGCTGGCGCAACAGATAGGCAGGGTGAAGCGTTGGCATCGCATCCATTTCCCGCCCGCCAATGCTGGCCTTGTGCCAGCGTCCCCGGATCTGCGTGATGCCGGCCTGGGTGTTGAGAATCGTCTTGGCCGATGGCCCGCCAAGCAGCACCAGCACCTGCGGAGCGACAAGTTCGATCTGGCGTTCAACAAATGGGCGGCAAATCTCGGTTTCCTGCGGCGTCGGGGTGCGGTTTCCAGGCGGTCGCCACGCGATGACATTGGTGATGTAGACATTGCTGCGATCAAGACCGATCGCGCCCAGCATCTTGTCCAGCAATTGGCCGGAGCGGCCGACAAACGGCAAGCCTTGCTCATCCTCCTCGCGGCCCGGCGCTTCGCCGATCAACATGATCTTTGCCTGCGGATTACCATCGGCAAAAACCAGGTTCTTGGCCGCAAGCCGCAAATTGCAGCCTTCGAAACGGTCCATGGCTTCGCGCAAGGCATCAAGGGTTGGTGCCGCCAACGCCAATTCCCTCGCGCTGGCTATCGCCGCGCCATCGGGCATCGCAACACTCGGCGTAGCGGCAGGGCGAACGGGTTGCGGCGTGCTCTCGGGCAATTTACGTTCAGGTACAACTCGCTGGGCAGGCTTTTCAGGCACTGCCTTTTGTAAACTCTCCGCAAACCGGTCGACCGGTGACTCATCCAGCGCAACATCGACACCGATTTCCATCTGCCAACGCAGCATTTCGATGATTTCTGTGTGGCTGGCGGCAGGGGTATGCGCGGCTGTCAACGGTTTATCCCTTCGAACAGAAAACACGATGGCGAAAGCTCGCGGGCATGACAAGTCGCGCAAAGTGCCGCACACCGCAAAATATTGACGTTAACGTAAGAGTAAGTTATATCGCAATCTTGATCGGCGTGCGCGACTTTTGTGGGTTTTGCGTCGCACAAGGGGTGGCGACCCGGCATTGCCGGATGGTATCAGTGTTTGCAAATGCCCGCACAGCGGGCGCACCGGACGGAGCATTAAATGGACGCGGCTGAGGCACTTCCCGAACGCGAAAGCATGGAATTCGACGTAGTGATCGTTGGCGCAGGCCCTGCCGGCCTTGCCGCCGCCATCCGCCTAAAGCAGCTTGATCCGGAACGCTCCGTGGTGGTTCTTGAAAAAGGCTCGGAAGTTGGCGCTCACATCCTTTCTGGTGCTGTGGTCGACCCGATTGCCCTCAACCGCCTGATCCCTGACTGGAAAGAAGACGACAGCCACCCGCTAAAAACTGAGGTGAATGACGACCAGTTCTATTTCATGACCAAGGGCGGTGCGTTCCGCCTGCCCAATATCATGATGCCGCCGCTGATGAACAATCACGGCAATTACATCGTGTCGCTGGGCAATGTTTGCCGCTGGCTGGCGGCGCGGGCGGAAGCACTCGGCGTTGAAATCTACCCCGGATTTGCTGCTGCTGAAGTGCTGTACAATGACGAGGGCGCAGTCATCGGCGTTGCCACCGGCGACATGGGCATTGGCAAGGATGGCAAGCCGGGCGGAGCCTATGCCCGCGGCATGGCATTGCTGGGCAAATACGTGCTGATCGGGGAGGGCGTTCGCGGCTCGTTGGCCAAGCAATTGATTGCCAAATTCGGCCTTGCTGCCAATGCCGAGCCGCAAAAATTCGGCATCGGGATCAAGGAACTTTGG
>JBGSNX010000004.1:0-8849 GCA_041739465.1 Salaquimonas sp.
ACTGTGCGGCGGGCCGTTGCGGTGCCAGCACAGGCTGCGGTGCCACTGGTCGCGGCGGCGGAAGGAAACCAGCCTCGATGCGGTTGATGGAGTTTTCGAGCGCGTTGCGCTGTTCATTGATTGCGGAGGGGTCACTTGCACCCGACGCAGCAATCATCTTTGCCAGCGCATTGCGCGACGACTGGTAGACCTTCTGCCTGACGGCCGGGTCTGAACTTTCCTGTCGTGCCAAGGCCTGGCGAATGAGCCCCTCAAAATCCGCCAATTCCATGCACCCCGATGCGTTGATCTCGCTCCTTTTATCGCTTTCGAAGCATATTGCAATCGCAAGCCATGGCCACGCTTCTGCATACATTGTGAACAGCTTGCAGTTGCGACGAGCCAATGTCAGGAATATAGCACTTACGTTCGCGTAAACGTCAATTTTTGGGTGGAGGTCCCCTTGGCAATTCCCGATATCCTGCAGGGCAGGTTGTCCATACCTGTCGTTGCAGCGCCGCTGTTCATCATCTCCCACCCAGTCCTTACCCTGGCGCAATGCAAGGCCGGAGTGGTCGGGTCGTTTCCGGCATTGAATGCGCGGCCGATCGAACAGTTGGACGAGTGGCTTTCCATGCTCACCCAGGAAATCGAAACGGCGCGGACCCAATCACCGGGTACCCCGATAGCGCCGTTTGCTGTCAACCAGATCGTTCACAAATCCAACAACCGCCTGCAGCAGGACCTTGAATTGTGCGTCAAGTACAAGGTGCCGATCGTGATCACATCGCTTGGTGCAGTCGAGGAAGTGAATGCCGCCATCCACTCCTATGGCGGCATCGTCCTGCACGACATCATCCATGACCGGCACGCACGCAAGGCTGTGGAAAAAGGCGCTGATGGTCTTATCGCCGTGGCAACGGGGGCTGGCGGCCACGCAGGCACGCTCTCCCCGTTCGCGCTCATTCAGGAAATCCGGCAATGGTTCAACGGGCCGCTGCTGCTCTCTGGTGCAATTGCAAATGGCGGCGCTGTGCTGGCCGCACAGGCAATGGGCGCCGACCTTGCCTATATCGGGTCGCCCTTCATCGCCACGCATGAGGCTCGTGCATCCGACGCCTACAAGCAGTCAATTGCCCAATCGAAGGCTGCCGACATTGTCTACACCAACTTGTTTACCGGCGTGCACGGCAACTACCTCAAATCTTCCATTGAAGCGGCCGGACTTGATCCAAACAATCTTCCCGTCAGCGATCCGTCGAAAATGAGCTTTGGCTCGGGTGGCAATACTGCCGCCAAAGCATGGAAAGACATCTGGGGCTGCGGCCAGGGCATAGGTGCCGTCGACAAGGTGGTATCCACTGCCGAACTCGTCGAGCGGCTGGTTCGCGAATATGCGCAGGCAAAGGCGCGCATTTGCGCCTGAGAACCATCGTCCTGCGGTGCGTCAACATTGGGCAATAAAAAAGGGCGGGGGAAACCCCGCCCTTTTGCAATTCATTTCTGAATGTTCAGGCTGCTTTGGCCACTGCCCGTTTGGCCATCGCAATGATCAGCGCCGCACGATACGCGGATGATGCATGGATGTCCGAAAGCAGTTCACCTCCATCGACCTTGGCATTCGCCACTGCGTCTGAGCTCCAGTTGGCGGCAAGCGCCGTTTCCATTTCGCCATGGCGGAATACGCCACCTGAACCCGCGCCGGTGATGCCCACCCGCGCCTGGCCGTTCTTCAGCTTTGCCACGAAAACCCCGGCCATTGCATAGCGCGAGGCTGGATTGCGGAACTTTTCGTAGGCGCTTTTGGTCGGCGCCGCGAAACTGACCGCAGTGATGATCTCGTTGTCTTCCAGCGCCGTTTCAAACATGCCGGTGAAGAAATCATCGCAATCGATCGTGCGCTTGTTGGTCATGATCTGCGCGTTCAGCGCCATCATCGCCGCCGGATAATCGGCTGCCGGGTCATTGTTGGCGATGGATCCGCCAATGGTTCCCATGTGGCGCACCGCTGGATCGCCGATCATGCCGGCCAGATCGCAGATGCCTGCGCATACCGCGCGAAGCTCTTT
The DNA here is from genome assembly GCA_041739465.1 of Salaquimonas sp. Classification (GTDB taxonomy): domain Bacteria; phylum Pseudomonadota; class Alphaproteobacteria; order Rhizobiales; family Rhizobiaceae; genus BOKV01. The sequence continues at coordinate 2,049 of JBGSNX010000004.1, forward strand.
TGAGGCTGCCACTTCGGCATGCGTGGTGGCGGCGCCGATGGTCACCTGGTTGCCATTGATCGTGATCCCTTTCATTGCCGCGATGTGGCGAAGGTCGATCAGATCCGATGGCGCAGCCAATCGCTGCTTCATGGTCGGGATGAGGGTCTGGCCGCCTGAGACGAACTTGCCGTCAGCGGCTGCACCCATGAGTTTTGCCGCATCTTCTGTGGAAGCAGCGCGGTGGTAATGGGTCTCGTACATGGTTTTCGATCCTTGAAATGGTATCGCGTGATCCTGGTCCGCCGCGCCGGCTCACCCAAAAGGTCGGTGAGCCGGGGGCGGAAGTTGCTTACTTGGCGTTGATTGCCGCCCAAACCCGCTGCGGGGTTGCAGGCATGGCAAGGTTGTTGTGCCCGATTGCGTCGGTCAGCGCGTTGATGAGGGCTGGCGGAGATCCGATCGCCCCGGCTTCGCCGCAGCCCTTCATTCCGAGCGGATTGCCCGGGCAAAGGGTTTCGTGCGTTGAAAGCGTGAACGAGGGCAGATCGCCCGCGCGCGGCATCTGGTAGTCCATGTAGCTGGCGGTCAGCATCTGGCCTTCGCTGTTGTAGATGACGCCTTCCATCAGTGCCTGACCAATGCCCTGCGCCACGCCGCCATGAACCTGACCTTCGACGATCATCGGGTTGATGATCTTGCCGAAATCGTCGGCTGCAACGAACTGGATGATCTCGGTTGTTCCGGTTTCAGGATCAACCTCGACTTCGCAGATATACGTGCCTGCCGGGAAGGTGAAGTTTGTCGGATCGTAAAACGCGCCTTCCTTGAGGCCCGGCTCCATGCCGGCTGGCAGATTGTGAGCGGTATAGGCCGCCAGACAGATCATGTGCCAGTCGAGCTTCTTGTCGGTGCCTGCAACCTTGGCAACACCGTTTTCGATGACGATGTCACCGGCATCGGCTTCCATGAGGTGCGCGGCGATTTTCTTCGCCTTGGCTTCGACCTTGTCGAGCGCCTTGACAATCGCCGACATGCCGACCGCGCCTGAACGCGACCCGTAAGTGCCCATGCCGAACTGAACCTTGTCGGTGTCGCCGTGGACGATGTTCACATTGGCGATCGGCAGGCCGAAACGTTCGGCAATCAGCTGGGCAAAGGTGGTTTCATGTCCCTGGCCATGGCTGTGGCTGCCGGTCATTATTTCGATGGTTCCAACCGGATTGACCCGTACTTCGGCCGATTCCCAGAGGCCGACGCCAGCACCCAGCGATCCCACCGCAGCCGAAGGCGCAATGCCGCAAGCTTCGATGTAGCACGACATTCCGATGCCGCGCTTCTTGCCACGCTTTGCAGCCTCGGCCTTGCGGGCAGGGAAGCCGGCATAGTCTGCCTGCTTCAGCGCTGAATCCAGCGTCGCTTCAAAGTCTCCGGCGTCATAGGCCATGATGACCGGTGTCTGGTGCGGGAAAGACCGGACAAAATTGCGGCGGCGCAATTCGGCAGGGTCCATCTTCATTTCGCGCGCAGCAGTTTCCATCATGCGTTCGACGACGAAAGTAGCTTCCGGGCGGCCTGCTCCACGATAGGCATCGACCGGAACGGTATTTGTGTAGACCGTACGGACATTGGCGTGGATGTTGGCGATGTTGTACTGGCCCGACAGCAGGGTTGCGTAGAGGTATGTCGGTACCGAGCTTGAGAACAGCGACATGTAGGCGCCGAGATTGGCGATGGTGTCCACCTTGAAGCCGGTGATCTTGCCATCCTTGTCAAAGCCCATGCGCGCTTTGGAGACGTGGTCGCGGCCATGTGCATCTGTCAGGAAGGCTTCTGTGCGGTCTGCGGTCCACTTGACCGGCACGCGGGCTTTCTTCGAAGCCCACAGGCAGACGATCTCTTCGGGGTAAATGTAGATCTTCGAACCAAAACCGCCGCCTACGTCGGGTGCGATGACGCGGAGCTTGTTCTCCGGTGCAACCTGATAAAAGGCCGACAGCACCAGACGCGCAACATGCGGGTTCTGGCTGGTTGTGTAGAGGGTGAAATGGTCTTCCGCTTCGTCGTGATAGGCCAATGCAGCGCGCGGCTCCATCGGATTTGGCGACAAGCGGTTGTTTACAATGTCCATCTCCGTGACATGGGCTGAGTTTGCCAATGCGGCATCGGTTGCCTTCGCATCCCCGAGTTCCCAATCGAAGATCAAATTGCCGTCGGCTTCGGTGTGCAATTGCGGCGCGCCGGGCTTGAGCGCCGCCACCGCATCGGTGACGACCGGCAATGGCGAATAGTCGATTTCGACCGCTTCAGCAGCGTTGCGGGCATTGGCCTGTGTATCGGCAATGACGACGACAACCGCATCGCCGACATAACGCACTTTTTCAGTTGCCAGTGCCGACCATGCACCCATTTTCATGGGGGAGCCGTCCTTTGAATGGACCATCCAGCCGCAAATGATGTTGCCGATACCATCGGCCTTCAGTTGCATGCCATCATAGATCGCGACTACGCCGGGCATGGCCTCGGCAGCTGTGCGGTCAATTTTCTTGATTGTGGCGTGGGCATGCGGGGAACGGACGAAGGCGGCATAATGCATGCCGGCCATCTTGAAATCATCCGTGTAGCGACCCTTGCCGGTAATGAAGCGCTGGTCTTCCTTGCGCGTTACGCGGGCTCCAATGCCTTCAACTCCCATGATCTTCTCCTCCTCGATCTTCGGTTCAACGCACGCCTTGCCTCGCCAACAGTTTCACCGTGGCGGGGTAGCAAGACGCCTGAAATTATGCAGTTGCCATCGATGCGGCGTGAATGGCCTTGACGATGTTGTGGTAGCCCGTGCAACGGCAGATGTTGCCTTCCAGCCCCTCGCGGATGGCTGCCTCGTCAAGCTTGGTGCCAGACTTCTTGGCCCGCTCGATCATGTCGACTGCGGTCATGATCATGCCCGGTGTGCAGAAACCGCATTGCAGGCCGTGATGTTCGCGGAAAGCTGCCTGAACGGGATGCAAGGTCGTGCCGTCGGCCAGCCCTTCGATGGTGGTGACGGTGGTGCCGGAAGCCTGCGCCGCAAGCATTGTGCAGCTTTTGACTGCCTTGCCGTCGACATGGACCACGCATGCACCGCATTGTGACGTGTCACATCCAACATGTGTTCCTGTCAGGCCCAGGTTTTCACGCAGAAACTGCACCAAAAGGGTGCGATCCTCCACTGTGCCTGAAACCTTTTTGCCGTTTACCGTCATCGAAACGGTTGCCATGAATGCCTCCCTGAAAATGAAAACCGGATTGTTGCGGCTTCCGAAAAATATCACGAGGGAGGTTGTTCACACGGACACAACGAAATTGCACAGGGCAATTTCGTTCTCTCCTCCCGGTTCTGCAAAAAAGCGGATTTCCTCCCTGCCCTTCCTGCAAAAGCAAGTGTGGCGCGTAAACCGATTGGCGACAAGGGGAAGATGCCAGAAATTATTGCCGACTTTGGTCTCACCAACCCGGACCTGGCCCTAGCGGGCTTTCTGCATCAAAGCGGGTGTGGGAAAACAATCGGGTGCAAGGCCATTTTGCTGCTGCCATTCGCCAATGGACCGTCTTGTCTTGAAGCCCGGCAAGCCATCCGCGCCGCCCACATCGTATCCGCCCTTTTCCAGGAATTTCTGCAATTGGGCAATGTCGGAACGGCGCATGGCCCCGGTATCGCGCCAGGCGTCGGCAAACGCCGAGCCGCCAAAGGCGATCCGGTCAGCGGCATTGCCAATGAACAGCGCGTAGAGATCGCTCTCATTGTATTTCTTCAACACGTAGAAGTTTGGAGTGACAAGGAAAGCGGGGCCAAAACGGCCCGCTGGCATCAGCAGAAATGTCTGCTCTCCCATTTCCTTTTTCGGGAATGGCTTGCCGCCGATCCGCTCAATTCCCAGCGCCGCCCATTGCGAAAGCTGCTTGCCGCGATCAGGTCCCTCCAGATGGCAGGCCACATCGCCGGGGACGGTGACTTCAAAGCCCCAGTCGCGGCCAGCAACCCAGCCGGAATTGGCAAGAAAATTTGCCATCGAAGCCAGCGTGTCGGCATCTGAATTCCAGATGTCGGCGCGCCCGTCGCCATCGCCATCCACCGCATGCTTGAGGAACGATGTCGGCATGAATTGCGGCTGGCCCATGGCGCCCGCCCACGAGCTTTTCATGTCCTGCGGCGAAACGCGCTTTTGCGAAAGCATCACCAGCGCGGCGACCAGTTCCTGCGTGAACATTTCACTGCGCGTTGACATGAAGGCCTTGGTGGCGAGCACTTCAATCGCGTTGTAGGGGATTTTGGCCGAACCAAACCCTGACTCGCGGCCCCATATACCTATCAGGAACCGGCCCGGAACGCCGGTCATCTTCTCCAACCGCGAAAGTGTGGCCTGATGAACGGAAAGGCGCTGCCTGCCACCTGCCGCCACCGGGGCAATGTTCTTTTCGGCAAAATAGGCCGATGGCGCGCGAAACTCAGCCTGCAACTGCTTTTGCGATGAAAGCGGCTTGGTGCCGGGCGGAACCAGATCTGGAAGTTTCCAGTTCAACTTGACCCCGTTCAAAGCTGACTTGAAAACCGCAGCATCAACGCCCTGCGCCGACGCCATGGGCCAGAGCGATTGCGAAAGCCATTGGCGGAACTGCTGCTCGATAGCGGCCTTGTCCTGCGCCAGCGAAGGCGCGGCGAACAGGAGAGCAAGGAGGAAGATGGCGGCGCGCAGAGATTCGGTCATGCAAGGAAAGTGAACGAAGGTTGCGGCGGCGGCAAGGCGGGGGGGGTGTCGATGCCCAAGATGGGGAAGGCGCGGCAGAAGATATCGGAGAATCTGGGGATGCTGGCCGCCGAAACATCGTGATAGGAACTCGCTACGATATTTGTTTCAATGATATATCACCTCTTTAATATAGAAATATTATTTTCTAAAATTCGTCCTGTTCATTTTAAAATGCAAACATTATATTAGCTGTAGTGTCTGCAGGGGCGCACAAAGCAAAAATATTACTTAAGCAGTTTGAGACGCTAATGGCCGCAATAACCAAAGGCATATCAGAACACACGGTCCAACTGCGGCCGCCAATCGTGCGTGGCGAGGGCCTTACGGCATCGGAACGATACCTCGCCAGACTTGGTGAAAAATCTTTTCTGAATCTTTGGTCTTACCCCAATACTTTCCGCGATCAGATGGGCCATCCGGGGGCGAGCCAAGGAAAAGAATTGTGCGACTTATTGGTCGTTTGCGGTCCTAACATTGTCATTTTCAGTGAGAAAACTATCGCGTGGCAGTCGGACAAACCGACTCCGGTAGCTTGGTCCCGATGGTTCCGCAGCGCTGTGGCGGATTCAGTCAAACAAATACGCGGGGCAGAACGCTGGATCATGCAGCACCCCAACCGAATATACCTCGATGCGGCATGCAAGAACCCACTACCTATCGCACTGCCATCGCCAACAGAACGAATCATCCATCGGGTTGTCATTGCGCGGGGAGTAACCGAAGCTTGCCGGCTGTACTTTGGCCGGGGCAGCGGAAGCATCCACATTAGACCAGACATAAAAGGCGCAGCTCATTTCGACACCAACGGCGGCCATATCATTGAGCCGTTCAGCGTGGGTGACGTGGACCCTCAGGGGCCGTTTGTGCATGTGCTTGACGAAACGTCGCTCGACATCGTTAGGCGCGAGTTAGACACGATCACGGACTTTACTGCCTACCTCCAAAAAAAGGAGGCGTTCATCCGATCTGGGCGTCTTACTAAGGTCGAGGGCGAAGAAAATCTCGTTGCCTACTATTCTGTCCGCATAAACGAGGACGGCGACCACGACTTTACTCATCCGACACTCGGTGCTTGGCCGTTGGGCGAAGCGATCACAATTGACAACGGACTATACAGCGCCTTCGCGAGTGATCCGCGATACATTGCGAAGAAGAAGTTGGAACAAAATTCGTATGTCTGGGACCGACTGATTGAATTGTTCACTAATCCATTACTTGACGGAACGTCGCTTGTTTTAGAAGGGCAAGCGTTCAACTTGCAGAAAAGCGAGTTTGGCGTCCGTCAGATGGCTCTGGTTTCGCGTTTCCTCCGCCGTTCAAATGGCGATGCCGTGCTCGGGGCATTTGAGGAAGGGCACAAGACGGACCGATTCTTTCGGATGATGATCGATCGAGGTAAAAAGCCGGGGAGCGAAGTTGGGTTTTTTATTCTGATACTGAACTACCTCGATTGGATGGAGGTTGACGGATATGACGATTTTCGCAGGAAGCGGGCATATCTTGCTGAGATTTACGCTAGAGCAATTCTCGCAAAGTTTTCTGCCCTAAGGCATGTGGTGGGAATTGCGATGGAAGCACCCGGTCGCGGCAAAGGCGGATCAGAAGAAATGATCCATTGCGAGCAACAAGAATGGTCAGAAGGAGCGCGGGCCGAGATAGCGGCGGAGTGTGAGCGGCTGGAGGTCTTCTCAAATGGGATAATAGAGACGCCAATTTCTGTCGCAGAGTATCCGGCAGTGGACGTGTTGCACCTAACATCCCGGAACTCGCTTAATCGCGCTCAACGGCGGAGCGGCCAAGCCATGGCACGTGCTGTGAGGAAAAAGGGACAAGGAACCTGAAGCAGTGCTCCGGCGCAAGGCATCGGCCTAGAAGTAAACCAAAAACAGCGGTCACACCGTCGAAAAAGTGCTTGTAGTTCTGCGTGGCTTTAATCTGTCTAGCGGAGGCGCCATCCCAACCCCCCCCCTACCCCAGCGCGATGTACCTTTCCAGGTGGTGGTCGGCGTCGCCGAAAAGGTGTTCGGTCATGGTG
>JBGSNX010000010.1:0-51963 GCA_041739465.1 Salaquimonas sp.
GTGACCACGGCAGCGGCGGTTTCGTCACAACTGGTCTCTAGGCCGAGAACGAGCATTGTCTGATTTGACCGGAAACGGTAGTCAAAGGGAATGTGCGGGGTAGCAGAAGGGCATGCAAAAGAAAATGGCAGGGACAGCAGACCACAATGGCAAGCCTGGCTTGCGCATCGGCACGCGGGGCAGCGAGTTGGCACTTTGGCAGGCCAATGAAGTGCGCAGGCAATTGTTGGACGCGCATGGTGAGGGCGCTCTGCGGATCGAGATCGTTGTCATCAGCACCAAGGGCGACCGGGTGCAGGACCGGCCGCTCTCGGAAATTGGCGGCAAAGGCCTTTTTACCGAAGAAATCGAAGAACAGCTTGCCGATGGCCGGATCGACCTTGCGGTGCATTCTTCCAAGGACATGCCAACCAAACTGCCCGACGGGCTGGAGCTCTCGTGCTTCCTCAAGCGGGAGTTTGTGTGCGATGCGTTCCTGAGCCTTGGGGCGGGGTCGCTGCAATCCTTGCCAAAGGGCGCGGTGGTGGGCTCATCCTCGCTGCGCCGCAAGGCGTTGCTGTTGCGCAACCGGCCTGATCTGGAAGTCGTCGGTTTCAGGGGTAATGTCGGCACAAGGCTGCAAAAACTTGCCGACGGCGTGGCGGTTGCCACCTTGCTGGCGGAAGCCGGGCTGCGCCGCCTCGGCCTGGAGCGGCACATTACCGCAGTGCTGGACCGCGATACATTCCCGCCAGCGCCCGGACAGGGAGCGGTCTGCATCGAAACCCGGATTGGTGATTCCAAAACCCTTGCCGCACTTGCGCTCATCAACGACGCGGCGACGCAGACCATGTTGGATTGTGAGCGCGCCTTCCTGGGCGGGCTGGACGGCTCATGCCGGACACCCATTGCCGGAAATGCGCAACTTTCAGGCGACAAACTCCGGTTTCACGGCATGATCCTCACCCCCGACGGGGTGGAAGCACACGAATTGCGACTGGAAGGAAGTGCTGGCGATGCGTTGGCCATCGGCGCGGAAGCAGCGCAAAAGCTGCGCAAGGTTGCAGGCGCGCATTTCTTCGAAAGCTGGGCCTGAGTATCGCCAATGCGCGTTCTTCTCACCCGCAGTGCCGACAACTGCAGCAAGACTGCAGCACGGCTGGCTGCGGTGGGGCATGGCTGTGTCATCCTGCCGATGCTTGTTTACGTCGAAACCGGTGAAAACTGGCCAGACGGCCGGTTTGACGCCGTGGTGTTCACGTCTGCGGCCGCGGTGCAGGGTGCGGAAAGGCACATCAACGCCCGACCGGGCGCCAAGGGGCTGCTTTCAGTCACGGCCTATTGCGTCGGCGAAGCCAGCGCATTGGCGGCGCGCGAAGCCGGGTTCGTCAATGTGATTGCCGGTCCGGGCGACAGCCATCAACTTGCCGAACTGATTGCGCTCAGCGGCTCGGGCGGAAACCTTTTATATCCCGCGCCGGTCCACAAGGCGTTTGATTTTGCTTCGGCGCTTGCCGGCTGGCAGGTCAGTGAATTTGCGCTTTATGAGGCGAGACTGACCGATCCGGGCAGGCAAGCCCTGGAAGCTGCACTGCGTCAGAGCGACGCCCTGTTTGTGTATTCGCCACGAATGGCAGCGCATTTGTCAAAAATCATGCATGGCCATGGGCTGCTTGGTCAGCTTGGCAATTTGACTTTGATCGCCATTTCGGAAAAGACTGCCCTTGCCTTCGGGGAGGCTGCTGGTATCGAATTTCACGTACCCGGCGAGCCCAGCGAGGCGTCCATGATCGGGCTGCTTTCAGGCACTTTGTCCGACCCAATGCATTAGCGTCAGGCACCCGTGCCGGAACGCGCCAAGCTTTCGGGGTTCTTAAAATGAGCAACGACAAACCAGATGCGCCGGACAGCGCTGCTGACCGATTGGCAGACAAGGTTTCCGACAAATTGCCGGGCAAGACCATTGATCTTGAAGCCACCGAGATCGTTTCCGAAGTCTCGCAGGATATGCAAGCCGAAGCCTCAGTCGAGACCTCGTCCGAAACGCTCGAAGAGGTCGTCGAAGGAGCTGTTTTCGAGCCTGAGAACACTGACGAAAGCCTGGAAGATGTTGCGGCCCGATTGAGGATCGAAACTGCCAGCACGCCCGCACCGGCTGCTGTTGAGGATGAACCCGAGGAAACAGCTGCAGCGCCCGCCGAAGAGCCGGTTGCAAACCAGTCTCCGCCGTTCGTCGCGCCTGCACCAAAGGCGCGATCCTCGTTCTCCGGTCCACTGATCGGAGCGGTGGCAGGAAGTTTTCTGTCGCTTGCCGGACTGGGTGCCTTGAATGCTTCGGGCATGTTGCAACAGATACCGGGCCTTTCCGGGCTGGTTGCCAGCCAACCGGCAGAAGGTCAGCCAGCAAGCGATCCGGCGACACCGGGTGTTGATCTTTCCGGCATTGAAGGCCGCCTGAGTGCGGTTGAAGCGGATACTGCGGGTCTCAAGGAACAGTTTGCCGGAATCGCCAGCGGCGCTGCGCAGACACCAACAGGTGCAGCCGATCCGCAGTCCAGCCTGCTGGTCACCCAATTGGAGCAATTGGCTGGCCGCATGAACAGTGCTGAAAAGGCGATTGCCGATCTGGGCGCCGCACAGCCAGCCATGCCAGCGACTGGTGAAACCGCGCCAGTGCCGCCAACGGGTCCCGCCGATCCGCAAACGGGTCTTCTTGTGACCCAGTTGGAGCAATTGGCTGGCCGCATGAATAGCGCGGAAAAGGCGATTGCCGATCTTGGCGCCAATCCGGCGACCGGCGAAAGCCAGGCCGCTACATCGGTTTTCGAACTTCAATCCGGACTTGCGGGCGCAGAAGAGAAAATCGGCGTGCTTTCAGGCCGGCTCGACAAGGTGGAGGAGAGCGTCGCTGGCTATGGCGAGGCTCAGGCGCAGGCGGCAAATGTTGCAGCACTGGCTTCAACCATGCGGGCGCTGGCGGGCTTGGAATCCGCGTTCAAGGAAGGAAAGCCGTTTGGTGATTTCCTTTCGCAACTCGAGGCGCAAGTCGTAGAAAATCCTGCACTTGGAGTGCTCAAAAGCCATGCGGAAACAGGAATAGCGAACGAGGCGGCGCTGGTTGCCGAGCTTGATGCGATTACACCGGCAATTCTGGCTGGTAGCGGTGAAGAACCGCAGGGGGTGATGGGCAAATTCATCGCCAATGCCAAGAACCTCGTAACTGTGCGCCCGGAAGGGCCGATAGAAGGCAATACGCCCGATGCGATCTTGTCGCGCATTCGCGCGGGGGTGCAGTCCGGTGACCTGGCTGCGGCGCTGCTTCTTTGGCAGGGCCTTCCGGAGGCTGCGCGCACGGCATCTGAAGAATGGAGCAAGCGTTTGCAATTGCGATTGGACGGTGCCAAGGCCGTGCAAACGCTGGTGGATGCGCTTGGGCAGGAAAAGGCTGGCTGAAACACGCCAGGAGACAGGAAACAATCATGATCCGCATCATCCTTTTCCTCTGCCTTGTCCTGGTACTGGGTTTTGGCTTTTCCTGGTTTGCAGACAGGCCGGGCGATGTAACCCTTGTGTGGCAGGGAACGCGCCTGCAGACGAGCCTGATGGTGGTTTTGGCTGGTCTTGTGGCGCTGGTTGCCGCCATCATGGTTTCATGGTGGGTGGTCTCGACAATCCTGCGCTCGCCTTCGCTCATGCGCAGGTTTTACCGTAACCGCCAGCGCGACCGGGGATATCTTGCACTTTCCAACGGGTTGATTGCCGCTTCGTCGGGGGATGCCGTGCATGCGCGCAAGCTGGTCCGAGACAGCCGAAAGCTGTTGGGCGATGAAGCGTTGGTAAAGCTTCTTGATGCGCAAACGCTGCTGCTGGAGGGCAATCGCCCCGCCGCCCGGGAGTTGTTCACCGGGATGTTGGACGATGAAGCCACAAGGCTGGTCGCGTTGCGCGGGCTTTTTCTGGAAGCTGAGCGCGAGGGCGAAAAAGAAGCCTCCCGCCACTATGCGGAAGAAGCGGCCAAGCTTTCCACCTCGCTGCCATGGGCTGGCGGGGCGATGTTGAAATATCAGACAACTGCCGGTGATTTTGAGGCGGCGCTGCGCACCCTCGAAACCAGCCGGGCTGGCGGGTTGATCCCCAAGGCTGAGGCCGAACGCAAGCGGGCAGTGCTGCTGACCGCGCAGGCCATCGCCGAAGAACCGGGAGCGCCGGACAAGGCGATCAAGTCGGCAACACAGGCGCTGAAACTGGCGCAGGGCTTTGTTCCGGCAATGTTGATTGCAGCGCAGGCTTATGCGCGCAAGAACGACATCAAGCGCGCCTCGCGGCTGCTGGAAGACGGTTGGCGGCGTGAGCCGCACCGCGAAACCGGAAAAGCCTATGTGGCGCTTGGTAGCGGCAATTCGGTGCAGGACCGGCTTGGGCGGGCAAAGAAGCTGGCAGCGCTTGCTCCGGCCAATCCTGAAAGCTTGTTGCTGGTTGCCGAGGCAGCGGTGGAGGCTGCAGACTTTGAAACGGCGCGCAATGCTGTCAAAGACATGCCGGCTGGCAATGAGAGCCGCCGGTTCTGCCTGTTGATGGCGCGGCTTGAAAAAGCTGAAACACAGGATGAAGGCCGGATGCGGCACTGGCTTGCCAGAGCACTGCATGCGCCAGCCGATCCCTCATGGGTGGCGGATGGGCAGGCGAGCCACCGCTGGCTGCCGTTTTCACCTGTTACCGGCGAAATCGATGCCTTCGAATGGAAAGTTCCGCCGGTTGCGCTGGCAGCACCCATGGAGAATGAATTTCCCGAAGATGAACTTGCAGAAGAAATGCCGTCTGAAGCCGTGGCTTTGAGTGCGACTTCCGAGCCGCAGGAAAGCGCCTTGCAAGATCAGGAACCGGCACCTGAAGCTGGACCGGTCATGCTTGCGAGCGCCCCGGATGACCCAGGGGTTGACCCACAAGAACCCGAAGAACCCAAAAAGCCGTTCCGGCTGTTCTGAGTGGGCACGATGAAAGTAGCTGCGGCTCAACATGGTGGCGCGTTGCTTGCAAGGTGCCTCGAAGCGCAAGGCGTGACCCGGGCTTTTTGCGTTCCCGGTGAAAGCTACCTTGCCCTGCTCGACGGTCTGCATGACAGCGGTATTGAAACCATCAATGCCCGCCATGAAGGCGGCGCGGCCATGATGGCCGAAGCCCATGGCAAGCTCACCGGCAGGCCGGGCATTGCCATGGTAACGCGCGGGCCGGGAGCCACCAATGCGGCCAGTGGCGTGCATGTGGCGCAGCAGGATTCTACCCCGATGATCCTGCTGGTCGGCCAGATCGGCCGCGACATGGTCGGCCGCGATGCCTTCCAGGAAGTTGATTACAAACAGATGTTTGGCGGGATCGCCAAATGGGTTGAAGAAATCCGCAGCGTCGATCGCATCCCTGAAATTGTCTCGCATGCCTTTCATGTGGCGATGTCGGGGCGTCCGGGCCCTGTGGTGCTGGCACTGCCCGAAGACATGCTGATTGAGGAAACCGCCGCCGTTCCCGGACCAAGGGTGGAGGTTACAGGACCGCTTTGCGCCCCGGTTCAAGCATTGCAAGCGCATGAATTGTTGAGCAATGCCCAGAGACCCTTGCTGATTGCCGGTGGCTCGCGCTGGGATGATGCCGCAATCACTTCGTTGCAGGCATTTGCCGAGGCGTGGCAGATACCGGTGGCCGTGACGTTCCGCAGGCAAGGCCTGTTTCCTGCCGACCATCCCTGCTACGCGGGCGATATCGGGCTTGGCATCAATCCGAAGCTGGTTCAGCGGGTGCGCGATGCCGACGTGCTTCTGCTGCTGGGCGACCGGTTCTCAGAAGTTCCAAGCCAAGGCTATGAATTGCTGGCCATTCCGGCACCTTCGCAAAAGCTGGTCCATGTGCATCCGGGCGCCGAGGAACTTGGGCGCGTTTATGTTGCGCATACAAGTATCAATGCCACTCCCGGAAGCTTTCTTTCAGCAATGCTGGGCCTGGCAACACTGAAGCAGTTTTCGCAACTGGCGACAATCGCGCATGAAGATTACCTTGAGTGGAGCGGCCAGCCTGCCCCCGGCATTGGTGCGGTGACGATGGCGTCGGTGATCAGCCATTTCAGGCACGCAGTCGGCAAGGATGCGTTCGTGTGCAATGGCGCTGGCAATTATGCCAGCTGGCTGCACCGGCATTTTCGCTATGGCACGGGCATGCAGCTTGCGCCAACTTCGGGCTCGATGGGATATGGTCTGCCAGCTGCAATTGCCGCGGCGCTGGAAAACCCTGACACAGAGTGCTTCGCCTTTGCCGGCGATGGATGTTTCCAGATGACCGGCATGGAACTGGCTGTTGGCGTGGAGCACAATTTGAAGCTTCGGGTGATCGTGTGTGACAATGGCATCTACGGCACCATCCGGATGCATCAGGAACGCGAATATCCCGGCAGAACCAAAGCAACCAACATTCGCAATCCCGACTTTGGCGCCTTTGCGCAGGCCTTTGGCGCGGCATCGTTCACGGTTGCGCGCGACGACCAGTTTGCCGATGCCCTGGCACAGGCGCGGGCAATTGACGGCCCTGCACTCATCCACCTCAAGCTTGACCCGCGTGACATTTCGCCGGGACGCACGATAGTGGTTTGATGGGGAAAGAAAAAAGGGTGAATTCATCACCCTGCAGCCCTAAATGAGCCGACATTACCGACAGACTGGAGCCAACGCGTGTTTGCAGAATTGAAATCCCTCTTCTTTGGCAAGGCAAGCGCCTCGGCGGTGGCTTCGCAAGTGCCTGTCGATGAACTGCAACTGGCGGAAGCTGCGTTGCTGTTTCACGTGATTGCGGCAGACGGGATCGTTTCACAAAAAGAGAAGGACCGGTTGGCGCTGGTTTTGTCGGAGAAATTTGCCCTTTCGTATGAAGAGGCAGTCACCTTGATGGCACAGGCCAAGCAGGCTGATCTTGAAGCGGTCGACCTGTTTGCCTTCACACGCATTCTCAAGCGCGAACTTTCGCCGCCTGAAAAACTCGCAATTGTGCGTGACCTGTGGGAAATGGTTTATGCCGATGGCGAAGTGCATGAGTTTGAGGACAATATCGTCTGGCGGGTTGCCGAGCTGATTGATGTTGGCGCGCGCGATCGCGTCGAGTTGAAGCGCATCGTGCGCGAAGCGAGCGGCACGCCGGAGGCGTGAGACCATGGTCTGGATCAGGCAGCGCGAACCCGGGCAAAAGCAGATCCTGATCGTACTCCATCAGGAGGCGTCTTCACCCGGCAGGGTCGGCATCCTGTTGCAGGAAATGGGCTATGCGCTCGATATCCGCAGGCCGGTTTTCGGGCAGGAATTGCCCGCCACCATGGAGGACCATGCCGGGGCGGTGATCTTTGGCGGGCCAATGAGCGCCAATGACAACGAGGCTTACATCAAGCGCGAAATCGATTGGATCTCGGTGCCGTTGGCGGAAAACAAGCCGTTCTACGGGATTTGCCTTGGCGCGCAGATGCTGGTGAAACAATTGGGCGGCGAAGTCAGGGCCAATGAGAGCGAGTTTGCCGAGATCGGCTATTATCCGCTTGTTCCCACCCAGGCAGGGCTCGAGCTGATGGACTGGCCACAAATGACCTATCAGTGGCATCGCGAGGGTTTTTCTCTGCCGCAAGGCGCAACCCTGCTGGCCACCGGCGAGCAATATCCCAACCAAGCCATCAAGATCGGACAAAACGCCTATGGTGTGCAGTTTCACGCGGAGCTGACCTTTGCGATGATGAACCGCTGGACCATCCGCGGGGCGCACCGTTTCAGCCTCAATGGCGCGCAAGACCGCGACAAGCACATCGAGGGCCGCTACCTTTACGATGCCTCGGTCCGGCGCTGGCTTTGTGAATTTCTCAGGCTTTGGGTGGGGCCCGCCGACACAAAAGCCAAGCCGTTGTCCAGTTTTGAAAAAGGGCGGGGTTGAACCGGGGCACCGAACTGTCTAGATGCTCATCAGTTCTTTCCGTCAGTCCGGGGTCATCACATGCGTGCGTTGCTCGACGTTGTTCTCATCGTGCTCAATTTGTATACGTGGGTGATCATCGCGATGGCGGTTTTCTCGTGGCTGATCGCCTTCAATGTGGTCAACCATCGCAACCAGGTGGTCAACGCAATCGGCAACATGCTTTACCAGTTGACCGAGCCGCTGTTGCGACCGATCCGCAGGCGCATGCCAAACACCGGCGCGCTGGACCTTTCGCCGCTTGTGCTGCTGCTGGGTGTGTTCCTCCTGGAGCGAATTATCGTCTACTACATTTACCCCAACGTTTTCTAAGGTCTTGGCGGACTTCCTGTCGCGCGATGCAAAAGGCGGGACGGCTTTGCGTATCCGGCTGACACCAAATGCGCGCGCTGAGGCAATCGGCGGTATTCATCTGGATGCCGATGGCAAGGCGTGGCTGAAAGCGCAGGTCCGCGCTGTGCCGGAAAAAGGCCGCGCCAACATTGCGATCATCGAACTTGTGGCGAAAACCACCGGCATCGCAAAGAGCCGGTTCGAACTGGTTTCTGGGGCCACTTCCCGCGGCAAGGTCTTGCAAATTCTCAATGCAAGCGAACTCGAAGCAGCGGCGCTGGAAGCGCTTGGCGGGTAGCCTGTTCAGCCCTTGTGGGCTTTTGCGCGCTCTATTGCCTCGACAATCATGCGCTGGGCATGGGCGGCGTTTTGCCAGCCACCCGTCTTCACCCACTTGCCGGGTTCCAGATCCTTGTAATGCTCGAAGAAATGCTCGATCTGGCGCAGCGTGATCTCAGGAAGCTGAGAATATTCAGTGACATGGGCGTAGCGCTGGGTGAGCTTTGGCGATGGCACGGCCAGCACTTTTTCGTCTTGTCCTGCATTGTCTTCCATGATCAACACGCCGATCGGGCGAACATTGATGACGCAGCCGGGAACCAGCGGCCGTGTATTGGCGATCAACACGTCGATCGGGTCGCCGTCGCCCGAAAGCGTGTGCGGCACGAAACCGTAATTTCCCGGATAGGTCATCGGGGTGTACAAGAACCTGTCCACGACCAGCGTTCCTGCTTCCTTGTCCATCTCGTACTTGATTGGCTGGCCGCCCACTGGACACTCGACAATGACGTTGATGTCGTGTGGCGGGTTGTTGCCGATGGAAATGGCGTCGATGCGCATCGAATTTTCCTCAAGTTGGGACTGCCGCTGCATAGCGGCAGCAGCGCTTGTGCGCAATCGTGCATAGGCGAAAGTATGAAACCGGTTTCACTGGATCTGGCGCTGTCGGCCTTATTCCCAAGCGTAGGCGTATTTCACCAGCCGCTTGCCGTCAAAGAACTCGGCGCCCTCCGCAACAGCGCGGCCGCCTGCGTTCTCGTAGAAGGTGATGGCGCGGGCATTGTCTGCCAGTACCCAGACAACGGCACCCTTTTGCTTGCGCCGTTTCAATTCGCCGCGCGCGGCCAGGAACAGGCGGGTGCCAAGGCCAACGCCCTGGTATTCCGGCAATAGGTACAATTCATAGACTTCGCCGTCATAGGGCAGGGTTTTCACCCGGTTGCGCCCGAGCGTTGCGTAACCCACGATGCGGCCTGCAATCTCCAGCACCAGAACCACGGTGGAGCGGCGGATTGCATCGGCCCACCATTTTTCGCCTCTGCGGCGAACCATCTTGGTCAATGCCGAATGCGGAACCAAGCCGGTGTAGGCATTGGTCCAGGCGCTGTCGTGAACACCGGCTATTGCGCCTGCGTCCTGCGTTCCTGCTCGCCGTGTTTCAATGACCAACGTTCCCATGAGTCGAATCATAAATTAAGCTTTCGTTAACCAAAAGCTCAAAATGAAAAAAAACATCCCCGCGACGATTTCGGCGCGGGGATGTTTCATTGCGGTACGGAAATGGCAGTTTGAGGTATCAGGCGACTGCCGATTTCGACTTTTCGAAGCGCTTGCGTTCGTTCGGGTCAAGGTAAAGCTTGCGAAGCCGGATCGACTTTGGCGTCACTTCGACCAGTTCATCGTCCTGGATCCATGCAAGCGAGCGTTCCAGCGTCATGCGGATCGGCGGGGTCAGGCGGACAGCCTCATCCTTGCCTGCGGCGCGAATGTTGGTCAGCTTCTTGCCCTTGAGAATGTTCACCTCAAGGTCGTTGTCGCGGGTGTGAATGCCGATGATCATGCCCTGATAGACCTTGACGCCAGCATCGATGACCATCGGACCGCGATCTTCAAGGTTCCACAACGCGTAGGCAACCGCCTCACCTGCTTCGTTGGAAATCAGAACGCCATTGGTGCGGCCCGGAAGCTCGCCCTTGTAGGGCAGATAGGCGTGGAACAGCCGGTTCATCACTGCGGTTCCGCGGGTATCTGTCAGCAGTTCCGACTGGTAGCCTATGAGGCCGCGGGTCGGGGCATGGAAAACGAGGCGCTGGCGATTGCCGCCGGAAGGGCGCAGCTCGATCATGTCGCCCTTGCGTTCCGACATCTTCTGGACAACCACGCCTGCGTGTTCCTCGTCCACGTCGATGACGACTTCTTCGATAGGCTCAAGGAGATTGCCGGCTTCATCGCGCTGCATGACAACGCGTGGGCGCGACACGGCCAGTTCGAAGCCTTCGCGGCGCATGGTTTCAATGAGAACTGCAAGCTGCAATTCACCGCGTCCAGATACGTAGAACGAATCCTTGTCGGCTGATTCTTCGATTTTCAGCGCCACATTGCCTTCTGCTTCGCGCAGCAGGCGGTCGCGGATAACACGGCTGGTGACCTTGTCGCCTTCGGTTCCGGCCAGCGGCGAATCATTGACGATGAAGGACATCGTAACTGTTGGCGGATCAATTGGCTGTGCAGCCAGCGGTTCGGTTACCGCCGGATCGCAGAACGTGTCGGCAACTGTGCCTTTTGAGAGACCGGCAATGGCGACGATGTCGCCTGCATGGGCTTCGTCCAATGGCATGCGCTCCAGACCACGAAAGGCAAGGATCTTGGAAATCCGGCCCGTCTCGATGAGACCGCCTTCGCGGTTGAGAACCTTCACGGACTGGTTCGGCTTGATCGAGCCAGACTCGATGCGGCCGGTGATGATGCGGCCAAGGAACGGGTTGGCTTCCAGAATGGTGCCGATCATCCGGAACGGGCCTTCATGCACGGTCGGCGCCGGAACATGCTTCAACACCAGTTTGAAAAGCGGCTCCAGACCGTCGGTCTTCGGGCCTTCCGGCGCTTCTGCCATCCAGCCATCGCGGCCTGAACCATAGAGAATTGGGAAATCGAGCTGCTCGTCGGTAGCGTCGAGGGCGGCAAAGAGGTCGAAAACCTCGTTGACCACTTCTACATGGCGCGCATCGGGGCGGTCGATCTTGTTGATCGCCACGATCGGGCGAAGCCCGACCTTGAGTGCCTTGCCGACCACGAACTTGGTCTGGGGCATTGGCCCTTCGGCCGCATCGACAAGAACAATTGCTCCGTCGACCATGTTGAGAATGCGCTCCACCTCGCCACCGAAATCGGCGTGGCCGGGCGTGTCGACAATGTTGATGCGGCAATCATTCCAGTCAACCGAAGTTGCCTTGGCAAGAATGGTGATTCCACGTTCCTTTTCGAGATCGTTGGAGTCCATCGCGCGTTCAACGACGCGCTGGTTGTCGCGCACCGAGCCTGATTGTTTCAACAGCGCATCGACCAATGTCGTCTTGCCATGGTCAACGTGTGCGATAATCGCGATATTCCGCATTTTCATGATGTCACCGGGAGCTTGCCAAGGCGCGCCAACGGGAGTGCGCAGCCTTTTCTGGATTTGCGCTGGCTCTTACAGGGTTTTTCGCAACTGCGAAAGGGGGCCAAACAAAGCGCTTCCAGCTTGCAGTCAAGTGTTGCATGAATAATGATCTCAGTGAGCGCATAAGGGGAGTGGCATGCAGGGACGCATCGGGGCGATCATTTGGGGAACGCATCCGCGGTATGGTCATGGGTTTGACTACGCCATGTTGACGCTTATCCTTGTTTCAGTGCTGGCGATGGCACTGGAGACAATGCAGACGCTGCCTCAAAGCGCGAAAACCATGCTTTCGCTGGTCAATATCGTCACAATGGTGCTGTTCACGGTTGAGTACGGGCTGCGGGTGTGGACTGCACCAATTCGCTGGCGCTACGTTTTCAGCTTCTGGGGGCTGGTGGATCTGGTGTCGTTCCTGCCGTTCTGGCTGAGCATCGGCACGGGCTCGCAGGCGATCCGGATCCTGCGCATGATGCGGTTGCTGAAACTGCTGCGCTACATTGCGGCCATAGACCGCATGCGCCGGGCTTTCGAACTGGTCTGGCGCGAACTGCTGGTTGTCTTGTTCATGGCTGTGCTGATGATGTTCATCACCGCAGTTGGCATCTACAATTTCGAAAACGAAGCGCAGCCGGAACATTTCGGCTCGATACCGCAAGCCATGTGGTTTGCCGTAACCACACTCACAACAGTCGGCTATGGCGATGCCTATCCGGTGACCACCGGCGGAAAACTGTTCACTTTCCTGATCCTGATGATCGGTCTTGGCGTTGTCGCCTTGCCGGCTGGCGTTGTCAGTTCCGGCATGACGCAGGCGCGGGAGGAGGAAAAGGAACGCCAAAACCGCAAGAAAGCGGCTGCAAAACCGGGCGAGGGTCCAACCGGCTGAACGGCTGGTGATATTTGCGGCTTTATCCCAGCCCGCGCTTTTCCATCATTGCTTTTGGCGAGGGCATTGCGCCGCGAAATGCTTTGTACAAATCCTCAGGATCACGCGAGCCGCCAGCGCCGTAAATGTGCTGGCGCAACCGCTTGGCAAGCTCGGGGTTGAACGGGTCGCCGGTTTCCTCGAATGCGCAAAATGCGTCTGCATCCAGCACTTCCGACCACAAATAGGAGTAGTAGCCAGCAGAATAGCCATCACCTGAAAACACGTGCTGGAAATGGGGGGTGCGGTGACGCATCACGATCTGCGAAGGCATGGACAGACTCGCGAGCTTGTCGGCTTCGAACTGCATGGGATCTTCAATCTCGCCCGATGTGTGAAACGCCATGTCGACCAGCGCCGAGGATGTGAACTCGACCGTGTTGAACCCGGCATTGAAATTGCGCGAAGCAAGCAGCTTTTGCATCAAGGCATCGGGCATTGGTTTGCCGGTTTCGTGGTGGAGGGCAAACTCCCCCAGGATCTGCGGTGTTGTCAGCCAGTGCTCGAACAGTTGCGAGGGCAATTCCACGAAGTCTCGGGCAACCCCGGTTCCGGCCACCGAAGGATAGGTGACGTTGGAAAGCAGGCCGTGCAGCGCGTGCCCGAATTCGTGAAACAAGGTTTTTGCCTCGTCAATCGACAGGAGTGCGGGCTGGCCGGGAGGCGCCTTGGCAAAATTCATGACGTTGTAGATGAAGGGAATGCGCCCGCCTTCAAGACCGTGCTGGTTCTGCAAGGCGCTCATCCATGCGCCCGAACGCTTGGACGGCCGGTTGAAATAATCGCCGAAAAACACGCCACGCACCGAGCCGTCGTGATCGAGGACTTCAAACACACGCACATCAGGGTGCCAGGCTGCAATCGACGGCGCCGGGCGGAAAGAAATGCCAAACAGCCGGTTTGCAGTGGCGAAAGCTGCATCAATGATGCGCTCCAACTGGAAATAGGGCTTCACCTCTGATTCGGAGAAGGCAAACTCGGCGGTGCGCCGTTTTTCCGCATAGTGCCGCCAATCCCAAGGCTCGATACGGTGGTTGTTGCCTTCGCTTGCTGCCAATTCCGCAAGGGCCTGTGCTTCGCGAAGCGCCTGCTCGCGGGCCTTGTCCCAAACCGGGCGCAGCAGACCCTCAACTGCCTCGGCTGTCTTGGCCATGGTGTCGTCCAGCTTGAGCGCCGCGTAGCTTGGGTATCCCAGCAGCAACGCCTTTTCATTGCGCAGCTTCAGGATTTGCTTGACCACAGGGCGGTTGTCATTGGCGCCTTCGCCGCGGGCAATCCACGCCTTGAATGCCGTCTCGCGCAAGTCACGCCGCTCACTGAAGGTGAGGAAGGGTTCGATGATCGAGCGGGACAAGGTGACAACGTGGCTTGCGGGCGAACCGTGGGCACGTGCGGCCTCCGCCATGGCGTCGCAAAGGAAATCTGGAAGGCCGGCAAGATCATCGGCGCCAGACAATGGCAACGCGTAGGTGGATTCGTCCGCCAGAACATTTTGGCCGAACCGTGTTCCAAGGCTGGCCAGCTGTTCGTTGATTGCAGCAAGCCTTTGCTGACCTGCTGCATCGAGCAATGCACCGGATTTGAGGAAGCCTTTCCAGTGATCTTCCAGAACCCGGAAAGCCTCCACATCAAGCTTTGCGCGTTCTTCGCCGTTCCAAACAGCATCAATGCGGGCGAACAATTCGCGGTTCTGCGCAATCTTTGACCAATGGCGGGAAAGTTTGGGAGAAATGTCGCGTTCCAGCGCCTTGATCGTGTCATTGGTGTTGGCGCCTGCCCGGTTCCAGAACAAGGCATTGACCCGCGAAAGTGCCTTGCCTGCAAGTTCGAGCGGTACAATCACATTGGCAAAAGTCGCCGGGGCGCGGTCGTGGGCAATTGCCTTGATTTGCCCATTGTGGAGTTCCATCGCCTTTTCAAAAGCCAGCGCAAAGTCCGCATCATTGATGGCGTCAAAGCGCGGAAGATCGTGCTGGGCGCTCCAGTCAAGAATTGCCTCTAGGGTAGCGGAATTGGAAGGCATCGAATTGTCCTAACGTTGCAGACTGGATTTAGGATGGACGATCAGCTTCGGCAAGTAACAGGAATGCACTGTTTCAAGCCGGAAAATCATTCCTGCGGTCGTTCAGCATTTCCCGCACCGATTCCCAGAGCAAGGAGAACGACTGAAAGCCTTCCTCGGTCACTTCGTCGCTGTCGAGTGCCCGGACCGCTTTTTCCAGGAGGGCAAACATATCGTCCTTGAGCAGTTTGACTTCGTCGATGCCGTTGGCCAAACGGATCTTTTCGGCAATTTCCAGTAGCACGAAATTGTAGCTGTCCATCCGGTTTTTCTGGCCGCTGACCAGTCTTGAGCGCAAGGCCAGCAATGCCGATCCAAGCATTGCCGCCACGGTGAGGACAAGGCCGATCATTTCGGTATTTTCCTGAAGGAATCCCGGCTTGTCACGGTTGTAGTATCGCGCTGAGCCTTCGTGCATCGGCATGGCAAGGCCGCCAGCCTCGTTGGGCTTTTGAACTGCTGACGCCAGCGCAAACCGGGTTGTCAGGTCCAGCCGGTATTCAAACAGGATGCGGGTCAGTTCTGCTATCGCAGCGTTGTTGACGCTGTCGCGGGCAACCAGCACGCGCTGCACGGTACTGGTTTTTGTGTCACGCGCAGGCGTTGGTACTTCGCCGCCATAGGCTCCCTTGGGAACATTTGCCGAGTGCAGTATCGGCCGCTTGATGGCGATGGCTTCGGCCTGGTCTATCTCAATGAACCGAACCGGCAGGCTCTTGAGCTTGGCATCATCAAAGAAATCGAGAAGCACCCGGTCGCGCAAGGAGCGAACCGTGAAAATCGCATCGATGTTGCCTTTGATGAATTCGTCCCCTGCCTTCTCGAACGACATGGCGATCCACTTAACTTGCGCGACCGGAAGATCGTAGTGGTCACCAATCACCCAGAAAGTTCGAAATTCATCGGTACCGAAATTGGGAATGGCAATCTTCTTCCCGATCAAATCCTGGATTGTGAAAATGCCGGAATCTGTCCGGGCAAAAATCTGGAAGTAATCGGGAAAAAGCTCGGCCACAACGCGGATGTTGTTTTGAACCGGGGTATCGGCGCGGATGGTGGCAAGGTCGATCCGCCCCTGGTTCAGCATTGATATATTGCTGCTGGAGTCAGGAGTTGGAACCACCTTGATGCGCAAACTGGTTGACTGGCGTTCGACCACCTCGGCGGCTTCACGCATCAGCTCGTAAGAGTCCGACCGGTAGGGTCCAGCGCCGACGGTCAGTTCCACCGGTGGCTGGGTGCGGCTAAGGTGCAGATAGCCGAGCACCCCGAAAACAATGCCTACCAGCAAAAGGGCAAGTGCAACAAAACTGCCGCGGCTTTTGGCGGAGCGCTGGTTTGCGGTCATGGCCATGCGCTTGCCGGGGAGCGGTTTTTGTTCGTTGCCATCAGCAATGGTCATGTTCGTGCCCGTGGTCTCATGCGTGGTTCAGCAATGCACTCCAACATGAACTTCTCAGGCAGGAAAAACGGGTGTTCTTCCGGTCTATTTTTCAAGCTTGTTGCGCACTCCAAGGGTGCGAAGGCGCAAGGCGTTGAGCTTGATGAAGCCGTTGGCGTCGCGCTGGTCATAGGCGCCCTTGTCGTCTTCGAAGGTAACGAGTGTCGAAGAGTAAAGCGATTTTCTGCTTTCGCGACCAATGACGATGACATTGCCCTTGTAAAGCTCCAGCGTCACTTCGCCTTCGACGTGCTCCTGGCTCCTGTCGATCAAAGCCTGCAGCATTTCGCGTTCGGGTGAGAACCAGAAACCGTTGTAGATGAGTTCGGCATAGCGCGGCATCAGATCATCCTTGAGATGCGCTGCACCCCGGTCGAGCGTGATCGATTCCATGGCCCTGTGCGCGGCCAGCAGGATGGTTCCACCCGGCGTTTCATAAACGCCGCGCGACTTCATGCCGACGAAACGGTTCTCGACGAGATCAAGGCGGCCAATGCCGTTTTCGCGGCCAAGATCGTTTAATGCCTTGAGCAGGGTTGCCGGCGACATTGCTTTGCCGTTAAGCGACACCGCGTCGCCCCTGAGGAAGCCGATGCTGATCGTCGTGGTGCGGTCGGGCGCATCCATCGGCGAAATGGTCCGCTGATAGACCATCTCGGGCGCTTTTCTTGCCGGGTCTTCCAGCACCTTGCCCTCGGAGGAAGAGTGCAAAAGGTTTGCATCGACCGAGTAGGGCGCGTCACCTTCCTTGTCCTTGGCAACCGGGATCTGGTTTTGCCGGGCAAATTCGAGCAGCTCTTCGCGGCCCTTGAATGCCCATTCACGCCAAGGGGCAATGATCTTGATGCCCGGCTCCAGCGCATAATAGCCAAGTTCAAAGCGCACCTGGTCATTGCCCTTGCCGGTGGCGCCATGGCAAACCGCGTCCGCGCCAACCCTTCGGGCAATCTCGATCTGCTTCTTGGCGATCAGTGGACGGGCAATGGATGTGCCCAGCAGGTAGACACCTTCATAGACCGCATTGGCGCGGAACATCGGGAAGACGAAATCGCGCACGAATTCTTCGCGCAGATCCTCGATGAAGATGTTCTCTTTGGCAATTCCAAGCATCAGCGCTTTGTCTCGGGCCGGTCCCAATTCCTCGCCCTGGCCAAGATCGGCGGTGAAGGTTACCACTTCAGCTTCGTACTCGGTCTGAAGCCATTTGAGGATGATGGAAGTGTCGAGGCCGCCCGAATAGGCAAGAACCACTTTGCGAACACCCGTGTGCTTGGTCATTTTCGAACCCTGATCGCTTTGGGAATGGCGGCAATTGCCGCGTTGCGCGCGGCATAGACCGGCACGCTCCTGTGCGCAATGAAAATCAATTGAACCTAGAACCGGCCAAAAATCCGCAGGAGGCTGCCGGATGCTTGCGAGGGCTGGACAACCGGCGCGTTTGACGGAACATCAGGTGGCAGCTTTTCAGCCACTTGGGATGAAAGCTTGTCAAGTACAGCCGCTACAAGATCAAGATCAACGGGCCCAAGCTTTAGTAATTCGTCTTCCAGGTCTGCAAAGCGCACACCATGTTTTCGAAGCTCAATGAAACCGCGCAAAAATTTCAGTTCAGTGTCAAATCGAATGTCGCCAAACTGCATGAGCCCCCCAATGGCCTCAGCAAGGTGAATCTTGAAAGCTGAATGGTTGACTTTCACCCAGCTTTTCGTTCACGCAACGACGCAACGAATCATTTGATGGACAATGAATAACGCAAGCATGACGTCTGCGCTAATCTGAAAATGTGCATTGCCGAAAATTGTGCTGATGGGGTGGCGTTTGCCCATTCGTCAGGGTACGCAACCGCAAAAGCAGCCGTGTGTCGTCATGAATTTCATTCCAGAATTATCAGTCTTGCTGGCCTATGCCGTAGGTGTCTTGGTGATCACTTTCACGCCGGGGCCAGACATGACGTTTTTCCTGGGCCGCACCCTTGCGCAAGGCGTTCGTGGTGGAATGGCGGCCATGGCTGGCGCGTCAGCCGGGCTTCTGGTCCATTCAACGCTGGTGGCATTCGGGCTGTCGGCACTGATCATTGCCTCGCCAACCTTGTTCTTCGGCCTGAAAATTGTCGGCGCGGCCTACCTGCTTTGGCTTGCGGTCGATGCTATCCGCAATGGTTCAGCGTTGAACCTGAAGGGCAAGCCGGCGGAAAAGCCGCTTGGACGGGTCTTCCTGCAGGGCCTGGGCATAAATTTGCTCAATCCGAAGATCATCATCTTTTTCATGACCTTCCTGCCGCAATTTGTGGATGCCAAAGACCCCGATGCGACCGGCAAACTTTTGTTTCTGGGCATCATGTTTGTAGTCATCGCACTGCCATTCACGGTGGCGATGATCCTGGCAGCAGACAAGCTGACCTTGTGGCTCAAGCGCAACCCGCGCATCACCCGCATCATCGACTGGATATTCGCGGGCGTGTTCGGGGCATTTGCAGCGAAGATATTGCTGACTGAGCGGGGCTGATCAGCGCCAGTTGCCCGAATTGCGGCCGGCCACCAACCAATAAACGAAACCGCCGCAAAAACCGGTTGCCAGAAGCACCAATGCTGCCCCTTGCGACAGGTTTCCCTGTGCAATGGCCTGCAGCTCAGATCCTCGCAACGCCAGCCAACCTGTTGCCAGCCCGACAATGCCGCCCAGAACAAGGTTGATGACGAGGCCCCGCCAGCGGAACAATTCAGCGGCGAGCACCGCCAACGCCGATGGCGCAAAGGCAATCGCCGCCAGCGAAAGCGCCTGAACAATGCCAAGCACCGTCACAACGATGATGGTGAGCACGTCCACTTCCTGCGCAGACAGGTCAAGCTCGGCAAAGAACGGCCGGAAAAGGCCCGAGTAAAGCCCGGCCGCCAGGAACATGCCAGCGGCGAGCCAAGCCAGCAAAAGCCCGAAGGCAATTGCGAAAATCCTGACAATCAAATTGCCTGCCATCAGTTTCCTGCCTTCGTTCGGTTGAACCAGATCTGTGCCAGATGCCATATCCAGCCTCCAGCGGCCCCGCCGACCATCACCGATAGAATGATGAATTGCGGCATTCCCAACAGCAACGGGTTTTGTGGATCGCCCGCCAATGGCGTCGCGCCGGCGAAGCGGATCAGGAGCCACATGGCGAGCCAACCATTTGCCACGCCAGCCAGCACCGGGGCCAGGACCCGGTTCAACCCGAACCGCCAATATGCAGCCAGCCAGACCAGAAAGCCCGGCAGGCCAAAAATTGCGGTGTAAATCAACCCGCCAAAAAAAACCGTACCAAGCGAAGTGGTGATCCCGTTTTCTTGCGGTCCGATCAGAATGTACATCGAGATGGTGACAATGGTTGCCAGGATTACCGCGAAGCCGTAGCCAAGCACCAACCGAAACAGGGCGGCGAGAAGCCTCATTCAGTCCTCGCCGTGTCCGGCAATCATCATGGCTTCCAGCGCCAACGTTTCATAGGCTTCCCGGTCAACCTTGCGCATGCGTTCAGACTCGCTCTTCAACTGGCCGCAGGCGGCAAGAATATCGCGCCCGCGCGGTGTGCGGATCGGGGAGGCATAGCCATTGTCGTTGATGAAATCGGCGAATTTTTCGATGTCCGCCCAGCTCGAACATTCGTAGTTCGACCCCGGCCATGGGTTGAACGGAATGAGGTTGATCTTGGCTGGCACGCCCTTGAGCAAGCGCACCAACTCCTTTGCATCAGCGAGGCTGTCATTGACACCCTTCAGCATCACATACTCAAAAGTGATGCGCCGCGCGTTGGACAGGCCCGGATAGTCGCGGCACGCCTGCATCAGTTCTTTCAGCGGGTATTTCTTGTTGATCGGGACCAGTTCATCGCGCAGTTCGTCGGTGACGGCGTGCAGGGAGATTGCCAGCATGCAGCCTATTTCTGCGCCCGTGCGTGGAATGAACGGAACCACGCCCGAGGTTGAAAGGGTTACACGCCGCTTGGAAAGCGACAGGCCGTCGCCGTCGGTGGCAATCAGCAGGGCTTCCCGGACTGCATCAAAATTGTATAGCGGCTCGCCCATTCCCATCATGACAACGTTGGAGACCTTGCGGCCTTCTGCGGGGACAATGGCGCCCTGTGGAGTTTGCAGGTCGGGAAAATCGCCAAGGCGGTCGCGCGCGACCAATATCTGGGCCAGGATTTCCTCTGAGGTCAGGTTGCGAACCAGTCTCTGGGTGCCGGTGTGGCAGAACGAACATGTCAGCGTGCAACCAACCTGGCTTGAAACGCAAAGCGTGCCGCGTCCTTCCTCTGGAATGTAAACCGTTTCGATTTCGACCGGTTTTCCTGCGCCTCTGGAAGGAAAGCGGATCAGCCATTTGCGGGTGCCGTCGTTTGAAATCTGTTCAGCGGCTATCTGCGGGCGGGCAATGGTGAAAATGCCTTCCCAGCCGGCGCGAAGGTCTTTTGAAATGTTGGCCATCTGGCCAAAGTCGGAAACTCCGCGAACATACAGCCAGTGCCACAATTGCGAGGCGCGCATGCGCGCTTGCGCCGGCGCAACGCCATGCTCCACGAGCGTTTTTGCGAGATCGGTTCGCGAAAGCCCGATCAGCGAAGCCTTCTCGCTGCCTTTGGCGGGGCGCAAGGCTTCAAGTGCGGCTTTGTCGCCGATGCTGATGGTGTGTGTCATGGTTGGCTCTCAAGGATTGCCGCTCGAACGCGCTGGCGTTTTGTGCGGCGGGCATGTTTCGCCCGGCGCATGCATACCGGTTGTTTCACGCGATAGCATGAAAACCGGGCGCGTTCACCCGCAAACCTTGTCGGTCTGAATGGCTATTTGCACTCAGCAATGTCTTTGAGGGACGCAGATACCCCGGAAAGGGAATACACGTAGCTCGTTTGCGTGCCACGCCGCGAATAGGCAATCAGCGACATCGCCTTGCCGGAACGCATTGAATCCACCACCGCGCCTTCTTCGGCAGGGTTTTCAAGCCAGGCGCTGTCACCACGCGTGAACATCGTGAACTTTTTGCCGTCAACATCGAGCGTGACTTTGGAATCATCCTTGAACGGATAGCCAACCTTGAACTGGGCCTCCAGCGACCCGGACTGGCCTGGATGCTGGGCAAGCATGAAGAAGACTTCGCCGTGATCACGGTCTGAAGGCTGCTTCTCAGTCGGGATGGAGAGGACATAGCAGGTCTTGCCATCGCCGGACTGCGCCCGGTAGGAGCCCCATGCATTGTTTTGCTTGATCCGTTCCGGCGTCTGGGCGCTGGCGGCTGTGGCGCCAATTGCCAATGCAAAACCGAGCATGCCGGACAAGAACTTTCCGCGTGTGTTCATCTTAATCCAGTTTCCTGTTCAGCCAGTCATTGCGCCACCTTGCGGCGCGGACCCTTTTGAAAATAATTGCGCCACCAAGATGCGATGACTTTCCGGCACCGAAAACGCAACGGCAGAATGCTTTAGAAAGTCTTACCAAACCGTATACGATCTGATCCAATCGGCCTGCGGTCTCTCGACCGTTTGCCTTTGCGATGCCGGGTGGCGCGAAACGAATGAAATGCTGTATCAGGAAAAGGGCAATTCTTTGGCCGCAAGCGATGCATGGACCAAATTCTGGTGAACGGATATCGCATAGGGTGGTGGGCGGTGGCCCGGTTTTGGCAGCCAAGGCATGATTTCGAGTGAGCAAGCGATTTGACCCCTGAAGAAATGGCCGAACTGATTGAGCAAGTGGCCCGCGATCGCGATCGCAGCGCCTTTGCGCGGCTGTTTGATTTTTTCGCACCGCGTGTGAACGCCTATTTGCGTCGTTTGGGGCTGGAAGCGGCAAGCGCGGAAGAAATTTGCCAGGAGGTCATGGTGACCGTCTGGCACAAGGCTTCACTGTTTGATGCCGGCAAATCCAATCTCTCGACCTGGATTTTCCGAATTGCCCGAAACCGGCGTATCGATCTGGCGCGGCGCACCAAGGGATCAGCGCTTGATGAAAACGACCCGATGCTGCAGCCGGAACCTGAACCATTGCCCGATTCAGGCATTGATCTGGCAAAGCGTGAGGAAGGCGTTCGCGCGGCTTTGAAAACCTTGCCTGCCGAGCAGTATGAAGTCATCCGGTACGCGTTTTTCCTGGGGTATGCACACAGCCAGATCGCCGAAGAAACCGGCCTGCCGATTGGTACGGTCAAATCGCGAATACGATTGGCATTTGCCCGTCTGAAGTCTGTTCTGGGCGAGAACCCGGCAATCGACGGTGGTTAGCTACCCTTAATCGAGTGTGCGAGCTCAGGCTTTGCCCTTGTCCGCATCCTCTTGTCCCGGCTCGGCGAGCATCTTGCGTGCGGCGGCGAAGTGCACGTCGCGCATGCTGGAGCGAACCGCCGAAATCGCGGCAGTCAGCACCGCAATGTCGTCTGTGAAGCCGAAAACCATCAGAAAATCGGGAACCCAATCCAGCGGCATGACGAAATAGGCCAGCGCGCCGAAAAGGATATAGCGGGTTCGCGCAGGCGTCGCAGGATCGAGCGCACAGTAATATCCGGCAACCACTTCCTCGATGAACGGCACCTTGGCGGCCGCGCGGCGGACCTTTTCAACGAATTCGTTGCGCACGCGTTTTTCGTCGGCCTTGGCCTTCTCAGCCGTTGGCTCGGGATCGAGTATTTCGCCGTAAAGCACTTTTTGCATCAGCCCCTCCGACAATTCTCACAAACTTGCTTATGTCAGATGGGTCTGCTCAACCATGGTTGCAAGAAAAACCGGAACTGTTCATGCCGATTTGGCATGGGGCAGTTTGGCGCCTGCCGCCGCGGTGTCGATGAAACGGGCGAGCGAAATGTCCAGCTGCGTCAGGCCGCCGGCTGAGTGGGTGGTCAGCGTTATTTCGACACGGCGCCAGACATTTGCCCATTCAGGGTGATGGTCGAGCTTCTCAGCCTGCATGGCTACCTGGCTAATGAAACCGAAGGCCTCATTGAAATCGGTGAATTCGATCTTGCGGTAAATGGCCTCCCGGCCAGCGACAAGCTGCCAATGCGGCAAGGTCTTGAGTAATTCCAGCCTTTGCGCGTCAGACAATCTTGCAGGTTGTTTCATCGATTCCTCAACAAACAGGAGGTCTTGCCGCTTCGGACTGTGGCATATCGGATCGGCCGGGGTTCAGCGCAAACCGTTCTTCGACAATATAGGGCCCACCGCCGACCGAATCCCTTGACGACAACAGGACGAAACTGGTTGCGAAAAATGCGGGGGCGGAAAACAGGCCGCGCAACGAAAGGTAGGTTGCAACGTCGCTGTCCCTCGCATTCCTGAGCCGGGCAATGGAAACATGTGGTACGAACCTTCGCGGCTCTGCCTTCAACCCGACCCGCTGGGCTATGCGCTCCTGTTCGGCCTGAAGCTCGGAAAGGGTCTGGTTGCGCTCCACACAGGCAATGATGGAGTGCGGTTTGTTGCCGCCAAAGGCATCTAGCCCGCTCAAGCGTACCGAAACCGCCGAGCGCCTTGTCCGCGAAAAGGCGTTGGCCAGTTCGTCTGCGGTGCGAAAATCGGTGTCACCGATGAACCGCAAGGTGATGTGGTAGTTTTCGGCGTCAATCCAGCGGGCACCGGGCAGACCGCCCCGCAGGAAGGAAAGCTGCAGCGCAGCATCGCGCGGCACTTCGAGGGCGGTGAAGAGCCTTGGCATTGAACCACTCCCCGAATCAGATTCGCTTTCAACAAGGAATCACGGCACCCCAAAGCCCGCAAGCGCTTATTTTTCAGCTGGCCCCGCCGCAATTTGCGCGAGGAAAACTTCCATTTGTGGCAGGAACAACTCGACCATCCGGTCGACGCCAGCGGCGGTCGGGTGCATTCCGTCGGGTTGGTTCAGATCGCTGTTTCCTGCAACGCCGTCGAGAAAAAACGGATAAAGGGGCACTGCGTACTTCTCCGCCAATTGGCCGAAAAGCGGGTCAAAAGCGTTGACATAGGCTTCGCCCATGTTTGGAGAAGCCCGCATTCCCGCCAGAAGCACGGGTATTTTGCGCTCTTTCAGCCGCTGGATAATGCTTTCCAAATTGGCCATTGTGACCGCTGGATCGACACCGCGCAGCATGTCATTGGCTCCCAGTTCAAGAATGACCGCCGAAGCGTCGGCGGGAACCGACCAGTCGATGCGGGCCAGTCCGCCTGCTGTCGTGTCGCCCGAGACTCCTGCATTGATGATTTCCACATCATGTCCGCGCGCCGCCAATGCCTGCTGCAGTTTTGCCGGAAACGCTTCTTCCTGTTGCAGCCCGAGGCCTGCAACCAAGCTGTCGCCGAACGCGACAACGCGAACAGTTTGGGAAAAGGCCAGCGTTGTGGGCTGAAAAACAGCCATTGCCACGGCCAGCACGCCCACAAAAAGCCACTCATTCAAACGCGTTATGCCAGCAGTCATTGTCTCACCCATGGTGGAGTTCTATGTGAGGGAGATAGGTACTTCGGCATGTTTCGTCCACATCGGCGTTTCGGCCATTCGATTTCTCCAGCCTCAGGGGCGGTTTGCGCCGGTACAGTTTGTCCCATAATCCAGTCATACAGCTTGAAAATGCCAGCCTTGCGCTTGGCAGCGGCCCATCACGCGTGCAAGTGCTGGACAAGGCAAGCCTCGTTGTCCGAAAGGGTGAAAGCGTCGCCTTGCTTGGCCCGTCCGGGTCTGGCAAGTCCACCTTGCTGATGGTGATGGCTGGCCTTGAGCGGATCGATACAGGGCGCATCACGGTAGCGGGTCGCGATCTTTCATCGATGAACGAGGACGCACTGGCTGCACATCGCGGGCGCAATATCGGCATCGTGTTTCAGTCCTTTCACCTCATCGGCAACATGACCGCGGTGGAAAATGTCGCCGCTCCGCTGGAACTGGCTGGTGTGCGCGATGGCTTTGCGCGGGCGGCAGCCGAGCTTGCGGCGGTTGGTCTTGGCGCGCGGCTGGACCATTATCCGGGTCAGCTTTCAGGGGGTGAGCAACAACGCGTTGCCTTGGCGCGCGCCATGGTGGCACGGCCGCCGATCCTGGTGGCTGATGAGCCGACTGGCAATCTTGACGGTGACACCGGCAACAGCATCGCTGATTTGATGTTTGCGCGGCAGCGCGAACTGGGGCTGACGCTCGTGCTGGTGACGCATGACCGGACTTTGGCAAAGCGTTGCGGGCGTATCGTGCGGATGCGAGGCGGTACGATCGAAAGCGACGAGAGTGGTGCAGAGCACCAGTTTTCAGGAGCAATGGCAAAGTGAAGCAATCCTGGTTGCTGGCGCTCCACTTTGCCCTGCGCGAACTGCGTGGCGGCTTTGGCGGGTTCTTCATTCTGATCGCCTGCATCGCGCTTGGCGTTGGTGCGATTGCCGGGGTCAACTCGGTTTCAAGGGCAATTACCGGCACGATTTCGGCGGAAGGGCGCGAGATTCTGGGCGGCGATCTGGCCGTTTCAGCGCAATTGCCGCAAATACAGCCAAAAATTGTCGAGTGGCTGCAAAAGCGCGGCGACGTCAGCCAGAGTTATTCGCTGCGAGCGATGGCGCGTCGACCGGATGGTGCAGACCAAACCCTTGCCGAACTCAAGGCGGTTGAAGACAGCTACCCGCTCTTCGGCACGCTTGAAGGAGTCGACGGACCACTCAATGCTTTGCAATTGGGAGAGGACGCAATTTTTGCCGAGCCGATCCTGCTTGAGCGGCTGGGCGTGGTGGAAGGCGATAAACTTGCCATAGGCAATGCGGTTTTTGTCGTGAAGGGGATCATTGCCACCGAACCTGACCGGCTTTCAGATGGCGCCGTGTTTGGTCCACGGGTGATGATGTCGCTCAAGGGGCTTGAGCTTGCCGGCCTCATTCGTCCCGGATCGCTGGTTTCGTCCAAGGCTGGTGTGCGAGTTGATGGAAGCATGTCGCCGGCACAGATCCTGTCAGATTTGCGCAAGCAATTTCCCGATGCCGGTTTACGGCTGCAGACCCGTGACAATGCCGCTCCCTCGCTTTCGGCCAATGTTGCACGGTTTTCGCAGTTCCTGACACTGGTCGGTCTTGCCGCGCTGGTGGTTGGCGGCGTTGGCGTTGGCAATGCTGCCAGGGCATTTTTGGACAGCAAGCGGCAGTCCATCGCGACGCTGAAAGCGGTCGGCGCATCCTCAAGCTTTATTTTCAGGGTCTATCTGATTGAAATCATGCTGATTGCGCTTGTCGGGATAGTTGCAGGCCTGCTGATCGGCTTCACGCTTCCCCTGGTCGCCCGCCAGCTGCTTTCGGGAACGCTGGAAATTCCGCTTTCCTCGGCATTTTCACCGTTTGCGCTGGTGTTGGGCGCGGCCTACGGATTCCTGACGGCATTCGTTTTTGTTGTCTGGCCAATCGGTCAGGCAAAGGAAACGCCTGCTGCAACCCTGTTCCGCTCGGCAGGCTATGGTGCCGCCAAACGGCCGCAGGCGGCCTATGTTGCGATGCTTGCCGCCGGTCTGTCGGCGCTGGTTGCGCTGGCATTGCTGACCGCCCGCGAACCCTTGGTTGCAGCGATCTTCCTCGGCGCGACAGCAGCTGCATTTGCGGCACTTGCACTTGTGTCCATGGCAATCAAGCAGGCCGCTCGTGCGCTTCCCAAGCCGCGCAGCACAGCCTTTCGCATGGCGCTCGCCAATCTACACCGACCAGGATCGCTGACGACGCCGGTTGTCCTGTCGCTGGGTCTGGGCCTGACGCTGATTGTGGCACTGGCCATGATCGACACCAGCCTTCGCAACCAGATTGCAGGCAATTTGCCGAAACAGGCACCCTCCTTCTTCATGGCGGATGTGCAATCTTCGGAGATAGACGGCGTGCGGGATACCGTGACCGGTGTTTCGGCTGAGGGCAGGTTCGATGCCGTGCCGATGATCCGTGGACGCATCACCCACCTCAACACTGTGCCAGCTTCCGAACATCCGCAGGCGGGAACAAGCTGGGTGCTTCGCGGCGACCGGGGCATTACCTATTCAGAAGCCCTGCCAAGCAACTCGAAGGTTACGGACGGAAAGTGGTGGGAGCCTGATTACAAAGGCGAGCCGCTGGTTTCATTTTCCAGCGAAGAAGCCGCCGAACTTGGCCTCAAGGTTGGAGACACCATTACCGTCAATGTGCTGGGGCGACCGGTCACCGCAAAAATTGCCAATCTGCGCAGCGTTGTTTGGGAAACGCTGGCGATCAACTTTGTCATGGTTTTCTCACCCAATGCCTTTGCCGGAGCACCCCATGGCTGGCTTGCCACCGTTACTTTTCCCGACGGTGCCAGCGACAATGTGGCGCGGGACGCAAAGCTGCTCACGGCCGTGACCAAGGCCTATCCGGGCGTCACCAGTGTGCGGGTCCGCGATGCGATTGACGCTGTAAACCAGTTGGTCGGGCAATTGGCGCTGGCCATAAGGGCGGTCTCCGGTATTGCCCTCATGACCGCGTTGCTGGTGCTTGCCGGTGCGCTCGCCGCCGGAAACCGGGTTCGCGGGCATGATGCTGTTGTTCTCAAGACCATCGGGGCGACAAGGCGGGTCATTTTGCAGGCATTCGTGGCGGAATATGCGATGCTCGGCCTTGCAACTGCAGTGTTTGCCCTGCTTGCAGGCTCTACCGCTGCCTATCTGGTTGTAACGCAGGTGATGAAATTCACGCCCTATTTCGATCCGTGGCTGGTTGCGATCGTCCTGGTTGGCGCTTTGGTTTCGACGGTGGGGCTGGGTCTGGCCGGCACATGGCGGCTTCTTGGCCTCAAGGCTGCGCCAGTACTTCGCGATCTTTGAAAGTACTTCGCAATCCTTGAACATGCGCACAGCTTGCGCCCGTTTACTGAATCGAAAGCAGACGCCCGCATGCCTCTTGTTTCCATGCAACAAACAACACATATTATGCGCAAACCAGAGGCAAATTCGCCGAAGGCATCGGGTTCGGCTGGACCGAACGAATTCAAAGCGGAGAGAAGAAACATGGCTGACTATCGCAACCTCAATGGCCGCATCGCTGCGCCGGCCGACCGCGTCAGTGCGGATATCGACCAGGGCCTGCGCGCCTACATGCTGCGGGTATACAATTACATGGCGATTGCGCTTGCCATTACCGGCATCGCGGCGCTTGGCACGTTCAACCTTGCGGTACAGAGCGGCCAGCTGACATCCTTCGGCACCTTGATCTTCGCCAGCCCGCTGAAGTGGGTGGTGATGCTCGCGCCGTTGGCAATGGTGTTCTTCCTGTCGTTCCGCATCAATTCCATGAGCGTTGCAGCTGCCCAGCTGACCTTCTGGGTCTACTCGGCGCTGGTTGGCGTGTCGCTGTCGACAATCTTCCTCGTCTACACGGCGACCTCGATCACCCAGACCTTCTTCGTGACAGCTGCCGCGTTCGGTGCATTGAGCCTTTATGGCTACACCACCAAGCGTGACCTGACCGCGTTGGGCTCGTTCCTGATCATGGGCGTGTTTGGCCTCGTCCTCGCGATGATCGTCAACATCTTCCTGCAGTCGTCGGCCCTTGGCTTCGCCATCTCGGCGATCGGCGTGTTGATCTTCGCCGGCCTGACCGCATTCGACACGCAGAAGATCAAGGGCATGTACGACTATGTTGCGCATGACGAGACAATGATGGGCCGTACCGCAATCATGGGCGCGCTCACCCTCTATCTCGACTTCATCAACATGTTCATGTTCCTGCTGCAGTTCCTCGGCAATCGCGAATAACGCTTTCGCCTTCGTTGTAAAAAAGGGCGGTCATCTGACCGCCCTTTTCTTTTTTGCAGCGCGCAGATAACACGGCATGCGTCAACAATCGGCAGGAAAGCATGCAGCCCGTCGCCACCATCCGTGAAGTCTCATCCAGGGATGTGGATGCCATCCAGCGCATCTACAGCGAAAGCGTCCTCAACGGCGTGGCAACCTATGAGCTTGTGCCTCCTGATCTTGCAGAGATGGCTGAGCGCATCAAAGGCATATCTGGCCTTGGATATCCTTACATAGTTGCCGAGATGGATGGCGAAATCGTCGGCTATGCTTATGCATCGGCGTTTCGCACGCGTGCCGCCTATCGTTTCATGGTGGAGGATTCCATTTATCTTGCGCCGGCGGCGCGTGGTCTGGGAATCGGACGCATGCTGCTGGACCGACTGGTGGCCGATTGCACAAGCGTTGGCTTCCGGCAGATGGTCGCAGTGATTGGCGGGGCGCATCCCGCATCAATCGCGGTGCACCGTGCGGCAGGGTTTTCTCCTAGCGGCCAGATTACCGGTTCAGGCTATAAGTTCGGCCGCTGGCTGGATACGGTTTTCATGCAGATAGCGCTGGGCAAAGGCGATGATGGCCAGCCCGAAAAAGGTGTCTATCCCGACGGTCTTTATCGCTGAGCGCTCAGACTGGTGAAAGTTTCGGCTTGCGCTCGAACAGTTTCAGCACCTGCGCCAATTCATGGCCGCGCTTGAGAATCTGGCCGGTTGCGTTGATTACACACCATGCGCCTTGCCTGCGGGCCAGCTTGGGGTTCTTTTCGATGCGAAACAGCGGCACGTCGGCGGTTCGCTTGAAAACCGAGAAAACCGCCCTGTCACGCAGCATGTCGATGGCATAATCGCGCCATTCGCCCTCGGCCACATTCATCGCGTAAACCTGAA
Organism: Salaquimonas sp.; assembly: GCA_041739465.1. Classification (GTDB taxonomy): domain Bacteria; phylum Pseudomonadota; class Alphaproteobacteria; order Rhizobiales; family Rhizobiaceae; genus BOKV01. Next base: position 29,794 of record JBGSNX010000010.1, read on the forward strand.
GGATCATGTTGAGTTCACGACGGTTGAACACCGTGATTTCGGCAGCCTTGCCTTGCGGGGTTTATTTTTCGGGTACTTGCAAACGGACCACATTGTCCTGCCTGTACCCGTCAGCCGCGCTATCGGGGCTGGCTTCCGCCGAAAATTCCGCCATCGTTTCTGGCTCCTCGCGCTGTTTGTGTCACCGCGATGACATCATGATACCGGTTCTGGCGGTTTGCAAGCGCAGTTGAAGGCCGCGAAATCTCCTTTTTGTCGCCTGATTTTGGTCATGGCAGCGACCAAGTCGGCAAGCATTGTCCGTTCGTTGCCTCAGACGGCCCGACCGGAATGCCCTGGATTTCAGCCCCCCAGCCCCCTGGGCAGACCGGTCGGGCCACCATGTTTGAGTGTGGTTCAATCCCCAAACTTGAAGCCGGCCCAACAGGCCGGCTTTTTTTATCTGGGTGATGGGTGCTTAATTGGAAAGATTGCGAATGATAGCGGCGCCGATGATTGCGCCCGGAGTGCCATGGCTGGTGGTCTTCTGCAGGATCAAGGCGCAAGATTCAGAACCGCGCTTGCCAAGATCCTTCACCGGAAACGCAGCTGACAATGGCTTTTCACCGACCATGCCAAGCATCTCCACATTGGTGACGATGTTTGTGTAGTTGAGGGTCTGGCCGGTCAGTTCACCGCGCTCGATCTTGACGGGCGTTTTGCCCTGAAAATACACCATCCACAATGTGGCGTCCGCTGCCTGCGAAGAGGCCGGGATGTCCACTTTCAGAATGCCATTTTCAATCTTCGCATCAATATCGACAGTCATCCCGTTTTCGCTGCCGGCAAACTCGTCAAGCGACTGGTTGACCTGGTTGCCGCGCGATCCAACAACATGGACCCGGCCATTGATGATTGCCTGCGGGGTGTAGATGCCGCTTTCACCAAGCGTTACAGCATAGTCGCGCTGGCGCTTGGTGTATTCGGGTTTGGAGAAAGTGTCTTTCCAGCCGATGTAGTCCCAGTAATCCACATGCCATGCCAGCGCGAGCGTTTCGCCTTTGCTTGCCAGTTCCGAAAGAACCCTGTCGGCAGGCGGGCATGAGGAGCATCCCTGGCTGGTAAAAAGTTCCAGCACGCCGGTTGGCTTGATGATTTCTGCAGCCTGCGCAAGGGACAGGGAACCCAGCAGAATTGCGGAAGCTATTCCGGCTGCGACGATCTGGCGTGAGTGCCTGGCGATGCTTGTCATCTGAAGATTCCAGTGGGCGGTTGCGGTTTTCATTTCGCCCTTCATACCCAGCGGCTGTCTCACTTGCGACTAACTTAAGGGTGAGCGCAGATTTGAACAGGCAACAAAAGAGGCCGCCGCACTTTCATGCGACGGCCTCGATGTTTGCGCAAGGGCCCTGAGGTAGGTGAAAAGGATTGTCAGGCGGCTGAGCGGTTCAAGTTGCGCAACACGTAAGGCAGGATGCCGCCATCGTTGAAATAATCGAGCTCGTCCAGCGTATCGATACGGGTAAGCAAGGTAACTTCCTTCACCGAGCCGTCCTCAAAGGCGATACGTGCGCCCAGTTCCTGCCTTGGCGTGAGTGAGGCCAGGCCGGAGAACGATACTTTTTCGCGACCGGTCAAGCCCAGCGACTGCCAGCTTTCACCACCTGTAAACACCAGCGGAAGCACGCCCATTCCAACCAGGTTCGAGCGGTGAATGCGCTCGAAGCTTTCGGAAATCACCGCACGCACGCCCAACAGGCGGGTGCCCTTGGCCGCCCAATCTCGCGACGAACCGGTGCCGTATTCCTTGCCGGCAAAGATGACGAGCGGAACGCCTTCTTCCTTGTAGCGCATGGCGGCGTCGTACATGGCCATCTGCTCGCCCGAAGGATAGTGGCGGGTGTAACCGCCTTCGACGCCATCCAGCATCATATTCTTGATGCGGATGTTGGCGAAGGTGCCGCGCATCATCACTTCGTGATTGCCGCGGCGCGAGCCGTAGGAGTTGAAATCTACCGGGCGTACCTGCCGCTCGGACAGATACTGGCCAGCCGGCGTTGCCTGCTTGAAGGAGCCAGCCGGGGAAATGTGGTCGGTGGTGATTGAATCGAGGAACAGGCCGAGTATGCGCGCATCCGCGATGTCTTCGACCTTCTCCGGTTGCATGGTCATGCCATCGAAATACGGAGGGTTCTGAACATAGGTGGAATTGTCGCTCCACTCATAGGTCTCGCCGCCGGTGACTTCGATTTTCTGCCAGCCGGTATCTCCCTTGAAGACGTTTGAATAGCGGCTGCGGAACATCTGCTCGTTGATTGACGTGCGGATAAGGTCGGCGATCTCTGCGGAAGTGGGCCAGATATCCTTAAGGTAGACATCCTTGCCGTCGCGGTCCTGGCCAAGCGGCTCAGTGGTCAGGTTGATGTGCAGCGAACCGGCGATGGCATAGGCAACAACCAATGGAGGAGATGCCAGATAGTTGGCTCGAACGTCCGGATTGACGCGTCCCTCGAAGTTGCGGTTGCCCGAAAGGACGGAGCAGGCAACAAGGTTGTTCTTTGAAATGGTTTCGGAAATTTCTTCCGGCAGCGGACCGGAATTGCCGATGCAGGTGGTGCAGCCATAGCCAACGAGATTGAAGCCCATGGCGTCCAGATCACCCATCAACCCGGCCTTTTCCAGATAGTCGGTAACGACCTGCGATCCGGGGGCAAGTGACGTCTTGACCCATGGCTTGACCGACAGACCGCGCTCGCGGGCCTTGCGGGCAACAAGTCCGGCGGCAACCAGTACCGAGGGGTTGGATGTGTTGGTGCAGGAGGTAATGGCTGCAATAACCACGTCGCCATCATCGATCTGGTAGTTCTGGCCACGCACGGCAAAGCGCTTGCGGCCGGGCTTTCCAGGCTGGGCATCCTCATCGGAAAGACCAGCCGGCTTTTTGCCACTAGCCTTGATTTCGGGCATCGATTTGGCAAACTCGGTGTCGGCACTGGAGAGCGCAACCCGGTCCTGCGGGCGCTTTGGACCGGCGAGCGAGGGAACGACGGTTGAAAGGTCGAGACCCAGCGTTTCGGTGAATACCGGCTCGGCGGTTTCATTGGTGCGATACATGCCCTGCGCCTTTGCATAGGCTTCCACCAGCGCAACGCGATCCGCATCACGGCCAGTCGATCTGAGATAGGAAATCGTGTCCTTGCCAATCGGGAAGAAGCCGCAGGTCGCGCCGTATTCAGGCGCCATGTTTGCAATGGTTGCGGCATCTTCCAGCGTCAGGTGCGACAGACCGGGGCCGTAGAACTCAACAAACTTGCCAACCACACCCTTCTTGCGCAGCATCTGGGTGACGGTCAGAACCAGATCGGTTGCAGTGGTGCCTTCGGGAAGCTTGCCATCCATCCGGAAGCCGACAACTTCGGGGATCAGCATGGTGACCGGCTGGCCGAGCATCGCAGCTTCTGCCTCGATGCCGCCCACGCCCCAGCCAAGCACAGAAAGGCCGTTGACCATGGTGGTGTGCGAATCAGTGCCAACGAGGGTGTCGGGATAGGCAACGGTCTTGCCGTCGATTTCGCGGGTCCAAACAGTCTGGGCAAGGTATTCCAGATTGACCTGGTGGCAAATGCCGGTTCCCGGCGGGACAACGCGGAAGTTCTCAAACGCCTGCTGGCCCCATTTCAGGAACACATAGCGCTCGCCATTGCGGTCATATTCAAGCGTCACGTTGCGGCTGAACGAATCGGTGCGGCCGAAATGGTCGACCATGACCGAGTGGTCTATCACCAGATCAACCGGCACCTGCGGATTGATGACCGAAGCCTTGCCGCCAAGGGCAAGTGTCGCATCGCGCATGGCCGCAAGGTCCACGACTGCGGGGACGCCGGTGAAATCCTGCATCAGTACGCGGGCCGGACGATAGGCAATTTCCTTCTCTTCCTTGCCCTTGTTGTCGAGCCATTGCGCAACGGCCCTTATGTCGTCTGCGGTAACGGAACGGCCGTCTTCAAAGCGGAGCAGGTTTTCAAGAAGGACCTTCAGCGAAAATGGCAGGCGCGACACGCCGTCCAGACCGTTCTTTTCGGCCTCGATGAGCGAATAATAGACGTAATGCTTGCCGTTGACGGCAAGTTCGCGGCGGCATTTGAAGGTATCGAGGGAGTCAAGCATGGCGCGTGTTCCAAATGGTTGTCAGCTCCGGAAGGGGCAAACATTGGCGCAAAGGAACACGCCGAAAAGCGGGTACGGCCATTTCCGCATGTTTGCCCGGTTCAGACGCGACAAGCGCCTTTGATCCAGTGCAAAAGGGGTTTTCGACCAGCCGGCCGCTGGCAAGGTCGCGTGTTCATTACAGCGTTTTTTGCAGTGCGCAAATAGGCGAAAAGGGGAATATACGGCAAAGTGAGCATTCGTATTTCCAGCTTTTCAGTTTTGTCTTTTCAACTTACACACGGCTGCATGAAGCTGGTTGTTGAAAATCTCGGTGTTGAACGCGGCGAAAGAAGAATCATCGAAGGGCTGGCCTTTGAAGTTTCTTCTGGCGAGGCACTTGTGATTACCGGACCAAATGGCTCGGGAAAGTCGACCATGCTCAAGGCGCTGGCTGGATATCTGCGGCCATCGGCGGGCACAATCACGCTTTTGGGAGGCAATGGCGAAAAATCCGTTCCCGAGCAATGCCACTATCTTGCCCATTCCAACGCCTTGAAACTGCAACTGAGCGTGCGGGAAAACCTTGAATTCTGGCAGCATTACCTTGGCATGGGTGAACCGGTCGAAGCGGCCCTTGAAGCGGTTGGCCTGCCGGGCATTGGCGACATTCCGGCGGGCTATCTTTCTGCCGGGCAGAAGAGAAGGGTGGCCATTGCAAGGCTGATTGCAGCCTTTCGCCCGGTATGGCTGGTCGATGAACCAACCGCAGCGCTTGATGCTTCGTCTGAGTGCCGGTTTGCGGCAATTGTCGAAAGACACCTCTCAAATGGCGGGATCGTGCTGGCAGCAACTCACCAGCCGCTGGGGCTTGAGGCTGCGCGGGTGCTGGAAATGCGGGCTTTGACCGCCGGATTGATCAAATGAGGGCGCTTTTCCTGCGGGAAATCAGGTTGGCAGGGCGGATTGGCGGCGGCGCGCTGACGGGGCTGTTGTTTTTCCTTGCGGTGATAACGCTGGTCCCGTTCGCGGTCGGGCCTGATCTCAAGCTTTTGGCACGGATCGGTCCGGCGATGCTTTGGACCGGCGCGCTGCTGTCGACACTTCTGGGTCTGGACCGCCTGTTTCAGGGCGAGCGCGAGGACGGATCGCTCGATCTGCTCCTGCTCGGGGAGTACCCGGTCGCATTGCTGGTCTTTGTGAAGGCGTTGGCGCATTGGGTTGCAACGGGCTTGCCACTGGTTTTGGCAACACCGGTTTTCGGTCTGATGATGAACATGGAGCCTGCCGCAATCGGCGCGGTCATGGCGACGCTGCTGGTTGGCACACCGGCGATCACCTTCATCGGTGCAATGGGGGCGGCGGTTACCGTGACGCTGGCGCGCGGCGGGCTGTTGATTGCCATTTTGATCCTGCCACTGGTAATCCCGGTATTGGTGTTTGGCGTGTCGGCGGCCTATGGCGCTGTCGAAGACCCGGCGCCGTTCTGGCCACCGTTCATGTTTCTTTGCGCAATCACCCTGTTTTTTTCGGTTCTGGGACCACTTGCAGCCGGCTTCATGCTGCGGCATGCGGCGGATTGATACCTGCTTCAACCGGCATTTGCCAAGCTGCCATAGCAACGCTAAAACCATGGCATGAGCGAAACAGCGATCCGTCCAGCCTCCCTTTGGGATTTTGCCAATCCCACCCGCTTCCTTGCAATTGCAGGGCCATTGATCCCGATTCTGGGGGCAATTACCGCCGCACTTTTTGCGGCGGGGTTGTGGATGTCCTTCAATGCGCCAGAAGACTACCAGCAGGGCCATACAGTCCTCATCATGTTCATTCATGTGCCGGCGGCCTGGTTGGCGATGTTTTGCTATTCCGTGATGGCCGTCTCTGCCATCGGATCGCTGGTCTGGCGCCATCCGCTTGCCGATGTCTCCATCCGGGCAGCGCTGCCGATCGGGGCGGCTTTCACGCTTTTGGCGCTGGTCACCGGCTCGCTTTGGGGCAAGCCGATGTGGGGACCCTGGTGGGTCTGGGATGCGCGACTCACGTCTGTCCTTGTGCTTTTCATTGTCTATCTGGGCTTGATGGCGCTCATTCGCGCCATTGAGGATCCGGTCATTGCCGCGCGTTCGCTGGCTATCGTCACTTTGGTTGGTTCCATCAACATCCCGATCATCAAGTTTTCAGTCGATTGGTGGAATACCCTGCACCAGCCTGCTTCTGTTTCACGGTTCGAACGGCCCGCCATGGACGCGGCATTCCTCTATCCATTGCTGGTCATGGCGCTTGCCTACACGCTGCTTTTCCTGACCTTGCACCTGATGAACATGCGCAATGAAATTTATCGCCGACGCATCCGAACCCTGCGTATGCAGGCTGCGCGCCAAGCCGAGGGCGCGTGATGTTTGGTCCGCATGCAGCCTACATCATACCTTCATACATCGTAACGGTGCTGGTCATTGGCGGCCTGGTGATCTGGAGCGTGATGACCCACCGCGCGCGTCTGGCAGAATTGGCCAAGCTTGAAAAACAAGGGGTCCAGCGTCGTGCCCGAAACAGTGAAAATGGCTGAACACGCACCTGACGCACCTGCTGGCAAAAGCCGTCGTGGCATGGTGCTGGCGATTTTGCCGCTTGTCATTTTTCTGGCGCTTGCCGCGATCTTTCTCAAACAGCTTTATTCGGGCACCAATACACACGACATTCCTTCTGCACTGATCGGCAAGCCTGCGCCTGTTGCGGTGATGGAACCGTTGACGGGCCTCACAGGTCCAGCAGGACAGGTGCCGGGGTTTGATGCGTCTTCGTTGACCGGCAAGGTGAGCGTCGTCAATGTCTGGGCGAGCTGGTGCGCGCCGTGCCGTGATGAACATCCCTTGCTGCTGGAACTGGCGAAAGACACAAGGTTTCAGCTCGTGGGGATCAACTACAAGGACAAGACGCCAAATGCGTTGCGTTTCCTTGGCCAGCTCGGCAATCCGTTTGCGCGTGTGGGGATCGATCCGCGCGGCAGCGCTGCAATCGACTGGGGCGTTTACGGCGTGCCGGAGACCTTCATCGTTGGTCGTGATGGCGCCATTGCTTTCAAGCATGTCGGCCCGCTCAGCGAGAAGAGCCTGAAGGACAAATTCCTTCCCGCTCTGGAAAAGGCCATTGCCGCACCCGGCGGGCAGGGTTGATGCCGACATTGTTGCCGGATTTTGCCGACCGCATGCCATCTGGTGATACGCTCACCCGGCAGGTCTGCAATCATTGCGGCTTCGTCGCATATCAAAACCCGAAGATCGTGGTTGGCTCTGTCGTTCGCCACGATGGCAAGATCTTGCTTTGCCGCAGGGCAATCGAGCCGCGAAAGGGGTTTTGGACCATTCCTGCTGGTTATCTGGAGCTCAATGAAACGCCGGAACAAGGCGCATTGCGCGAAGCGCGCGAAGAAGCCTGCGCCCAGCTTGAGTTGAAAGGCCTGCTGGCCGTGTATTCGGTTCCCCGGCTTTCACAAGTGCAGCTGATCTACCGTGCGACACTGATTGACGGGGCATTTGCACCGGGCGAGGAAAGTCTTGAGACAGAGCTGTTTCACCCCAACGAAATTCCCTATGCGCAGATCGCGTTTCCAACGGTGCATTGGGCGCTGCGTCATGAGATGATGGCGCACAATGGCGAGGCTTTAGCGCCGTTCGCTAACCCCCAAGGCGAAACTACCGAGGATCATCTTTAGCCGGCTTGGTACCAATGGGTACCAGCGCATGACGGTTCAGCATCGGCATTTGCGCCATCATGAATATCATGGTCAGCGGCATGGTCGCCCATGTCTTGAACCCAACCCAGAAATCGGTTGAAAAATTGCGCCAGACGACTTCGTTCGTGATCGCCAGAACGAAGAAGAACAAGCCAAACCGCAGCGTCAACTTGCGCCAACCTTCCTGGTCAAGCTGAAAGGCCGCGTCAAACACATAGGCCAGCAGCGACTTGCCAAAAACCAGTCCACCGAGCAATGCCGTTCCGAAGATGCAATTGACGATGGTCGGTTTCATCTTGATGAAGGTTTCATCCTTGAGCCAAAGGGTCAGGCCGCCGAATACCAGCACGAAAAACAACGTTACCAGCGGCATCACCGCAATGTGGCGCAACAGGGCCAGCGAGATGGCTTGGCTGATCAGCATTGCCACCATCAGGAAAGCAGTGCCGACAAAGATCTTGCCACCCAGGGCACCCAGCACCGGAAAGGCAGCAACAATCTGGTCGCCATAGGAATTGGCGAGAAAGAACACCACCAGCGGCCCCAGTTCGAGCGCCATTTTCAAAAGCGGTGAGACTTCGCGTGTTGCTTTTTGCGTGGTCATGAGCCTGCCTCTGGTTGTTGGAGTCCGGCGATTGAACGGGCAAAATCAGCCGCTTCAAATGGCTGGAGATCGTCGATACCTTCGCCGACGCCGATGAAGTAGACCGGCAATTTGTACTTGGCCGAAATTGCCACGAGAATGCCACCGCGCGCGGTGCCGTCCAGCTTGGTCATCACCAGACCGTTGACGCCGGCGACCTTGCTGAAAATGTCCACCTGGTTGAGCGCGTTCTGGCCGGTGGTGGCGTCCAGTGTCAACAGCACGGTGTGGGGTGCGGTCGGATCCTGTTTCTTGAGGACACGAATGATCTTTTCCAGTTCCGCCATCAGTTCGGTCTTGTTCTGCAGCCGCCCTGCCGTGTCCATCAGGACAACATCATAGCCCTGTTCTTTGGCTTGTTGCCAGGCGTCGAAGGCAAGGCCTGCCGCATCGGCCCCTATCTCGCGGGCCATGACCGGCGACTGGGTGCGCTCACCCCAGATTTTCAGCTGCTCGATTGCCGCTGCCCGAAACGTGTCTCCGGCTACCAAAAGCGTGGAGAACCCCGCAGAATAGAGTTTAGAAGCGAGTCTCCCGATGGTTGTGGTCTTGCCCGAGCCGTTGACGCCGATCACCAGAATGACGTGCGGCGTACGGTCCAGATCAAGTTCCAATGCGCCTGTGACCGGGGCAAGCACCTTCTCGATCTCGGCAGCCATGACCTCGCGAACTTCGGTATCGGTGACGTCGCGGCCATAGCGCTGGGCGGAGAGCGCTGCGGTAATCTTCAGCGCCGTTTCCATGCCAAGGTCTGCCTGGATCAATACATCCTCAAGTTCACCCAGCGTTTCTTCGTCCAGTTTCTTGCGGGTGAAGACAGAGGCAACATTGCCGGTGATGGCGGAAGACGAACGTGCAAGGCCCTTTGCCAGCCGCCCAAGCCATCCGGTCTGTTCGGCTTCGCTTTGCGGCGGTGGTGTCCTTGCGGGAGCATCGCCCTTGGCCGGAAGCACGGCCATGCGGCCAAGGCCTTCATCAGCCGGCGGGGTTTCTGCTTCGAGGATGGTCACCTCGTTTTCGCCTTCCAGCCCCGTCTCCGCTTCAACTTTTGCAGGCGCTTCGGAAGGCTCAGCCGGAGCCCCGTGCGACCCGCCAAAATTGAAAAGGCGTTTGAAAAAGCCGGGTTTCTTGTCGCTCATTGCTGCTGGTGTTCCAAACTGGTGCTCACGCCGCGCCACGCAGGGCCGTGGCTAGCGGCTGTGCCATCAACACAGCGCCATTGTGGCCGGTGATTTTCATGGCAACGATCCCTTCACTGATCGAAGGATCGAATGCAACCGGCGAAAACTGGGCGATGCGGCCCATTCCTGGGCGCTCCACCAGAACGTCCAGGGTCTTTCCGGCCATCTGTTCCAGGTGCAACAGCCATGCCTTGTCGCCTGCTGCACGCAGTCTTGCTGCGCGTTGCTTGATGACGGCGCGCTCGAGTTGCGGCATTTTCTGCGCCGGTGTGCCGGGCCGCGGCGAGAACGGGAAGACATGCAGATGTGTCAGCCCGCAGTCGTCTACCAATGCGATGCTGTTTGCAAACATTGCCTCGTCTTCGGTGGGAAAGCCGGCAATCAGGTCCGCGCCGAAAACAATATCTGGTCGCAGTCTGCGCACTTCATCGCAAAAACGGATGGAATCGGCGCGCAGATGCCGCCGCTTCATCCGCTTCAGGATGAGATCGTCGCCATGTTGCAGCGACAGATGCAAATGCGGCATGAAGCGTTCTTCATCGGCAATCACTGCCATGAGGTCGGGGTCGGCTTCTATCGAGTCGATCGAGGACAAGCGCAGGCGTGCCAGTTCCGGCAATTGTGTCAGGATCGCTTTGACCAATTGCCCAAGTCGCGGAGTTCCCGGCAGGTCGCCACCCCAGGAGGTCAGGTCAACGCCGGTCAGCACCACTTCGAGGTAACCGTTTTCCACCAGACGGCGGATCTGCGCGACCACTTCACCGGCAGGCACCGAGCGGGAATTGCCGCGGCCATAGGGGATGATGCAAAAAGTACAGCGGTGGTCGCAGCCGTTTTGTACCTGAACAAATGCGCGGCTGCGCCCGTCAATCGAATCGACCATGTGCGAGGCCGTTTCGCGCACGCTCATGATGTCGTTGACGCGGACTTTCTCGCTGTCATTGACGCCGAAATCGGGCAGGGCCCGGTAAGCCTGCGAAGTCAACTTGTCAGCATTGCCGATAACGAGGTCCACTTCATCCATCTGGCCAAACATCGCCGGATCGGTTTGTGCGGCGCAACCGGTGACAATGATGCGGGCAGCAGGATTGTCGCGCCGGGCCTTGCGGATGGCCTGTTTCGCCTGGCGCACGGCCTCGCCGGTAACGGCGCAGGTGTTGACCAGGATGGCTCCGCCTTCAATTGCACCCAGGCCTGCTTCCAGTGCCTTGTTTCGCATGACTTCAGATTCGTACGCATTGAGACGGCAGCCGAACGTCAGCACCTCTACTGCGCCAGGGTTTCCGCTTTTGCCGCTCACTGGCCTGGTCCTTCGGCAGCGGTGCGTTCAAAAGCTCCCGTGTTCGGATCGACTGTCCCGGCAAACTCAAACTCAGCTGGTCCGGTCATCCTGACGTTTCCGTCTGCTTCCCATTCGACGTGCAAATCCCCGCCAGGAAGGGTCATGACGGCAGAGCGGCTGGAAAGACCCTTTCGGGCGGCGGCAACCAGCGTCGCACAAGCAGCAGAACCACAAGCTTTCGTGAGGCCTGCGCCACGTTCCCATGTGCGCATGATGATGTGGTCGGGCGCCACAACATTTGCAATTGTCACATTGGCGCGTTCGGGAAAGACAGGATGATTTTCAAGCAATGGGCCGAAACGGTCCAGTTCATACGACCAGACGTCGTTGGTAACCCAGAAAACCACATGCGGATTGCCCATGCTCACCACGCTTGGCGTGTGCAGAACCGGCGCATCTATCGGGCCGATCTGCAGTTCGATGCCGGTGGTGTCAGCAAATTCTTCGGCCAACGGAATGTCCTGCCAGCCAAAACGCGGGCGGCCCATGTCAACGGTCACCAGACCGTCCGGTAGAATGTTGGCGGCCACCAATCCGCCATCGGTAAGGAAATTGTATGCCGTGCGGCCATCCTCGCCGTTGAGCCATTGCGCAACGCACCGTGTGCCGTTGCCGCAGGCTTCGGCCAGCGATCCGTCGGAATTGAGGATGCGAATGTCAAAATCGCGGCCCGACCCGCGCGGACTTGCCACTTCCATCAACTGGTCGAACGGAATTGCGCCCGGTTGCGCCAGAGCGATCGCTGCCTGCGGGGTGATGCGCTCGGTACGACCACGCACGTCGGCAACGATGATTTCGTTGCCAAGGCCGTTCATCTTGAGGAATGGAACGCTCGTCATGGTCGCAAGGGTCAAGGTTTGTTGCGGGTCCGGCAATCCCGGAATTTCCAGTTATATGGCGGAAACAATGGCCAATTACCAGTCAGATACCTGTTTGGTCCGGCAAGCCTGCTGTTATCAGGCACCAAGCAAACGGAGCATGGCCATTGTCATCAATGCGGATGCTCCCGGACAGGCCGCATAAGCCGCTGTTTGGCAAAGTTGCTAAAAATTGTGCGAAGTGATGCACACAGATTTAACCAACAATCCAACATCCGGCCTGATTGCCGTTAAAACTGTCGGCATTCCGGCAAGAATTTACTTCATTCGAGCAATTGCCAAGCTAAGGAGCGTTCCTGTCCCGACCCCGAGCCGTGAGTGGAACCATGTGCGACATTGCTACCGGTAACATCCTGACCGACTGGAAAGAAAACCATGTGCAACTCTTCGGGAAGCACTCGCTGCACCTGAAGCACTGCCTTCACAAGTCGGAATTGTTTGGCGATCAGGCTCTTGCGCGGCTGCTTGAGAACGCACACCGCAATGATTACCACGTCAACACCCGCTCTGCAGGCCCAGACGGCAAAAAGCGCCGGCGTGAGGGCGAGTTTGGCAAACTTTCAGGCCAGCAATTGCTGGAGGCCGTGCGCAAGGGCGACATCTGGATCAATCTTCGTGCACCCCAGAAGGCCGACAAGGCCTATGGCGAGTTGCTGGAAGACATGTACCGCGAGTTCGAGGCACGCGTTCCGGGCCTGAAAACCTTCAAGCACCTGACCACCATCCTGATTTCTTCGCCGAATGTGTATGTACCCTATCATGCCGACGTTCCGGGCCAGATGCTTTGGCAGATTCGTGGCCGCAAGCGCGTGTGGGTCTATCCAGGCTGGGAGCCCTTCCTGCCACAGGCGGCAATCGAGAAGCTCATCCTTGGTGAAATGCATGAAACCGACATGCCGTTTCATGACTGGTTTGACGAGTGGGCGCAGGTGATTGATCTGGAGCCGGGCCACATGCTGCACTGGCCGCTCAATTATCCACACAGGGTCGAGAACCACGACTGCCTGAACGTGTCGGTGACTACCGAGCACTACACCAAGGCGATCCGAAATGCCTATGCGGTCAACTATGCCAACGGCCTGTTGCGCAAGGCCGGGTTCAAAAATCTCGACCAGCAGAAATCGGGCCTTGCCCTCACCGCCAAACTGGCATTTGCCGCGGCAGTCAAGTTTTCCGGCGTTCGCAAAACGGTTTCGAAGCCCTACACGATAGACTTCTGTGTCGACCCTGATGCACCTTCCGGATACCGCGACATCGAAGCTTACGAGCTGCGCAAATAGGAGTTTTCATGCCCGCTGTACGCCAAATTGCCGTGCCGGTACCAGACTTGCCAGCCAAGGCGGCTGTCAAGTCTGCGTCTTTGGCGTACCAGGCCGAATGCTTGCGCGAGGTTGACGCCTTTTTGGCACTGGAAGCGCATTGGCGGGCCCTGGAAGCAAAATGTTCCGATACCTGCCTTTTCCAGTCATTCGACTGGTGCCGCAATTTCATCGACCATGCCAACAAATTGGGACCGGTCGATATCCGGGTGTTCGTGGTTCGTGACCGCGAAGGCCTTGCAGCAATCCTGCCGCTGGCGGTGCAACGCGAAACCGGGATCAGCGTACTGACAGGACTGGCAGAACCGTTTCAGCAATACACCAACATGTTGATGCGTCCGGGTTGTGACCCGCAAGCAGTGTTCAGCGCCATCATGCCCGCCATCAAGACAAGCGGCGCCGACTATCTGCACCTTGGGCAGGTGCGCCGCGACAGCGACCTTTATACTGGCTGCAAAGGCCTAGTTCCGGTTTCCGGCGAAGAAGACGGCGCACCGTATGTTGCAATCGGCAGCTTTGACAGTTTTGAGAGCTACCACTCGACGGTCAACGCCAAGACCCGCAAGAATTTGCGCAATGCCAAAAACCGGCTTGAGCGCGAAGCACCAGTCACCCATGTCGCAGCGCGTGCAGGTTCCGTCCTGTCGCAAGTCATCGACCGTTCCTTCGAGGGTCGCGAAGCCTGGCTTGAGCGTCAGGGCCTGACTTCACGGGCATTCCGCAACTCCGGGTTCGAAGCCTTCGTGAACCGTTTCAAACATCCCGGTCTGGCCGGAATTGATGCCATTGCGTTTTCGCTCAAGCACGGCGAAAAGCCGATCGCCGACCAATGGGGCTTTGTCTACAAGGGCCGCTACTATGCTTTCATCGCCGGATGGGATGAAGCCTATGCGGAAGCCAGCCCTGGCAAGCTGCATCTGGGCAACATCTTGGAATGCTGCCATGCCGAAGGCATCAAGGTCGCCGATTTCATGATCCCGGCGGCCCGCTACAAATTTACATGGGCCAATGATGCGGTCACCGTTCAGGACCACGTGATGCCGCTGACCCTTCGTGGCCGAGCCCACAACGCTGTCTGGCTCAATTTCATGCGGCCTTTGGCAAAGCGGATTGTCTATGCCTTGCCACAAGGCTTCAGATCGGCCGTTTTTCGCCTGATCCTGCCGAACAAGGACTGATCCCCGCTTCTGCCGGTTGACGCTGGAACTTGACAGGGCGAGCCATTTGCTGTTTCTGGCGCTGGTTCCTCAAAGAACAATTCTGCAAAACGCCCACCGGGGCGTCGCCATGGGCGAAATCTGATCCCGGAGGCAAACACCCGACAGCGCGATGCGCCCTCGGGTGCAAAACTGCTTTGTACGCGGTTTTGGTTCGATTTGCTGGATTTTCCCGCCGGAATGACTACCTCGCAGGAGTTGCCGGGATATGCCGGCAATTTGCAGGGACAGGAACTTGAATGTTTGAATCGCTCTCAGACCGCCTTGGCGGCATTTTTGACGGACTGACGAAGCGCGGTGCCCTGACCGAGAAGGATGTGGGCGTGGCGCTGCGCGAAGTGCGTAGTGCGCTGATCGAGGCAGACGTCGCGCTGGATGTCGTGCGCGATTTTGTCGAGCAGGTACGCCTGAAGGCTGTGGGCGCGGAAATGGTCCGCTCGATCAAGCCGGGCCAGATGGTCGTCAAGCTTGTGCATGATGAACTTGTCGCGGTACTTGGCTCGGATGCGCAGCCGATCGATCTGAATGCGCCCGCGCCTGTGGTCATCATGATGGTTGGCCTGCAGGGCTCGGGCAAGACGACAACCAGCGCAAAGATTGCAAAACGGTTATCTGAACGGTCGCGCAAGAAGGTGCTGATGGCATCGCTCGACACGCGCCGGCCAGCAGCGCAGGAGCAGCTGCGCCAGCTCGGCGAACAGACCGGCATCGACACATTGCCAGTGATTGCCGGACAGGGGCCGGTTGAAATCGCCGCGCGGGCAGTTCAGGCCGGCAAGCTTGGCGGGCATGATGTCATCATCCTTGACACTGCCGGACGCACGCACAGTGACGAGCCGCTGATGGCCGAAATGGCGGAAATCAAGGCAATATCAAAGCCGCATGAAATCCTGCTGGTCGCCGATGCGCTGACCGGGCAGGACGCGGTAAATCTGGCGCAGAATTTCGACAGCCGTGTTGGCATCACCGGCATTGTCCTGACCCGCGTTGACGGCGATGGCCGCGGCGGCGCGGCCCTTTCCATGCGTGCGGTCACCGGCAAGCCGATCAAGCTGATCGGTACCGGCGAAAAGATGGACGCGCTTGAAGATTTTCACCCTTCGCGCATTGCCGACCGCATCCTCGGGATGGGCGATATCGTCAGCCTCGTCGAAAAGGCAGCGCAGAACATTGACGCGGAAAAAGCCGCGGCAATGGCCAAACGCATGCAAAAAGGCGAGTTCGACCACAACGATCTTTCCGACCAGTTGAAGCAGATGCAGAACCTTGGCGGCATGGGTGGCATCATGGGTATGCTGCCGGGCATCGGCAAGATGAAGAAGCAGATGGAAGCAGCCGGGCTTGATGATTCGATTCTCAAGCGTCAGCAGGCGATTATTTCTTCAATGACCAAGAAAGAACGCAAAAGCCCCAAATTGCTCAATGCCAACCGCAAGAAGCGCGTTGCCGCCGGCTCCGGCACCCAGGTACAGGACATCAACAAGCTGCTGAAAATGCATCTGCAGATGGCTGACATGATGAAGAAAATGGGCAAGGGCGGTATGAAGGGCATGATGGGCTCGCTTGGCGGCATGATGGGCGGCGGCGGGATGGGTGGCATTCCCGGTGGCATGGGCGGCGGAATGGGCGGCGGCATGCTGGGCAAGATGATGGGCGGCGGCGGGATGGGCGGAATGCCCGACCTGTCTAAGATGGACCCCAAGGAACTTGAGCGGCTGGCAAAGCAGATGGGTGCGGGTCCAGGTTCCGTTCCTGGTGGCATGCCAAAACTTCCGGGCCTTCCTTCCGGGCTTTCCGGCTTGCCCGGGTTCGGAAAAAAGAAATGACATTACAGCCAGCCGCATTGCCTGTTCTGGAAACGCAAAGACTGCGCTTGCGCGGCCTTGTTGCGGGCGATCTTGACGGGTTTTGCAGGATATACAGCGATCCGGACCACGCGCGCTTCATTGGCGGTGTCAAATCGCGCGAGGCCTGCCTCGAGAAACTTCTTGCGCTAGCTGGTCACTGGCAATTGTTCGGCTGGGGCAGGTTTGCAGTCGAGGAAAAGACAAGCGGCGAATTCCTGGGCCATTGCGGGCCAACCTATGTTGGCAATCTGGACCAACCGGAAGTGAACTATTCATTCACGCCGCAGGCAGCCGGCAGAGGTTTTGCCACAGAGGCCGTTGAACGCATTCTGGCGCATGTCTACCACGATCTTGGCTGGGTCGAGGCTGTTTCAATGATCGATCGGGACAACATCCGTTCGCAAAGGCTGGCAACCCGGCTTGGCGCATATCGTGACAGTCATACGCATGCAAAGGGCAGGTCGAACATTGAGCCGTGGGTGTACCCTTCCGCAGCCGCATATTTGAACAGTGCCCAAGGCAGGCAAACCGCATGACCAACGCGCCAGACCAGCTCAGGAAATTCCGCGCCTCCATCGACAATCTTGATGCGGCGCTCATTCACATTCTTGCCGAGCGTTTTCGCATCACCAAGGCGGTGGGCGAATTCAAGGCAACCCACCAATTGCCGCCTGCCGATCCGGCGCGCGAGCAGAAACAGGTCGAGCGGCTTCGTGCCAAAGCTGCGGAAGCTGATCTCGACCCTGACTTTGCGGAGAAACTTCTGAACTTTATCATCAAGGAAGTGATCCGCCACCACGAACAGGCGCGCGGCAATTAAGCGCGCCACAACAACCACCAAGGAGAAAAGAAAATGGCATTGAAACTTCGTCTCGCACGTGGCGGCTCCAAGAAGCGCCCGTTCTATTCCATCGTCGTTGCTGACTCGCGCAGCCCGCGCGATGGCCGCTTCATCGAGAAGATCGGCACCTTCAATCCGTTGCTGCCCGATGACGCGCAGCGCGTGGTCATGGACAAGGAACGGGCGGCGCATTGGCTTGCCCAGGGCGCGCTGCCGACCGACCGGGTCCTGCGCTTCCTCGACAAGGAAGGCATGATGAAGCGCGACGCGCGCAACAATCCTGAAAAAGCGGTTCCTGGCAAGAAGGCGCAAGAACGCCTTGCCGAGCAGAAGCAGAAGGAAGAAGACGCAGCCGCAAAGGCCGCCGAAGCCGTTGCAAGCGCAGAGTGATTTCGCTTTTTGCCTGACAAGTGAATTGAGGGCGGCGAAATGCCGCCCTTTTTGATGTAGGTTGGCAATCATGGCTCAAACCCGAATACCCATCCTTGCTGGCCAGTTTGGTGCGGCTGTTGGCCTCAAGGGCGAAGTGCGGCTGCAAAGCTACACAGGCGATCCTGAAGCGATAGCCGATTATTCTTCCTTGGCCTTTGCTGACGGCACGGCTGTGGAAATTGTCTCGCTGCGCCCGCAGGGCAAAATTCAGGTGGCGCGCATCAAGGGTGTCTCGACACGTGAAGCGGCCGAGAAGCTGACGGGCCGCGAGTTGTTCATTGACCGCAACGAGCTTCCCCAGACCGAAGACGAGGACGAATTCTACCTTGCCGATCTGGTCGGTCTTGAAGTTCGCAACGTTGCTGGCGAAAAGACCGGAACCGTGCTTGCCGTTCATGATTTCGGGGCTGGCGACATCCTTGAAATCAAGCCGGTTGCTGCGCCTGCATTCATGACACCTTTCACCAGGCTTGCGGTTCCGCAAGTCGACATTGAAGCGGGGTTTCTTGTTCATGAGCCGCTGCCCGAAACGTCCGAACGCGATGGCGGAGAGCAAAGTTGAGCTTTGCCGCATCCGTGGTCACGCTCTACCCTGAAATGTTTCCAGGTCCACTTGGCATTTCACTGGCAGGCAAGGCGCTGGAAGCAGGCGCTTGGTCGCTTGAAACGGTGGCCTTGCGGGAATTTGGTGTTGGCAAACACCGCTTGGTCGATGACACGCCTGCTGGTGGCGGGGCTGGCATGGTGCTGCGGGCAGATGTGCTTGCGGCAGCCATCGACAGTGCAAGCCTGCAGGGGGATGAAAGGCCACGCTTGCTGATGAGCCCGCGCGGAAAGGTGCTTGATCAGGCGCTGGTGCGCGAACTCGCCGCCGGGCCGGGCGTGGTCATCATTTGTGGACGGTTCGAGGGCGTCGACGAGCGAGTAATCGAGGCAAGGGGCCTCATAGAGGTTTCGGTTGGCGACTATGTGCTTTCTGGCGGCGAACCAGCGGCAATCATCGTATTGGATGCAATTGTGCGGCTTCTGCCAGGTGTCATGGGCAATGACCAGTCGGGCATTCACGAAAGCCACGAAAGCGGCATGCTGGAGCATCCGCATTACACACGGCCTGCCATTTTCGAGGGCAGGGAGATCCCGCCGGTTCTGGTTTCGGGCAACCACAGTGCCATTGAAAAATGGCGCCAGCAGGCAGGAAAGCAGCTGACCGCTGAGCGAAGAGCAGACCTTTTGGACAGGCGGGACAAAAAGAATCGCTGACACGGTCGACAAGTGAGCGTTTATCCCCTATGGCTCCGCCACTTTTTCCTGAACCGGAAGAAGTGAGGCATACCCGTTCCGGATACACAAAAGACCGTGTTTCCAGCCCAAGGCCCCACGGGGCCGGGAATTGCTGAACGCTCTGGCCGTCACGCAATCAAAGACATGGCGCAAAATCCGGGCAAGCCGGAGGCGGGCCATGCGAGAAAAGGTTTGGAAACATGAACATCATCCAGCAGCTCGAAGCCGAGCAGGCAGCAGCCATTGCTGCAAAGCGGACCTTCCCGCCAATTGAAGCGGGCGACACCGTGCGTGTCATGGTCAAAGTCACCGAAGGCACCCGTACCCGCGTACAGGCTTATGAAGGCGTATGCATCGGACGGTCTGGCGGCGGCCTCAACGAGAACTTCACCGTTCGCAAGATTTCCTATGGCGAAGGCGTGGAACGCGTGTTCCCGGTCTATTCGCCGATGGTTGAAGGCGTTGAGATCGTGCGCCGTGGCTCGGTTCGTCGTGCCAAACTTTATTACCTGCGCAATCTGCGCGGCAAGTCGGCCCGCATCACCGAGAACACCGGTGTTCGCGCCAAGAAGCTCAACGATGCAGACCGTCAGGCGTTCCTGACCGAAAAGAGCCGCATCGAAGCCGAGAAGATTGCAGCGGCACAGGCATTGGCGGCTGAAAAGGCTGCAGCAGAAGCTGCGGCGGCCGAGAAGGCAGCAGCCGAAAAGGCAGCGGCTGAGGCAGCGGCAGCCGAAAAAGCAGCAGCAGAGGCGACCGCAGCAGAAGCTGCACCATCGGCTGAATAATTTTTTCTGCCAAGCATGGCATCAATGAAAAGGCGGCTTTCGGGCCGCCTTTTTTTATTCTTGCAAACCAGCAATTGGCAGACAGCAGCATTTTGCCCGCTTGCCAGTCGCGACAGTCCGGATAAAGTTGGTGTCCTCACCTCCAGGGGAGGTTTTTCAAAGGACAAGCAAATGAACAAGTTCCTTTCAATTCTGGGCGGTTTCGCCCTTGCAGCTTTCGCCGCAACTTCCGCCTTTGCCGCTGATCTGCCAGACCTCAAGGGCAAGAAAGTTACCGTGGTAACCGAGAACGCCTACCCGCCTTTGCAGTTTGTTGATCCCAAGACCAGCAAGCCGATTGGCTGGGAATATGATGCGATGGCCGAAATCGCCAAGCGGCTGAATTTTGAACTCGCCTACCAGAACACTTCATGGGATGCGATGATCGAAGCGGTTTCCGGCGGCCAATACGACCTTGGCATGACCGGGATCACCATCAAGGAAGAGCGCAAGGAGAAGGTGGATTTCTCCGATGCCTACATGCGTTCTGAAATGTTCATGCTGGTGCGCGGCGATGAAAGCCGTTTTGCTGACGCCGAAAGCTTCAAGGGCTTTGAAAAAGGCCTCGTTGGTGCGCAGGCCGGTACCACGCCGTTCTATGTTGCCGTCTACAATGTCCTCGACGGCAATGAACAGAATCCGCGCATCAAACTGTTTGAAACCTTCGGAGCTTCGGTGCAGGCGCTGAAGTCGGGCGATGTCGACGTTGTCCTCACCGATGGTACAGCCGGGAAAGGCTATGTCGATTCTTCCAATGGCGGGTTGAAGCTGGTTGGCGGGCCGCTGGGCACTGAGGATTTCGGCTTCATTTTCCCGAAAGGCTCTGACCTGGTGGCGCCGATCAATGCGGCAATTGCCTCAATGCAGGCCGATGGCACCATCGAGGCGCTGAACAAGAAGTGGTTCCTCGACTACAAGTTCGGCGAATGACAGCGGCTGCGGCTCCGGCCTTCGTCTTTTCCGGATGGAGGCCGGGCGCCATTGCAAGCATTGTTGCCCTTCATGCAGAATATTGCAGCCGCAACTGGAATTTCGGCGAACCGTTCGAAGCCAAGGTGGCACGAGAACTTGGCGAGTTTGCCGCGAGCAGGGATGCCGGTCAGGACCTGTTCCTGGCCGCATGGGACGGTGATCAACTTGCGGGCGCCATCGTGATCGACAGGACGGTATCGGGTGAAGGCAGCGCGCATTTGCGCTGGTTCATCGTGTCAGATCGGGCGCGGGGTACCGGCCTCGGCTCAAGCCTGATGCGGCAGGCAATGGAATTTTGCGATCAACAGCATTACGACCCGGTCTGGCTGACCACATTCAGCGGGCTTGACGCAGCTCGCCGCCTTTATGAATCGCATGGCTTTCGAATGACCAGCGAATCGCCGGTCGACCAGTGGAGCGGCGGTGTACGCGAACAGCGTTTTGAACGGCGCGGGTCATGGTGACCGGCAGCCGGAATGGCGCCGAGCAGGACTTTCCCTGGTGGCTGGTCATCGCGGTTTTGGCGGGACTGGCCACTGCCGTATACATTGCCTTCAGTCCGCTCTATCTGCAGATCCTACGAGCTGTATCCAACGGCATCACCACCACGGTACTGGTTACCTTGTGCGCCTTTGCGATGGCGTCGGCGATCGGGCTTGGAATTGCCTTGATGGGTCTTTCGCGCTGGCTCATCGTGCGGCAGATCGCAAGATTTTACGTCGAGATCATCCGCGGGATACCCATTCTCGTGCTGCTGTTCTACATCGCCTTTGTCGGCGCACCGGCAATCGTATGGCTGGTCAACCAGGTTACCGCTCCGCTGCAATCCATTGGCCTGGTTTCGGAGATGGCGGTCCGCGATTTTCCGTTGTTGTGGCGAGCCGTGGCTGCACTGACCATTGGTTACTCAGCCTTCATCGCCGAAATATTCCGGGCCGGGATCCAGTCCGTTGAAACCGGGCAGATCGAAGCTGCCAAGGCACTTGGGCTGACGCGTTTGCAGCGGTTCCGGTTCATTGTTCTGCCGCAGGCGATACGAACCATCCTGCCGCCTTTGGGCAATGATTTCGTGGCGATGGTCAAGGATTCGTCGCTGGTATCGGTTCTGGGTGTTGCCGATCTCACGCAGATGGGAAAAGTCTACGCGTCTGGATCCTTCCGGTTCTTCGAGACCTATTCAATTGTTGCCTATGTCTATCTCATTTTGACGATAGGCCTGTCATTGCTGTTGCGGCGACTGGAAAAGCATCTTCGCCGCGCACAGGAAGAACGCAGTGGCGGCAACGGCGTTTGACCCGGTTTTGCTTGCCGCGCAGGGCGATTCAGGCCAAAACAACGACAAGGGGCACCGTGGGCTTTGAAGGAAGATTGATGCTTATGCAAAAGACCGTGCTGTTCCTCGCCGCATTGGCGGCAGTTGGCCTTGGTTTCAATCAAGGATCCTACGCGCAAACGCAGCCAGCAGCCGAGGCAGTCCAGCCGCCGGCAATTGTTGAACCAGTGGCCCCGGCGCCGGTGGAAGACCGCTCGCA
>JBGSNX010000039.1:0-77521 GCA_041739465.1 Salaquimonas sp.
CGTGGCAGTCGAAACGCCAATCCTCCATTTTCCGGCGGGCGTCGTCATGGCGGCTGGCCACCTGATGGTCGTCTGATAGCATTGCAAGTTTGAGGAACGCGCTCATGATACGAACCCCATTCACCACTGCATTTGGTCTCAGCTATCCGATTGCCCAGGCACCGATGGGTGGCGCAGTTACCGTCGATCTCATCTGCGCGGTTTGCGAAGCTGGTGGCCTGGGGATGCAGGGCGTCTCTTGGCATGAACCTGAATCGATTGCTTCAGAGATCGGGGCAATCCGACGGCGCACGGCGCGACCGTTCGCAGTCAATTTGGTATTGGAGTGGGACCAGCACGCGCGACTTGCACAGTGCATTGATGCCGGGGCGCCAGTGATATCGCTCTTCTGGGGGGATCCCACGGCATATTTTCCGGCCCTCCGCGCCGCGAAGGTCAAGACCATCGTCACCGTCGGATCTGCCGATGAAGCGAAGCGTGCCGCCGATCTGGGCGCAGACGCGATCTGCACTCAAGGGGTTGAGGCTGGCGGTCATGTCTTGGGTCAGGTTGGCACAATGGTGTTGTTGCCCGCTGTTGTGGACGCGGTGTGGCCGCTTCCTGTGATCGCCGCAGGGGGTATCGCCGATGGGCGTGGGCTAGCCGTAGTGCTGGCGCTGGGCGGGGCAGGTGCATGGATTGGTACGCGCTTCTTGGCGACGCCCGAGGCAAATGTGCATGACGACTGGAAACGCCGCATCGTCGCGGCGCGAGAAACAGAGACCGTCCATACCGAGTTGTTTGATCTTGGCTGGCCGAACGCGCCACACCGGGTGTTGCGCAACAGCACCTACGATCAGTGGGACGCCGCCGGGCGTCCGCCCTCGGGCCGGCGACCGGGCGAGGGTGAACTGGTGGCACGGCAACTGGACGGTCTAGCGCTCCTACGGTACGACGACAGCCCGGCAAGCGCGGGCGCCACCGGCGAGATAGAGGCTACGTGCCTTTATGCTGGCCAGTCGGCAGGGTTGGTTCACGACATCACGCCGGCGGGTGAGCTCGTCAGGCGGATCGGTGCCGAAGCAGAAGCAGCGCTTGCCCGCGTTGAGTCCCTCCGCTGGACGTGATTGCGAAAGGTGTTGTCTTGCTGTGCCTTTGGTTTTTTGCTCAGTAGAATGATTGTGTACGCGGCCAGCTGTGGACCTCAAACTGGAAAGGCCATGTTGCGGGATATTCTTTCAATTGACTTCTGAGGCCTAGCCGCCAGAAGTGGCATGTAACGTGGTATGAATTCGCCGAATATGTAAAAAACCTTTTATTTTCAATGCTTTAGATCGCACATATAGCGGACACCCTCTCCGCCACCGATACCGGGATCCAACCAGCTGGAGTGCCTAGGCTCTGTTCAAGGTCAGCTATGCGGCGGCTGATCGTGGACAGGGGCTCTGAGAGATGGCGGGCAGCAGCGGCGAACCCGCCTTGTTCCACGACATGGACGAAGTGCTGCCATTGTACACCCGTTTCATGGCTCAGCTTCGCTGCGGCTGAACCTAGGCTTCGTCACTGAGCCGGTATGGCGGCGATGTGGTTGTCCCAGGCAACATCATGGTGGCTTGCCCCGAAGCTGCCGTTCTCCGAAGAAAATACAAATCCGCTACTGCCGCCTGCAACGCCGTAAACACGGCTTGCCCGGTATTCATTCACTACCTCAGCATTGGCGCTGTCGAGGATGAGCGCCGTTCCTTTGTCTGGCGAAGTGAAGGCGATCAGGCTTCCATCCCTGCTGGCGGCAACCGAGCCGACATAATTGTTCAGTGCGGCAAGCTGGCTCTCGGGAAGTGGGGCAAAATGCAGGCCGTCATGAAGGCTGGCGTGGCCGATCAGCGGCGGGCTTTCAAGTTCGCTGCCTTCCCATTGCCCGCCGAACCAGACCCTTTGGCCTTTGCCGGCAGCAAGATGGCGCAGCGACAGCCGCGAGAGCCCGGCAGGGGGTTCAAGCCGCGCAGACAACGAACCGTCCCGGGTGTCGACAAAGGCGATCGACGGCTGCATGCTGTCCAGGTTGAGCTTGGCGCGCCCGCTTTCAGGATGGGTCAGGATGCCGCCATTGGCGATGCACAGCGTATGGCCGTCTTCCATCAACACCATGTCATGCGGGTCAAGTCCGAAGGATTGGAACTCACCGATCCTGCTATAATTTGCGCCCGCATCCCAGATGCCGATAACACCCCGGTCGTTCTCGAAATCATTCTCTGTGGTGTAAAGCAGCCGGCCATCTGCGTTGAAAATTCCGTGGCCGAAGAAATGTCGGCCTTGCGGAGTGGCAAGCGCGGCAGGCTCAGCACCATGCTTGTCGAGAGCTAGCGCAAAGCTTCCGGGCCGCCGCGCAAATGCAACCATCCGGCCGGTCTTGCCAGAGACGGCAAAGCCATGGCCGCGATCCGGCAACGCAGCCTCGCGGATGATTGTTCCCTGTTCGGTGAGAATGGCGATGCCATGGCTGCCGTCTTTCTTGCGGCAGGCGGAAATAAACACAGCATCGGTGCTCAGCAATGCTTCAGCGGCCCGCGGTGTAAGCAGGCTCAACAGCCCGGCGCCCGCACCTTTGAGGAATGCGCGGCGGCAAATCGGATGCTCAGTCGCCATCGGCAAAGGAAAACCCCGCTGCCAACCCCGACGCAGGCGCAAACTCCTTGTCAAACCGGGAGATCAGGCTTCCAAGCAGCAAATCGGTCAGGACCAACCGCTGCCGCTGCCCGGGATCGGCGAGAAACCTGTCGACCGGTCCGCTCACCCCTGACGCGACGTCGAGGGTCTCCCTGAATTCGAACCGGATGGATTCTGCAATGCTGGCGACTTCGCTCGGCAGAAGCGCTTCCATTGCCGATTCTTCAAACAGTGTCTGCAGGCCCACAACATTGGCGGCAATGCTTGGCGCGGTTAGACCTGAGCGCCAGAAAACGGCAAGCTTGGGCTTGTCACGCCCTTGCGCAATGTCGACAAAGCCCCGGATTCGGATGTCGCGTATCGCTTCCAAGCCATGCACCATCGTGGCAAGCAGTTCGTTCAGCGTTGCTGCCGCCGCGTCGGCCTCGCGCCCAACCACCCATTTCGCGGATGCCGGGCTGCCCGCTGCCCATTCGCCAACCAGTTCGTCGCCGATCATGTAAAGATTTGCGGCAATCGCCTTGGCATAGCTGCACCGGAATGCATCACCGCTCGCAAATGCGTCGCTTCCGGTTGCGTAGAGGATGAACTCAAGCGCGCCGAGGCCCTGGACGGCGACGCTTTTTTTCGCCAGCGATTGCGCCGACAATGCGGATTCATCACCTGTTGCCAGCAATTCCTGCACCTGCTTGAGACCAGTGCTTTTGCGGTCCGGCCAGAACAGTACCCGTTCAAGCCGATTGTTGGAGAGCACCGGGCCAAACCTGATGAATTCAACTTGCGCCCAGGCCTTTACCGTTTGCGCAAACTCGAAATTCACTGCGTCAAGCAATTCGTTTGAAGGCGCCTGGCACAAGGCGGTGATGGCGTTTTCCAGTTTTCCGGCCGATTGCATGTAACGCAAATAGCCCGGCCGGATGACATCCTCGACGGTGCGTTGCATCACCATGCGAACGTCGCCGGAACTTACCCGGTTTTCATCCGTGGTTTGCGCTTTTGTTGGCGTCACCAGAAGTGCAAGACCGAGAGCCAAGGCCATCATACGGATCATAACGACTCCAGGAAATCTGTCAGGGCTTTTCGGCTGGCGGTGTCCATGCCGACGAACTTGTCGCGCGACGCCTGTGCCTCACCGCCATGCCACAGGATCGCTTCGGTAAGGCTTCGCGCCCGGCCATCATGCAAAAAGAAACTGTGTCCACTCACCGTCCGGGTCAAGCCGATACCCCACAATGGCGGGGTGCGCCATTCGCGCCCATTGGCCTGGCCGACAATCTGGCCGTCAGCAAGCCCTTCGCCCATATCGTGCAGCAGGAAATCCGAATAGGGCCAGATCAGCTGGAAGGCATGTGCCTTCTGGCTGGCGTCGCGCCGGGTGACGAACTTGGGCTGATGGCAGGAAATGCAGCCGGCGTTATAAAACAATTGCTTGCCCGCAAGCACATTGGCCGCTTCGACATCGCGCCGCGCTGGAACGGCAAGGTTGGCTGAATAGAACGTCACCAGATCAAGAACCGGGTCCGGCGCTTCGGTGTTACCCAGCCGCGCCTGCACACCATCCGGCATTGCCAGACATTCGGCCTGCGCTTTCGTGCAATCCCCGTGCGAATTGGGAACATCTGGCGTTGAGATGCCAATGTCTCCGGCAAACGCCCCGGCTGATTGCGACCGCACGCTCGGATTTTCCGCTTTCCAGCCAAACCGGCCAAGCAGATTGCTTGCACCGGGGCCACGCACCCTCTGCATCTTGCCGGAAATGCCGTTCCCGTCAGCGTCCTGTGGATCAGCGAGCGCGGCGATGTCTGCCTCGTGAATGGCCTCGACAAGGCCTAGCCCGATCATCGGCGGCGCAATGCGCGGCGAAAGCGTGGTGGCGGGATCAAGTGGCCCGTGCGAAAGGCCAGTTACCGAATAGGTCGGCTTGCGCAACATGACGGTTTCGCCACCATTGAGCGGTACGGCAATTTCAAAATAGGCGATCTGCATCCTGCCTTCGCCCGCCAGGCCCTGGACTGCCTGGTCCTGCAATTGCGATCCATAAACCGGATCCTGGAAATTCAGCGCCTCAAACTGGGATAGTGCCGCTTCCTCGTCTGCATTTGCCGGGCCGCGTGCCAGCCGCAAGAACATCGATGTTGCGTCCGCTGCGCCTTCTGGCGGGTGACCGCGGCCATCCTTGATGTGACAGCCCTGGCAGGACCGCGCGTTGAACAACGGGCCAAGCCCGTCGGAGGCCTGCGTCGAGGAAGGCGCCGACACCCAGACCTTGCGGAACAAGGCGTTTCCAAGCTTGAAATCGCGCTCGCCTTCAAAGGTGAGATTGGCGCTGAATTGTGAAAAGGCGTCGCGGTTGATGAGCTTGCGCGAAGTAGCCCCGCCGCCCTGCATGGCCTCAAAGGCTTCGGCCTTGCTGAAGTTACTGGCTGGGCGGGTTACTGCCGAAACGCGTTTGTGGTCCTTGGCCGAAAGGTCCGCCCGCCCGGCATTTTCACCAGCATGGGCAGGTGATGCGGGCGCAAAAAAGCCTGGGGCTGCGCATAGAAACGCAATGACCGCCAGCGCCGGAAGCGCCAGCACTGGCAGTCTTGCAAACCTTGGATACAAATCCGGGCTCATGGAACCGATCACTGGAAGACTGCACCGGGATTGTCGAGACTATCGGAACCTTCCAATTCGATTGCCGAAAGTGCAAGGGCCGCAACTGCTTTTTCGATAACCTTTGTCTGGGCAATCAGCGCGTCAATCGCCGTCTGCACCAGCGCATTGCCAGCATCATTGCCTTCGCCGATCAACTGGTCATAGGCTTCGCCCGCCTTGGCTTTTGCTTCAATTGCCTGCAATGCGCTGACGCTCGTATCAAGCGCCGCGCGCAATTCGGCGTCCAGCGCAGCGTTCTTTTCCGCCACGAGCCCGGAAAGCGAAGCGCCGGCTATTTTCGTGCCGTCCGGCCGCTCATAGGAGCCAAGGTAGACATTGCGGATACCGATTGCGTCATAAAGGTGCGAAATGTGGGTGTTGTCCGAGAAACAGTCATGCTCTTCCTCCGGATCGTGCAGCAACAGGCCGAGCTTCATGCGCTCGCCAGCCAACTCGCCATAGGAAAGCGACCCCATTCCGGTGAAGATGGTTGCAATGCCTTCCTGCGGTCCAGCTTCGAGCAATGCGGCCCGCGCTGCGCCGCCTTCGGCCCAGTTTGCAGCCATCTCGGAGAGATCGGCAACCAGCAAGTCGGAAGCCGCTGCCAGATATTGCGCCCTGCGTTCGCAATTGCCACCTGTGCAATTGGCAGTATCAAAGTCGGTGTGTGGCCGGTTGCCTGCGCCCGGTCCCGTGCCATTGAGGTCCTGGCCCCAAAGCAGAAATTCAATGGCGTGATAGCCCGTCGCCACATTCGCTTCGCTGCCACCCGCTTCCTGCAGAGTTTCGGCAAGAAATTGCGGCGTGATTTTGCTGGCATCAACTTTCACGCCGTCAATTTCGAGGGTCGTGTTGGCAATCACATTGGCGGTGAACAGCGCGTTTTCATCGCTCTCTGCGCCGTAGCCTGCATCAACATAATCGATCAGGCCTTCATCCAGCGGCCATGCATTGACGCGCCCTTCCCAGTCATCAACGACCTTGTTGCCGATGCGGAAAGCCTCAGTCTGCTGATAGGGTTTGCGCGCGTCCCGCCATGCGCTGCGAGCAGCGGCAAGCGTTTCCACTGAAGGTTTCTGTACCAGCCCATCAATGGCCACATCGAGGATTTTGGCGGTCGCGAGCGAATCTTCATATCCGGCAAGCGCGATGTTCGCATAGTTGGAAACAACGTCCGCGGGATCGGCTGCAAGCGAGGCGGCAGGCCAGCAGCGCAAGTGCGGTGAGCAATCTGGACATCATGGAACTCCTTTATCTAACTTTATTGAAGGGTGACTGACCGGCTGCGAACGAGCACATCCTCGATGGCAACCAGCGGAACGGGCTGTAGTTTCTGGCCGAAACTGCGAAGGGTAATGGCAAAATTTGCTGCTGCAAATGCAACCTCCTCGCATCTTGCGGCACAGGTGATGTGATCAAGGCAGGTGCGTACAGCGTATTCATCGCCGTTCTGAATGCCTGAGATGAGACCCAGCAACAAAACTTCATCGCGCGTGACATGGTGCGCGCCGGCAGGAAACGCTTTCAGCGGGCAGCCATTGCAAAATGCCAATTGCGAGACGAAGAGATCAAGGGCCTGCAGCCCGGCTGCAGCCTGTCTTTGCGGCAAGATAGACAGGAACAGTGCTCGGGCAGCTTCAAAGCCGCTTTCCCGCTCTAATGCCTGGGCGGCTTGCCAGTACCGGCAGCCATCCAGGACCAGCCGTTCCGCAGGCAAAGTGAAATAGCACCCCGTTCGGGGTGAATTGTGGTTTCTCATGGCATTCCTCATTCAACCGGCTTCAAGGGCCGGATCAACCAGAATTTGGTCATAGGGGCCATCTGGCGTGCCCTCGTCAATGAAATAATCATGAAAAATCAACAGTCTGGAACTTTTCCAAACTGTGCGGGACAAACTGGCTGCAGTTCGGCTAGTGTCAACATGTCGAGAAAACGGATTTCGAATGCCAACCCTGTCAATCTGCATCTGCACGTACAAGCGCCCGCAAGGTCTTGCCCGATTGCTAAAGGCGGTGACGCCACAAGTTTCCACAGGGCGGGAAATTGTTGTTGTCAACGACGGCAGTCATGACCCTGCCTACGAGCAGGCGCTGATGCCGTTTCGGGACACCATTCGTTATTTGGTCAATCCATCCAATCTGGGCGTCGCCGAGAGCCGCAATGTGGTGGCGCGGGCAGCATCGGGGGAATATGTCGTCTACATTGACGATGACTGCGTGCCCCCGTCCTGGTGGATAGACTGGATTGACGCCAAGCTGGAAGCCTTTCCAAGCCTCGATATCGTGGCAGGACCAACCAGGCCTTTGCACCCTGAAAGCGGAAGCACCTTCATGTCGCGGATGCAGGCCCATTTCGGCTTCATCCCGCAGATTCACGAATGGGGTACAACCGTCGTTTTTCCGACCGCCAATCTTGCGGTCCGCCGCAAGTTTCTCCTCGATAATGGCGGATTCGGTTTTCCGGGCCCTTTTTTTGGCGCTGCCGAAGACACCGAGTTCGCCAACCGGGCGGCGCTTGCCGGCGGCAGGTTGGTTTCAGACCACCACTGGCCCGTGTGGCATGATGTGGGCGAGTCCTATCGCTCGCTGGCCCGGCGGTATGGGCGCTATGGTTTTTCGAACGGTGCCTTGACCGTTCTTGCCACCAGTCCGCCAGGTCACGACAAGATCAGGCACATGACCTACAGCGGTCTGCGCTGGCAATTCGAGTTTTACTGGAAGAAGGTTTGGGCTGAAGCCGTGAGCCATCCCGGCCCATTGCCCGAGCGTTGGGCCGCAGCCTGGGCTGCTCTGGGCGTACACATGCTTTACGAATACTCGGCGATCCGCGGCAGGGACAAAGCCAGTGGCATTTTCAAGAACCGGCCATCCTAGCGGACATGCCGCTTGATGGTCGCCTTCAGCATTTCCAAGGCCGGGCGGCGTGGGCGCAAACCGATTGTGGCCGCCAACCTTGCTGCATCCGTATGCATTGAATGTTCGGCAAGGGCGGTAGTGATCGCAGCGCGAAGCTTGGCGCGATCACCGGGGGCATCAAGCCACCGGCCGACATTGAGACGGGCCGCATGGCGGGCATTGATCGCCGCTTCTTCGTGGCGCGGCATTATCAAATGTGGTCTGCCCGCTGCCATTGCTGCCTGCGTCACGTGGGCTCCGCCGCCTGAAAGGACATGGCTGACTTTTGGCAGCACTTCGGCAAGCGGCTGCGGTGTCTCGTAGACGACAACGCCACGCCGCTGCAAAAAGCCGGAGAGCAAGCCGCTTTCGCCACGCAAGTAACAGGAAACCTTTACCCCGGTCTCTGCGAGCGCTTGGAACAGGGCCTCGGCATTGGGGTCGTTGGCTCCATAGTAGGCGAAGATGGAAGGCTCGGCGGGAACCGGAGCGAACTTCGGCAGCCCTTCCGGGGTCTCGAAAAGCTGTTCGCGCCGGACAGCCGCGTAAGGATCGATTTCCGGCAAGCCGAACACAAACCGAGACTCGGTCGCAAGCAACCGGGGAAGCGTTTCGACTACCGGCTTGCCCCATTGCGACAGTACAGCGGCCGCGCTGGCAACCATGCGCCGTTCATCCGCTACTGGTGAAACCAGCGCATCCACGGGCGGTAGATTGGGCCCCTCAAGCGGTGGCATCGTGTAGGGCGTGCCGGTTGCGATCACTGGCAAATTGCGGATACGGGCAGCGATCAGGAATGCCGGGGAGTGATCACTGACCGCAACACTGGGCTTCACCAAGTCAATGAGCGAAATCCAGCCGGCGACCACAGCCGCCAGGTTTCGCGGCTCGTGGAATCCGATTGTGTTCAGGATGTTGGCATAGTTTCCGCCACCAGAAAGCACACCACCGTAGCGGTAGTGCGGCCAAACCGGCGCTTGAAGGATTGTTGCCTCGATGCCGTTGAAAGCAATGCGCGCGCTCAAGAGTGAGCGCGCGCAAACCACAATCTGCAGGCCATCTGCCTGCAATGCAGCGGCCATGCGGGACAAAGGCATGGCGTGACCGAGGTTTTCACCCAATTCCCATGCGAACAGAACCGGGCGCACCAAGGGATCCTGCAGTTCGAATCAATTCAGGTTGTCGCTACCGCCGATGCTTCCTCCGTAGCCGCCAGAATTAACCTGGGCGACTTTCACGAGATCCGAACCTTCAAGCAATGCCATTGCTGCCGACGAGATCGCCCTCGCCATCCGTGGGCCCATCACATCTTCCAGCAGTGTTTCGATGTGCTGCGGATCACTGAGGTTCCCGGTATCTGTGAGTGAAGCAAAAGCGATTGTCGCCGGGGCGATTTTCACTGTTCCTCCAGAAGGAAGGGCTTCGCCGGCTGCAAGTTTGCGCAGTCCGTCAGTTTCAAGAAGCCTTACCGACATTGAATGTTTCGCCACAGCTTCGCTGATTGCATCTCCGGCGTTGAAAAGTTCTGTCGACGGCGCATACCAGTCTATGGATGCAGTGGCGCCTTGCCCGGCCACGATGTCCATCGGCTGTGCCGGCTGGTAGGCGTGGGCTGTGGTAGCGCTGGCAGCAAGACCCATTGCCGCCAGAAACGCAGCAACCTTCACGCCCAGCGAACCAAGAACGCTAGCACCGGCAAACTCGCGTGCGGTCATGGTGTCAACCGGAACAACGGCAAAACCGCGTGGTTGTTCGACCATGGCCACTACCTGAAAGCCGGCTGGCTTCGAACGCGCCGCTGCCCAGCGTCCAACCGCCGTCGAGATGTCTTCAACGGCATTTTGGAGTGCTACCAGCGCCGATGCTCCGGTGCCCGCGACTGTTGGCACGACATACATTGCGCCGTTTATCGGCTCCATGAAAATACCGGAAATTCGGTCTCCCGCAGCTGCCCGCATAGCTTTGGCGCAAGCAGTATATTCCTCGATCCTGCCAAACGCGCCGGTTGGATCATAGACAATTGCGCCTTGGCCAAACCGCGATTCCAGAGACTGCAGCGACCTTGGCTCGAAGAAATCGGCATGGCCATGGACCTGAATGGTCAGGTTTGAGATGGAATTCTGCACCAAGGCTGCCTTCAAGGTTTCGCCGACGCTGCGGCGGGCTGCCTTTGTGGTGTGCACTTCAAGTGTAGTGCTGCCATTTTCTTTGCGGGAACGAACCAGAAAAACCGGCAAATTGACCGAACGCAGAATCTTTTCCATTTTAAATCCCTTGTTGATAGCGTGGCCTCTGAAATCAAACTAAGTTAACTTTCCATCCCTGTCCATGGGAATGAGAAACACTCGCAACAATGTCATTGACCGGAAGGGAAGCCGTGTCGTCGCTTGAATCGCAGGCTGGTGATGGAACCCCGGTCCCCGACTGCTGGTTCGCTTTTCGCGTGCTGTCGCTTAGCCCGCTGGTAACGATTTCGACCGTGGACACGTCCAGTGTGCACCTGCTTGAACTCGCCATGAGGGTTCCCGAACTATTCGACACGGGCAAGGGATTGCACCTGCTGCATCCCACTTGGAATTACGAGCGGAGCGGTATTTCCGGCATTGCTCTGGACCTTGAGCGTACCCGTGCTTTGTTGCCAGGCCATGAGTTTCTCTACCTTGCCAATTATGACCACGAGGCAAATCTCGTGAGCAAAGCAGGCTTGTCAGCAATCACCACCAATGATGGTGTTTTTGCCGACGAAAAAGTCTGGCGTCCATACTTGCCGCGCTTTGAGGGATTTCAGCATTACGATGCCGTCTATGATGCAAGAATTGAAACCGTGAAACGCCATAGGCTGGCTACGTCGGTCAAACGGCCTTTGCTGATTTATGGACATTCGGTGAACGGGGACACGGAAGCCGACATGAAGGCCGTTCAGGCAATCTTGCCGCAAGCGACTTTCGCCAATCACCGTATCGGAAGAAGCAGATATCTCAGCCTCGACCATGACGCGGTGGTCCGGCTTTACGGACACGCGTCGGTTGGCCTGGCTTTGTCTGCTGAGGAAGGAGCTATGCGGGCTTCGACGCAGTACCTGCTCGCCGGACTGCCGGTTGTCTCGACTCACTCGGTCGGCGGCCGGGACCGTTATTACCATTTCCCCTTCACCCGGATCGTGTCCGACGATCCCGATGAAATTGCTTCAACCGTCAGCGGTCTGGCCGCCGCGGGTCTGGACCGGGGCCGGATTCGACAATCATTTCAACAAATACTGGATTTCGAACGCCACAACGTTGTCATTGCGCTCAACCATGCTGTTGCTGCTCTTTTGGGAACCAAGGACTTTCTGCGCGATTTTACTCCATTGATCGGCTCAATGTCGCTGTTCCGGCATCTCAAGCTAAACATGGTGCTCGCAAGACAGGCGCTGGCGAAGGGAACGGTTTAGGCCAATGGAAGCAAATCCCGGTCAGGAAAATGAACAATGGCTCGACGCCAAGCTCATTTCACTCGATCCGCTGGTGACCCTGAGTTCAATTGAGGCTGGCCGGTTGGGAGCAATGGAGCTTGCCGACGATTTGCCCGATATTTTTGACCGGCAACAGGGCTTGCACCTGCTTTCGCCAACCTGGGCAATTGACCACGGCTATGCGGGGCTGATCGCCGATGACATCAATCGGCTTTCGAGCCGCTTTCCCCGTCATCGTTTCGTGGTTCTGGCGGGGAACGAGGCAGAACAGTTTGACCTCAGAAGCCATGGCGTCGATGCAATGGTGCTCAACACATCTGCGCTGGTTGATGAACGAATATGGCAGGTCCTCGAACCCTCGCTGGAAAATTTCGGAACTTACAATGCAGTCTACAATGCACGCTTGATGTTCTACAAAAGGCACTTTCTCGCGGCCAAAATACCAAGCCTTTTGCTGCTTCACCGTCATTCATTTGGCGTTGATGCCGAGCAAGAAACATCACAGGTCCGCGCCACCGTTCCGCATGCAGTATCTGCCAACGAACGGCTGCATCAGGGAGACTATGTCGAGCTTTCACCTGGCAATGCTGCAATAGCGATGGCCCACTCCCGGTGCGGATTGGCCCTCTCGGCAATTGAAGGCACCATGAAGGCCTCGGTTGAGTACATGCTTTGCGGCCTGCCAGTTGTCTCAACTGCCGCCGGAGGCAGCCGCTCGCGCTATTATTGCAATCCGTTCACGCGGATCGTTGGTGACGATCCCGATGAAGTCGCGGCCGCGGTCGCGCATCTGATCGAGCAGGATTTTGACCGCCATGCGATCCGCAACCAGGTATCGCGGCTGATTGCCTTTGACCGCCACAACGCGATGCTGTCGATCAACAAGATAATCGAGCATGGCATGGGTTCGGGCTTCCGCATGAAAAGCATTGCTCCCATGATAGCCTTCAAGCAGCATTTCTCGAGAAAGGCCCGGGTCATTGAGAGGCTGCGCCAACAGGCGGCGGATTTGTCCGGTTTGGTCGACGGAGCAAAAAGCCAATGATACCGCCTCGTTTCATGTTCGTGGAAATCAACCGCGCCTGCAATCTGCGCTGCAGCCATTGCGACTATTGGCAGGAACGGGACGATCCGTTGATGCTTCCACACCAAGAGCGCGTAGCTATGCTGATCGAGGATTTCGCCAGGCTGAGTCCCAATGGGACCATCGCCACCTGCGGCGGCGAGCCGATGCTGCGGCAGGCCGTATGGTTTACCATGGCACGTCTTGCGCGCGAAAATGGCTTGCGGATGCTTTCGGTAACCAATGGGACGCGCATTCGCAATGCAGCAATGGCGCAAAAAGTCATTGCAGAGGGGCCGCACGAAGTGTCGGTTTCGCTCAATGCCCCTGGCGCTGGCGAACATGATCGCACCAGGGGCATCCAGGGCGCCTTCGAGCGGACCACCCGCGCCATTCGAATGCTCGTCGAAGCGCGCGAAC
This sequence comes from Salaquimonas sp., assembly GCA_041739465.1. Taxonomy (GTDB): domain Bacteria; phylum Pseudomonadota; class Alphaproteobacteria; order Rhizobiales; family Rhizobiaceae; genus BOKV01. Next base: position 13,115 of record JBGSNX010000039.1, read on the forward strand.
GCCTTGGCGCATGGGACACGAAAATCATTGTCATGGGACTGGTGTACGGCTCAAATTACAGGTCCTTGCCGGAATTTTACGACTTTGTTCTGAATGACCTCAAAGCGGACAAGCTGAAGCTCAACATGCTTCAGCCGACCTTTAGGCAATCGGGCGGGGTCGATCCCTTCTTTGAGCAGGAGCACCAGGTAGATCCTGAAGAATTGATGATGCTGATCGAAGTTTCGGCGGCTCAGCACGGATTGGACGTCAACCCCGAATTCACCCGCCAGGCAGGAATGTATTTCAGATCGCTGGCACAGGCCGGCGATTTGCAAACTGGATGGAATTCCACCGCTCGCACCACCGAACACATCTGCAACACCTATGAGCGCAACATCATGGTCGATCTGGAAGGCACGGCAAGGCTTTGCTTTTCAGGTGCGTTCAGGGGTGAGAAGATCGAAAAGCCGGGCGATCTGGCAAGGTTTTGGCAAAATGCAGGCGACATCCGAGACAAGATGCGCCAATGCAACCGCTTCTGCGGCATCTCCCACTCGGTACGCCGCGATTCCGCAACACTGTCCGGCGTCGAACAGGGTGTGCGCTTTGCCGAAAAACATGAAACGCGGACCGCGTCACCGGCTACGCCAGGTGGCTAATGGCGGTCGAGCGGCCAACCACATCGGATGATCGGACAGTGGAAGCCCACATCTGTGCCTATTTTCGCACCTCAATAGGCCGGTTTGGCTTTTCATCGTTTCGATGACGCCCTTCAACCCGCGGACCTCCCGTTCGGAACATTTTGGCCGCAGCCAATGTTCGTAAAAAATGATTGCCCATTGGTCTTGAAGTTCTCGAAACCAGTGCCTAATTCCCACGACAGCGACCGGGCCCCTCTGACAGGTGTACGCACACCTGTGATGTCGGCGTTATCAGACCAGGGGCCTTTGTCATGCTGCGACGTTCCCCTTCAAAAATCAAAAAATCGAGGGGATCAACATGGAATTTCTTTTCTTCGAAGTGATCGACAAGCCGCTTTGGCTTTGGTTGATGTTCTTGACCATCGTGGTGACACTGATGGTCTTCGACCTTGGCGTTTTGCACAAGGACGACCACGAAATCGGCGTTGCCGAAAGCCTGAAACTTTCAGCCTTCTACATCATGATCGCAATCGCCTTTGGCGGTTACATCTGGTGGGCCTGGGCGAACGGCACCCTGGTCACCAGCGACGGAACCAATCCGGTCGCGGCGTATTTCCAAGGCTACATCATCGAGAAGGTGCTCTCGATAGACAACGTCTTCGTCATCTCGCTGATTTTCGGATATTTCGCCATTCCGCGGAAATACCAGTACCGGGCGCTGGTCTGGGGCATCATCGGGGTCATCGTGCTGCGCGGCATCATGATCGCGATCGGGGCGGAACTGGTGTCGAACTACAAGTGGATGACACTGGTATTTGCGGCGTTTCTGGCTTTCACCGGCATCAAGATGCTGTTTGCGCAGGAGGGTGAGACCGACGTTTCGAAGAATCCGATGGTTGGTCTTGTGTCCCGGTTCATGAACGTGACGAAAGAGCTGCATGACCAGAAGTTCTTTGTGCGCCTGCCGCACCCGGACACGCAGAAGATGGTTCTTTTCGCGACGCCTTTGTTCGTGGCGCTGGTCGTGATCAACTTTGCCGATGTGATCTTTGCTGTAGACTCGGTGCCCGCGATCTTCCTGATCACCACTGACACCTTCATCGTCTACACCGCCAACATCATGGCAATCCTCGGCCTGCGCGCGCTGTATTTCGCGCTGGCCGCGCTGGTGCACCGCTTTCACTATCTGAAGTACGCGCTGGCGCTGGTGCTGGTTTTCATCGGGATTAAGGGTTTTTACAGCTACTTCTTCGGCAAGTTCGACCCCTATTTGTCGCTGGCAATCACCATTGGCATCATCGCATCAGGCATCTTCTATTCGCTGTGGAAGACCCGGGACGGGGCGGAAAGCTCCAGTCACCCGGCCTGATGTCCAGTGGGGCAAGTGCCAACCGGGCGACGCCGCATGGCTGAACATATCGGATGGTGACTGCCCCGCCACGGAAACACCATCGCAGGCCGCAGTGCCGGCCTGCCCTTCCTTGTGATCCCTGCCCTCAACCTGTTCACACCCGTTCGAAATCCATTACCCAATTCGTCTCCCATGTCTGGCCGCCATCGGCAGACATTGCCTGTTCCCAGCGCGGTGTGGCGCTTTTTGTGTTGAGCCACAAGAACCGGACGATTACCGGGCGACCATCATGCGTGTCATCGGCCAGAAACGTTCCTACGTTGTCCGTAAAGCGGCCATTTACAGGAATGTCCAGTTTGTGGGGGTTAGCTGACGACAGCCACCAAATCGCCCAGGACTGGCTGGCGGGGTCGAAGGCTCGGATGGCAATGGCGTGAATATCGCCACCGGGGAAATGGATCAGGTTTTCTTCGATACAGCCATTGCCGCCCAGTGTGGGGCGGGTCTGTGATTGCCCGAGGAATTCCTCCCATTCGTTGCATCCTGCAAGCCGCTCCTTGAGGCGGCGATGGCGAACCCGCCATTGTCCGAACTCAAAATCGAAATCACTTGCGCCAGTCATCCTGCCTCCCCAGCTTCCAGCCGGCCAATCCGTTTGTTCTTTTTATGTTCTTCTTTTCATCATAAAAGTCAAGGGACTTTCAGCAGCGTTTCCCTCACCCCCAGGGCAGTGAAAACGTCTTGACGTTGGTGAAGCTTTTCATCGCTTCGATGACGCCTTCCTTGTAGCCATTGCCGCTGTCCTTGATGCCGCCGAAGGGCGACATTTCGATGCGGTAGCCCGGCACTTCCCAGATGTTGACGGTGCCAACGACGAGGCCCTTGATGTAGGCCTGCATTCGGTAAAAGTCGTTGGTGCACACGCCCGAAGACAGGCCGAAGGCGGTGGAGTTGGAGATGCGCATCGTTTCGATGTCATTGTCCGGCACGCGCACAATCGGGATGACGGGCCCGAAGGTTTCCTCCATCACCAGTTCGCTTTCGTGGCGCACATGGTCCACCACGATCGGCGGCAGCAGCGCGCCCTTGCGGCCGGGGTGGTAAAGGATCTTCGCACCCTGCGCTTCTGCCTTGTGGACGCGCTCCTCGAAGACCTGCGCCGCCTTTGCATGGATGACGCAGCCAAGTTCAGTGAGCGGGTCCATCGGATCGCCGAAGCGCAACGCTTTTGCCCGCTCCAACACCAGCGGCACGAAACGGTCGGCGACGCTCTCTTGCACAAGGATGCGCTTGACGGCCGTGCAGCGCTGGCCGGAGTTTTTTGTCGCCCCGGCAACGGCCAGATCAGCGGCCCTTGCAAGGTCGGTATCCGACAAATCACTGCAGATGATCAGCGGGTCGTTTCCGCCCAGTTCCAGCACCTGCCTTTTGTAAACCGCCTTGGCGGCGATCATCTTGCCGACAGGCACGCCGCCGGTGAAGGTGATGAGATCAAAGTCGGGATTGGTGATCATTTCATCGCCGATATCGGCGGGCCAGCCGGTGACAACGGACAGCATTTGCGGCGGAAGTCCGGCTTCATAGATCGCGTCCGCCAGCCACAGTGCCGTCAGCGGCGTCAGTTCGGTCGGCTTGACCACCATGCAATTGTTGGTAGCGATTGCCGGGGCAATCTTGTGGCTGACCATATTGAGCGGATGGTTGAACGGGGTGATCGCCGAGATTGCCCGCAGCGGCTCGCGGGTGGTGAATATCTTTCGCTGCTTGCCGTGTGGGGTCAGGTCGCAGGAAAAAATCTCGCCATCGTCGTGGATGCACATCTGCCCGGCGAGCGTGTAGACATCATAGGCCCGGCCGCATTCGTAAAGCGCATCAGCAAGCGAAATCCCCAGTTCCTCGGTGATGATCGGCGCCAGTTCGCTCTTTCGATCGTTGATGATTTTCGCGATGTTCAGCAAAATCCTCTGCCGCTCGTAGCGGGTGAGCGTTGGTTGGTATGCGGCGGCAATGGCGAACGCCTCGCGGGCATGTTCTGCAGTTCCGGCGGGTACGGTGCCAATCACCTCGTCGGTCCAGGGATAATGAACCGGCACCCGGTCCACGGTATCGACCTTGCGACCGGCAATGCGCATCTGTTCATGTCGCATCGCGATGGGTGGTGCGGTTTTCAACATGGTCACACCGCCGCCGCTGTGCAGGCGAAAAAGAAGGCGTCAAAATTGCGCAGCACCGGAGCTGCGGGCAGATCGATCACGCGGTTGGCGATGAACGGCACCACCTGTTCGGTCAGGCCCCCATGGCTGCGAAGCGGTTCATTCAGCGCGGCAAGATCGTGGCGGTGCGCGGACGTCCCAAGCGTCATGTTTTCCACGGAGATCATCACGATATCGCCAATCCGGTCACCGGGCAATTCGAACCGATGCACCGCCTCGGCCTTGTCAGCAACCAGCATCATGCCGGGGATCGCCTGCAATTGCGCAATGATCGCAGTCAGATCGGCGCCGTCCGGCAAATAAGCTGTTGCAAACGAACCGAGCGCGCCATGGTGAACGACATAGGGGTCGGTGATCGGCAGGATCACCCGGGCGCTGTCCTTGCCGAGCATTTCATCGAGTTTGTCCTGAACATAGATCACCGCAGGGCTGCCATCGGCCAGATGTTTTGGCTTCATGCCATGGTCGGCCGTGACGATGATTGCTGCGCCCAGCGCATCGAGCTGCGCCAGATACTCATCGAACATCTTGTAGAAGTTCTGCGCTTCAACATCTTGCGGCGCGTATTTGTGCTGCACATAATCGGTGGTGGTCAGGTACATGATGTCCGGCTGCCATTCGCGCAGGAGCTTGACGCCAGCGGCAAAGACGAATTCGGACAGGTCAGCGGAATAGACTTCCGGCACCGGCAGTCCCAGCCATACACTTGCGTGGTCGATGCCGTTTTCGGCAAGGGTCGTCTGGTCTGAGCGTTCCGAGGAAAAGCAGATAGCCCGGTCTTCATCAAACCGCAGCCCAGCCCCCAGCAAAGCGCGCAGCTTGTCCTTGGCTGTCACCAAAGCAATGCGGGCTCCGGCTTCGTAGAACTGGCCGAAGATCGTTGGTGCGCGTAAAAAACGCACATCGTTCATCATTACTTCCTTGCCGGTTTCCGGCTCGTACAAATAGTTGCCGCAAATGCCGTGAACGGCTGGCGGACGGCCGGTCGCGATCGACAGATTGTTGGGGTTGGTAAAGGACGGAATAACCGAATGGGCCAGCCGGTCGGTTCCGGTTTCCCGCATTCGTTTCAGCGTGGGCATCAGGCCCTTTTCAATCGCGACTTCCAGATAGGCAGGTTCACAACCATCCAGGCAGATTGCGACGGCGGGGACCTTGGGCCAGGGATAAGCGCGGCCATTGGCCAGAACAGGTAGACGGGAATGGGCGTTCATGTCTTTTTCCGATCTTGGAACGGGTTGGGTCAGGCGGCAAGCTTGGCGCGTTCGGCGATAGCAGCTGCAGGCGGGGCGGCGCTGTCAACGCCCATTTGGGAAAGCGTCTCTGCAGCAGCAGCCACAACACGACGCATCACGTATTCATCCATCCGCCCGATGCAGCCGATGCGGAAACTCTCAACCACGGTGAGCTTGCCTGGATAGATGATGAAACCCTTGTCCTTCATCAAATTGTAGAAGGTTGAAAATTCAAAATTGGCATGCGCCGGATTGAAGAACGTGACGATGATCGGCGAAAGCCAGCGGTCGGCGAGCAGGGTCTCAAAGCCCAGCCCGCGCATGCCTTCAACCAGCACATCGCGGTTGCGGGTATAGCGTTCACCCCGCCCCTTGACGCCCCCTTCCAACGCATGAAGCCGCAGCGCTTCTAGAAATGCCGCGACAACATGGGTTGGCGGAGTAAAGCGCCATTGGCCGGTTTTCTCCATGGTAGACCACTGGGCATGAACATCGAGACTGAGCGAATGGGCATTGCCTTTGGATGCTTCCAGCGCAGATTTGCGTGCGATCACGAACCCGAACCCAGGAATACCCTCGATGCATTTGTTGGCTGAAGACACCATGGCATCATAGCGGATGCGGTTCACGTCAAGTTCGACCGCCCCAAAGGCAGACATTGAATCAATGAGCAGCTTGCGGCCACGCGAAGCCACCGCTTCGGCAATCTCGTCAACCGGGTTGAGGATGCCAGATGAGGTTTCGCAATGGATGGCCATGACATGGGTTATTGCCGGATCGGCATCCAGCGCGCGCCCCACTTCATCACCGCGAGGAGGCAGGTAATCGCCCTTGTTTATCAGCACAAAGGCGCGCCCCATTACCCGCAGCGTTTCGGCGGCACGCAAGCCATAAGCGCCGTTTGCCAGAACCAGAACCTTGCCGTCGCGCGGAACCAACGTGCCCAGCATGGCTTCAACGCTGAACGAGCCGGAACCCTGCATCGGCACGCAGACAAATTCTCGCGCCTCATCCCCTGCAAGTGCAACCAGTTGATCGCAAACGGATTTTGTCATTGCGCGGAAATCACCATCCCACGATCCCCAGTCGCGCAGCATTGCCTCTTTGACGCTGTAGGCAGTGGTCAATGGGCCGGGGGTGAGCAGAAATGGTTCGCCAAGGCGCGGATCGGGAAAGGCTTGTTCAAGATTGTTCATGGGTGCCTCGCAGGCTTGAAGCGGAACTTTCGAAGCCACTCTCCCACGCCACAATCTATATGTAAAATCGTTAAACAAGATCGTTAGATTGATTTTTTCGATACTATCGCACGATGGCGCAGACGTCATTTAATCAACCAGCGTCAAGTTCACGCGCAGCCAGCTTTGCTTCCAGTTCGCGGATGCGGTTTTGAAGTTGATTGATCGCAGAGGTAACGTCTTGCGTTGGTATCAGTTGCGGAATGTATTGCGGGCAATTCCATTCAAAGGCCTGGACGTCGATCAAAAAGGCACGCTCTGCCCGCGACTTGAGCCCCTCTGGAACAAGTCTGTCGCTGAGTTCATCGCCCTCTTCCAATGCAACGATACGGATGTTCCCGAGCAGCTTCAGGCGTGCCCGGTTGACATAATCCATGAAGAAAAGGCTGGCGCGATTGTCGCTATCAAGGTTGCCGATTGAAATGTACTGGCGGTTTCCTCGCAAGTCGGCAAAGCCCAGGGTCCTTTCGTCAAGCACGTGAACAAAGCCGCGTGGACCACCACGATGCTGAAGGTAGGGCCAACCTTCAGCACCGTTTGTTGCCAGGTAAAAGCTCTCCCGTGCCAAGATGAAGGCCGCCTCATTGCCGCCCAACAAGTCGGGTCCTGCGAGCACGTTGTCTTCTCCGGCATATGCCCGGCGACTGCCCATTTTTTCCTGCTCTGCCCGAACGCTGGAGGAAAAAAGCATCTGTCTGTAGCGCAGTGTCATGTCAGCCTCACTTTGTGAGTTCTGTTGAAAAATTGGCGAGCGCCGCTTCGAAAGGTTCCTTGCTTCCCAAACCACGCGAAAGGACGAGACTGCCCTGCAGCAGCATCAGGGCCGATTGCGCACGCGCTTCAGGATCACCAGCGCCTGCTTGCCGCGCCACCTCGCAAAGGGCATCAAGCATCGTGCGAAAGCATAAACGGATCCGGTCTTCATAAGGGCCGGCACGACCGGGAAATGTTGAAAGCATGTTGAGCAAACAGGCCTTGGTGCCGCCGCCATAGAGTTCGTCAAATGCTTTGGTGACCTTGCTGATCCGCTCCTTCAACGGAGCATCCGAAGCAAGTGGGGCAACGACATTTTCGTTTGCCCATGCCTGCACGGTTGCAAGCACTTCGTCAGCCATCTGCGCTTTGCCGCCAGGATAGCGATGGTAGAGGCTCGCCTTCTTCAAACCAGCCGCCTGCGAAAGCATCTGGATTGACGCCCCCTCGTACCCCGAAGTGGCGAAAACCCTTGCCAGCCTTCCCATCACCTCCTGCTCGTCAATTTGCCTTGGCCTTGCCAATTTCACTGCTCCCGAAATGTTGATGTCGACCCGGAGAAAAACACTGCTACGGATATATACCGAACGTTCGGTAATTACAAGGGAGAATGGAAATGCAAAAGATCGCTGTGGTACTCATGTCAGACCCCCATGCCGGTGAAGAGGCGACAGGACGCATGTTCAATGCCCTGTTTCTCGTCGAAGAACTCAAAGGTCGCAGTGTCGAAGTCAAACTGCTGTTTCAGGCAACGGGAACACGTTGGATCAAGGAATTGGTCAATCCGGTTCACCCGGCGCATGCGCTTTATCGCCGGGTCGAAGACAAGTTGGGTGGGGTTTCACTGGGCTGCGCAACTGTTTTCGGCGCCGTTGAAGGCGTAAAGCTGGCGGGTGTCAGCTTGACCGCGGACCATGACATTGCTGGCATTGGCGCAGTGCAAGATCTGTCGCGATATGTTGCGGAGGGGTATTCACTCATCACCTTTTAACGGCATTGCAATGGTGGGACGAGGCAACATCCGGGCCGCTTGCAAACAAAGCGGCCCGGGATCATTTTGGCCGGCAAGCCCTTCCTTCGGGATGCTGATGGGGCGGCAACACAAGTTGCGGGTGGCTAGAGCAGGACGAGCCGGATCAGGAATGCGATGGAACCGATAACAAAGATGCCGATCAGGTAGAGCACCACGAACCACAGCCAGCGCTGCAAGGATGTGCGCATCAATGGTACCCTTCGCCATGGCGGACCTTGCCTCGGAAAACCCAATAGGAATAGGCGGTGTAGGCAAGGATCATGGGGATCAAGACGACCGCGCCGACCAGAAGAAAAAGAAGCGAGCTGTCGGGAGCTGCGGCTTCTTCAATGGTCAATGCCGGCGGGACAATGTTGGGATAAAAGCTGACCCCGAGTCCGGCAAAGGACAGCACGAAAATTGCCACTGTCGCCAGAAACGGGCGCAGATGATCCTCGTCTCGAAGGCCTCTCCAAAGCTGCCATATTGCGAAGGCAAGCAGTAGCGGAACAATCGCGGTCCATATCCCCGAAGGCCAGCCAAACCAGCGAGCGAGATACTCCGGTCGAAGCAAGGGTGTAACAAGGCTTACGATGCCGATCAGCGCGACCAGTCCCGCGCCAAGCGGCACGGCAAAACTCCGTGCACGCGCCAGGGTTTCGCCTTCAGTTTTCAAGATCAGCCAGGTCGCACCCAGCATTGCGTATCCAACCACCACCGCAAAGGCTGTCAAAGCCGAGAACGGCGTCAGCCAGTCCCAATTGCAACCACCATAAGCGCGCCCTTCGGTCACAATGCCTTGTACCAGCGCGCCGAGCGCCATGCCCTGTGCGAGAGCTGCGACCAGCGAGCCGCCCCAAAACCCGAACTCCCAAAACCCCTGCATCCGCTTTGTCCGGTGCACAAACTCGAAAGCCACGCCACGGAAGATCAGCCCAAGGAGCATGGCAATTATCAACGGATACAGCGCCGGCATCACAATGGCATAGGCAAGCGGAAAGACCGCGAACAATCCACCGCCGCCCAGCACCAGCCAGGTTTCGTTACCGTCCCAAACGGGCGCGATGGTGTTCATGGCGAGGTGCCGTTCGTCGCGGTCCTTGAGAAACGGGAACAGGATGCCGATGCCCAAATCGAAGCCATCCAGAAGGACATAGGCCAGCACGGCGAAGGCGATCAGTCCGGCCCAGATAAAGGGAAGATCAAAGACCATGGCCTATTCTCCTGCAACCGGATGCGGGGCGGTCGGGTTGGCGGCGACCGGGGTAATGCCTGCTGTCCGTGTTGGCCCGATCTCGTCAATGCCGATCCGGTCTTCAGGTCGTTTGCCCATCAGGCGCAGCACGTAGAATGTGCCTGAGCCGAAGACTAGGAAATAGACCACGATAAAAGCCATCAGCGAGGCGCTGACCGCATCGGCTTGCAACGGGGAGGCGCTTTCGCCGGTACGCAGCAGACCATAGACAGTGTATGGCTGGCGGCCGACTTCGGTGGTGATCCAGCCGCACAGCACGGCCAGAAAGCCCGACGGCCCCATCGCCACGACAGCACGGTGCAGCCACAGAGCATCATAGAGCCGACCCTTCCATCTGGCCCATGCCGACCAAAAGCCGATGGCCAGCATGGCAAATCCAATGGCGACCATGATGCGGAAGGTCCAGAAGATCAACGCCGATTTCGGACGCTCGTCGACCGGGAAAGCATCCAACCCTTTGATCGGCGTATCGAGGCTGTGTGTCAGGATGAGCGATCCCAATAGCGGGATCTCAACCTTGTAACGGGTCTTGCCTGCTTCATCGTCGGGCAGCCCGAAAAGGATCAGCGGGGCACGTCCTTGGGGATAGCTTTCGAAATGGCCCTCCATTGCTGCGATCTTGGCAGGCTGGTGTTCCAACGTGTTAACGCCGTGCATGTCGCCTGCCACAATCTGGATTGGCGTCACGACAAATGCCATCCACATCGCCATTGAGAACATCACCGCCGCAGCCCGGCTGTTTCGGCTGCGCAGCAGATGCCACGCACCGACGGCGCCAACCACGAAGGCGGTGGTCAGATAGGCAGCCAGAACCATGTGCACGAGCCGATAGGGAAAGGACGGGTTGAAGATGATCGCCCACCAGTCTTCGGGCACGAACTGACCGACCTCGTTGATGCTGTATCCCTGCGGCGTGTGCATCCAGCTGTTGACGCTGAGAATCCAGAAGGCGGACATCAAGGTCCCGATCGCCACAATGGTTGTCGCCGCCATGTGCAGCCTGTCGCCGACCCGCTCCCGCCCGAACAGCATGATGCCAAGGAATCCGGCCTCAAGGAAGAATGCAGACAGAACCTCATAGCCCATCAACGGCCCGAGAACCGGGCCGGTCTTGTCGGAGAATACCGACCAGTTTGTACCAAACTGATAGGACATCACGATGCCTGAAACGACGCCCATGCCGAAGACCACTGCAAAGATGGTTTTCCAGTAGTCGAAGAGCCGCAGATAAACCTCGTCGCGGTGCCACAGCCAAAGGCCGTTCAGAACCGCGAGAAAGCTGGCAAGACCGATCGAGAAAGCCGGAAAAATGATGTGGGCCGAGATGGTGAATGCGAACTGGAACCGGGCGAGGTCGATCGCAGAAAATTCGTTGAACATGACAGACATCCTGACGGAATGGTTTGTTTGCTCCAACTGCTATGGGCGGTGCGCGGTCTTGCCATTGAATGATCAAGGCTTCGCCGAGCGCAGATAGGGGCCAATTGCATTTTCACACAACTGCGGCCCGAACGTTTGGCCGTACCGTGAGAACAACAATTTAAACCTGCACTTATTGAAAGCAATGTTTTGAATACATCTTTGTTGTCGCACCCCTGCGGGACCTTGCCGGGCGACTGACCAGCTACGCCCTGCGAACCCTTCAGATGGCGGCGTTGAGCAGTCGCACGTCACAAAAACTGTTCATGTGCTCGGGCGCGCGGGGTACATTCAACCCGCCCACGAACACCTGCCCACTGATCGGTTTCTGCTAATTGTCGCGTGCGGTTCAGGCTGCGACACAATCGTTCATGGAGGTGTTGGACAGCATGACCATCACAGACATCGCATCGAACCGCGACCAGTTGCTGGACAGGATCTTGCCTTTGGCATGAGAAGGCGGATAGCCAGCCTTGAAGCGAAAATCCGGGACCCCTCTTTCTGTCTCGAAAATCGCGAGAACAATCCGCAGGCCAAAGACCAAGTGTTCCGATGGAAGCAGGGAGTTTGAACTCTTGCACCCGGATGCAGCTGATACGTCCTTCCCCATTCTTGGTGAATCCTGCGCTGTCTCAAATTGGACATCTGTTGACCTGCATCAAAACACCCCGGACCCATCCCACTAAACTTTGGGGAAACCAATGGCAGTTGCCATCGTTCGCCGGGAGGTCAAACCATGTCACATCGCTTTTCCAAGCTTTCGAAATTCTCGCTTTCGCTTTGCCTTTCATGCTCGCTTATGGCAGCGGTTCTGCCATCCCATGCCGCAACGATTGATCTGGGCGGAATAAGGCTGCGGCTTCCCCATGTCACTTTGCGTCGATCCGACCGCACACCGACTTACCGGGAAAATGTCGCCACCACGCACCCCCGTTGGTATGTCGCTGTACAGGAAGGCCGCCGGTTCGCAACAAATGACCAGGGCTTCTGGATCGGGTATGATGAGCGCGGCGAAATGGTCATGCAGTTCGAGCTCGCTCTGCCATCCACAGCGGCTGTCAATTCGCCTATCTCTGTGCAGTTTGACGTGAATGGCCGGTTCTACGACACCATTCAGGGCGTTCTGGCTTCCGATCGCATTGCGGTCGTGCACAGCAACGACGCAGAGCGGGTGCTGGGAAGGTTGATGAGCGGATCGCGGGTGTTGATCAATGTCGCTGGCAACCGTATCGAGACGCATTTGCGAGGGTCTTCCGACGCCATCGAAAACGTGCGGCGGGACGCTGTCCTGCAAAGACGTGCGTTCGCCGAAGGGCGGGTAAAGGTCGATGAAAAGCCGGAAGATCAATCTGCGATCGCATTCTTCCTGCCGGGGGTAAAGGCACCTGGAAAGGTCGAAGTTCGCTTTGATATCGTCGAGGACAAAGGGCTGGTTTTCTACCTGAATTTCTCAGCCATCGAAGGACACGGCGATCCGGCCTACTCAATGCCCCTGTTTCTGAGTGAGGCAAAACGCACGGTCGCGATGATTGGCAAGGCGGCGGACTGGACTGAAGTTGCCAAGACCAACCGCGTTGGACTTTTTTCAAAGCGGATCGGCTTTGTCGACGACATCAATGGTGGTCCCGTTCCTGAGCCTGATGATGGCAGCGAAGAGTCTGCCGCCACCGAACCGAAGAAGAGCACTGAAATACCCTCCGGTTCGCAAGGCCAACTGGCCTTGTCAGCGCAGGAAACGGCCCAGCCGGTTTCCAAGACACCGCCGCAGGACTTGAAGGCGGTGAATTTCAATTCCTATGAAGACGGCACGACATCGGTTCAGGTCGAACATTCCGTCCGCGGCTTCTCTCGCCGTTTCAATCTTGATCTGGGCGAAGCGCAGGAACTTGCAGCCAGCCTTGAAGCGACCATCGAATACGCCACTTTCCGCCTGGAAAATCGCGAGAACAATCCGGAGGTGAAAGACGAGTTGTTCCAATAGAATCGCGGGTTTGAATTTCTGCCCACGGGGAGCGAACGTTTAACTCAACTCGCCAGGTGTTCAAACAGCAGTGCCACAGCTTCCGCGCCGGGGTCGTTGTGGCCTGCAAGTTTTTCCTGCGAGATGTAGCTGGCGCGGCCAGCCTTGGCCCTTGTGATCGTGGCGGTGTGGTTTGCGCCCTTTCTTGCAGCTTGCGCAGCTGCAGCCAATCCGCCGGACAAGGCTTCAAGCGCCGGGGCCAGCGCATCGATCATGGTGCGGTCGCCCGGCTTTGCGCCACCCACCTGCTGAATGCGCTCAAGGCCTGCCTGAAGCGAACCGGCAACACCCAGCCCCGAAGCAGATGCATCGCCCGCGGCGGTGAAAAAGATCGCCAGCAAGACACCGGACGAGCCGCCCATGGTCTGGCTCAGTTCAAGACCGATAGCCCGGAAGAGCTGGGTTAGGTCTGCCAATGGCAGCCGGTCAAGCGCGGCGAGTAGTGCCTTGGCCGCAACTGCCAAGGTGCTGCCGGTGTCGCCATCGCCTGATTTTGCATCCAGCGCATTCAACCGAGTTTCGGCTTCTATCATCACCTTGCAGCAGCGTTCGACAAAGGCGCGCATTTTCTCGTTGCTGGACGGCATGGGCTGGATCGGCGTCAGCCCGTCGGGCAGCGCCACAAGGGAAATTTCTGCCAGCGGCAGACACCCTGGCCATGCCCAAGGCGCAACCGGTGCCATCATCGCCTTTTCATCGGCGCTGTTGAGCGGCAGCATGGAAATGGAGAAACCCTGCATGTCCAGCGAAGTCATCATTGGTGCCGGACCAACCATCCAGTGGACTTGCGCGCCAATGCGCGAGCGCATCAACTCTTCGGCAAGCACTGCCATTTCCAGTGGCGTTGCGCCGCCAAGGTTGTTCAGCAGGGCGACATGCGGCTTGTTGCCGACATGCGGGTAAAGCCGGTCAACGACCCGCTCCATCGCATCGCGGGCTGTGGAGAAATTGACCTGTTCAATGCCCGCTTCACCGTGAATGCCAAGTCCCAGTTCGGCCAGACCCGGTTTTATCCGGTCTTCCTTTGGCGAACCGGGAACGGTGCAGGTATCGAGCGACATGCCGATGGAAAATACGCCCTTGATGACCCGCTCTGCGGCTTTTGTCACGGCGTCCAGGTCCTCGCCCTGCTCGGCAAGCGCACCTGCAATCTTGTGTACGAAAAGCGTGCCGGCAACACCGCGCGCCTGTGGCAAATCGGGTAGGGCAATGTCATCGTCGACGATGACCATATTGACCTTGAGGCCCTGCGCGCGGGCGCGTTCGGCAGCAAGGCCGAAATTGAGCCGGTCGCCGGTATAGTTCTTGACGATCAACAGGCACCCTGCCTTGCCTGTCACGGCAAGAATGCCTGCCAAGACAGCATCCATGGATGGGGAAGCGAAGACTTCACCGCACACAGCCGCAGTCAGCATCCCCTTGCCGACAAATCCGGCGTGGCTGGGTTCGTGCCCGGAACCACCGCCAGACACCAGGGCGACCTTTGAGCGATCCCAGTCAGAACGAACAACTACCTTGATGTGCGGGTAGCCATCAAGCCTTGCCAGCCGCCCGCCTGATGTGCGCAGCGTGCCGTCAATCGCCTCGGTGACAAGCGTTTCGCGTGAATTGATGAATTGCTTCATGGCAGTTTTCCTCAGCAAATGCAGTCAGTCTGGGTTTTGCTCATGCCGTGGCAATCCTGTTGCCGACAGCGTCAAAATACAAAGGTTGGTGCAACTCGATCCGCACCGCATCGCCGGACTTGAAAATGTCGTTCGGTTCGCCCAGCGAAACGACCTTGCGACCCGAGCAGTCGAGGTGAATGTGATTTTGATCTCCCAGATGTTCGATCCAGTCGATCTTTGCATTTCCGTTTGCGCCATTTGCCGAAGATATTTTCAAGTGCTCGGTTCGCGCGCCGACAATTGCAGCGCCCGTAGGCGTCGACTGCGATGGCAAAAGGCCGACCGGCAACAGATTGATTTGCGGGCTGCCGAGCCTTGCAGCAACGTGCAGATTGGCCGGCTGTTCGTAGATCTCACGTGGACTGCCGATCTGCACCAGTTCGCCCTGCGAAAGAATGCCGATGCGGTCTGCCATGGTCATTGCTTCGACCTGATCGTGAGTGACATAGAGGATCGTCGCACCGATTTCATTCTGGATGCGTTTGAGTTCGAGGCGCAGGTTCGCACGCAACTTGGCATCCAGCGACGAAAGCGGTTCGTCCATCAGGAAGATCGAAGGTTGGCGCACCAGCGCACGGCCAATTGCAACGCGCTGCATTTCCCCACCGGAAAGTTTGGTCGAACGGTTTTCAAGCTTGTGGTCGATGCGAACCATCCGGGCCACTTCGCGCACTCGCGCATCGACCTCAGCCGCATCCATCCGGCGCTGGGGCGAGCGGAGCGGAAAGGCGAGGTTTTCGTAAACTGACAGGTGCGGGTACAGTGAATATTGCTGAAAGACGAAGGCAACATCGCGAGCTGCCGGTGCCAGCGAATTCACTTTCTCGCCGTTGATGGTGATCTCGCCCTCTTCGGCTGTTTCAAGACCGGCAATTAGCCGCAAGGTCGTGGTTTTTCCAGCACCGGTTGGCCCAAGCAGAACGACGAACTCGCCGTCCTTTATGTCGAGGTCAAGTCCACGCACTGCCTTTGCTGCACCAAAGGATTTTGAGACACCGCGCAACGAGATGTCAGCCATGATTGCCTCCCGTCATCAGATCGGTGCGGATTGCACGACCTGATTGCTCGGAAAAGAGCGACAGCTTGGGCGTATCAAGGGCCAAGCCCACAGGTTCGCCGACTGCCAGTTTGCGGTTTGCCGAAGTGCGCGCCTTTATGATGCCCCCGGGCATTTCAATGGCAACGATCTGCGTTGTTCCAAGGTACTCGCTTTCATAGACTGCGCCGCGCAGCTTGGAATTGTCGTCGAAACGAATGTGTTCCGGGCGCACCCCGAGCACGAGGCCCGTTGGCGCAATCTCCTCATGGACTTTGGGTATTCCAACCTGTGCGCCATTGACCGTGATCGTGTCTGCACCCTTTTTCAGACCGGCCTCGAAGCGGATGAAATTCATCGGCGGTGAGCCGATGAAATCGGCAACATAAATGCTGGCCGGACGGGCGTAGATTTCCTGCGGGCTGGCAAACTGTTCGATGGAGCCGTGGTTCATGACAGCGATCTTGTCGGCCATGGCCATCGCCTCATGCTGGTCATGGGTAACATAGACCGTCGTTGCCCCGATGCGGTTGTGCAACTCGCGCAATTCACGGATCATCACTTCGCGAAACTCTGCATCAAGTGTTCCGAGCGGTTCGTCCATCAGGAAACATTTTGGTCGCCTGACGATTGCCCGCCCGAGCGCAACGCGCTGACGGTCGCCACCGGCAAGGCCGGACACCGGCTTGTCCAGGACGTGGTCGATCTGCAAGAGCCTCGCGGTCTCTTCCACCCTGCTTTTGATTTCCGCAGAAGGCACACCTTGCGCCAACAGCGGGAAGCCGATGTTGCGGCGAACGTTCATGTGCGGATAGAGCGCAAACAGCTGGAAGACGAAGGCGATATCCCTGTCGCGGGCGCGCCTGAAAGTGACGTCTTCGCCGCCAAGCAGAATGCGTCCATCGGTCGGAAGTTCCAGACCAGCAATCATTCGAAGGGTGGTGGTCTTGCCACAGCCCGATGGTCCCAGCAGGGCGAGAAATTCTCCGTCCGCAACTGTGAAGGACGACTCCTTTACTGCGACGAAATCGCCGAAAGCTTTTTTCAGTTTTTCAACCCGGATCTCAGCCAATGCCCTACTCCGGAAATTTCGAAACAAAGATAAACATGATCGTGCCTGCCAGCATGGTCAGGAAAGACCAGGTGTAAAGTGTCAGCGCAAACGACTGGAACATCATCAGGAAGCCCGCGGCGATCAGCAGCGTGGCGATGTATTCCATCGGCGCGCGGCGAAGGAAGAATGGCCGCTTGCGAACCGGAGCCACTGCGGTGCGTGTCGCCGAATGCAGCGTGTATTTCTCAATCAGCCGTTCGCCGGCCTCGATATCTGCCTGCGTGACCGTTGAAGTCCCGGCCGTGGATGCATTCTTGCCTGTTGTCTTGACGGGCTCGTTCATTTGCGCACCGCCCCGAAGGTGATCCCGCGCAGCAGGTGCTTGCGCAAAAGCACTGTGAAGACAAGAATCGGCACCAGAAAGATGGTCGTGCCCGCCCCGACCGCGGGCCAGTCGAGACCGCCCTCGCCGATAATCGTGGGAATGAAAGGCGGCGCAGTCTGCGCCGTGCCGGAGGTCAGCAGCGCCGCAAACGCATACTCGTTCCATGCGAAGATCAGGCAGAAAATCGACGTTGCGGCGATGCCGGTCGTCGCCTGTGGCAACACAACCTTCACGAACGCCTGCAATCGCGTGTAACCATCGATCAGCGCCGCTTCCTCGTATTCGCGCGGTATTTCGTCGATGAAGCCCTTCATCAGCCACACCGCCAGCGAAACATTCACCGAGGTGTATAGCAGGATCATGCCGAGTGCCGTGTCGGATAGCCCGATCTCGCGGTACATCAAGTAGATCGGGATGGCGACTGCGATCGGAGGCATCATCCGTGTCGAGAGGATGAAGAACAGCAGATCGTCTGCCAGCGGCACGCGGAAGCGCGAGAAGCCGTATGCCGACAGCGTACCGAGAAATACCGCAAGAAAGGTCGAGCCAAAAGCAATGATAAGCGAGTTGACGAAGCGCGGCATGAAATTTGACGGCCCCGCGATGACCATGTTGCGCTTGCGCGTGACCTCGTCGCAGAACGTCGTCGACGGCGGCAGCGCTTCGATGTACTCGGGTGTCTGCCGCGTGCGCGTGGTGAAGAGGTTGCAATAGCCCTCTGTCGATGGCGTGAACACCAGCTTTGGCGGATAGGCGATCGAGTCCGGCGGCGTCTTGAAGCTGGTCATGAAAATCCACGCCAGCGGAATCATCGTCACCACGGCATAGAAGATGACGATGGCGCCCGCGATGCGCTTCGATGCTGGTGTCGGCTCTACAACCGAGTGTGCGGAATTCTTGGCGCTCATCGGCTTTTCACCTGGTTGAGTGCCTTGACGTAGATGTTGGCAAGGCCAAAAACCGCTACAAAGAGGATGATGGCGAAGGCGGAGGAAGGGCCCGTGCGCCAGCTCTCGAAAGCCTCGCGCTTGAGCGTGATCGAGGCGACTTCGGTGGTCGAACCCGGCCCGCCGCCGGTAAGCAGGTTCACCATGTCGAACATCTTGAAGTTCTCAATGCCGCGAAACAGTACCGCCAGCATGATGAACGGCAGCGCCATGGGCACGGTAATCGACCAGAACTGCCGCCATGGCGAGGCGCGGTCCACCTCGGCCGCCTCGTAAATGTATTCGGGAATGGAGCGCAGCCCCGCAAGGCAGATCAACATCACGTAAGGCGTCCACATCCATGTATCGACGATGACGATCGCCCAGGGCGCGAGCTTGATGTTGCTCAGCATCTCGATATCCGTCGGCGGAATGCCCGACAGGTACGAAACCGCATAGGCGAAAAGTCCGATCTGCGGCTCGTAGAGGAAGCGCCAGAAATTGCCGACCACGGCCGGCGAAAGCATCATCGGAACGAGAATCACCGTTGTCCAGAATGCGTGGCCACGGAACTTGCGGTCGATCAGGTAGGCGAGCGAGAAGCCGATAACCATTTGAAACAGAATTGTCCAGAACACGAAGGTCGCCGTGGTTTGCATGGCGATCCACGTGTCGGTGTCGGTGAGCAGTCGCACGTAGTTGCGCAAGCCCACGCCCTCGATCTCGGCATTTGGACGGTTGGCGCGGAAGTTGGTGAAGGACAGATAAACCGTCCAGATCAGCGGGAAGATGTTGAGCGCCAGGAGCAGGATCATCGTTGGAGCGATGAACAACCATGTAATGGCCCGGTCCGACAGGCCCCTCGCACCGCCGGCAAGTCCTGACGGGGAAAGTCTCTCCGTGGCAGGCTTTGCCTCCATTTTTGAAATGGTCTTGCTCATCCGTGAATACCTTGCAGGCATACCATGCGTCGCCTGTTGCGGGCTCGCATCGCGCTTGATCGAAAAATTAACTTACTGAAAAAAGGGCCGCCCCGCTCGCATAAAGCGGAGCGGCCCGGGGAGGATGGTATTACAGCTTGCCTTCGTCCTCGAACACTTCCGTCCAATCCTTGACGAGAAGGTCAAGCGCTTCCTTTGCCGTGCCGTTGCCGGCGACGACATAGTCATGGAAGCGCTTCTGGCTGGCCTGCAGCAGCGAGGCATAGGCCGGCTCTGCCCAGAAGTCCTTCACGATCGCCATGGAGTCGAGGAAGGTCTGCGCGTAGGGCTGCGTTGCCGGGAAACCCGGATCCTCGACGACCGCCTTCAGGCACGAAAACCCGCCGAGCGACCACCACTTCTTCTGGACTTCAGGATCTGCGAACCACTTGATGTATTGCAGCGCCTGGTCCTGTTTTTTGGAGTAGGAGACGACCGAGATGCCCTGCCCGCCCAACTGCGCGAACTTCTCGCCACCGGGGCCTGCCGGATTGGCGAAGTAACCGATCTTGTCGCCGCCAACTGCCTCGTCCTTCTGCAGGCCCGGCCATGTGAACGCGAAGTTCATGTGCATCGCGGTCTGGCCGGATTTGAATGCGTCGACACCTTCGCCCATGTAGCTGTTGGCCGCGCCTGGAGGCGTGCAGCAATCATAGAGCGACTTGTAGAACTCAAGGCCGGCAACCGCACCCGCCGAATTGACGAAGCCTTCCATTTCGTAGGGCTTTGCCGGATTTTCGTACTTGAAGCCGAAGCTGTAGAGCACGTCCATGGTGCCCATGGTGACGCCCTCCGAGCCACGCTCGGTATAAATCGATGCGCCATATACCTTCTTGCCGTCGATTTCGCGGTTCTGGAAGAATTCCGCGATCTGCTTGAGCTGCTCGAATGTGGTCGGGGCGGCAAGCTCCCAGCCATACTTGGTCTTGAACTCTTCCTTGAGTTCTGGCTTCTCGAACCAGTCCTTGCGGTACGTCCAGCCGACGACATCGCCCATGGCCGGCAGCGCCCAGTAGTTCGGCGTGCCCTTCGGCCATTCCGAATAACCTGTGACGGTCGCCGCAACGAAGTCATCCATCTTGATGCCTTCCTTGTCGAAGAAGTCGTTGAGCTTGACATAATGGCCATTCTCGGCCGAACCGCCGATCCACTGGGAATCGCCGATGATCAGATCGCAAAGCTGTCCCTTTGAGTTCAGCTCGTTCAGGAACCGGTCCGCGTAATTGGTCCACGGAACGAATTCAAACTTCATCTTGATGCCGGACTTGGCTTCGAAATCCTTCGAGAGCTCAACAAGCGCGTTTGCTGGGTCCCATGCGGCCCAGCACAATGTCAGTTCCTCGGCCTTCGCTGTATTTGCCATCATTGCAGTGGCGGACGCCAAAGCGGACGCAACAAGCAGACTTGCTATTTTCATCGGTCACTCCTCCCGTTCAACAAGCCACTGCACTGCGGATTCCTCCTCGCCTGCACTGGCATGACAAATCCTATTTGAGGTACGTGCCTCAAGTCAAGCGCCTTTAACAAAAACATGCACAAACGTACAAAAGTGGCATATGGAAATAGCTGGACGACCGGTTGCCGCCGCCCCATCGCGACGGCAACCCTTTGTTATTGTTCAGATATCCAATTCGACCCAAGCGCTATTGCGTTTGGATGACCGCACGCACGCGTCCACGAATGCAACGCCGGTCAAGCCATCTTCAATTGTTGGAAAATGAACATGCTCCGGCATCGGCTTGCCCTCGCGCTTGGCGCGGATTGCAGCCGCCGCCTCCATGTAGATGTTGGCAAATCCCTCAAGATAGCCTTCAGGATGACCCGGCGGGACGCGGCTAACCCGGTTGGCCGCAGCTCCTGCTCCGGCCCCAGAACGGGTCAGTTTGCGGACAGGCTGGCCGAATGGCGAATGCCAAAGATAGTTCGGGTCTTCCTGCGCCCATTCAATGCCGCCCTTGTCGCCATAAACCCGCAGCCGCAGTGCGTTCTCATTGCCGGGTGCCACCTGGCTGCACCAAAGCATGCCGCGCGCGCCTCCCTGAAACCGCAGCATGACATGGGCATTGTCATCGACGCGTCGACCCGGCACGAAAGACTGCAAATCTGCACTCAAGGCATCGAGTTTGAGGCCGGTCACATAGCTTGCAAGGTTGAAGGCGTGGGTGCCGATGTCACCGGTGGAGCCGCCAGCGCCGGAACGGGCTGGATCGGTTCGCCAACTGGCCTGTTTCTGGCCAGAAGCCTCGGTGGCTTCCGTCAGCCAATCCTGCGGATACTCAACCTGAACAACGCGAATTGTGCCCAGATCACCATTTGAAACCATTTCACGGGCCTGACGAACCATCGGATAGCCGGTGTAATTGTGCGTGAGCACAAAAAGGGCGGTGGATTGCGAAGCCAGTTTCGCAAGCTTGCGGGCATCGCCAAGCGTGGATGTCAAAGGCTTGTCGCAGATGACATGGATGCCGCGCTGGAGGAACGGTTTTGCTGCAGCAAGATGCACATGGTTTGGCGTGACGATTGCAACAGCTTCGATGCCGTCCTTTCGCCGTGCTTCCGATCTCGCCATTTCTGCAATATCGCCATAGACACGATTTGCCGGAAGCCCAAGATCGGCTCCCGAAGCTTTCGACTTTTCCGCAGTGGAGCTGAAGCAGCCAGCGACCAGTTCGTACTGGTCGTCAATCCGGCTGGCGATGCGATGCACCCCGCCGATGAATGCGTCGCGCCCGCCGCCAACCATTCCCAGACGGATTCGCCGCGAGCCTTGTTCCTTCTTGCCTTCAATAGCCATGATTCACCTCAAATTCCCAGCATGTTGCGGTTTGCAGCGACATCAACGCCACTGCTTGCGAAGTCATCAAACGCGGTTTCAGTTACCTGGATGATGTGCGAGCGAACAAATTCCGCGCCTTCTCTCGCCCCGACTTCAGGATGTTTTATGGCGCATTCCCATTCCACCACGGCCCATCCGTCAAACCCGTATTGGGCAAGCTTGGAGAAAATGGAGACAAAATCCACCTGTCCATCACCAACCGAACGGAACCGGCCAGCGCGGTTTACCCATGACTGATACCCGCCATAAACACCTTGCCTGCCCGTGGGGTTGAATTCGGCATCCTTGACGTGAAACATCTTGATGCGCTCGTGGTAGATGTCGATGTTGGCAAGATAATCCAGCGCCTGCAGAACATAGTGCGACGGGTCATAGAGCATGTTGCAGCGCTTGTGGTTGCCGACCTGTTCAAGAAACATTTCGAAGGTCACACCGTCATGCAAATCCTCGCCGGGGTGGATTTCATAGCAAAGGTCGACGCCGTGTTCCTCCGCATGGTCAAGAATGGGAAGCCAGCGCTTTACCAACTCTTCAAAGGCGGTTTCAACAAGCCCTTGCGGGCGCTGCGGCCAGGGATAAACATAGGGCCAGCACAAGGCTCCCGAAAAAGTCACATGGGCATTCAGCCCCATGTTCCGGCTGGCGGTGATTGCCATCTTGACCTGCTCCACGGCCCATTTGCGGCGGGCTTCGGGATTGCCACGCACCTGCGGCGCGGCAAAGCCGTCAAAGGCGGTATCGAAGGCTGGATGAACCGCGACCAGTTGCCCCTGCAAATGGGTTGAAAGCTCGGTTACCTCCACGCCGTTCTCCCGGGCAACCCCCTTGAACTCGTCGCAATAGGTCTTCGATTTCGACGCCTTCTCAAGATCGAGAAGCCTGCCGTCCCAGCTTGGAACTTGTACGCCGACATAGCCGCAATCAGCAGCCCATTTCGTGATGTCTTTCCAAGAATTGAATGGTGCCTTGTCGCCTGCAAACTGCGCAAGAAAGAGCGCTGGTCCCTTTATTGTCTTCATGCCTGGTTCCTCCCGTTTGAATTTACATACGCATCAAGGAATATTCTCCCGGATCACCACCTCGATGCGTATGCGTTCCTGCGATTCGATGATGTTCATGCCGTCGCATTTTGCGCGCAATACCCTCAAGGCACTGCGGACCAGATGCCCCACATTTTGCATGATCACCGCATCCATTTCCCTGTCGAGCAGCGCCTGGCGTGTGACCGATGTCAGCTCATGGGCAATCACCGTGATCCTGCCGGCCTTTCCCGATGCGCGCAGACCTTCCAGCAGCGCCAGATTGCCGGTGCCCATGGAATAAAGCCCAACCAAATCATCATGCCTTTTCAAGGCGTTCTTGACGGTCTCAGTCATGCGGTCAGGATCGTCGTAGCTTTCGATTGACGGCAGAACTTCAAGGCCGCGAAATTCCTGGGCCATGACACTGTCAAACCCATGCCTGCGCTCGAGGCTGTCGCGGGCGCGGATTGAGTTTGTCACCACCAGTACTTTGCCGGACTTTTCGTATGCGAACCGGCCCATCAAGACACCGGCGCTACGCCCTGCCTTTTGGCTGTTGATGCCGACGAAATGATCCCTTTGTGAATTGGGCAAGTCTGATGCCAGCGCAACCACGGCCAGCCCCAACGCTTTCAAATGCGCAATTGCATCGCGAACCTGCGGTGTTTCAGGCGCAAGTATCGCTACGCCGTCGTAGTCATCGGGACCGATGTTCCCAAGCGAGCGGGCTATCAAATGCGGATCACCGGCGGGAACCGGCAAAATGGTTGCCAAAACCCGGTCTGCCTGTTGCAGTTGTGTTGCCTCGAGAATTGCTTCGCGCAAGGTCAAGACGAACCGGCTTTGGGTTTCGGGCAAAACGAATGCGAAACGATACTGCCTTTGCCGCGCAAGGTTTGCAGCGTGCGTGTCGCGCACATAGCCTATGCGGCTTACAGCCTCGTGAACCTTGGCAACGGTATTTTCGCGGACGCCAGGCCGCTGGTTGAGCACCCTGTCCACCGTGGCAAGGCTGACCCCTGCCTCCCTCGCAATGTCGTGGACAGTCGGTTTTTCCATGCACACCCCTCCGCGGGGGACGCTAGAACACTGGTTTGAGGCACGTCAATCAGCAAAATGTTTCAACCGTGAATCGAAAGTGCTGCAAGACGGCTTGTCGCAACGCAAGAGGCATTGGATGCAGGTCAGATGGAACGCTGGTTGACGCGTTTTGAAAGCTGCTCAGCGCTCTCCTTGCGTTCGCTGTAGCGGTCCACCAGATGGTCGGCGCAATCTCGGGTCAAAAGCGTGAATTTGACCAGTTCCTCCATCACATCGACAATACGGTCGTAGTAGGCGGATGGCTTCATGCGGTCCTGATCGTCAAACTCCATGAATGCCTTTGGTACCGACGACTGGTTGGGTATCGTGATGAGCCGCATCCAGCGCCCAAGAATCCGCAACTGGTTGACCGCGTTGAAGCTTTGCGAACCGCCACTGACCTGCATGACTGCGAGGGTCTTGCCCTGCGTTGGCCGCACCGCGCCAATCGAAAGCGGTATCCAGTCGATCTGGGCTTTCATGATTGCGGTCATTGCCCCGTGGCGCTCGGGCGAGCACCAGACCATACCTTCGCTCCATGTCACCATTTCACGCAGTTCCTGCACCTTTGGGTGCGACGGGTCGGCATCATCGGGCAATGGCAGGCCGGAGGGATCGAACATGCGGGTTTGCGCGCCAAAACGGCGCAATATGCGTGCCGCTTCCTCGCAAGTCAGTCGGCTGAACGAACGTTTGCGAACGGAACCATACAACAGCAAAATGCGCGGAGCATGCGTCTGGTGCGATGGCGCGAGAAGTTGCTTTGCGTCAATCGGCCGGAAACTGCCTTCATCAAGGTTTGGCAGGGTTTCACCGGCATCATCGGATTGTTCCATATCGCGCAAACTGTGCTCCCGCTTGTGAAAAATTCAGGCTGTTGTTTGGCCCAAGCGAACGAACAGCGCAATGCACCATGCGGCTCTGGATGAAGGATTGAGGCTTTCAGACGGGTCGAAACTTGAGGATTTGTGTGGCTGTCATCGCAAGCAGTATCAGCGCACCGACAATCTGGGTTCGTGGATCGGGGATAATGAAGGCAATACCGGCTATGGTCGCGGCAAGGCGTTCAACACTGCCAAGCAGCCGGAGCATCCAGCCGGTTGCAGCAAACGAAAGCGCGGCAATCGCCGCAGCGGAGGTGAGCGAAACCAGCGCGATCTCCTGATAACTGCCAAAAAACAGCAATCCTGTGCCGAAGGGCGGAAGACAAAAAAGCACAGGCACAACAAAAGCTGGAAGCGTGTATTTCCAGGCCTGCATCATCGTTGCAAATGGCCTGCCGCCAGTAATGGCAGAGGCTGCAAAAGGTGCCAGAGCAGTCGGCGGAGACACGTCTGCCAGCACTGCGTAGTAGAACATGAACATGTGGGCGGCTGGCGCTGCAACGCCCAGGGTCGTCAATGCCGGAACGAGAACGACCGCCGCTATGATGTAGGACGCTGTCACCGGAATTGCGGTGCCAAGCAGCCACATCGCCAGTGCCGCCAATATCAAAGTCGGACCGAGCAAGCCGCCGCCAATATCAACAATGAGGCCCGAAAGTTTGAGGCCGAGGCCACTGAGGTTTATGATGGAAACAATGATGCCTGCGGTTGCGCAGGTCGCAGTAATGCCAACCGCACCCTTGCCGCCATCAACCATCATGGCAACCATTCGTTTAGCCGCGCCATCGCTATCCCCCATTCGCCAGGCGTGGACCTGCGTGGTGAGACCCCCAGCCAACAGGCCGGTAAAGGCGGCAACCGAAAGCCTGGCCCCGAGCATGTAGGCCAGAACGGCGACTGCCAATGCAACCAGCGCGCCAAGCGGCACGAGCAGCCGGTCATCCCGGTTTACCATCGACAGCGCAACGGCAATTATGATCGACCAGAACACCGCCAGAAACGCACTCATGCCGGTAGTCAGCAGCACCGCAATCGCGCCAAGCGAGATGAAATGATAGCCCTTGGTTTTGGTCAGCAGCCAAAGCGATTCATCGCTGGTCTTGACCGGCTTGACGCCCAGGCGGCGCGCATCACCCTCCACCATCAGCCAACAGCCAAAGTAATAGAGCAGCGTCGGAATCACCGCCATGACGAGAACATCGAGGTAATCGATTTCGAGATATTCGGCGATGATGAAGGCGGCGGCACCAAGGGTTGGTGGCGACAGCGTTGCGCCAATGCCGGCCGCCGCCGTTAGCCCGCCGGCAATTTCAGGGCTGTAGCCGGAGCGCTTGAGCAAAGGCCACGAGAGCGAGGAAAGCGTGACCGTGGTCGCGACACCCGACCCCGATACTGTGCCGAGCAGGAAGCCGGAAGCGACGACTGCCCGGCCGGGTGCAGCAGCGGAAGGACGCTTGCCAAACAGCGCAAAAGCCCAATCGATGAAGAACCGCCCTGCCCCTCCCTTGTCCAGAACTGCGCCATAGACCGAAAAAATGATGATGAACGTTGCGGCAACATCCATCGGGGTTGAGAGCAGGCCTTCCAGTGTCAAGTAATTCTGGCCGACAATCCGCTCGAACGTGAAGCCGCGATGGTCAAACGGCGCGGGCATGTAGCGCCCGAACATGCCGTAAATGATGAAGGCACCTGCAATGATCGGCAGCGCCCAGCCGGTAGCGCGGCGCGTTGCCTCAAGCACAACAAACATCAACGCAGCGCCCAACACGACTTCGATCGGCAAAGGTGCGGTCGCACGCGATTTTGTGGCTTCAAGGTGTGTCGAGAAGTACCAGACCGACACCAGCGTCACGGCAATAAGCAGCCAGTCGACGGCCCTGATGTGGGTTCCTATGTGTTGGCGGCGAAACGGGAAAATCAGGAAACCAGCCACCAGGACAAGACCAAGGAAGGTCGCCCGGTAGATCGACGTGTTGATTGAAAACTGGGTCCAATACAGCGCGTACATGGAAATCGACGCGCAAAGCACACCTGCCAGCCAGGACTGCCAGCCAACGAGATGGCGCATTTTGCCATGCTCGCTGTCTGCGGCCAGATCTTCCAGTTTGTCAGGGTCAATTTTTGTGCCGGCCGGACGGAGTTCCATCAGACGATCCCCATCCAGCCGTTATCAATGCGGGTCACTGCATCTTCACGCCGCGGCTGGCGTAAAACTCGATTGCCGCCGGGTGGTATGGAACTGCTGATTTGGCAGCGGCTGTTTCCAGCGTTAGCCGTTTTGCCGCCGGGTGGATTGCGTGGACTTCTTCGAGGTTGTCAAAGATGGCTGCCAGTATTTCCTTGACCAGGCCGCCGTCGAGGCCTTCAGGAACGACCAGGACATTGTCAACGACAAGGGTGTCGAGATCGTCGGTAAGGATCGAATAGGCTTCCTTCTTGAGTTTGCCCGCTCCATAGACACCGGGGTAGGCTTCGGCCAGTTTTGGCGCGACGTCGCCGGTTCCGATGAAAACCACCGAATCTGCATTGGTCGAGATGAGATCCTTAACCGCCGGGGTCGGCACCCCGCCAATCCAGAAGAACACGTCTGCCTTGCCGTCCTTGAGTGCGCCCGCGGATTCTGCAACGCCCAGATTGTCCCGGGTGATGTCCTTGGCGGGATCAAGACCGGCTGCCGCGATTGCGCGGTCAGCGATGGACTCGGTCGATGAACCAGCCGATCCAACGGAAACCCGTTTGCCCTTGACGTCGGCGAGGGTCTTGATGCCGCTGGCCGTGGTCGCAACAATGTGCAGGTAGCTTGGATACAGCACTGCCAACGTGGCAATTTTCTGGGGTCCGACGTCCTTGTAGGCGCCCTCACCTTTCATGCCGTCGAAAGTTGAATCCATGGTCGAGAAACCGATTTCAGCGCCAGCGGTTGTAAGCAGCTTGACGTTGTCAACCGAACCGCCAGTTACCTGGGCGGTCGCTTGCATTTCGGGCAGTTTCTTGGTCAAGAGCTGGGCAAGGCCGCCGCCATAGGGGTAGAAAACCCCACCTGTGCCACCCGTGCCGATGGTCAGGTAACGCGCGGCAGCAAAAGCGGATTTTGCAAAGGCTGCGGATGCAGCCAAACCGGCACCCAAGGCAAGCATCTTGCGTCTGGTCAGTCGAAGCATGGTGTTCCTCCCGTTTGAAATACGACATCATTTTTGGGTGGCATTGCCTGGCGAGTCAATGCTTGCACCTTGTGTGGTTTCAATCACGGAAAGCACCGGTCGGGGATGGAACGTGATATCTGTCGTCAAAAGATTGTCGCGGGACGTTTCCATGGCCGCATGTTCGTGACCAAGATTGCGTGATGAGCCTGACGAAATTGTACGGTTTGAGGAGATTTCCATGAAGTCGCATGCAAGGGCGGTCGTTATCGGCGGTGGCGTGGTCGGGTGCTCGGTGCTCTACCATCTGGCGCGGGCAGGATGGAGCGACGTGATGCTCATCGAACGCTCCGAACTGACTTCAGGCTCCTCCTGGCACGCAGCAGGCGGGTTCCACACGTTGAACGGCGATCCGAACGTCGCCAAACTGCAAGCCTACACGGTGCAACTCTACAAGGAGATCGAAGAGCTATCCGGCCAGTCATGCGGACTGCATCTGACCGGCGGCGTTATGATGGCCGACACGCCAGAGCGCATGGATTTCCTGCGGCTGGCCCATGCCAAGGGCCGCTATCTTGGCATGGACACGGAACTCATCACACCTTCCGAAGCCAAGGCGATGTATCCGCTGATGGACGAGAAGAATTTCATCGGCGCGATGTGGGATCCGGTCGAAGGGCACCTTGATCCATCGGGCACCACCCACGCCTATGCAAAGGCGGCCAAGAAACTGGGCGCGGAAATCGTGCTGCGCAACCGTGTCATCGAACTCACGCAAAACAGCGACGGCATGTGGAACGTCGTGACCGAACAGGGAACCGTGAAGGCCGAGCATGTGGTCAATTGCGGCGGGCTTTGGGCGCGCGAGATCGGCCGGATGGTCGGACTGGAATTGCCGCTTCTTGCCATGGAGCACATGTACCTGTTGACCGAAGACATGCCGGAAGTCATCGAATTCAACCAGTCGACCGGACGCGAGATGATCGGCGTCATCGATTTCAAGGGTGAAATCTACACGCGGCAGGAACGCAACGGCATCCTGCTTGGCACCTATGAAAAAGCCTGCAAACCGTGGTCGCCAAAAACCACGCCCTGGGATTTCGGTCATGAATTGCTGGCGCCCGACATCGACCGCATCGCGCCTTCGCTGGAAATCGGGTTCAAGCATTTCCCGGCCATCGAAAAGGCGGGCATCAAGCAGATCATCAACGGGCCGTTCACGTTCGCGCCTGATGGCAATCCGCTGGTCGGGCCAGTTCCCGGCCTCACCAATTTCTGGTGCGCGTGCGCGGTAATGGCCGGGTTCAGTCAGGGCGGCGGTGTCGGCCTCGCCTTGTCGGAGTGGATGGTCAATGGCGATCCGGGGGCCGACATCTGGGGCATGGACGTCGCCCGCTTCGGCGAGTGGGCAACACTTCGCTACACCAATGCGAAGGTTCGCGAGAACTATTCGCGCCGCTTCTCGATCCGTTTCCCCAACGAGGAACTGCCCGCAGCCCGCCCGGCGCAAACGACGCCGCTTTACGATGTCATGGTGCGCGACAACAATGCGGTGATGGGCGATAGCTGGGGGCTTGAAACGCCGCTGTGGTTCGCACCCAAGGGCAGCGAACCCAGGGACGTGGTCTCCTTCCTGCGCTCGAATGATTTCGAGCATGTAGGCAATGAAGTGCGCGCGGCCCGCGAACGGGTCGGGGTCACCGAGATTGCCAATTTCGCCAAGTACCGCGTGACGAGCGAAGGCGCGGAAGCCTGGCTTTCGCATCTGATGACCAACACCATGCCAAAGACCGGGCGCATTGTCCTCACGCCGATGCTGAACGAGACCGGCAAGCTGATCGGTGATTTCACCATCGCCAAGACCGGCGAAGATGATTTCATGATCTGGGGTTCGTCAGCGGCGCAGCGCTATCACATGCGCTGGTTCGGCCAGCATCTGCCGAAGGACGGTTCGGTGCGCCTTCATCGCTACGACCAGACGTTGGTCGGGCTATCGATCGCCGGGCCGCTATCACGAAAGGTGCTGGAAAAGTTGACCGACGACGATGTCAGCAATGCCGCATTCCGCTTCATGGATTTCCGCAGGATGGACATCGGCGGCGCGCCCTGCATGGTCAACCGCATCACCTATACCGGCGACCTTGGCTATGAAATCTGGATGGAACCTGCCTACCAGCAGCGCGTCTACCACGCGATCAAGGAAGCGGGCGCGGAGTTTGGCATCGCCGATTTCGGGATGCGGGCGCTGCTGTCGATGCGGCTGGAGAAAAACTTCCCGACCTGGTACCGCGAATTGCGCCCGATCTACGGCCCGTTCGAGGGCGGGATGGAACGCTTCATCAAGCTGTCGAAGAATGATTTCATCGGGCGCGAGGCGGCAGCGCGCGAACATGTCGACGGGCCCAAGCGGATGCGGGTTTCTTTTGCGGTGGACGCGACCAATGCTGACGTGATGGGCGACGAGCCGGTGTGGGCCAAGGTTGGCAACAAGGACCACGGCACGATTGACCCGCCGCACGGATATGGCGCACCGCGCTTTGGTCCGGATGGCAAAGCCTCGCCCCGCAACACGCAAGGCGGCATTGTCGATGGCGACTGGCGGGTAGTTGGCTGGATCACCTCCGGCGGCTACGCTCACCATGTCCAGCTTTCGATGGCGCAAGGTTATGTTCCGGCGGCACTGGCTGGCGGAACCGGCGAAGGCATGTTCGAGATCGAGATCATGGGCGAACGCCGGTCTGCGCGCATTCTGGTCGATCCGCCATTTGACCCGTCGGGTGAAAAGATGCGGGCTTGAAATGCGCCGGGAGAAGATGTGATGCAGCTTGCCCTTTCGCCCGAAGAAGCAGCCTTGCTTGCGGGCGCAAGCGGCGAAGGCGCAGCCATGGCCATGCGCCTTGTTTGTGACAGCGCACGATTGCTCGGTGCCAAGTCGCTGGTGAGTGTCCAATCAGCCCACATCGACGGTGCGCTGTACCACGGCGACAGCGGCACACTGTTTGCCGAGCGGTTGGTCGCGATGGGTGCACGCGCAGGGGTTCGTGCCACGCTGAATGTCGGAGCGCTCGACCTGACCGGCTGCTCCACCAACAGGCTTCCAGCACATGAGCGGGAGATGGCACGCCGGCTGATGCGGGCTTATTTGTCAATCGGCTGCGAACCGACATGGACCTGCGCGCCCTATCAGGCGGGCCACCGCCCAGGCATTGGAACCGATGTTGCCTGGGGCGAATCCAATGCCGTGGTGTTTTGCAATTCGGTGCTGGGAGCGCGAACCAACCGCTATGGCGATTATCTCGATATCGCCTGCGCCATCACCGGAAAGGCGCCGCGCACCGGGCTGCACTTGCCGGAAAACAGGCTGGCCCGTTTCGTGTTCGACGTCTCGGCGCTGCCCGTTGAATTGCAGCATGAAGAAAGCTTCTGGCCGGTCACCGGCAGCCTTTACGGAAGGCTGGCTGGCGAGGCGGTCGGCGTGGTCACCGGACTTGCCGTGATGCCGGATGAAGACAGGTTGAAGGCATTTGGCGCGGCGGCCGCCTCTAGCGGTGGGGTTGGCTTGTTTCACATGGCGGGCGTTACGCCGGAAGCACCCGATGCGCAGACCGCGCTGGCCATGCAGCCGCCGCTCGAAACCATGAAAATCAGCCCCGAGGATTTCCGCGCGCAATTGCTGGCGATGGCGACGGTCAAGGATGCTGGGCACATCGACGCCATCGCAATCGGCAGCCCGCATTTGTCGTTTGCCGAATTCAGCCGCCTCGCCGGTCTTATTGCAGGGCGCAAGCTGGCGGTGCCATTTTATGCCTGCACCGGGCGGCACGTGCTTGGCCTGCTCGAACAGGGCAATCTGCGGTCAACTCTTGAAGCATCCGGCATCACCATTGTGGTTGATACCTGCGTGGTGGTGACGCCAATCATGGCGGATTTGCCTTCCGGCGTATTGATGACCAATTCGGGCAAGTTTGCCCATTATGCGCCGGGCAATACCGGCTATGGCGTGGTGTTCGGCTCGCTAGCCGATTGCGTTGAAAGCGCCATCAAGGCGAGGGTGGTTCATGGCTGAATCACCGGGTTTCCTGCAGATTTCAGGTGGGGAAAGACAGACAGCGCCGGTGCTGGTCGCGGGCACTGGTGGCAGGGCTGCCGGCATGGCGCTGGATGCGCCGATCAGCTTCTGGGGCGGGGTTGATCCTTCCACTTCGCGCATCGTGGACGTGCGCCATCCGCAGCACGGGCAGATGATTGCCGGAACCGTTCTTCTTTTGCCAGGCACCATCGGCTCATCATCGGCCTCGGCGGTGCTGCTGGAGCTCATCCACCGCAACATCGCGCCTGCCGCGCTGGTGCTGCATGAACCGGATGCGATCCTGCTGCTGGGCATATTGGTGGCGCGGGAAATGGGTTGGCCGCATCCGCCGGCATTCAAGCTGGCGCGCGAGCATCAGCCGGAATTCGCCCGACAGGAAATCGCCTTCGGGTGCGGCTAGCGCGCCAGCCAGCCCCCATCGACCGCCATGACATGGCCGTGGACATAATTGGCGGCAGGCGAACACAGGAACACCGCAGTTCCGGCGATTTCATTTGCCTCGCCCCAACGCCCTGCCGGGATACGCTCAAGGATTTGCCGATAGCGTTCGGGATCCGCCCGCAGGGCTGTGGTGTTGTCGGTGACGATATAGCCGGGCGCAATCGCGTTCACATTGACGCCCTTGCCGGACCATTCATTTGCCAGCGCCTTGGTGAGGCCAGCGACGCCATGCTTTGCAGCGGCATAACCCGGAATGCGAATGCCACCCTGAAACGAAAGCAACGAGGCGATGTTGACGATCTTGCCATGACCGGCCTCAAGCATCTGGCGGCCCGCCGCCTGCGAAAGCCGCCACACGGCATTGAGGTTGGTGTCCATCACTGCCTGCCAGTCTTCCTCGCTGTGCTGTGCAGCTTCCATGCGGCGGACAATTCCAGCATTGTTGACAAGGATCGAAAGCTTGCCGAGCGCTTGCGCCGCATTGGCAACCACGTCGGTCGCGCCTGCTGTGTCCAGCTCTGAAAGATCGGTGGCGACAGCGTGCGCCTTTCGCCCGGCTTCACGAATGGCTGCCAGCGTTTCATCGCCGGGGCTGCGGTTTGTGGTGATCGCCACATGCGCACCTGCATTGGCGAGCGCAATGGCAATTGCCTTGCCGATGCCGCCAGCGCCGCCGGTTACAAGGGCGCACTCGCCTTCGAGGGAAAACAGCTTATTGTGGGTCATTGTTCAACGCTCCTGCCGGATACTCCTTCATGCCAGACACCGCCCGCCTTCGCCAGATGTTTGAGATCGGCATGCATCATTTGTCGCCCGTCAGCACAACGATCATGAGCGGCGACGGATTTGAAATTGAGCATCTGGTTTTCAAAACCGCGGGCGGCGAAAGCGTGCGCGCCTTCCTGACAAGGCCAGTTGGCGCTGTTGGCGCACTACCTGCGATCCTGCTTATCCACGCCCATGGCAACCGATACCATATCGGGGCAAGTGAGCTCATCGAAGGACGCCCTGCCCTGCAGTCGCCGCCAGGCCCGGTATTTGCGGCACAAGGATACATCTCGCTCTGCATTGACCTGCCCTGTTTTGGCGAGCGGCAGGGTCAGAGCGAAAGCGCTGCAACCAAGGCAGCGTTGTGGCATGGCCGAAGCCTTGCGGGGCAAATGCTCGGCGAACTGACTTCAGCGCTCGACTGGCTTGCGGCACGTCCCGATGTTGACGCAGCGCGCATCGGCTGTTTCGGCATATCGATGGGAGCAACGCTCGGCTATTGGCTGGCCGCAGTTGATGAGCGAATAGCAGCGGTGGCGCATGAATGCTGCTTTGCCGATTTCGCTCGCCTCATTGGGTCGGGTGCCCATGTCCTGCACGGCATTTACCTCACCATTCCGGGGCTGTTGGAAATTGCCGGCAATGGCGAGATTGCCGGGATGATCGCGCCAAGGCCGCAGCTTGTGTGCATTGGTGATCTCGATCCGCTGACGCCGAAGGACGCCGCCGACGCGGCGCTTGCACAGTTGCGGGCGGCTTATGCAGCATCAGGCGCAGCAAATTCGCTGATGGAAATTCGCGAGACCGATAGCGGCCATGTCGAAACGCCGGCAATGCGTGCAGCGGTGCTGGCTTTTTTCAAGCAGCATCTGGGCTGAGTTCAATTGCCGGCCAAGCGCTTTCCGTCGCTGTCAAAGCCATGGGTTTCATCGCGCTCGAATGCCAGCTTGATGGCGTCTCCCGGCTTCAGGTTTTCTTGCCCGGACAAAACAGCAATCAACTGTACATCGTCTGCCGTGCGGCAATGAACCACCGTTTCCGCGCCAAGGGACTCAATGAGTTCAACCTTCGTTTCGATGCCGCCATTGCCGGTAGCGCGGCGCAAATGGTGCGGGCGAACACCAACCGTGATTGACGAATCGGCGGAAGCTTCGCCATTCAGTTCCGCCTCGCCGCCGAAGCAGGATGCGGTGAGCACGCCATTGCCCGAGGCGCGCACCTTGGCAGGCGAGAAATTCATTGCAGGCGCACCGATAAACCCGGCCACAAACCGGTTTGCCGGCTTGTTGTAAAGGTTCAGCGGGGTATCGACCTGCTCCACCCGGCCGGCGCGCAAGACGACGATGCGGTCGGCCAGCGTCATCGCTTCGATCTGGTCGTGCGTGACATAGATCATCGTCGTGCCAAGACGCTGGTGCAACGCGCTGAGTTCTGCGCGCATCGAGCCGCGCAATTCGGCGTCCAGGTTTGACAAGGGTTCATCCAGCAAAAAGGCTGTTGGCGAGCGGACGATGGCGCGGCCAATCGCGACACGCTGCCGCTGACCGCCGGAAAGCTGGCCGGGTTTGCGGTCAAGATAGGGTTCAATTGCCAGCATTCGCGCAGCTTCCGCCAGCCGCTTGTCGATTTCGGCGCGCGGCAAATGTGCATTCTCAAGACCAAAGGCAAGGTTTTGGCGAACGCTCATGTGCGGATACAACGCGTAGGACTGGAAGACCATTGCAAGGCCGCGGTCAGCCGCAGCGATGTCGTTGACAATCTTGCCGTCAATGGCGATCTGGCCGGAGCTGGGCTTGTCGAGACCGGCAATCAACCGCAATAGCGTGGACTTGCCGCAACCCGACGGACCCACGAAAACCACCAGTTCCCCGTCCTCGATGGCGAGGTCGATCTCGTGCAATACGGCCACGTTGCCGAAGCGCTTGGCGACCTTTTCGAGCGTAATGCGGCTCACCTTGATGCTCCTATTTCAATCCGGTTCCGGCGATGCCGGCCGTGATGAATTTTTGCAGGAATATGAAAACGATGACGACCGGGATCATCGTAACAACGGTCATGGCGAGGATGTAATGCCATTCGACATTCAACTCGCCGGCATAAACGTTGAGGCCTACCTGAAGCGTGTAATATTCCTTGCGCGACAGGACGATCAGCGGCCACAGGAAATCATTCCAGCGCCAGACCACTGAGAAAATTGCCAGCACAGCCAGGGCGGGCGCGGTTAGCGGCAGGATGATGCGCCAGTAGATCTGCCATTCGGACGCCTTGTCCATGCGGGCTGCATCCAGCAGTTCATCGGGGATCGTCAGCATGTATTGCCGCAACATGAACACCCCGGTCGGTGTGGCGACGGTCGGCAGGATGACGCCCCAAAGCGAGTTGAAAAGGCCCATGGCCGAAATGACGGAATAGAGCGGAACCAGAATGACCGACAGCGGCACCATCAGCGTGGCGATGATCAACAGCATTACAAATGATCTGCCGGTGAAATTGTATTTCGACAGCGCGAAGGCCGCCATGGAATTGGTGATGAGTGTGATCACCGTGGCCATGACAGTCACGAACACCGAATTGCGCAAATAGAGGAAGAAATCAAACGCGAGGAACGGCTTGACGTAATTGTCGAACGAGAAGGAAACACTCCTCTTCGGCTTGCGCTTGTCGATGGGTACCTTGATGATTTCCTCGGGCTTTGCCGGGTCGACCATCTGCGAAACAATACCGATGCGGCGGATTTCAGCCAGCACACGCACATTGCCCGCCTCATCGGTGACTTCGTAAAGATCGAGCGGCTTGTCTTGGCCAGCCACAACCGCCTGCGCAGTTACATAGGGCAGGATTGATGGCGGAAACTCCGCAAGCGCTGCCGGTGTCTTGAACGAGGAGTTGACCAGCCAAACAGCCGGGCCGAACATCATGATGACGCCGCCGATCAGCCAGAACCAGGTGAAGGCGTCGGTCCAGTCAAACGCCTTGCCGCTGCGCCGCCGGGTGAGGAATTGCCAGACAGAACTCATCCCTTGCCGCTCCGCATTTCGTTGCGCCGGGCGATGCCAAGCTGAATGAGGGTCAGCACAACCAGCACTCCCCCCATCAGGATTGACGCGGCCGAAGCAAGCCCCGGATTGCGCAGCAGCGAGGCAAAGCCCACCTCGTAAATGTACTGGGTGATGAATAGCGTGCTGGTTCCCGGACCGCCGCCGGTGAGGACATAAACCTCATCGAAAATCTGCACGGCACGAATGAGCGTGAGTACGAGAACCACCAAAAGGTTTGGCGCGAGCAATGGCAGCGTGATGCGCCAGAACATGCGTGCCGGCCGGGTGCCGTCCATCTCGGCGGCTTCATAAAGATCGCGCGGGATGGCCTGCAATCCGGCAAGCAGGATCAATGCGTAAAAGCCGACATGCGCCCAGACGGATACAAGGATTGCAGCAGTGAATGCCCAGTTGCGTTCGGCAAGCCACGAAATCGGCTCGAACCCCATTTCAATCATGCCGTAGTTCAGCAGGCCCTGACGCTGCAATATCCAGCGCCAGATGAGGCCAACGACAACCGGCGACAGCAATACGGGGAAAAAGAACACCGCCCGCCAGAATGAACGCGCACGCAAATCGCGGTTGAGGACCAGGGCTGTGATCAGCGCGACGATCGTCATGAGGGCGACCTGCAGCACAACGAACAGACCGGTGTTCCACACGGCTGTCCAGAACAGGTCTTCCGCACACCCCTTGGGGTCCAGATAGGACGCGCAGGTGAAGAGCCGCTGGTATTGGTCGGCTCCGACATAGACGCGATCTTCAAGGAAAAGCGCAGCGCCGCCAGTCATCGAATAGGCAAAATTGATGAAAAGCGGGAACAAGACAAAAATGCCGAAAACGGCAAGGTTCGGCGCCAGAAAGAATGCCGCCATGCCGTTTTGGCCGGTCCATTTCTGCCAGACACGCAATGGCGGATCAAAAGCCATCGCAAGCAGACGGACCGGTGCCATAATCATGGCACCGGCCTTTTCGTTTAGCGTGGTCAAGGCGTTCGCCATCGACCTTGCTCTTTCTTACTGCTTCTTCGTGGCTTCTTCGACCTTCGCCTTGATATCCTCGTCGATCTTCACATACGCATCGGCGAGCGGCATTTCACCAGCCATTACCTGGCTTATGCGGGTGACGAGCGCCCCGTAATAGACCGAGCCCCACTTCCATGCCGGCAGAGCGCCAGCATTCAGGTGGACCTTCGTTGTTGCCGCCACGAAGTTTTCCAAAGCCGCCTTGACGTTGGCATCATCGGTCTTGAAATCGATCTTGCCGGCAATGACGCCCTTGTGGGCGGGCAGGAACAAGGTGCGCTCGGTGAATTCACGCACGATGTCTTCGCGGCCAAGGAAGTCCATGACCTTGCCGACTTCGGCAGCGTTCTTGGTGTACTTGATGCCGACCAGCGCAGCGCCGCCCGGAAGACCGGAGCAGGCAGTCGAGCCGCATGGCGAACCAGTTGCCACCCAGTCAAAGTTCTTTCCGATTTTTGTGGAAAGTGCCGAAATCTGCCATGAGCCGGAATAGTAGTAGGCAATCTGCGCATTGACGAAATCGTCAATTGCCGGGCGATAGGTGGTGCCGGCTGCAGAAACCCAAATTTCCTTGTTCATCCGGCCGTCGGCTGTCCACTTGACCAGCTTTTCGGCGAACGCCTTGGCACCATCATCAAGCGGTCCGGGCAACCGGTCCGCGCCAATGTAGTTGGAACCAAAGGAAACGTTCGGTGCGGAAATGCGGTGGCCTGAACGGTCAATCGCGATCGCCGCATTGAGCTTCTGGCTGTCCTGGACCTTGCCGGCAGCTTCAACCCACTCGTCCCAAGTTGCATTCTCGCCGGGAAGCGGAACACCGGCCTGATCAAACAAGGTCTTGTTTGCAAAGCCGCCGGTCAGGGTGATCTGTGTCATGAAACCAGGAATGGCGGTCGACCCATCGGGGCGCATCCAGTCGAACTGGTCGCCAAAATTTGCCTGCCAATACGCTGGGTCCGCGACATGCGGGGTCAGGTCAAGCCAATGGTCGGCCAGCGCCTTGATGTTGGTGACACGGGCAATGTCGGGTCCTGAACCTGCTTCCAGTTCCACCGGCAATTGTTCTTGAACAACCTTGTAGGCAACGTTGTCGAGAATGACATTGATGCCCGGATTTTCTTTCATGAACCGGTCAACCAGGTCCTTCATGACGTCGCCTTCAACGCCGTCCGAATACCACATTATGCGCACATCGCCGGCCATGGCCGTTGATGCGCAAAGGCTGAGCGCAACGGCGCCAAGCAGGGATTTCATTTTAGTCATTTT
The DNA here is from genome assembly GCA_041739465.1 of Salaquimonas sp. Taxonomy (GTDB): domain Bacteria; phylum Pseudomonadota; class Alphaproteobacteria; order Rhizobiales; family Rhizobiaceae; genus BOKV01. The sequence continues at coordinate 51,869 of JBGSNX010000039.1, forward strand.
TCGTTCTCCTCCAGAAAACTCGATCAGGTTTCGTTCGCGTCTGGCCAGGTTCCCCTTTTCAAAGGTCTGGTCTTTTTCTCAATTGGTTCTCCCGGAAAGCAGGTTTGCACGGGAACCTTTCACGGTCCAGTCCTGCGGGTCAATTCGTCGGCCTTCAGCTTCGACAACCCCATCGGAATGGAAACGGATAATGCCATAATCCGGGTCGTTGACCGACAGGGTTCCGGCTTTTTGTCCATCGATGTTCAGGCCTGCAAAGCGGTCTGTGAAGCCTTCAAGGCCGCCATGGTTGGTCACATCCCCCAGCCGGATGATCCAGCGGGTTGAAAGTCCGGCCTGCTGCAGTTCATTTCCGGCAGTTGGACCTTCACCAACAAGGACGAGCGGTGCACCGCCCTTCAGCAGGGCAAGGCCATCGCCGCCACGCACCGCCGCGTTGGAGCCGTTGAGGCGCACTTCATCAAAGGCGGATTGCGGGAACCATGCATGCGAAAGTGGCGGTTGCGGCTCCTGCCCTTCGAACAGGACGATGGCGAGGTCGCGGTACTGGTGCACGCGTGGCAGCATGGCGCAGCCGCCCCAATAGGAAGGCCGCGCATAGCCCGAATGGATGAGTTCGCCGGGCTGGTTGATCCAGATTTGCGCATCGGGATTGCGCCCGAGGCGAAGATGCAGCACGGTTTCCTGATAGCCCCACTGGTTCCAGCGGTAGGCAGCGGCCGATCCCATCGCGTGGTCGGCGCTCTTGTGATGGTAAAGCCGCGCAAAATTGTCCTGGCCCTGCGCAAAGCACCATTCCTGCGACTTGCCCTCGGCAATCGAGGCGATCTGCGCCAGATCAGCTGGAACCTTAAGCCCGTGGTCGCGGATGCACAGCGCCAGTTGCGGCAGGCAGTGGTAGCGCCGGCCATAATTTCCCCTGCCCCAGAGCATTCGGGCAATCGCCGACAGTTCGAGTGTGCGACCGGCCCGAAGGGTGTGCTCGTAGCTTCTGCCCTGCGCGGCGGTAACGACGCCATGATGGGCGGAATTGGCCACGACCTGCAAAAGGCGGATGATTGCCTTGCCGGCGCGCTGCGAGATATCCTCATCCGGCGACAGGGCATACAACGCAGTCAAGCCCTTGAGATCAATCGGGAAATAGGGAGCCGAATTGAACTCGGCCATTTCCCATGCCTCGAAATGGTCGAGCCAAGCCCGCACACGCGCAGCACCGACTGCCGATTGTTCGCTGCCCTTGCGGCCTGACCTGCGGAAGGTCTCATCGGGCAACAAATGCCCGGCGATGTATGCTGCGGTATGGAACAAAAGCGCGTGGTTTTCCGAGAAATACCACTGCACATCATTGCCCGGCTCATCCATCCAGTATCGGTAGTCGAGGATTGCACGGTCGATGCAGGCAACACTCTCGCCCGACAATTCTGCTGCAAATTGCGAACGGGTCCACAACAGCGGCACCAGAATGAAATCGGCGCAATCGTGGCAATCCTCGATCGCCGGCAGCATGGCGTCGATCATCGCCTCTGTATCCGTGCCTTTGCGGCCCGTGGCGAGGCGGGCAATCACCCGCACCGTATCGGCTTCGGAATGTTCGGACACCCAATTGAGGGTTTCACCGATGCGCGCTTCCAGCGTTGCAGGCGGCTCGCCCTGCTCGTGCGCCTGACAAATTTCCACGCCAAACACCCGGCCTGCGGAAAAACCGCCAGCCTTCAGCGTCACGTTGAAATGGCGAAAGTCGCTGGGCAGATTAGCCGCATCATCCACAACAAGGCGGGTCTGGCCGGAAGATATATGCCGTTCAAGCCGGAAATGTTCGATCGACATGAAGTCGCCCTCAATGCCGATTTCGGCCTCGACATCGGCGGGCATAGCTTCGGCAAATTCCAGCGCAACTTCGCCGCTGGTGTAGGACGGACTTTCAAAGTGCATTGTGGACAGCGCATTCACAATTGCGCTTGCAACCGCTTCATCATTGCCTGCCCCAAGGGCTGTAGACGCCTTGGGACCGGACAGGTAATCCATCTGGAAATAATAGCGTGCATCGCGCTCTGCGAGGTCATCGAACCACAGTTCAATCTCGTTAGGGCCTTCGGCGAACTCCACATCGAAAATCTGCGCCGCTTCCAGATTGCGGCTGTAGGGCGCCATCCAGCCGATTTCCGCGCCGTTCACGAACAGGATCGCCCCGCCGCAAGTGGCGAGCTTCAGCCTTGCCGGGCCCGCAGACTGCGCTTCGACAATGGTTCGCGCCCAGGTGCCGAGAATGGTCGGGCGAAACCAGAAACCAGACAGATCCACCCGAGGCGAGCCGAACGGCAGCCAGTTGCGGGCGTGGTGGAAACGGCCATGCTCGTGTGGGCGCTTGGCTCGCCGTTCGGCGGCAAATTGCGTGCGGCATGGATATTCATGCGGAATGAAATTCTTGTGTTTGGTCACGAAAAAGAACGGATCCATTTCGCCCGACATTGGAATGTCCGGCGTGTCGTATCGCTTTTCGGAGGTCTTGCCGAGCTGCCACCAAGCCACCGGCTTGCCCGGAAGCAAGTCGTGGCGCAGGGCGGAATTGTGTGTGTTCTTCAAGGTCACTGTGCCCAATCTCAACGCAACTGTGCAATCGCAACGGGATCAACGTCGCCATAGGCTTGGTTCTCGCCTGTCATTCCCCAAACGAATGCATAGGGTCCTGTGCCTGCTCCCATATGGATCGACCATGCAGGAGACAGAACTACATCGCCATTTGCAACGATCAGGTGACGGGTGTTGTCGGGCCTGCCCATCAGGTGGATGACGCGGTCCACAGACGCCATGTTGAAATAGCAATATGCCTCCATCCGCCGCTCGTGTAGATGCGGCGGCATGGTGTTCCAGATGCTTCCGGGCGCAAGGTCGGTGATGCCCATCAACAACAGGCAAGACGGCGAGACTTCCGGGTGGATATACATGGCGAGGCTGCGCACATTGGCCCGCGCCGCTTCACCCAGATTGAGGATCTTTGATTGCGAACGGGTGATGAGGCAGGTTGGCAAATCTGCACCCGCCGGTACCGAGTTCATGTAAAACCATGCGGGATTGTGCGGATCAGCGCTTTCGAGCGTTACGGATTTGGTTCCGCGCCCGACATACAACACGTCGCGGTTGGCAAGATCGAAACGCTTGCCACCAACGATGATGGTGCCCGCAGCTCCAAGATTGGCAATGCCCATTTCGCGCGCGTCGAAGAAATTCGGGGTGCCAACTTCCTTGCCATCACCGAAGGAAAGCGTATCTCCGGCCGGGCATGCACCACCAACGATCATCCGGTCGAGATGGGTGTAGGCCATCATCAGCTTGCCGGGCATGAACAGGCTCTCGACCATGAACTCGCCGCGCAAGCTGGCAGTGTCCATGCCGTCGATGTCTGCTGGTGAAGCGCCGTAGCGCACCTGCATTGTCATTTGGAAATTCCTGTCAAATTGGCCAATTCCGGGTGGTTTGCGGCCTCTGCCAGGCAAAGAATCGCCAATGCCTGGCCATAACCGGTCGGCTGGAGCGGAATATCGCGGTAAAACTGCAAGTCATGCCCCATTCGCGTTCCGTAGGAAACGTTGTTCAGCGTACCGTCTTCACCGATATTCGCAAGTACCGCAGCCAAGGCTTTTTTGCCTGCCGCCAGCCAGCGGGCATCGCCAACCCCCAGCCTTGCGCCCTTGAGCAGAGCGTAGCCGAAACCGGCGGTCGCCGACAATTCTTCATAAGATTGCGGATCGTCAACCAGCGTGGTCCAAGCGCCCGACGGGCGCTGCCATTGCAACAATGCCTCGACCTGGCTTGCAAGAACGCCTTGCAGAAACTGGCGTACGGGAACAGGCAAACTGCAAAGTTCAAACAGGTCCAGCACGCCAGCCGTTATCCATGCATTGCCGCGTGCCCAGCGCGCCCGGGCAAAATTGTGCCTGCCTTCGAAAGTCCAGCCGTGAAACCACAGCCCGGTTGTGGTGTCGGCAAGGTAGCGTGTGTGCACCAGAAATTGCCGCGCCGCCTCGTCAACCAGTTCGCGCCTGCCGCTGGCCTCGCCGAAACTTGCAAGGAAAAGCGCAACCATGAACAGGGTGTCGTCCCACAATTCACCCTTGTTGACCTTGTCGGAAACATCGTGCTGGAAGCCCGCCTCGTTCGTGCGCGGCAATTCTTTCATGCAGCGATCCGCCCAGTCATTGAGCACTGGGGCATAGCGATCGAGCCTTGTGTCGGCCCAGAGCATCGACAACGCCAGCATGGGCGCGGTGGTGTTGACATTGATAGCCGGCAGGCCAGCGGCAATCTGGCGGTCGTACCAGCCTTCGAGCAAAGCCAGCAGGGCCGGGTCGGAGGTTTGCCGCCACAACTGCGCAAGGCCGTAAAGGCCGACACCCTGCGGCCATTCCCAGGAATCGAACGAGATATAGTCGCCCGGCGTCCCATCAAGGTTGGGCTCGACGAAACGCCCGTCATGGCGCAGCCCGGTCATTCCGGCGACGAGAAGCGAGAGTTTTTGGGTCAAATTGGCACCACACTGATTCAGCTACCCAAATTATCTGTGTGACCTAAACGCAATGCGAAAAAATGATAGCGAAAAAATTAACCCTTTAAGAATTTTTTTGTATCACCACATATCACCATGATATATGCATTGTGCATAAATCGTGAATGGACCGACCGAGGAAATGGGAAATGACACGCAGCCTTGGAGTGAGGCAGAAGCCACTCGGCAGATCAACAAAATCGCGAGAAACGACCAGCTCACATTAGCATATCAGCTTCACTGTCGCGAAAGATTGGCGGAACGGGGAATAATCCAATCAGACGTGCTTTATGTGCTGAAACGTGGATTTGTTCAGCAAAAAGCTGCTGCAGCTATGATGAATGGCTACTTTAGGTACGTCATTCAAACGGTCACTCCAAACACGCCTAGCCGCGAAATCGGATGCTGCGTTATCTCCGATCTTCGCAGATACACCATAAAGATCGTAACTGTGATGTTTGTCGATGAGAAGCAAACGAGGGCAGGATCGATCATAGGAGAACAAGAATGAACACGTATCACTACACCGAAAGTGGGCTCGACAACGTCTACATTACGGGTGTCCCAATTGAAGCGGATGTTGCAGGCGAAAAGACGATTACCATCCCTGCTATCAATCAACTCCACAGGGTGATTGCGCTCGGTATCGTCAGCCACGAGCATGGGATGAATGGGACAGAGCTTCGTTTCATTCGTTCCGAAATGGGCTTGTCCCAAGCGCAGTTGGCAAAAGTCGTGCACCGAGATGGACAGACTATCGGGCGTTGGGAACGCGGGGAGATTGAGATTGACGAGGCTGCGGAAACAATCATCCGCCTTCTGGCGAAGGAGAGTCTTTCGCTAGAAATTGGCGTTTCGATTGTTGAAATCTCAAAGCGGGTAGGTTCGACTTTGCACAACAGCAAAATCGAGATCAAAGCAAGCAAGAGCCCGGGTGGTATAGAGTACGAACTGCTGGCAGCTTGAATCTGCTTCCTAAAATATAAAAACGCCGGCCATCTGGCCGGCGTTTTCATTTCATTGTCACAGCCAATCAGCTTTGCGGGCCGTTGTTGAAACCGGTCTTGTCGACCAGTTCGGAGGCCTGTTTGCGGAACTTGGCAACTTCGCCGATGGCCAGAGTGTCAGGCTTGATCTCGCCAAACGCCTTGACGATTTCAGAAGGTGCGGTTCCAGGGGCCACCGGGTACTCAAATACTTGGCTGGCATAGATTTCCTGCGCCTTCGGGCTTGCAAGGAAGGTCATCAGCTTAAGGGCTTCTTCCTTGTGCGGTGCGTTCTTTGCCATCGACATGCCGGAGATGTTGACATGCGTGCCACGGTCGGCGGCGTTGGGGAACAGCACCTTGATCGAGGAGGCCCAGTCCTTCTGCTCGGTTTCCTTTTCATTGGTCTGCATCAGGGCAACATAATAAGTGTTGCCAAGGCCGATATCGCATTCGCCGGAGAAAATCGCCTTTGCCTGGTCGCGGTCGCCGCCAGCCGGCTTGGTGGCCAGATTGTCCCGAACGCCGGCAAGCCAGCTTTCGGTAAATTCGGCACCCTTGTTGGCGATCATCGAAGCGATCAGCCCGATGTTGTAGACATGCTGACCGTCGCGCACGCAGATCTTGCCCTTCCACTTGGGATCGGCCAGTTCCTCATAGGTGATCTCGTTCTGGGCAACCCGTTCCTTCGAGGCATAAACCACCCGGCCGCGGATGGTGAGGCCAAACCAGTGGCCCTGGGCATCGCGATACTGCGCGGGAATGTTGGCATCGAGCGCCGGGTCGGCAACCGGCTGGGTGATGCCCTTGGCCTTTGCGTTGTCGAGCCGGCCGATATCAACGGTCAAAATGACGTCGGCGGGGGAGTTAGCGCCTTCCGCCTCGATGCGTTCTTCAAGGCCCTTGTCAAGAAAAAGCACGTTGGTCTTGATGCCGGTTTCCGCCGTGAAGGCATCCATCAACGGCTGAATGAGTTCGGGCTGGCGATAGGAGTAAATGTTGACTTCCTGGGCAAGCACGCTGCTTGCGGAAATGCCGGTTGCCAATGTCAGGGTAAGTGCGGCAAGCGCGCCAAGGCGCACCGCGCGATATCGCGTCAGGTTCTTCATGGTCTTCTCCATCCTGCGCCGTTCAAGGCGGCGCGCTAAGGTTTACCAGCCTGCGATAAGATGGGCTTTGAGCCAAGTCAAACAAAAATGGCCGTGTTTTCAACTGTTTGGAACGATTGTAAACTGGCCGGAAACTGTTGTCAGGAAGCTGGCCGACCTTGGAGCATTTCCATCAGCAGTTTGGCCGAAGTTTTCGCGCCATCGGTAGAGAGATCAATCGAACTGCCAAGCGGCGGCAGATCACATGCTGCATCAACGGCTTGGCCAAGGCGTTGCGGTGACAGACCCTCGTCCTGAAGCATCAACGCAAGGCCGTGCTTGCTGAGGATTTCTGCACGGCGCAACTGCTCGGTTTCGCGTCCGCCAATGAACGGCACCAGCACCGAACGGCACTTTGCGCGCAGCAGATCGCCAACCGTATTGTACCCGGCGCGCGAAACGGAAACCTTGGCACCAGCCAGCACCCTTGCCATGTCTGGAACAAACCGTTCGACCCGCATGCCAGACCCGGCTGCATCCTTCAACGCAATGAAATCCGCCTCGGCACGCTCCGGGCCAACTATCAAAAGCCAGTTTGCGGGAAGTTTCTTGCAATGTGCATTTGCACCGATTGCTGCCGCAGTGAGCGCGTGGCCTACGGCACCGCCGCCGGCGGAAACCACAACGTCTGCCGAGATGCTCGGCGGCACGCCAAGGTCAGGCGTATCGGGTGTCACCAGACCGGTGTACTTCACACGCGAAAGCAATTGTCGCGCACCCTGCAGCGTTTCCTCAATGGTGATGAGCTGCGGGTCGCCATGCACGAGCAGCCAGTCGTACCATTCATCGAAATATTGCAGGGATTCCTCGACCCTGTTTTGCGCCCTGCCCTCCTGCATGATGTCGCGTATGGAGGCGACGGTCACCGGCTTCCACGGCGCGTAGCGTGCTGCCTGCATCAACGGCACCAGTTCAAAGCGCATCTGACGGCGACCGAAAGGGAAGGCCTCTGTGATGACCATTTCGGGGCGAAGGTTTTCGAACAATGCCAGAAGCTGGTCGCGGCGCGTAGCCATTTCCTGTTCGCCAAAGGGCGATCCATCGGGGTGCACGAGGCCCGAAAAGCTCTCGCCTATCGAACGCACCGGCGGCAGGAAGGTGACTTCAAGGCCTGAAAAATCCATCGACGGCATGCGGGTTCCGCCCCAGACCAGATGGACTTTGGCACCGACAGCTGCCAGTGCGCGGGCAACCCTTGTCGCCCTGAACACATGGCCGATGCCAAGAAGGTGCTGCACATAAAAAAGGACGACCGGCTTTGCACTCATTGTTTCGCCGCCTCACGCCTTTGCAAGTTCGCCCGCCAGCAGGGTTTGCAATTTTCCGATGGTGGAGAGGTGATCAAACTGCCTGCGCACCTTGTGCTCCCCGGCAGCGCCAAGGCTTGCGCGCAATGCGGGGTCGCGTGCCAGCCTTTCCAGTTCAAGCGCCAGGCCCTGGGTGTCATCGGGCTCGACGAACACGCCGTTGACGCCGTTTTCGATCAGTTCCGGGATGCCGGAAACCGCAGTGGTCAATACCGCGAGGCCCTGTGACTGGGCTTCAACGATCACATTGGGCAAGCCGTCGCGGTCGCCGGTATCGTCGATCCGGCAGGGCAGCACGAACAGATCGGCCCCGCGATAAGCTGCAAGCACTTCGGACTGGGCCCTTGAGCCAGCAAATTCACACCTTTCCGCAATGCCAAGATTGGTGGCTTGCGCCTTGAGTTTTTCACGCAGCGGCCCGCCGCCAATGTGCAGCCAGCGCCAATCAAGATCTGCGGGGAGCAACGCCAGGGCCGAGACCAGGGTGTCGAGACCCTTTTTGTTCACCGCCCTTCCAACGGTCACAAATTGAACAGGAGCCGCACGATGGCCGGTCTTGGCCGGTGGCGGGGGAAATCGCGACAGGTCCAGTCCGTGGTAGACCAGATGCACCTTGGCCGGATCAGGCGCGTGGCTTTGCAGTTCCGCCTGTCCACCTGCTGTGCATGTGACACACCAACGGCACTCACCAAGCTTTTGCGACAGTTCCCAGCCGGGCGTCGTCCAGATGTCCTTGGCATGCGCTGAAATGGCAAAGGGAATTGCGGTGATCAGGCTTGCATAGCGGGCCGCAGAGGTCGGCGTATGGATGAAATGGGCGTAGAGGAAGGAGAGTGTGGGCGCATATTCAGCGGCAAGTACCAGACCCTGCCCGAAACGCCGAAAGCGGTTCGGGGTAAAGTCGCGCGGCAGGTCCTGAAAGAACGCCTTGCGCGCTGCCGGATATCCGGGAAGTTTTCTTGCCTGCCACCAAGCGCGCAATACCCGCATGGGTTCCTGGTGCACATATTCGGGCAAGTAGTGAACTTGTGCCTCGATTTCATGGTGTATCGGATGGCGCGCCTTGTCGGTGGGATGGCGCAAGGAAATGATGTCGATCTTGAACCCGGCGCGCTCAAGTTCCCGGATTTCCTGCGCAATGAAGGTTTCCGACAGGCGCGGATAGCCCTTCAGCACGATGCCAAGTTTCTTGGCGGGATCAGGCTTCAAGGCTGGGGACCCGGATGCCCTCTGCATTGCGACGGTTGGCCGGAATGCGCGTGCCGCTCACGAGTTTTTCAATGTCATCGCAAATGACATCAAGGCCTGCCATGTCTCCGGGCGCAAGGCTCACTCTGGGTTCGGCAAGTTCCGGCAACCGGCGAAGTGCCCTCGCCATGACATCGGGGATGGAGGCCTCTTCGGGGGTCAGCATTTCGCAAAGTCCGACTTCCCTCGCCCGGCTGGCCCGGATGTACTGTTCCTGGCGCGGATGGGTGCGCGGCACAAAAAGCGCCTTGCGGTTGAAAGAAAGCACCTCGCAAAAGGTATTGTAGCCGCACATGCCGACAACACCGACGGAATTGGCCAACAAGACTTCCAGCCGCGATTCAAAGTCGATGACATTGACATTGGCAAGCCGTGAGGCCCGCAGCCTGATCCGCTCGCGGTTTTCTGACTTCATGAACGGGCCAAGCACCATGACAATGGGATAGTCGTTCTGCCAGTCATGTTCGCGGGCAGCCAGAACCTGCTCCATCATCGCGCTGCCATCGCCTCCGCCACCGGCGGTCACAAGGATGTAATTGTCCGGCAGGAAATGCATATCGGAAAACTGGCTTGCTGGAAGCTCGCGCTCAAGCCAGCCGACATGCAGCAGCCGCTTTTCGACCTCAAGCGGAACTTTCAGCCCATCCAGCGGGTTCCAGAACTGCTCCGGACCGTAAACCCAAATGCGGTCATAATATTCGGCAATCTTTGCCAGCATGGATTTTGGCGTCCACTCGCGCTCAAGATGATCGGGCGAATCCATGACGTCGCGCAGGCCAAGCACGGTCTTGACGGGCGAATCCTTGAGCATTTGAAGGGTTGGAATCAGTTCACCCTTCAAGCCCAGCGGTTCCTTGTCGACGATGAACAGGTCTGGCTGAAACGCTTCCGCCGTGCGCTGGATGATCAGCTTGCGCATGGTCAGGATGTCTTCAAGGTCGATATACTCGCCAATGGAGTCATACTCGCCGTTGTAGAGCTTTATGACACTGGGGATTTTCACGAAATCGACGCGGGCGCGAAAATCGAATGCGCCTGCAATCTGCGATCCGGATATGATGATGACGTTGACGCCCTTGTACCGATCAACAATCGCGTGGGCAATTGCCCGGCAGCGGCGCAAATGGCCGAGCCCGAACGTGTCGTGGCTGTACATCAGGATGCGAACATGTTCGAGACGTTTCATGGTGGCGCGTTTTCTCGTTTTGCCTTGAAGAAAAAGGTTCAGTTTCACAACGCGCCTGCCGTAGCGTCATTCGGACAAGCAGGCCTTTCACCCCGATCTTCTAGCCCAAAATGCACATGCTGCTCAAGCTGGAAGCGACCTTGATTGAAAAAGTGAAAACCGCCACAAAACAGTTGAAACCGCACTGGAACAAACCTTGCCCCCACGCGTCGCATTCTATGCCCCGTTGAAGCCGCCGGACCATCCAATTCCATCGGGTGACAGGCAGATGGCGCGAATGCTTTTTGCGGCGTTGCAAAAGTCCGGGCTGGATGTGTTCCAGGCCAGCCGCGAAATCCTCTATTCCAAGCGGGCAGGCAGCGAATACATGGCTGCGCGAAAGGCAACGGCACTTGCCGAGGCCGACAGGCTGAGCACGGCATTTGCAACCGACGGCGTACCCGCGCTCTGGTTCTCTTATCACCCCTATGACAAATCACCTGATTGGCTGGGCGAGGAAATCTGCGCGCGCTTTTCGATCCCGCTGGTAACGGCGGAACCTTGCAAGACCGGGCAAGGCCCCAATGGCGAGTGGCTGCCATGGCGCGAACAGTCCATGCGCATCATCGCCTCGGCTGCAATGAATTTTGTCATGACACATTCGGACCGCGAGTTTCTGGCCGGCTTTGTGCCTGATGAACGTATCGAGTGGTTTGACCCGTTTGTGGATGCATCGCTGCTTGTCTCGGACCCGCTGAATGCAGACCCATGGTCGGGCGGTGAGGGACTGAAACTGTTGACAGTTGGCATGATGCGGCAGGGAGCCAAACTCGAAAGCTATACGGTACTGGCACAGGCGCTGGCGCAACTGCATGCGCTTCCATGGACTTTGGTGATTGCCGGCGGCGGCCCGGGCGAGGAAGAAGTCCGCGGCTTGTTTTCCATGTTTTCGCATGATCGGGTGCGGTTTGCCGGGGTGCGCCCTGCAGGCGAAGTTCTGAGCATGATGGAAGCGGCGGATCTGCTTGCCTGGCCCGGATGCCGCGAAGCCTATGGCATGGTCTATCTGGAAGCTGCCAGCCGTGGGACCCCGGCAGTGGCACTCAACACAATGGGCGTGCCAAGGGTGGTCGAACATGGCAGAACCGGCCTGCTTGCTGATCCTGACAAGCCCGGCGACTACGCAAAGGCACTTCGCCAGATGATCACCGACCAGGCCTTGCGGAACCAGCTTGGCAATGGCGCGAAGTCGTTTGTCGAAGGTGAACGTTCCGGGGAAGCAGCATCGGCACATTTGCGCCGGGTGATAGATCAGGTGCTTGCGAAGGCAGGACGATGACCAATCCTCAAATGGCACTTGCCGATGAATTGCGTGAATGGGACATCTCAGGAGCCAGGCCACGCCTTTTCTTGCGCGATGACGATGCCATTTGCGACACCCCTGCCCTGCGCCAATTGTTCGGGTTCTGCGAAAAAAACAGCGCGCCATTGCTGCTGGCGTCCATTCCGCAACCGGCTCAAAAGAGCCTTGGTGAAGCGGTTCAATCCTTTGGGCTGGCAACAGGCGCGGTGCATGGATTTGCGCATCTGAGCCATTCCCCCGCCGGGGAAAAGCCATGCGAACTGGGAAGGCACCGGCCAGTCGCAATTGTCATCAACGAACTTCTCCAGGGTCGCGAAAAACTCGAAGGGTTGTTTGGCGGCAAGGTTTCAGGCCTTCTCGTTCCACCCTGGAACCGCATCCACGACGAAGTTGCGGTGCATGTTCAAGAGGCCGGGTTTACAGGCATCTCAGCCCATGGCTGGGTGACACAGCCACCGCCGCACGGCCTTGCCATCGCCAATGCCCACATCGATATCGTGCATTGGTCAGGCGGGCGAACCGGTCGCGATTGGGCATGGGTTGCTGGCGAACTTGCAAAGGCGTTTGGCGAGGCAAGACGGCGCGGATTTCGTGCTACCGGCATCCTCACCCACCATCTGGCGCATGACGACAAGGCCTGGGAAGTGCTCGCAAAAATCGGCAGTTTCGCCAGCACAAATGGCTTGCCATGGATTGCGGCAGACGAGTTGATTTCAGAGCCTGCCGAAACGCCAACGCCCCTTTTTGATCAGGCATAAGGATCGGCAGCATCCCGCAATCCGTCGCCAAAGAAATTGAAGGCGAGAATGACAAGGATGACCGGCACCACCGGCCACATCAGCCAGGGATACAACGCCACCACGTTGATGTTCTGCGCCTCGTTCAGCAGCACGCCCCAACTGACTACCGGCGAGCGCAGACCAAGGCCTAGGAACGACAATGCCGTCTCGCCAAGGATCATGGTCGGGATAGTGATGGTTGCAGATGCAATCAGATGGCTCATGAAGCCGGGGATGAGATGGCGGCCAATGATGCGGGCGGGACTGGCGCCCAGCAAACGTGCCGCCAGCACGTAATCTTCTTCGCGCAGGGAGAAAAGCTTGGAGCGCACCGCCCTTGCCAGCGATGTCCATTCGAGCAAGCCCAAAATGACGGTGATGCCGAAGTAGACGAGGATCGGACACCACGTGACGGGCATGATGGCAGCCAGCGCCAGCCACAACGGGATGGTTGGTAGCGATTGCATCACTTCGATGATGCGCTGGACTACAAGGTCGACCCAACCGCCGTAATAGCCGGCCAGTCCGCCGATCACGATGCCAAGGAAAAACGAGATCGCTACGCCCAGAAGGCCAATGGTGAGGGAGATTCTGGCGCCATAAACGATGCGGGAGAACACATCGCGGCCAAGCCGGTCGGTGCCCATCAGGAAGAAATCGCCGCCCTGGGGCGGGCAGAAAAGATGCGTATCTGCCTCAAACAGGCCCCAGAACACGTATTTGTCGCCGCTGCAGAAAAACCGGATCGGCAACACCTTGCTGGTGTCCTCGGTGTAGTTGCGCTTGAGGGTCTTGAGATCGAGCGCGACCTTCGAGCCATAGACAAACGGGCCGACGAAACTGCCTTCGTGGAACAGGTGAACTGGAGTTGGCGGCGTGTAGATCGCCCGCGAATTCCGGGTCTCCAGCGCATAGGGCGCGAGGAATTCGGCAATCATCACAGCCACGTAGACAAACAGCAGGAAAGCACCGCAAACCACCGCGATGCGGTGTTTCTTGAATTTCCACCACATCAAGGTGAACTGCGAGGCCAGGAAAACTTTTTCCTGCTCCGGTGTCATCTTTTCGATGGCGTTGGGATCGAACGGCGCTGTCGACACGTAATGCGGGTTTGCGGGGGTTGCCCCGCCATTGCCCAGATGCGGCATCTCGTTCATCGGCTTACTCCACCGGCAAGCCGGATGCGCGGGTCAAGCACGGCCAGCAGTATATCGGAAATCAGAACGCCAATGACTGTGAGGAAAGCCAGCAACATCAGGAACGACCCTGCAAGGTACATGTCCTGACTTTGCAGGGCTGATATCAGCAATGGTCCTGTCGTTTGCAGCGAGAGCACGATGGCGACAATTTCCGCGCCGGAAATCACCTGCGGGAGAATGCCGCCGATGTCGGCGATGAAGAAGTTCAGCGACATGCGGAATGGGTATTTGATGAGGGCGCGAAATTCCGGCATGCCCTTGGCACGCGCCGTGGTCACATACGGCTTTCGAAGCTCATCCAGAAGGTTTGCGCGAACACGGCGGATCATGCCTGCCGTACCTGCGGTGCCGATGACGACAACCGGTATCCAGATGTGCTGGAGTATCGAGACAAACTTGCCCCAGCTCATTGGCTGGTCGATGTATTGCGGATCAAAAAGGCCACCGATGGACGTGCCGAAATACTCTTTCGCCAGATACATCAACACCAGCGCCAGCAGGAAGTTTGGCGTTGCAAGACCAAGCAGCCCTAAAAACGTCAGGCCATAATCGCCCCAGCTGTACTGGCGGGTAGCCGAATAAATGCCGATCGGGAATGCAATAATCCAGGTGAAGATGATCGTGCAAAAAGTGATGAAAATGGTGAACCACAAGCGGTCACCTATCACCGCAGAGACCGGCAGTTGGTACTCGAACGAGTAGCCAAAATCGCCAACCAGCATGCCAAACGCCCATTTGAAATAGCGTTGCCAGGTTGGCAGGTCGAAACCGTACTGCTCGCGCAGAAATGCAATCTTCTGCGGGTCGACGGTTTCCCCAGATGCCAGCAATTCGGCAACATAGCTTTCAAAATAATCGCCCGGCGGCAGTTCGATCAGGGCGAACACGACAATGCTGATCAGAACCAGCGTCGGCACCATGTAAAGTGTGCGCCTAATTATGTAGCCCAGCATTCAGCCCGTCCGTCCCGTTGTTCCAGGTGGCGGCTGCACGCAAGAATCGCGTGCAGCCGCGCATCTTCAACCTATTTCGCAAACCAGAACGTGTCTGGCCGATAAGCACCGAAATAGGCGGTTGGCTCCCAGGTAAAGAGGCCTTCCTCCGGCACGTTGCGCAGTTTCTTGGAAACAACAACCGGCTGGCGGGTGTTGTTCACGGTGCCGATCGAAAACACCTGATCGGTGTAGTTCTTCAGCATTTCGTGCCAGATTTCGCGCTGCTGGTCGCGGTCGGCGAGAATACGCCAAGACTTGTAGCGCTCAAGCTGTTCCATGGCCTCGGGCATGTCGACCGGTTCGCCGGCCTTGCCGCGGGTTTCGTAATATTCGCCCCATTTTGGCCACTGCAATTGCGGCTGGGCCGTTGGCGCCAGTTCCTGCGGGCTCATCTCGGCATTGGCAATTGCATTGTCCATGCCGGAGAAAACCGAGATCAGCGTTTCGCCCTGATAGGTGCGGCGGCGGAAAATGTCCCGCTGTGAAGCCCGCACAAACGCCTTGATCCCCACTTTTGACCAATGCTCGGCAATCAGCTCAAGAACGTCGGTTTCTTCGGTGCTTTCGCCGGCGCTTTCGACGGTGATCTCGGCACGGCGGCCATCGGGCAGCAGGCGAACACCATCCTTGTCGCGGGTGGCAAGTCCGGCTTCATCCAGCAGCTTGTTGGCAAGCTCAGGATCGAGCTGGCTCCATGCATCGCGGTACTCGTCCTTGTACAGCGGGCTTTGCGGCATCACCGTATTTGCAGAGGGTGTTGCAAGGCCGAAGTAGATGACCTGGTTGATTTCTTCACGGTCAATTGCCACCGACAGGGCGCGGCGGAAACGCACATCGCGCATCAAGCCGCGCCATGCGGCATCGACTGCATTGAGGTTGGGAAACAGGGCAACCTGCGAACCCTTGCCGGTTGACCACAGGTATGTGTTGAAGCCGTTCTTTTCCTCGGCCTCCTTGAGGAAAGTGAAGTTGTCAAAGCGAATGAACCTCGCTTGCAGATCGCTCTCTCCGCCGCCGGTCTTGGCCGGAATTACGTCGGATGCGACAACGTCCATGATCAGCTTGTCGATGTAGGGAAGCTGGTTGCCTTGGGTGTAGACACGGTGGAAATACGGGTTGCGTTCAAACACAAAACGGTCGGCTGGCGGGGTGGTCACATTGCGCCACGGATCAAGCGTTGGCAGATCCGGGTTTTCCGGGCGGCGCTGGCGCTGTTGGCGGGTATGCAGGGCAGCCCAGCCATCGACATTGGCGGTTTTCACCATTTCGTCGAGCTTGGCCTTGTCAACATATTTGGCATGGTACTGCTTCATGTAGTGGGCAGGACGGTAGATGTAGTTTGGCGAGGGTGCTGCAAGCGACTGCAGGAAGGCCGTATTCGGCTTTGACCAGCTGTACTTGAAAGTCAGTTCGTCGATGATCTCAAACTTGCCTTCCTCGCCATCGACAACCATTTCAGGCGGAATGCCTTCACGACCCAGTTCGGAATCGTGCACCATGTCTTCCCAGAAATAGCGGAAGTCTTCGGAGGTGAACGGGTGGCCGTCTGACCATTTGTGGCCCTTGCGAATCTTGAAGGTGAACACACGGTCTTCCACGACATCGACCGCTTCAAGAATGTCCGGCTTCATTTCGATGCCAGGTCCATAGCCGATCAACCGCGAATATTCGTAAACGGTGATTTGGCCCAGGTCCTTCTGGCTCTCCATCAGCATGCGCAGTGAACCGCCATACTCGCCGATTTCCTTGGCTTCGGCGGCAAAATCAACCACCATCGGCTTTTCGGGGATGCGTTGTTCCAGCGGCGGCAGTTTGCCCTCGGAAACCAGCTTGGCAAGTTCAGGTGACTCGCCGGCAAATGCGCCAACTGCGCCAGCCATCAGCGCTGCAAACGCAATTTGCAGTATTGTTGCAATTTTCATGGGCATCAGACCAACTCCCTAAAATCGGCGTTTTCATTGGCTAGCACCAGATGGCCCTTGTCCACCTCAATTCGTGCAAGCTTGCTTCCTTCCCCTGCGACAAATGCCTTGCCCCAGGTCTCTGTTTCGTCTGCTCCGGTGAAGCGGATTTTTTCAAATTCCAGCAACCGGTCAAGATCAGGATAAGGCACAGAAGCCAGCAGTGCCTTGGTGTACGGATGCGTTGGCTTTGCGAACAATTTTTCGCGCGGGGCCAATTCCACCAGCTTGCCCCGGCACATGACGGCGATGCGGTCGGCGACATAATTGACGACCGCCAGATTGTGCGAAATGAACAGTGTGGTGAGGCCCAGTTCTGCCTGCAAATCCTTGAGAAGATTGAGGACTTGTGCCTGAACCGATACATCGAGTGCTGACACCGGTTCATCGCAAATCAGCAGTTCCGGCTGGAGCGACAAGGCCCTTGCAATGCCGATGCGCTGGCGTTGACCGCCCGAGAACGAGTGCGGATAGCGGTTGATGGCGCGCGGGTCGAGTCCGACTAACCGCATCAGATCGACAATGTCGCGGTCTCGGCTTTCCGTTGTGCCAAGCCCATGCACCTCGAACGGTTCGCGAAGGATGTTCTTGACCGTCATGCGCGGATTGAGCGAGGAAAACGGGTCCTGAAAGATCATCTGGACCTTGCGGCGGTAGGCTTTCAAATCTGCGCCCTTGAGCGATGTCACGTCGACAACACCATTTGTGGTGTTGACGAGAACTTCGCCCGAAGTGGCTTCCACCGCCCGCATGATCATCTTGGAAACGGTAGTCTTGCCGCAGCCGGATTCACCGACAAGGCCAAGGCATTCACCGCGCTGGATCGAGAAGCTCACATCATCAACCGCTGTAACGACGCTTGTCTCGCCGGCAAAGAAAAAGCTGCCTTTGCGCGATACGAATTCCTTGCGCAGGTTTCGCACTTCCAGATGCGGCTTGTCGGCAGAAACGACTTCATCTGCCTGGAAACGCTTGGCCAGTTCGGCAATGTTCGGCGCTTCGCTCTTGCCCATGTCGCGCAATGAAACCAAGCGCTCGCCAGGCTTCATGTCAAAATGCGGAACGGCAGCCATCAGCGCTTTGAGATAGGGGTGCTGCGGTTTGCGGAAGATCGTCTCGACTGGTCCCGCCTCCATCACCTTGCCATGGTAGGCGACAATCACCTCGTCCGCCATGTTGGCGACAACGCCCAGATCATGGGTAATGAGCAAGATGGCTGTGTCGAACTTCTTCTGCAAATCCTTCATCAGCTTCAGGATCTGGGCCTGAACCGTTACGTCCAGTGCAGTTGTCGGCTCATCGGCAATGACCATTGCCGGATTGCAGATCAGCGCCATGGCAATTACCGCGCGCTGGCGCAGACCGCCCGATAGTTCGAACGGATAGCGCTCATAGCCTGCAACCGGATTGGGGAAGCCGACCAGCCGCAGGATTTCCTGTGTTTCAGACTTCGATTTCGCCGCATCCATCTTGTGATGCAGGCGCAGCGCTTCCTCGATCTGATTGCCGATGGTGTGCAGCGGCGAAAGCGCTGTCATCGGCTCTTGGAAAACCATCGAAATGCGCCCGCCGCGCAATTCATAGAGCCACGGATCGTTCTCGGCAATTTTTGCAATGTCGCGCGGCGGCGTGCCCGCTGGGCCGTCGTGAAAAAGGATGCTGCCAGAATCGATGCGGCCATTTTTCGGCAGGATGCGCAGTATAGCTTGCGCAATCACCGACTTGCCTGAACCCGATTCACCAACCAGTGCAACCACCGACCCACGCGGCACGGTAAAGCTAACACCACGAACTGCTTCAACGCGTCCGCCCTGGATGGCAAATGACACGCACAAATCGCGTACTTCCAACAATGCGCGGTTTTGTTGCGCCATTTGGCTCATGTTCCCCTCTTGCTGCAGCTAGCCAGCCCTTGGACGTTTACACAACGGCTGATGAAAGCAAAGTGACACAATTCACACTTGCCACAATTGAGTGCGCCTATATCGCGCGCCCCAGCGGGAAACGGCCCGCAATCAGTCATCGAATACCTCCCCTACACCGCCGGTCTCGACTTCATCATCGAGAATGCGCCTTGCGGCTGCCGACGCGGCCTTGCGGGTGGTTTCGGGTGAAAGCTGTGCGTCCTCGTTTGATATGCGCACGGTGACTTCGCGGTTGGCAAAGCGGATGCCTTCGCGCTTGAACAATTCCTGGATGGACGAATAGACCACTTTTCGGGTCTGCCACTGATCGTTCGGCCGGGTCATGAACTTTACCCGGACGATCATGGCGGAATCTTCCATCCCCACCACGCCCTGCGATTTCAACGGTTGCAGGAAGTATTTGCCGACCTCAGGGTTGGCGAGCAATTCAACGCCCAGCTTCTTTATCAACCGGCGAACACGGTCGATGTCGGTGTCGTAAGTCAGCCGCAGCGGCAGCTTCATGATCACCCAATCACGTGAGTAGTTTGTCAGCTGGGTGATTTCGCCGAACGGAATGGTGTGCAGCGGGCCGTTGTGATGGCGAAGCTGGAAAGATCGCAGCGAGATTTTTTCAACCGTGCCGCGGATGGCGCCGAGCTCTACATACTCGCCCTTGCGGAATGCATCATCGAACAGGAAAAATGCGCCTGAGAAGATATCCCGGATCAGGGTTTGTGCACCAAAGCCGACCGCAAGACCGACAACACCGGCACCGGCAAACAATGGCGCAACATCAACGCCCACGCCTGAGAGCACAATCATTCCCGCGATGGCAATGATGGTGGAACTGAGAACAATGCGCAAAAGCGGCAACAGGGTGCCAAGGCGGCTCGAATTGTGGGCCGACGGCTCATCGTCCATATCGATTGCTGCGCCGTTGACTTCGGAAATGCCTTCGTCGGCGAGCTTGCGGTTGATGTAGTCATTGACCGCCCGGTAAAGGAACCAGGCGGCGAAGGTTACGACAAGCGTGCCCATGAATGCAGTAAGCGGGTTTCCACGCTCACCAACACGCACATCCCAAACGCCAAGCACAAATCCGAAGGCCACGATCGAAACGAGGACCGCCGCGGCCTGTTCGAACAATGATTGGAAAATCGGCCGGTAGATCATGTCTGGCTGGTGCATCGCGAGGGGGGGATGCATCTGGTTTTCGAGCATCGTCACTTCGTCAGTTGCATCGGTATCCGCCTCGGCGCGAGCCGCTTCTTCCATCGCCAGACGGTGCGCGTGCTTTTCCTTTTCCATGGCAACGCGACGCTCGAAAGAATTTCGCCGGTTGCGGTAAAACGTGTCGATCAGCACAAGGAAAATGCCGTAAGCCGCCAAGCCTACGATGAATGCAATCAGCGGAGCAGCAATCAGTATCGTGGCGCTGGGCAGGCCCAAGAGCACGCGAACGACGGTTACCATCACCGCCACCACCAGATAGACCATTCCAAGTGCAAGCCAGCCGCGCGAAAGAACCCTTCGCCACAGTGGCTTTGATGCCGGATCGCCGGCACCCATGATTACTTGTGCAAGCGGCGTGCGGTGCCGGATCAACATGGCGCCGATGAGCAGCGCGCCCAATATTGTCGACACGATCAGCAACAGCTTGTGTGCATCGCCATCCAGATCGAGGCGGCTCATCCATTCGCTGATCGCAATCAGCACGACGGCAACACCAAATCCCCAATAAAGGTCGCGATAAACCATTGTTGCGGTTGGGGTATCGAGGTTCAGCATCCGGTGGTTCAGGCTATCGGGAGCCAGCAAGTTGAACAGAACCACGTAGCGGATGAAACGCCATGCGACAAAGGCAAGGATCAGCACCATCGTGGTCTGGCGGGTAGGCAAATGCCCGTCATCGGCAATGATGGCAACGGTTGCTGCAACCGCAAAAAGAAGTGCAAGGTAGATTGCAAATATCGCCGAACGAAAAAGCAGGTAGCCAACTTTTTCGGCCCGGTCGGCCGGTTCGGGATTGTACATGTAGCGGAAGTATTCGCGACCCCAACGCTGCATCAGCCGGGCAGGCAGCAAACCAATCAAGATGCCGGCAACGGCCACTGCTATCGCCTTAGCCAGCCACCACCAGGTGCCGTCCGGGCTCGCAATTTCCAGTGCTGAACTCACCCTTTCAGGTATGTTGCCTGAATGGGTCAGGAGGCGCTTGACCTCGCGGCGCACATGCAGGCCCTGGTCGGTCATGCTCTTTTGCGCGTCGGTTTGTGCGGTCGCAGTTTCTGCCGGTTCCGGCGCCATTATGACGACCGTCATGCCGTCCTTCTTGGCCTGCTCGATCAGCGGGCCAAAGGAATTTGCGATCTTGCTGTTTTGCGCCAATGCCAGCGATCCCGGCATCAACAGGAACAACAGCACCAACACGCCCTGAAGGGTCCGCATCATTTTCATCTTTTGTCCCTTGTCATCGCGGCGGCCCAGGGTCATCCATGCCACCGGTTTTCGCGCAGGAATGCCTCGATCAGGTCATTGGTTTGCGACGGCGCTTCCACACAGGGAATGTGACCTGGGCCTTCTATCACAACGAAACGCGATCCTTTGACAAGTTCGTGGGCGGAACGAACAAGGTCAGGCGGCGTCGAACCGTCGTTGGAGCCAACAACCAGCAACACCGGCATCTTGAGGTTCTGGTAAATCTGCGTGTGGTCGGCATCGCGCAGCGCCATGCAGGTGCCGATATAACCTTCGACCGGCATGTGCTCCAGCATGTTGGTGTAAATGGCAAGTTCAGCCCTGCGCTCCCTGCGGAAGGAAGGCGAAAACCAGCGCTCCATCACAATGTCTGTAGTGCAAGCAATGCCGCCTTCCCGGATCATGGCGATGCGAGTGTCCCACATTTCGATGGTACCGATCTTGTGGGCAGTGTCGCACAGCACCAGTCCCTTAACGCGCTGCGGCGACTTTGCAGCCAAGCCCGAAACAATCAGCCCGCCCACGGAAAGGCCTACGAAAACAGCATCGCTAACCGAAAGATGGTCGAGCAGCGCCTCCAGATCACCGACGTGATCTTCAACCGAATAGGGCGCGGGCGATGCATCTGTCAGGCCATGGCCCCGTTTGTCGTAACGAATGACGCGGTGGTCGGCGGCAAAATGCGATGCGACGCCGTCCCAGATGCGAAAATCGGTGCCCAGCGAATTGACGAAGACCAGCGCGGGCGCAGCCTTGGGTCCCTCATCGCGATAGTGAATCGCAATTCCGTTCAGATTGGCAATGTGCATCAGATACTCCTACCAGTCGCCTTCGTTTTCAATTTCAAGAACAATTCCGCAATGCTTGCAATGAACCGCATCAGGGTCGTGACGGGTCAAGGCGCAACTGGGGCACACATGATAGACCTTGTACGGACGGAAAACCGCCTGTGCGAGGCGCAGGAACAGCGCCACACCGAATATCATGATGAAAACACTGACCAGCCGCCCCAGCGAACCTTTGAGCGTGATATCGCCAAAACCGGTTGTCGTCAGCGTGGTGACGGTAAAATAAAGCGCATCAATCCAGTTGGTGATCTGATCATTTGTGTTGGCTTGCAGAACCCAGACCATCGAAGTGACAATGAAAATGAATACCACGAGATTGCCTGCCGCGTTGACCACGTCCTCGTATTTGCGCGGGATTGGCAAATACTGCTTGATCTCGAGCATGATGCGGTAAGAGCGGATGAACCTCAGCGTTCGCAGCAGGGCAATGAAACCGGAATTGGCAACAAGCAGCGGCAGGATCAGCGATACGAGCACGGCCACGTCCGCCCAGGTGCTGAACCGCCGCCAGAATGTTTCCGGGTGGTGGGAAATGTAGTAGCGGATGGCGAGTTCGACGAAATAATAAACAAAAATCAGGAAGTCGATTGCGAGATAGATGCCGACATGCGCAACGCGGATGGTGACCAGAAAATAAATGATGGTAGCCAGATCAACGAGCAGCAGTGCCAGCCGGAACAATCTTGCCGATTGCGAATGGCCATAAAGCATCCGCCGCAAGCGTCCCCTCACTGCCTCCATCGCAAAGCCTCCCGAATTTCCCCGCCAAGTTCCGGGCTAGGTTCTGGCATGGCTTGCAGGTTTGGGAAAGCATCCAGCGGACACAATGTTTGCCGAAACATCCACCCGGCGAACAAACATGGGGGCTGTCATTGCAGTGCCCTTGAACGGCACCAATGACAGCCCCCATTGCGGTGGTGGCCTTCGACCATCCACCCCACTTAACAGACAATCGGCGCTTTTGCGCTCTTATTGCTCTTGCCGGCGTGTTTACACGCTCTTTTTCTTGCACGGACATTGCCGTGAATTGCGCCGTTTGCCGGCGTCTTTGTCCCCGCCCGTCCCGGCGGCTAAGAACCGTTTGCCATTGGCCTGCTTCAGTGGCTGGTAATCCAGTCACGGGCCGCGCGCTGGGCGGCGGCGATCTGGGCCTTGTCCATTTCGCTGGCGATTTCTTCGCGGCGGACCTTGGCTGCGTCAAAGCCGCGGAAGGCAGCAATGTTGAACCATTTGTGTGCGGCCACCAGATCGGTAAATCCGTTGCGGCCTGTTGCGTAGATCAGGCCGAGTTCATAAAGCCCTTCGGCATTTGCCGAAGCTGCAATGTCGGTGAAGTCTGCTGTTGCCGTGTCGAAAAGTGCCATCGCCCTTGTCCCCTTTTGTTGGTTTCCGCGACGCCTCTTTCGCGGTGATTGTTCTTGTTTGCGGACGCTGCCGGCTGCCTTTGCGGTCTTTTTCCGGCAGCGCCCTTGTTGACCCGACAATGCCAGCAAGGCTTGAAACCGCGGTAAAGGAGCAGCGTTAACGGGAGCGGAATCAAAGTTGAACGGGGTGTGAACTTCACATCTGATTCACTTTGAACTCTTCGATGTTTCAATGGCTTGCGTGGTTTTTCGCTAAAATTCGAGGTTGCCTCGTCAACTTGCCCGTAACCATCGCGAAGGAAGGCTCGTGGTAATTGATGCAAATGCGCTCCAACGCGTTTACCCGGCCGCTCTTTGCAAACGCGGCTTCTTGCCATGCAAATGCCGCTTGTATAACAATTTCGCATGTTCCGGGCCGGGAGGCGGCGCGGACACGGGGAGGATAGAGCATGAAATCAGCATTCATTCGCATCGCGGCTGCAGCCGCAATTCTTGCAGGCAGTGCAATCACTGCGTCGGCGGCAGAGCCGATTGAAGGCACGTGGAAGCGTCCATCAACAGGCACCATCGTCAAATATTCGGGCGGCGGCGGCAATTTCTGCGCGACCGTCCAGGGCGGCAAGAACAATGGCAAGTCCATTGGCTGCATGAAGGGAACGGGCGCCAGCTACACCGGCAAGCTCATCGATCTTGATGCCAACAAGACCTACACCGGCAAGGCAACAGTGAACGGCAATTCGATGTCGCTCAAAGGCTGCGTTGCGGGCGGCCTGATCTGCAAGGGCGAGACCTGGGCGCGCCAGTAAGGGTCCGGCAGTCGCAAAAACGGATCAAGGGGGCCATTGCGGTCCCCTTTTTTTGGGAAGGCACGGCTTGTGGCGTGTGTGATTGAAGTTCATATTGAAAGAGTTGCAACCGGTATTTCTCGCCATGTCGCTGCCACCAATTCCTGCCCCAGGCGCAGCGCCGAGCGAATCGTTTCTGCGTGAACTGAAGGCAGTGGCCCGTAAAGCGACGGCGCTCTCAGCGTTTCTGGTCTCCGCCAACCAGCTTCCAGAGACCTTTCCATCGGAACCGATCAAGAAGTTCTGCGAAGCGCTGATCGGCCTGCCGGCCGGTTCGGCTGCGGGCAGCATACCGGTGCTGACCCACGCCAGCGCCCGCTTGCCGGCACTTCGCACCGAATATCTCGGACATGAACCGGAGGACGATGAGGCGGGCACAGCCGATCCGGCGCAATCGCTGCGTGGTGAGCAACTCGATCAGCACATCAGTATGCTCTATGTCGCGGTCGGCTCTGCCCTCGAACAATGGAAGAGGGAGAGCGGCGTCGAGATCGAGCCGGACCTCGAACCTGAACCGCTCATTCCCGCCGGGGCCGAGATCAGCCGCCGCGAGGCCATTGTGAGCGCAGCGAAGGCTGAGGACAGCCTGCACGAGTTGAGGGACGAGCTTCGCGAAGCGGACGCTGGCAAGGGCCTGCAAGGACAGAAGCTGGACCGGCTGGCCGCAGATGCGGAGAACCAGATCAAGACCGGCAGGTCGGAACTCGAACTTCCGCAACCCCGGGCCATGCTTTTGGACAGGGTCGGCGATGCGGTGGACAAGACCGCAGGCGGAATTGACGCCCTCGGCAGGACGCTGGAGGCGACAGCTGATATCGGCGATGCCGGAATAGACTTCTGGTACAATTTGAACAAGGAGGCTTGGAAGTCCGCCACGTTTGTCATGCGGGAAACCGGAAAGTTCCTGCGAAAGGTCAGCGCCGCCATACGTAAGGCTCGGGGGAACAATCAAACCGCTGCCGCGCTTGTTGCCCATGACCAATTGGCTTTCGACCCTGTAATAGCAAAGGCCATGATCATAAGAGGGGAGTCTGTTCCTCCCGAATGGCGGCCACATGTTAAAGTGCTCCGCTTGGGTAACTCGGGTATTACCAACTTGGAAACTATTAGAGAGTTAAACAATCTTGAAATACTCTCTCTAAGATCAACTCGGATTCGTGACCTCGAACCTATTGCAAACAGCAAGAAATTGAAAAAACTGGAACTAGACAATAATATATATGTTGATTTTGATTTTATTCCTGATTGGAATAGCTTAGAAAAAATTAGCGTAAACAACACAAATATTAAAGATACAAAATTTTTAGCAGATTCTTCTAAATTAGAGGAATTATTCGCGGAAAGAACGAATATTTCCGACTTGTCTGGGCTAAATAAATCAAATAAACTCAATTTACTCTCTCTCTCTCATTCTTCTGTAAAAGATTTAAGTGCGCTGTCTGAGATTTATAGCCTGCGAAATCTCTGGCTCAACAGCACCGAGGTCGCCGATCTCACGCCGCTGCAGGGCCTAGCAA
>JBGSNX010000044.1:0-4996 GCA_041739465.1 Salaquimonas sp.
CAGGTTGCCGTGCGCCAAATCCTCGCGGACCGCAGGGATGGCAACATTTGCGTTATCAAGCGACACGATGTTGTCACCCTTCTTCAGGCCTGCTTGGAAGCGGATGAAATTCATGGGCGGAGAGCCGATAAAGTTGGCGACATACAAACTGGCTGGACGTGAATAAATTTCTTGCGGAGTACCAAATTGCTCTATGGACCCGTGATTCATGACCGCAATTTTATCTGCCATCGCCATGGCTTCATGCTGATCATGCGTGACATAGACAGTGGTAGCACCGATGCGGTTGTGCAGTTCGCGCAACTCACGAACCATCACGTCACGAAACTCGGCATCAAGTGTTCCCAGTGGCTCGTCCATCAGGAAACATTTGGGGCGGCGAACAATTGCCCGTCCCAGCGCAACGCGCTGCCTGTCGCCGCCGGCAAGACCGGACACCGGCCTGTCCAGAACATGGTCAATCTGGAGCAGTTTTGCAGTTTCTTCCACGCGCCGTTTGATCTCGCTGGCGGGAACACCTTGCGCCAATAACGGGAAACCAATGTTTCGCCTGACATTCATGTGCGGATAGAGTGCAAAAAGTTGAAAGACAAATGCTATGTCCCTGTCGCGGGCTCGCCGGAAAGTCACGTCTTCGCCGCCAAGCAGAATGCGTCCGTCGGTGGGCAGTTCCAGGCCTGCAATCATGCGCAATGTTGTGGTCTTGCCACAGCCAGATGGCCCCAAAAGCGCGAGAAACTCACCATCTGCGACCGTGAACGTGGATTCCTTCACCGCAACAAAATCGCCGAAAGCCTTTTTCAGTTTTTCAATCCGGATTTCAGCCATGGCCTTACTCGGGAAACTTGGAAACGATGATGAACATTGCCGTTCCCGCAAGCATGGTGATGAATGACCAGGAATAAAGCGACAGGATGAATGGCTGGAACATCATGACGAAACCCAGTGCGATCAGCACGGTTGCTGTGTTCTCCATCGGTCCGCGTCTCATGAAAAACGGGCGGTACACCACCGGGGCATCGGGTGTGCGTGCCAGAGACTGACGGGCGAATTCCTCGATCAGCTCTTCACCGACTGTAAGCGCCATTGCCTTTGCGCTTGATGCCTCAGGCATTTTGGCTTCCTTCGGTTTGGGTGTGGCCGAATTGATCATTTGCGCACCGCACCAAATGTGATGCCGCGCAACAAATGCTTGCGAAGAAGAATTGTGAAAACAAGGATCGGGATCAGGAACAAGGTCGTTCCTCCGCCAACGGCCGGCCAGTCCATTCCACCTTCACCAATGATCGTCGGAATGAACGGTGGCGCAGTCTGCGCCGTTCCGGAAGTCAACAGCACCGCAAAGGCATATTCGTTCCAGGCAAATATCATGCAGAAAATGGCTGTTGCAGCTATTCCGGTGGTGGCCTGCGGCAGCACCACTTTGATGAAAGCTTGAAGCCGCGAATAGCCATCGATCATCGCAGCTTCTTCATACTCGCGCGGGATTTCGTCGATGAACCCCTTGAGCAGCCAGACCGCCAGCGAAACGTTTACGGCAGTGTAAAGCAGGATCATGCCCAAGGCGGTGTCCGATAACCCGAGTTCACGATACATAAGATAAATCGGGATCGCGACTGCAATAGGCGGCATCATCCGTGTTGACAGGATGAAAAACAGCAAATCATCGGCCAGCGGAATTTTGAACCGCGAAAAAGCATAAGCTGACAGAACACCCAGGAAGACAGCGCAGAAGGTCGAACCGAAAGCGATGATCAGCGAGTTGATGAATCGCGGTGCGTAGTTTGACGATCCGGCAATCACCATCTCGCGGTTGCGCGTCACCTGGTCGCAAACGCTCTCTGCTGGACCCAGTGATTGTATGTATTCGGGAGTCTGCCGGGTGCGAGTGGTGAAAAGGTTGCAATAACCCTCCAGCGACGGCCCGAAAACGACTTTCGGTGGATAAGAGATCGAGTCGGGCGGTGTTTTGAGCCCGGTCATGAAAATCCACACCAGCGGGATCATGGTGATAACCGCATATACGATAACGATTGTCGCAGCGATCCGCTTTGACCACACACCAGGCACGACCACTGAATGGGCTGTTGTTGCGGTACTCATCGTTGCTTCACCCGGTTGAGCGTTTTCACATAGATGTTGGCAAGGCCGAACACAGCTACGAACAGGATGATGGCAAATGCTGACGAGTAACCGGTGCGCCACGCTTCAAACGCAGCACGTTTGAGCGTAATGGAAGCAACTTCGGTTGTTGAACCTGGCCCGCCGCCGGTGAGCAACATCACCATGTCGAACATCTTGAAATTTTCGATACCGCGGAAGAGCACCGCCAGCATGATGAACGGCAGTGCCATCGGCAGTGTGATAGACCAGAACTGGCGCAACGGCGAGGCACGGTCAACTTCCGCCGCCTCGTAGATGTAGTCGGGAATGGACCGCAAACCGGCCAGACAGATCAGCATCACGTATGGCGTCCACATCCAGGTATCGACAATGACAATTGCCCAAGGTGCCAGTGTAACTGATCCCAGCATTTCGAAAGACGAGGGCGGCAGCCCGGTGAAAAACGAGATGATGTAGTTGAACAGGCCAATTTGCGGCTGGTAGAGGAATTTCCAGAAATTGCCGACAACCGCTGGAGACAACATCATCGGAATAAGGATCACTGTAGTCCAGAATGCGTGTCCACGGAATTTGCGGTCGATCAGATAGGCCAGCATGAAACCAATCAGGGTCTGCAAGACAATGGTCCAGAACACGAAATGCGCCGTCGCCTGCATGGCGGCCCAGATGTCAGGATCGGCGAGTATCTTCTGGTAATGCTCGAAGCCGACCGATTTGATTTCGGCATTCGGCCGATTGGCGCGGTAGTTCGTGAATGAAAGCCGGATTGTCCAAAT
This sequence comes from Salaquimonas sp., assembly GCA_041739465.1. Classification (GTDB taxonomy): domain Bacteria; phylum Pseudomonadota; class Alphaproteobacteria; order Rhizobiales; family Rhizobiaceae; genus BOKV01. The sequence continues at coordinate 2,901 of JBGSNX010000044.1, forward strand.
CAATGGAAATATGTTGATCGCCAGCAACAAGACCATGGTTGGCAGAATGAATAGCCAGGCGATGGCGCGATCAGAAAGCCCGGCAAAGCGCCGTACAACGGAATGCGGCGGCTTGGCTTGCGTCGTGCCTTCGGGCTTGCGCGCAACAGGGTTTTCTGAGGTGCTCACAGCGATGCCTGATCTGGAAACTTTTGGCGGAAATCGGTTTGGTCAGATCGCGCCGCCAAAAGGCGGCGGCGCGATCTTTGGGAGGAAGCTGTCAGAGCTTGCCTTCTTCTTTGAAGATTTCAGTCCAGTCGACGATCAGCGCGTCAAGCGCCTCCTTGGCTGTTCCCTGGTCCGCGACGACGTAGTCATGGACGCGCTTCTGCATGGATTGCAGCAGCTGGGCATAGGCCGGCTCTTGCCAGAAGTCCTGAACACCACCCATTGCTTCGAGGAACTGTGCCGCGAAAGGCTGCGAGTCCTTGAATGACGGATCGTTAAGGACCGCGTTGTGGCAGGCATAGCCACCCAGCGACCACCACTTCTTCTGGATATCTGGCTGCGCGAACCATTTGACGTAAGCCAGCGCGCCTTCCATGTTGTCGGTATTGGCGACGACAGAAATGCCCTGCCCGCCAAGGGTGGAGGCGGCGACTTTTTGGCCGGGATTGACGAAGAAGCCAGTCTTTGAGCCAACTTTCTCATCCTTTGCCATGCCTGGCATGAAAGCAAACCAGTTCATCATCATGGCTACCTGGCCTGACTTGAACGCATCAAGGCCTTCACCCATGTAGCTGTCGGTGTAACCTGGAGGTGTGCAGCACTTGTAAAGTTCCTTATAGAACTCAAGTCCCGCCACCGAGTCAGCAGAGTTGACCGCACCTTCCATGTCGTATTTGCCCGGCGTGTTTTCATACTTGAAACCGAACGGATACAGCGCCGAAGTTGCGCCCATGGTAATTCCTTCGGATGCTCGCTCTGTAAATATTGCCGCGCCATAGACTTTCTGGCCGTCAATCTCGCGCCCTTGGAAGAACTCGGCAATCTGCTTCAATTCAGTCCAGGTTTTCGGTGGGGCAAGGTCGGCACCGGTCTTGGTTTTGTACTCGGCCATGATGGCCGGATTTTCAAACCAGTCCTTGCGATAGAACCAGCCATTGGCGTCGCCCATTGCCGGCAAAGCCCAGTAGTTCGGGGTACCCTTCGGCCATGTGGAATAAGCGTAAACGGTAGCCGGCGCGAAGTCCTCCATCTTGATCCCTTCTTTCGCGAAGAAATCATTGAGCTTCACATAGTAGCCGTTTTCAGCCGATCCACCGATCCACTGGCTGTCGCCAATCAGCAGATCGCAGAGCTTGCCGCCCGAATTGAGTTCGTTCAGCACTCGGTCGGCGAAATTGGGCCATGGCACGAATTCGAATTTCATCTTGGTGCCGGTCTGAGCTTCAAAATCCTTCGAAAGCTCGACAAGCGCGTTTGCAGGATCCCATGCGGCCCAGCAAAGCGTTAGTTCATTGGCCTTGGCAGAGGTTGCCATCGTCGCGGTGGCAGACGCCAAAACGGATGCAACAAGCAGACTTGCTATTTTCATCGGTCACTCCTCCCGTTCAACAAGCCACTGCCTTGAGGATTCCTCCTCGCCCTGCACTGGCCTGACCAATCCTATTTGAGGTACGTGCCTCAAGTCAAGCCGATTTGAAGAAATCCGTTGCCACCTTTGCGTCGAACAAAACCAGCGCCATGATACATCGATTACTACATCATCTCAGAAGCGCGATTGCGTTGGCTTACTTCTTCGCCAGTTCTTCCCGTTTGAATTAATTGACCACCAATGGCCCGCTCAAGGAATGTTCTCGCGAATAACAACTTCAATTCGAATGCGTTCCTGCGATTCTATGATGTTCATGCCGTCGCATTTTGCCCGCAACACCCGCAGGGCACTTCGAACCAGATGCCCGACATTCTGCATGATCACCGCATCGATCTCCCGGTCAATGAGTGCCTGTCGGGTGACCGATGTTAACTCATGCGCGATAACAGTAATCAATCCAGCTTTGCCAGAAGCCCGTAGCCCTTCAAGCAAAGGCACATTGCCGACGCCCATAGAATAC
>JBGSNX010000067.1:0-14012 GCA_041739465.1 Salaquimonas sp.
AGACAAGCTGGCGCGCATATTCGAGAAGTTCAGCCAGGTCGACACGTCCGCCACCCGCCGCCATGAAGGCACCGGGCTTGGCCTTGCCATCGCCTCGTCGCTGGTCTCGCTGATGGGCGGGCAGATGCAGGTTGAAAGCACTGTCGGTCGCGGCTCGACCTTCCATTTCGAGATCGCCCTGCCGATGCATGAAGCAGGCGAGAAGCGCAAGCGCATCCCGATCGATGTCACCGGCTCGAAAATCCTCGTCGTCGACGACAACGCCGTCAACCGGGCGATCCTCATGGAACAGATGGCCGCTTGGCGGTTCGATGCGGCATCAGCCAGTTCCGGGAACGAGGCGCTGGCGATCATCCGGGCGGCGTTCGAACGGGGCATCAAGATTGATGCGGTGATCCTCGACTACCAGATGCCGGACATGAATGGTGGCGAAGTTGCCCAAGCAATTCGTGAAATCTCCGGCAACGACATTTCCAATGGTGGAATCCCGGTAATCATGCTGACCTCGGTTGACCAGATGGAGAACGGCAAGGCCTTCTCCTCGCTTGGAATTCAGGGGCATCTGACCAAGCCTGCGCGTGCATCGGTGCTGTTTGAAGCGCTTGTTCGTGTTCTGCAGGAGGCAAGCGGTGTTTTCGCAGACAACAAGGAAAGCCTCGACGGCATTGCCGCCGCGCGCATGATCGGCAACTTGAACGTGTCGCAAACGAACCCGGGCGATTTCCAGCAAGACGAGGCAGAAGTCTTGCAGTTTCCGGCCAATGAGAAGGCTGCAACCGAAGAAAATCTTGTGGCCAAAAACGTTCACAAAGGTGGCGTCGATATTCTCGTGGTTGAAGACAATGACGTCAACCGAACCGTGTTTGCGCAGATATTGGCGCTCAAGAAATGGTCGTTTGCCATGGCAACAGATGGCGATGAAGCCATCGCCAAGCATGCGGAACTGCGTCCCCGGCTGATCCTGATGGACATTTCGATGCCGGGCAGAAACGGGCTTGAAGCCACCAAGATCATCCGCAATTCGGAAGCTGTGCGCGGGGCACACACACCAATCATCGGGGTAACAGCGCATGCTCTCAAGGGCGATCGCGAGCGTTGCCTTGAAGCGGGAATGGACGATTACCTGTCAAAGCCGGTATCACCCGACCTGTTGATTGCCAGGATCAGCCAATGGATGGAAGAAGACACCTTGCGGGCCACGGCATAATTGCAAAGCGCATCTTGGAATTTGCCCGCCAATGCCCGATAGGTGCACAGCGCCCAATTCCACCACGGTGAACCCAGGATGAAACAAGCCAAACCAACCCTGTTGAAAGCGGGCATTGTCCGTTTGCCACATGGCGAAGGCCTCGACCTGCCCCGCTATCAAAGCGAGCAGGCCGCCGGCATGGATTTGCCAGCTGCGATAACCGGAGAGGTTTATATCCCTGCAGGTGGAAGGCTGCTTGTGCCCACCGGGTTCGTGATCGAACTGCCGGCTGGCCACGAAGCCCAGGTCCGCCCCCGGTCCGGATTGGCTTTGAAACACGGCGTGACCGTCCTCAACTCGCCGGGAACAATTGACGCCGATTATCGTGGTGAATTGCAGGTCTTGCTGATCAATTTGGGTAGCGAACCTTTTGTCATCACGCGCGGCATGCGCATTGCGCAATTGGTGATCGCCCCGGTTATACAACTGGCTTTGGAAGAGCGCTCGCTTGCTGGTGAAACATCGCGCGGCAGCGGCGGCTTTGGATCGACTGGTACCTAGGCTTTCAGATCATTAGGCAGGAACTTCCTCGCCCTTCCAGTCGAACACATGACCGCTTTGGGCGGGCGTCAACCCGTCCATGACATCCAGCAGCTGCGCAGCTGACTGGTCCGGTGACAACCGGATGGCAGGACCGCCGCCAAACGGCGCCGACAGGCCGGTTTCGACGGTTCCTGGATGCAGCCCGGCGATAATTGCCTTGGGGTTCTTGCGCTGCAGTTCGACGGAAAATGTGCGAATGACCTGATTGAGCGCTGTCTTGGACGCCCGGTAGGCGTACCAGCCGCCCAGCCTGTTGTCGGAAATGCTGCCGACCCGCGCCGAAAGTGCCGCAATCACGGAGCGCTCGTTTCGGTCCAGAAGTGGGGCAAAATGCTTGAAAACCAGTGCGGGACCGATGGTGTTCACCGCCAACACCTGTGCAAATGCCTCCGGATCGATGGCACGCCAGTCCTTTTCCGGCCGGATTTCCTCGCTGCGGTGCAAAATCCCGGTCGCAACGATCACCCTGTGCAACGGCCCAGCCATTTGTGCGGCGACGGCTGCTATTTCCACCTCTGATGTGATGTCCGCGCGGTGGCTTGAAACCTTGCCGCCAAAATCTTCAACCCGGCTGCGGGCGATGGCATGAATGTGCGCCACGTCAGGCCGATCCGCCAGCGCGCGCACAAAAGCTGCGCCAATTCCCCCAGATGCTCCAAAGACTGCACAACGCAGCCCTGCAGTTTGTGGCAATTCTTGAACTTGCATTGGAAAATACCGGTTTTTCGGCAAATGGCCGGGGTTGAGACAACACCCCATCTATGTCAGTTAGCGGCAATAACCATTGCCTCATTTTCAGCCTTTGCCCTGGCCCTTGCCATTGCTGCAGCCATTCCCGGTCCGGGGGTCGCCGCCCTTGTGGGCCGGGCACTTGGAACCGGCTTCTGGTTCACATTGCCGATGCTGACCGGACTTGTGCTGGGGGACCTTGCGTATCTGGTATTGGCTGTCGCAGGCCTTGCCCTGGTTGCAAAGCTTTTCTCCGGAGTTTTCCTCGCGGTGCGGATCGCAGGCGCTTTGTATCTCTTGTGGCTGGCATGGAAATTCTGGACATCGGGGATTTCGATTGCTGAAAGCCGCCCAGCTGCCGGCTCAGCGAGGGGTGACCTTTTCGGTTCGTTCTTTGCCGGCCTTGCCCTGACGTTGGGCAACCCAAAGACCATCGTCTTTTATCTGGCGATTACCCCAGCGGTGATCGACATCAACAGTGTCGATGCCGCGTCGCTGGCGCTGCTTGCTCTCATTACCATCGTGATCCTGTATGCGGTGCTGCTGCCGTATGTGGCATTGGCGGCCACGGCGCGGTCAACCATGCGCAACGAAAAGGCCCTCAACAATTTGAACAAGGCCGCCACCATTGCGATGGCAGCAACCGCCATCTTCGTTCTGGTCAAAGGTTGAGCCGGAAATCGGCTGGCGCTTCTGTTCAAACTTTCTTTGAACGCAGCACCCGGATTTTCAGGGGTTTTCGCAGCCCCTCGATGCTGCTTTCAACAATGGTGGAAACCAGAGCGCCCCGGTAGCCCTGCTTTTTTGCGTCAGTCCATGTGGGACCATCGCACAGGCAATTGGTACCAAGGGCCTTGTTGTGCTTTTCGAGCTTTGCAGCAAGGTTCACAGGTGGCCCGATCACCGTCATCTCCAGCCGTTCGCCGCCGCCGACCGCTCCGTGCGACACCTGCCCCGTTGCAACGCCGAGGCCGATCGAAAAAGCGGGCAAGCCCGCAAAGGCTTGATCATTCATCCACCACATCGCGTGGTCGGCAAGGATTTCCTCGCAGGCGCGCAAAGCGTTGGCAGCTGGTGTGTCATCCAGCTTGGCGCCGTCGCTGGAGGTTCCGAAAGTTGCCAGAACGCCGTCGCCCATGAACTTGTCGATGACACCACCAAGTGACTGAACGATTGGTACAACGCGGCGATGGTAGGCAGAAAGCAATTGCATGACCTGCGGGGCATCAAGCTTCTGGGCGAGGCGGGTAAAGCCGCGAATGTCGATCGACAAAATTGTGGCGCGGCGCTTTTCGCCTTCACCTGCCTTGAGCGGCGCGGCGCTGGAGCGAATGCCCTTGGCAACCGAACTGTCGAAAAACCGCGACAGGTCCGCCGCTGCCGATTGTTCGGCAACAGCAGTTACCAGCAAATTGCTTGAACCGTTTACCGCCAGCGCCAGGATGCCGGTGACGAAAAGGATCGACAGGATCTTGTCGACTTCCGCCCCGATCAGCACGGAATTTGAAGTGAGGTATTCCACGTAAGACCGGGTCAACATGTTGTCGCCCGGATCGATGCGCAACACATAGAAAATCAGCAAAGCCCAGCCTGTTGCCGCGACCGCGCCGGCAACCAGCACGAAGCGCGGATCAAACCGCAACGCACGAATGGCGATGAAGATGAAGACATACAGCAGCGCTGGGGCCTTCAGGATGAAGGACGCCGGCTGCATGTACTGGATGTGAAAACTGACCATCAACCCGTAGAGCAGTGCGAAATCGAACAGTATCGATGCGTAGGCAGCCCAATCGGGCGGCTCTCGCAGCCAGCCCCAGACAAGTCCGATGACCGAAAGGACAAGGTAGGCGGACAGCACATAGGGAACGGGTGAAAATGCGCCCTGAGGGCTGGTTTTAGGCGAAATGCCATAAATGAAGCAGAAAATGATGATTACCGTAAACTGAATGCCGCGGGCCAGCAGTTCATTGGCCCATTCACGGCGGGCGATGGCCTCGCGCACCCGTGGCGGCAAGTCAGCAACCAGTGGTGGTCGCACAAAGCTGGCAAGCAGGGTTTCGGCGTCTTTCATAGTTGCAAGTGCATAAGGCTGGTACTTGTTTTCGCAAGAAACATTTTCGGCATGACGCCCGGATTTTGCAAAAAAACCCGGTGCCAGACAGGCATTTTGCGTTGTTGATCGGGACTGCTACAAGACAGTTGACAGTTGCGCGGAAGGTTTGGTTCCAGCGCATTTGCGCCGTATAGTGATTGGCATCAGTCGTGCGAATCGAAAACAGGCAAGAAGTTCCGGCAAACCGGAGCAAAACACGGAAATCATGATGAGCGAAACACCCGATGCGGGGCCGGAAGTTGCGGCTGAATACGATGCTGATTCAATCAAGGTATTGAAGGGCCTCGACGCGGTGCGCAAGCGCCCCGGAATGTATATCGGTGACACCGATGACGGCTCCGGCCTGCACCACATGGTCTATGAGGTGGTGGACAACGCAATCGACGAGGCGTTGGCCGGTCATGCTGACCTTGTGACGGTAACGCTCAATGCCGACGGATCGTGCACCGTCACCGACAATGGCCGCGGCGTGCCGACAGGCATCCACACCGGCGAAGGTGTTTCGGCAGCCGAAGTGATCATGACGCAGCTGCATGCGGGTGGCAAATTCGACCAGAATTCCTACAAGGTCTCGGGCGGATTGCATGGGGTGGGGGTTTCGGTCGTCAATGCGCTCTCGACCTTCCTCAAGCTGAAAGTATTGCAGAACGGCCACGTTCACGAGATGAGCTTCACGCATGGTGTTCCCGATGCGCCGTTGAAAATCACCGGCGACTGGACCGGGCGCAACGGTACGGAAGTCACCTTCATGCCGTCGCAACAAACCTTCACCATGACGGAGTTCGACTATCACACGCTTGAACATCGCTTGCGCGAACTCGCCTTCCTGAATTCCGGGGTGCGCATCGTGCTCACCGACAAGCGCGGGGTGGAAGTCAAACGCGACGAACTGATGTATGAAGGTGGTCTGGAAGCCTTCGTGCGTTTTCTTGACCGCACGAAGAGCCCGATCATCGCAGCGCCAATCCATTTGCGCGGTGAAAAGGACGGCATAACCGTTGAAGTCGCCGCCTGGTGGAACGACAGCTACCATGAGAACGTGTTGTGCTTCACCAACAACATCCCGCAGCGCGATGGTGGCACACACCTCGCCGGCTTCCGGGCCGCGCTGACGCGCCAGGTCACCGGCTATGGCGAATCTTCGGGCATCTTGAAAAAGGAAAAGGTGACACTGACCGGCGATGATTGCCGCGAAGGTTTCACCGCCGTTTTGTCGGTCAAGGTTCCCGACCCGAAGTTTTCATCGCAAACCAAGGACAAGCTGGTTTCCTCGGAAGTCCGCCCGGTTGTTGAAAACCTTGTGGGCGAGACCCTGAACCGCTGGTTTGAGGAAAATCCTTCTGAGGCGCGTGTTGTCATCGGCAAGGTGGTTGAAGCCGCCGCTGCCCGGGAAGCCGCCCGCAAGGCGCGCGAACTTACCCGCCGAAAAGGCGCGCTCGACATCGCCTCGCTGCCGGGCAAGCTTGCTGATTGCCAGGAGCGCGATCCGGCAAAGTCGGAAGTTTTTCTGGTTGAAGGTGATTCTGCAGGCGGTTCGGCCAAGCAGGGGCGTTCGCGCCAGAATCAGGCCGTGTTGCCGCTGCGCGGCAAGATCCTCAATGTCGAGCGTGCGCGCTTCGACAAGATGCTGGGCAGCGCGGAAATCGGTACATTGATCACGGCGCTTGGCACCGGCATCGGCAAGGACGAGTTCAACATCGAAAAGCTGCGCTATCACCGCATCATCATCATGACCGATGCAGATGTCGACGGCGCACACATTCGCACCCTGCTGCTGACCTTCTTCTTCCGCCAGATGCCCCAACTCATCGAGCGCGGCCACATCTACATTGCGCAGCCGCCGCTGTACCGCGTGACAAAGGGCAAGAGTTCGCAATACCTCAAGAATGAACGGGCACTGGAAAACTTCCTGATCGAGGGCGGCCTTGAAGAAACCAGCCTTTCGATGGGAAGCGGCGAAGTGCGCACGGGACGCGACCTTCGGGCGGTGATCGATACCGCACTGGCAGTTCGAACCCTCATCGACAATCTGCATTCACGCTACAACAAGGACGTGGTGGAGCAGGCGGCAATTGCTGGCGCACTCAATCCGGCGACCTTGAACGACCCGGAGCGGGCGCAGGATGCTGCAACGAAAATTGCGCAGCGTCTCGACATCATTGCCGAGGAAACCGAACGCGGCTGGACCGGCATGCGCCTTGAAGAAGGCACGCTGCTGTTTGAACGCACTGTGCGCGGCGTGAAGGAGAGCGTGCGCATTGATTCAGCTCTGGTGGATTCTGCCGATGCCCGCCGCCTCGACCAGTATGCTGGCCAATTGCAGGATGTGTACGGTTCGCCGCCCGCCTTCCGACGCAAGGATGACACCGCCGCAATCGCCGGTCCCCGCGCGCTGCTGGAATCAGTGTTTGCCACCGGTCGCAAGGGCATCACCCTGCAACGCTACAAGGGACTTGGCGAAATGAACCCGGATCAGCTGTGGGAAACCACGCTGGACCCAGCCGCACGGTCGCTGCTGCAGGTCAGGGTCAACGATGCCACCGATGCGGATGACCTGTTTTCACGGCTGATGGGTGAAGAGGTGGAACCGCGCAAGATTTTCATCCAGGACAATGCGCTGAGCGTTGCCAATCTGGATTTTTGATCTTCACATCGCCGGTTTCTGGTTGCCCCTTGTAATATTAGTGTTTCCTAATATATAGGATCAAAGCGCCTCGCAGCGCGGTGATTTTCCTTTTGCGGAGCAACTTGATGTTTTCCTCCCTTTTCAAACGGTCCGGCACAGAGGCTGGCACCATTTCCCATGACGCCATGCTCGAGGCTGTCAAAACGCGTTCGCACACGCTCGTTGATGTTCGGGAGATTGGCGAGTTTCGGTCCGGAACGATAAAGGGAGCAATCAACGTTCCGCTTTCTGCTTTCGACCCCTCAAGGATTCCTGCCGGAAAGCCGGTGATCGTGTTTTGCCTGAGCGGCGCGCGTTCGGCCATGGCCATCCAGGCGCTGGCAAAGGCTGGCTACAGCGATGTCGTCAACTACCGTCCCGGCATTACTGGCTGGCGCATGCACAGACTGCCACTGGCCTGAGGCCGCAAGGGCTCAGTAGCAGCCTTTGCGCCTGCTTACCGCTTCAAGGGTTTGTGTCAGCATCATCTCAAAATCGTTCCGGCCAGAACCGGGTTTGGCAGACTTGCGCACAAGTTCGATGTCGCCGCCAAGTTCGCGTATCGTGTGGGCGGCAACCCGGATTTCGCTGCTGTGGGACAAGGGAATTGCGCCTGACCTGATGCGCAACTCCAGCTCGGGCAGCAGTTCTTTCGCCTGCAAGCCCATGCGGCAAATTCCACCCAATGCAATGTACCGGTTTCCATCTGGATATTTGTCACGCCCGCGAACATCGCCTTCCGGCGGCGAGGCTGCATCGATCACCCGCAGCAAGTCGGCATGAGCTGCCTTGCCGGCAAGTTTCACACGAGAAATCTCGTCCTTGAATATCGAGACGGCTTCGGGATCAGAAAGAATGATCCGCAACCGTGGCCAACGGTTGGCGAAATCACTGTCGGGAATTTCCCTCGCTGCAAAGGAAAGCCGCGTCAATGCTGCGCGGCGGGCAATCTTTTGACTGCGCGGTACAGGCGCAAGCGTCGCTTCCAGCCTTGTGAAATAGGCATCCATTGCCTTTTCGCGGCTTTGCGGGCCGGACTTGTAGGCAGCCTCAACCATTCGACCCAGATATTCCGGGATCTCGACACGAGGATCGGAAAGCACCGCAACCGCTTTTTCCAACTGCGCTTCGTCAGCCATTTTCGCATCTGGTGCGATGTCCTTGAAAACATCGCCCACCAGGGCTTGTTGTGTCGATGTCAGGTCAGTCGACTGGCGCAATGCTGCGCCGAGCGCTTCGTTGCGCGCCTCCCCGGCAGCACCCGAGTCAAACTCCAGGCTGATCTTGAGCTTTTCCATCAAAAAGGCGTCTAGATTGACATCTTCGCGCAGCGCGCCAAGCTTTCTGTGTTCGCGCTGCAATCCGGCATACATCCGCAGTTCCGCACCGCCCGAAAGGGTCGGGAACAGGAATTTCCACAGTTCCCAATAGTCCACCGCCGTCGGCTGGAATGTCTGGCTGAAGCCGTCACCATCACGAACATACCAGGCCATGCGCAAGGCGCGCATCGGCACGAAAAACGGGCTCAGGCTGTGGCGGTCAAAGCGATTTTCGACCATCTCGGCATAGTGCAAGACTGCATCGGCATCCGTGATCTTGCGTTGCTCCGCGATGAGGCATGTGCCAGCAGCCATGAGCAGACGCAGGGCCGGTGCCGGTGACGGTGCATCCTTCAACACCGGATAGTCGCTGACCTTGTCACGCAGCTTGACCGGCTCGCAGGATGGCCGCTTTTCAAGAAAGTAGGCTGTGCCTTGGGCGCCAAGATCTATGTGGGGCCAAGTCTTGTCAGAGCTGGCGACGATGAAGGTTTTAACCCCACTCGAGACCAGTGCGCGCTGGCAAAAGTCTAAGCATTCCTGAGAATGCCGGGGTTTGACGAAGATCGCCAACGACTGGCCTGCGAAGGGCATTACTCCGTCGGTCTTGTCGCTTTCAACCAGTGCCCTTGCTTCCTGGCTGGCAAACATATTGTGCACTACGGGTACAATGAACATGGCGGCAATTGCTGGAATGAACGCCAGTGCCACCACGGGCCAACCAGATTTGCGAAAAGGCCACGCAAAGATTGCCGCGAATGCCAGGACAATGGCGAGCGGTGGTATCACTGCAAGCGCCATGGCAACCGGAATGCCGATGATCGAAATAAACAAGAATACAACGAATATTTGGCCGATGGGCGACAGGAAGACGAGCGTAAACCCGACCAGCGAAAGTGCGGTCATGGCCAGAATGAAATAGGCGCTGTTTGTCTTGAACATTGGCCTGCTCCGTGAATGGATGCCAGTGTTGCACAAACGCGTTAATGGCAGGTTGGTTGCTTCAGCGCCTGCTTGCGATGCGCGCCAGCACCGCATAAGCGCTGGGATGAGCCGGTGGCTTGCCTTCAAACAATTGCTTCACTTCGCTGATGATGGTGCTGTTCACTGGCGTTCCCACGCCATGTTTTTCGCCCAGTTTGACGATTTCGCCGTTCAGCCAGTCGATTTCCGGTGGCCTGCCTTTTTCAAGGTCTTCGGCCATCGATGAACGCGCCTCGTCATCGATCTTCAGCATCGAGGCGGCAATGCGGATGAACAGCCAGTCCGGCAATTCAAGGATCACCGGAATGAGCTGCGGTGAGACCCTGCCAAGCTTTGCGGCGCGGATACCTGCCGCGCGGAGTACCTGATTGGCTTCGCGCATGCTGAGCGCCAGAACCTTGCGCCATTGCTGGTCGGCCAGTTGTTGCCTGAGCGGCAGGCCTGACAGCGTGTTGACGGCATTGTTGAGGTTGAGCAGCAGCTTGCCCCATTGCACCGCTTGCATGTCGCGGCGGACAGCTGCGGGTATCTGGGCGGCAATCAGTGCGCTGGCAAGTTCCAGAGCGCCGGGTGCGTCGCCCAGAATGATTTCCCCTTCGCTGCCGCGGTGAAACCGGTTTTCGCCCGTCTGCACGATGTTGAAGCCGACCATGCCTGCAAGCACCCTTGCGCCGGGCAGCAAGGCTTGCAGCAATGGCGAATTGGCAATGCCGTTCTGCAGGCTGACGACGAGGCATTCCGGCTTGAGATGTTCGGCAATTACTTTGGCAGCAACCGGCGTGTCGCCGCTTTTCACGCAGACCAGCACGCAATCGCAATCGGCCAATGCATCGGCGTGGGTTGAAAACACAAAAGTGCCCGGTCCCGCGCTTCGATCAAGGCCTTCATGGTCAGAAAGCAAAATGCCATCTGCAAGGCGTTTGCCCATCGCCGGCCGTCCGACAAGAACGGGGTTTGCCCCAGCTGCCGCGAGCAGACCGCCAATGAAACACCCTACCGATCCGGCGCCAAAAATCCCGATACGCATGAAATCCTGAAGCGCAGGTCAAATAAAACTGAAAAGTGCCACGCCTGCCGTTGCCACTACCCCGATCACGATACCTGTCGCGAGGATGGAAACAAGTATACCAGCGCCAGTCCACACGCCATCGCGCTCGCCAAGACCCAGGCAAAGCAAGATGACCGCCACCGCAGGCACGAAGTTTCCAAACGGGATGGGCAGGATCAGCATCAGCCCCATGAAGAGCGAGATGCCGCCAACGATCTGTTCAGCAAGGCGTTGCGGCAAGATCCACCAGCGCGGTTGGGCCAGCTTCTCGAACTTGACAATCCATGGCTCGATCCGGTCAACAATGGCCCTGAACGTGGTCATCTGCACTTCGCGGAAGCGCACGCTGGCGGGCAAAAGCGGCTTGCGGTAGCCAATCAGCAACTGGAACGCGACAAACATCATCGGCAGACCGAAAATGGTGGAGACGCCCGGCGGCATGATGATGAGGTTTGGTGCGCACAGCAAAATCATCAGTGCGCCAAAGCCACGGTCTTTCAACGCGCGGGATATGTCGCCCAAGGTAAGCTTTTCGACCTGGCGCGCGGCAAGGCGGCGCAGCACTGCGGAAAGCCGCTCCGGCCCCTTTTCACCACCATTGCTTTCTTCTGCCACCGTTGACGGGGGCAGTTCTCCAGCGTCAGTCATCTTGCAAAAACCCCATTCAAAACCGCGCCACCACAACGCTCACAAAATGGTTATGAATTAGCCAATTGGAAACATATTTAACGATATATTCCTGCCTGTGTTTACCGGGAGCCGCTATGCAAGGGTTGCAGTTGGGCGGCAACCGCAGGGACGGGAGACACAAACACCATGCAAGCCAGCCAAATGCGGCGGAACGACGAAACCGATTCAAAGTTGCGCCCCCAGCAAGACATTGAGATGACAGGCGGGGCGATGACACGCGCCGCTGCGACCGCCGAAGAGCGCCGCGTGGCGGAGCGCGAAGCATCGCGCGATCTGTGTGAAATCCTTGTGGAGCGGTCGCGAATTGCCATTCCGTGCCTGGCGCGAAACATATCGCAAACCGGTGCCTTGCTTGAGACAAATGCGACCGACCTGCCCAATCGCTTCATCCTTGCAAATCACACCAGGCACATCCGCAGCGTTTGCCAGATTGCCTGGCGGCATGGCCGGTTGATCGGCGTGCGGTTTGCAACAGCCCCAAGAAGCTTCGAATAGTCGTATTTGGACGCAATTTTCTGAAAGCTTGGCGCAGTTGCGCATTTTCCATGCTTGCCGACAGGCATAGTCTTTCCGCAAGTCTTCGGGGAGAAATGCATGGACGCGATCACTGCCTATTCGACTTCAAACCGCAAGATCGACCCGGCGCGGCGGCCGCGGACCAAGCCTGACGGCTCTCCTGATGACAACAACCGCATTGAAATCGGGCCAACCCCGATCGCTTTCGAGGCTTGGGCCAAGGCAGGCCTTGAAGCACCCAATCTCGACAGGATGCGCCAGTACCGGCTGGACCGGATCGTTGGCGAGCTTCGCAAGCGCGATCTTGGCGGGTTGCTTTGCTTCGACCCGCTGAACATCCGGTACATCACCGATACCACCAACATGCAGCTTTGGATCACCCACAACCCTTCGCGCGCCTGTTTCGTTTCGGCGGATGGTTACGTCGTGCTTTTTGACTACGCGCGCTGCGACCATCTTTCAGCGCACCTGCCACTGGTAAAGGAATTGCGGACCGTTACCTCGTTCTTCTACATGTTGTCAGGCGAACGGGTGGACGAGCACGCGGCAAAGTTTGCCAGCGAAGTTGACGACCTGCTTCGAACCCATGCGGGAAAGAACCGCCGCCTTGCCGTGGACCGCATTGAGCCCGTAGGACTGATTGCCCTGCACAAACTCGGGATCGAAACGCTTCAGGGCCAGCCGGTAACCGAGCATGCCCGTGCCATCAAGGGCCATGACGATGCCAATGCGCTGCGGTGTGCGGTGCATTCCTGTGAAATTGCCATGCACGCAATGCAGGATGCCTTGCGGCCAGGCATGACCGAAAACGATCTATGGTTGATCCTGCATGCCGAGAACATCCGCCATGGCGGCGAATGGATCGAGACCCGGATTCTTGCTTCCGGACCGCGGACCAATCCGTGGTTTGCCGAATGCGGGCCACGGATCATCCAGGATGGTGACATTGTCGCCTTCGACACCGACCTCATCGGCGTTTACGGCATGTGCTGCGACATCTCGCGGACATGGATTTGCGGTGAACGCGAGCCGACAAGAGAACAGAAGCGGGTCTATCGGCTTGCCCATCGCCAGGTGATGAACAACATCGCCATCCTGAAGCCGGGCCTTACTTTTCGCGAGTATACCGAACAGGCGGATCAAGGTGCGCCGGAATTCCACGCGCAGCGATATGGTGTGCTGGGCCATGGGGTTGGTCTTTGCGACGAATATCCTAGCCTCTACTTCCAGGCAGACTATCCCTCGACCGGCTATGACGGGGTATTCGAGCCCGGCATGTCCATTTGCGTGGAAAGTTACAGCGGAACTGTCGGTGGCTCTTTCGGCGTGAAGCTTGAGCAACAGGTTCTCATCACCGAAACCGGCGTTGAAGACATCACCCGCTATCCGTATGAGGCGTGTTTCCTCGACTGATGGAAGGCTGTTGCCAATGGCGCATCCTGCTGCTGGCCGCATTTTTGCCGTTGTTCTCAGTCATTTGCCCCGACCTTGAAACTTCGAGGGGCTTACCTGATGAAAAGTACCGCAATGGTGATGCTGGCAGTATTGCTGGCCGGCTGCCAGACACCCACCGATCCGCTGACTGGCAGGCCGCAAGCCAACAATACCGCCGCAGGCGCCGGTCTTGGCGCGATCACCGGCGCCGTGGCCGGCCTGCTCATTGCCAAGGACAAGGGCGGTGACGACAAGCGCAAGGCTGCGTTGATCGGGGGGGCGGGCATCGGCGCACTGGTTGGTGGCGGTGTTGGCAGCTATATGGACCAGCAGGAGCAGGAACTTCGCTCGCAGCTGCAATCTTCCGGGGTCAGTGTTACGCGGTCTGGTGACCAGATCATTCTCAACCTGCCTTCAAATGTGACCTTTGCCACCGACCAGGACCAGATCAATCCGGGCTTCTTCCCGGTGCTTGATTCAGTCACGGTGGTCTTGAACAAATACCCCAAGACGCTTCTGGACGTTGATGGCCACACCGACGATCAGGGTGCCGCCGAATACAATCAGGCGCTTTCCGAGCGCCGTGCGGTATCCGTTGCGCAATATGTCAACTCGCGCGGGATTGATCCGCGGCGGCTGCAGGTGATCGGATTTGCAAGGTTTTGTGCGGGATTGGGCAAAAAGCTTGCGATTTTGCGCGCCTGCGTACGTGGGGGCTTTCC
>JBGSNX010000068.1:0-15744 GCA_041739465.1 Salaquimonas sp.
AGACAAGCTGGCGCGCATATTCGAGAAGTTCAGCCAGGTCGACACGTCCGCCACCCGCCGCCATGAAGGCACCGGGCTTGGCCTTGCCATCGCCTCGTCGCTGGTCTCGCTGATGGGCGGGCAGATGCAGGTTGAAAGCACCGTCGGTCGCGGCTCGACCTTCCATTTCGAGATCGCCCTGCCGATGCATGAAGCTGGCGAGAAGCGCAAGCGCATCCCGATCGATGTCACCGGCTCGAAAATCCTCGTCGTCGACGACAACGCCGTCAACCGGGCAATCCTCATGGAACAGATGGCCGCTTGGCGGTTCGATGCGGCAACCTGCTCCAGTGGCGAAGAGGCGCTGGCGCTTGTTGAAGCTGCTGCCAGAAACGGCGTGAAAATAGATCTTGCCATCCTCGATTATCACATGCCGGAAATGAATGGTGCGCAGCTCGCGGCCCGTCTGCAGAGCAATCCTGCGACAGCAGGTGTCCCGATCGTGATGCTGACTTCGGTGGACCAGACTGAAGACGGCAAGACATTCTCATCGTTGGGAGTGCAGGCGCATTTGACCAAGCCTGCCCGCTCGTCACTGCTGCTTGAAACCATGATCGATGTCCTGCAAGTGCAACGCAGCAAGATGCCGCTCGCCAGTCCGGCAAATTCTGACCAGTCTTCTGCACCCATCGAAGTTTTCGAAACGCCAGCCGCACAAATTCCTGCGCCCGGCAACGGAAAGAAGATCGACATTCTGGTTGCCGAGGACAATGAGGTGAACCAGATCGTCTTCTCGCAAATTCTGGAAATGACCGGCTATCGCTATGAAATCGCCTGCGACGGACAGGAAGCAGTCGAGAAATACCAGGCGCTTCACCCAAGGATCATCTTGATGGACGTGTCCATGCCCAGATTGAACGGGCTTGAAGCAACTGCCGCCATTCGTGATCTGGAAAATGGATCAGGCCGGCACACGCCCATTATCGGCGTCACCGCGCACGCCATCAAGGGCGACATTGAACGCTGTATGGCCGCAGGCATGGACGATTACCTGTCAAAGCCGGTGTCCCCCGACAAGCTGATTATGGCGATCAACCAGTGGATGGACGATGCCGCAAGCTCAGCCTTGGTTGGATAGGCTCGCGATCAGTCCAGCCACGCTCTAATGCGACAATTCTTTCATTGCCGCATCAAGGCCGCCAAGGGTCAGCGGATACATGCGCCCGCCCACCAGTTTTTGGATCATCTGGGTTGACTGGGTGTAACGCCATGCAGCCTCGCTGACCGGGTTGAGCCAGACAACATTGCGCCAGTGTTCCTGCACACGGCGCAGCCATGTCTCGCCCGCCTCCGGGTTCCAGTGCTCAACGGACCCGCCCGGCTGGATGATTTCCCACGGGCTCATCGCAGCATCACCCACGAGAATCACCTTGTAATCCGGGCCATAGGTTCGCAGCAGGTCATGTGTTGCCACTTGGGCGTCACGCCGGCGGCGATTGTCCTTCCACACACCTTCGTAGAGGCAATTGTGGAAATAGAAATGCTGCAAATGCTTGAGTTCGGTGCGGGCCGCCGAGAACAGTTCCTCGGCAATCTTGATGTGGTCATCCATCGACCCGCCAATGTCGAGGAAAAGCAAGACCTTCACCGCATTGCGCCGCTCGGGCCGTGTCTTGACATCGATGTAGCCATGCTCGGCGGTGGCGCGGATGGTGCCGGGAAGGTCAAGCTCCTCATCCGCCCCTTCACGCACCCAGCGCCGCAGCCGCTTGAGTGCTACCTTGATGTTTCGGGTGCCCAACTCGACACTGTCGTCAAGGTTTCGAAACTCTCGTTTGTCCCAAACCTTCACCGCACGGCGATGACGGCTTTCGTCCTGGCCAATGCGCACGCCTTCCGGGTTGTAGCCATGCGCGCCAAAAGCCGAGGTCCCGGCTGTTCCGATCATCCTTGAGCCGCCTTGATGGCGCTTTTCCTGATTTTCGAGCCGCTCGCGCAGCGTTTCCATCAGCTTGTCCCAGCCCCCAAGCGTTTCAATCAGCTTCTTGTCTTCTTCGCTCAGGTTTTTCTCGGCCAGTTTTTTGAGCCACTCTTCCGGCAAGTTGCGCACCGCGACACCTTCAGGCGTTCCGCCAACCGCTTCAACACCTTTGAAAAACTGTGCAAAAACGACGTCAAACCGGTCAAGGTTGCGTTCGTCTTTCACCAGTGCAGCGCGCGACAGATAGTAGAACGCCTCCACGTCAAAATCGGTGAGGCCCTGCTCCATGCCTTCAAGCAAAGTCAGGTATTCCCGAAGCGTCACCGGGATTTTTGCAGCTTTCAGATCAAGGAAGAACGGCAGGAACATGGTGCTGATTATGCCGGTTTGGTGTTTTCCCGCAACCAGCCAACCAAGAAGATCGCTACAAAAGCCCGATTTTGGCCGCAACAGCGCGAGCTCTATGAGCCCGGCATCATGAATTCCCGCTGTACCACCATGCTTTTTGACCAATTTTGCATGGATATGCACCGACTCCTTCAGAGTGATGCAACGCATTGCCATGACTGGCGCGCCAAGGCTTCAAAGAGATAGTCTCAGCGCTGTTGAGTGTTTCCAACGAAGAGGACAATTTGGTCCAGATGGAGTCCATTGGTTTTGCAACCTGTGACTCACACCTTTCCGATGTCCCCGATGTCGAATGGCGTGGTCTGGTACAGCCGGTTGATCCAGTTGCCGAACAGCAGGAAAGCATGGCTGCGCCAGCGATTCAGCGGCTTTCGGCTGGTGTCGTCGCCAGGAAAATAGCCATGCGGGATGTGGATGGGCACGCCGGCAGCCACATCGCGGAAATATTCATCGGCAAGCGTGCCGCTGTCATATTCCACATGGTTGAAGATGTAGAGGCGGTTGCCATCTTCTTCCGACAGCAGGCAAAGGCCGGTTTCGTCTGACTCCATCAACACTTCCAGTCCCATTTCCGGCTTGATGTCCTCGCGCCGCACTTCTGTCCAGCGTGAAACGGAAATGGCAAAGTCGTCCGAGAATCCGGAAAGATAGGGAGAGGCCGGGCTGTGATTGCGGTGGCGATAGACGCCAAATGCCTTGCGCTCAAGCAAGTGTTTCGGCACGCCGTGGAAGTGCCACGCCGCTGCCATAGCGCCCCAGCAGATGAAAAATGACGAATGCACATTCGTGCGGGTCCATTCGAAAATCTCGCTGAGTTCCTGCCAATAGGTCACTTCCTCATAGGGCAAGGTCTCTATCGGCGCTCCGGTGATGATGAAGCCGTCGAACTTTTCGTTCCGCACTTCTTCAAATGTCCGGTAAAACGAGATGAAATGCTCGTCGCTGGTGTTCTTCGCCTTGTGGCTGCCGACCCGCACCAGACTGAGTTCCACCTGCAAGGGCGTTGAACCGATAAGCCGGGCAAGCTGCGTTTCAGTGGCGATCTTGTTTGGCATCAGGTTGAGAAGGCCAATGCGCAACGGGCGAATGTCCTGGCGCACTGCCACGGACTCGTCCATGACCATCACGCCTTCCTTGATTAGGGTGTCGCGCGCAGGCAGTTGGTCAGGAATGCGTATTGGCATGGGGGCATGCTCCAAACAAAAAACCGGCCCGCGAAAATCGCTGCCGGTCCGTCGGAACTTTTACTCCGCGCGGCCCTTTAGCGACTTGTTTAACGTGGCTGCAAGCCGGCCGGCCAAATCACCACACAGCGATCTTTAAGTTGGCAGATGCAGCCCGTCAAGATTTCAGGGATTTGCCTGCGTCGCCACGTCTTGGGGGTGGCGCAATTTTCAAATGGCAATTTGCGCCGGTTTTGATAAAGGACGTCGAGTCTCCACTGTTTCGGCTTCTTGTGCCGATTCATCCCGAAAGTCCTGCTGCCCGAAAGCCCTGCTGAATGAATGCTGTGCCACGCAAATGGACAGAGCGGCTAGCCCACCATGTCCGTCCGTCCAACTCCCGGGCGGTTTGGGAACTTTTGTTGACGCTCTCGCTGTTTGGCGCTGCCTGGTTCGCTTCCTACATGCTGCATTTGTACAATGTCTGGCTGGGATTGCTGCTGGCACCACTCGCTGGGCTGCTGCTGATACGCCTATTCATCGTTCAGCACGATTGTGCGCATCAGGCGCTGTTTGTTTCTCCGGCAGTCAATGATTGGGTCGGGCGGGTCCTTGGCGTTTTCACGCTGACCCCACATGACATGTGGCGTCATTCCCACATCCTGCACCACGCGGGCTCAGGCAATCTTGATCGTCGCGGGTTTGGCGACGTGGATACCTTGACAGTGGCCGAATACCGGGCGGCATCATTCACGGCCAGGTTGAAGTACCGCATGTACCGTCATCCGCTGGTGCTGTTTGGCATTGGCCCGATGTACCTGTTTTTGCTGCAGCACAGGGTTCCAGCCGGGTTCATAACAATTCGGGGTGGCCATTGGCTCGATGTCATGACCACCAATGCCGGGATCATCGTGGTGTTTTCGTTGATGATGATGCTCGTTGGTTGGCAGACCTTCATCATCGTGCATTTGCCCATTGTGGCTGTTGCGGCAACGGTCGGGGTCTGGTTGTTTTTCGTCCAGCACCAGTTTTCGCCAACATTCTGGGAACGCGCGCCCCGTTGGGAACGCGAGCACGCAGCCCTGCATGGCAGTTCATATTATGACATGCCGCAACCTTTGATGTGGCTGACCGGCAATATCGGCATCCACCACGTGCATCACTTGTCGGCAAAAATTCCGTTCTATCGTTTGCCGGAAGTTCTGCGCGAGTTCTCCGAATTCAGGAACATTGGCCGGCTGACGCTGATGCAGAGCCTTGCCTGCATTCCTCTTGCCCTGTGGGACGAAGAGAATGCCCGCATGTTGACGTTCCGCGAGTTCAGTGCATTGGAAGCCCGCTGAATTCTGCCGGCACTAAAGCGGCACATTCCCGGCAATGTTGCGGGACACTTGTGCCGGGCTGACTAGCGCTTTACCCTTGGTTGCCGCGCTGACGCGCCAGGAATGCCAGCCGCTCAAACAAGTGCACATCCTGTTCGTTCTTGAGCAATGCGCCATGCAGGCGCGGCAGCATGTTCTTTGGATCGCCGCGCAGATCCGAAGGCTCAATGTCTTCGGCAACCAACAGCCGGATCCAGTCGAGGGCTTCGGATGTTGAAGGCCGCTTCTTGAGGCCGGGGGTCTCGCGCAGCTCGTAAAACTGGGTCAACGCCGCCTGCACCAGACGCTTCTTGATGCCGGGGTAGTGCACTTCGACAATTTGTTCGAGCGTCGCCATCTCAGGGAAGCGGATATAGTGGAAGAAACAACGGCGCAGGAATGCGTCCGGCAATTCCTTCTCATTGTTGGACGTGATGATAACGATGGGCCGCCGCCGCGCACGGATGGTTTCGCCGGTCTCGTAGACGTGAAACTCCATGCGATCGAGTTCCTGCAACAGATCGTTCGGAAACTCGATGTCCGCCTTGTCGATCTCGTCGATCAGCAGGACCACTTTCTCGTCTGCATCGAATGCTTCCCACAATTTGCCGCGGCGAATGTAGTTGGCAACATCGTGCACTTTCTCCTCGCCAAGCTGCGAATCGCGAAGACGCGACACTGCGTCATATTCATAAAGGCCCTGCGCCGCCTTGGTTGTCGATTTGACATGCCATTCAATCAGCCGAAGCCCAAGTGCCTGCGAAACCTGGCGGGCAAGCTCTGTCTTGCCGGTTCCCGGTTCTCCCTTGACCAGCAGCGGGCGCTCCAAGGCAATGGCGGCATTGACCGCGACGGTCAGATCATCGGCGGCGACATAAGCGCTGGTTCCGGAAAATCGCATGAAGGCTCCGCTGTCTTTTGTTGGCTGCCATGGATATCCCGACCATGGAGCCGCATGCAAGCGTGCTGCGCAAACACTCCGGGCCGATACCGGGCTTCAGCAATTGCTGGGAACTGCAATCTGCCGGCGGGTGAAACTTTCAAACTGGCGTTGGCGTTTCTCCCACCATCAAGGAAGGGAAACAGCCATGCGTGAGACAAGCAGCAAAACCCATGGGTCCGGCCTGTTGGTCTACCGCCAGACGTTTGGCACACGGGTGACCCATTGGGTCTGGGCAGTGTGCCTGTTCTTTCTGCTTCTTACCGGGTTGCAGATCTTCAATGCCCATCCGGTGCTCTATGTCGGCAAGCAATCAGGATTTGCCTTTGACAACAGTGTACTGGAAATTGGCGCGCGCCCGGTCGAAGGGGCAGAGGCCGGTTTCCTGCGGATCGGCAGGTTTGAGGTTGACACCACCGGCATCCTTGGGGTCTCGCAGGGCGAAAAGCGCGCTTTTCCGGCTGCATTGACCATTCCCTCCAAACAGGACCTTGCAACCGGCAGGGTGATCCACTTCTTCTTTGCCTGGATTTTCATGGCAGCGCTGGCAGTCTGGCTGATGTCAGGCCTCATGAGCGGCCACGTCTGGCGCGATCTAGTGCCGCGCCGCACCGATTGGGCCGCATTGCCGGCTGACATTGCCAGCCATGTGCGTTTGCGGTTTCACCACCTGCGCTCATACGGGCCTTTGCAAAAGCTCTCATATTTCGCGGTGCTGTTTGTCGCCTTCCCGATGATGATTGCCACCGGCCTTGCGATGTCGCCCGGCGCAAACGCTATTTTCCCCATGCTACCCGATTTGCTCGGTGGCAGGCAGACCACCCGGACCTTGCATTTTGTCTTTATGCTGGCGCTCGTTGCATTTTTCGCCATTCACATCGCGATGATCCTTGCCGCCGGCCCCCTGAACGAACTGCGGTCAATCGTGACCGGCTGGTACAAGACGGATTCGGCAGATCTTTCAGACCAGCAAAACGCGGAGAAAAGCCAATGACCAGGAACTTGATCAGCCGCCGCAACTTTATCCGCGCGGGTTCGGTCGCCGCCTCCGGATTGGCCCTTGGTGGTTGCGACATCCTCGATGGCCTATCTGCCAGCGATCACCCTTTGCGCAATGCCATGGAGAGGGCCAATGACCTGACATTCCATGCGCAGCGCATCCTGATGGGTCGCGATGCGCTGGCCGGGGAATTTCTGCCTTCCGACATTCGCCAGCCGCAGCGGCCCAACGGAGTTACCAACCCGGCAGATGAGGACTACAAGGCTCTTTCACAAGCAGGGTTTGCTTCCTACAAGCTCAAGGTGGGCGGGCTGGTCGAGCGGCCGCTCGAATTGGACCTGGCACAATTGCAGGCGCTACCGGCGCGAACCCAGATCACCCGCCACGACTGCGTTGAAGGCTGGAGTTGCATTGCGCAATGGACCGGTGTGCCCCTGCGCAACCTGCTTGATCTGGCAAAGCCGCTGCCGCAGGCCCGCTTTGTCCTGTTCAACTGCTTTGACACGATCGAGAGAAGCCTGTCCGGCCTGGTCAAGTACTACGAAACCATCGATCTTGTGGATGCCCGCCATCCACAGACGATTCTGGCCTATGGAATGAATGGTGCAGCCTTGCCTGTTGAGAACGGAGCACCATTGCGTTTGAGGGTCGAGCGCCAGCTCGGTTACAAGATGGCGAAATATGTCCGATCCATTGAACTGATCGACAGTTTTACGCCAATTGGGGACGGGAAAGGCGGGTATTGGGAAGATCGTGGCTACGACTGGTATGCCGGTATCTGATCGCCAAAGCCGGCCTTTGCGACGGTTGCAGCAGTTCGCGGAAGTGTTATAAGGCCCGCGCGTTGGGGCGTCGCCAAGCGGTAAGGCATCGGTTTTTGGTACCGACATCCCAGGTTCGAATCCTGGCGCCCCAGCCAAAAATGCACGTAGTGCTCATTCCCTGCAGAAAAAATTGAAGTTGAGATTTTGCGAATCGGAGCCGCCAAGGCCAAATTAACGGAAAATTAACAAATACAACTATCCGAATCATTTTGCTTGGACTGCGAATTACTTGTGTCTGAAATGAGTCATTTTGCCCGAAGAAAGTGTATTTTATCATTCCACTATCCGCAGAAGCTGGCGAGTTGTGTGGCAGCTACGTAACACGTGGTGGGATTTTTTGACGTTACGGCATTTTTCGTTCGCTTTTTAAGGGGTTCTTTGTATGAGTTCCTTACGGTTGTGATTTGAAATTCTTGTATTTGCAGGGCGGGACTACGAACATGAAAAAACTTTCTCTGGCATTTGCCTTGTTGGCGTTGGCCTCGATGGGCTCCTCCCCGGTGTTGGCTGCGGGTACGGCAGCTGGTGACACAGCGGTACCTTCTTGCGATTGCCAGACACCAAACGGACCAAGCTTTGTTTCCAAAGTCTCCGGTTCGGTTGACATGTCGGCAGCTGGCTCATCGGGCCTGGTTCCGGTGATAGTTGCTGGCACGCCAATCTTGCCCGGCACGCAGTTGGTGACTGGCGCTGATGGGTCCGCAATGATCCAGGTTGGCTCGCAGTGCAAACTTGATATCGCGTCGAATTCTGAAGTTCTGGTAAGCGCAGTTGGTGGCGATCTTTGCGTCCAGCTCGGCGACACAGGCGGCGGCGGCACCATTCCTTCTTCTGCCAGCATTCCTCCGGCCCCCGCTGTTTCCGGCCCTGTGCTGTTAGGCGTCGTTGCTGCGGGTGCAGGTATCGCATACGCGATCGGCGAATTGGGTGACGAAGGCGACGGCCCAGCCAGCAACTAAGGTCTTTCTTCTTTGTTGAAGTTCAAAGCCCCGCCCATAATTGGCGGGGCTTTTTGTTTGGAGGGGCAAGTTTTTTCTTAAACGCGATGCAGGGTCAGACGCCAAAATACTGGCGGTACCATCCGACAAAGCGCGAAAGGCCGATTTCAATGCCGGTGCGCGGCATAAATCCATAGTCACGCGATATGGCAGTGATGTCCGCTGCAGTTGCCGGAACATCGCCCGGTTGCATGGGGAGATACTCCCGCTCAGCCTTACGGCCTATCGCGTTTTCAAGTACGTCAACAAAATGCTCGAGGGTTTCTGGATGATTGTTGCCGATGTTGTACAACCCATGCGGAGCGCCTTCCGGGATCAAAGGCTTGTTGACGGCTATGCGCAGCACACCGTCCACGATGTCATCGACATAGGTGAAATCGCGCAGCATCTTGCCTTGGTTGAACAATTGCAGCGGGTCGCCAGCGATGATCTTTTGAGTGAATGTCCAATAGGCCATGTCCGGCCGGCCCCAGGGGCCGTAGACCGTAAAAAAGCGCAAGCCAGTCAGTGGAATCGCGTAGAGATGCGCATAGGTATGGCTCATCAACTCGTCGGCCCGCTTGGTCGCGGCATATAACGATACCGGAGAGTCGGCGCGGTCGGTCTCCAGAAAGGGCAAGTCTTGACGCCCGCCATAAACGGAACTCGAGGACGCATAAACCATATGATCAAGTGCGGGCAGGTTTCTGGCAAGTTCCAGCATGTTCAAATGGCCGACCAGATTGGACCGGACGTATTTTCGCGGCTGTTCAATCGAATGACGAACGCCGGCTTGAGCTGCCAGATGGATGATCGTTCGAACCTTGTGTCCCGCCACGGCGAGGTCGAGTGCCTCGTGATCTGCGATGTCAACTTGCGCGAAAGAAAATCCGGGTTCGTTTTGCAGCATCGCGAGCCGCGCGCGCTTGATCTCGACCGGGTAGTAGGGGTCGAGATTGTCGATGCCAAGAACGGTTTCGCCGCGCTCAAGCAAGGTCTTTGCGGTGTGGTATCCGATGAATCCAGCGGCGCCGGTGACGATAAAGGTCATAGCCCCGCTATTACCGAAGGCCATGCAGCTTCGCAAGTCAGCAGCCTCTTCGCATTTTCCGGCTCCAGGGGATTGGCGTTGCATGATTGACCTTCACAGCCACATTCTTCCCGGGATCGACGACGGTTCAACGTCCATCGCGATGTCGCTGGAAATGGCCAGAATCGCGGTTGCCGACGGAACCCGCATTCTGGCCTGCACCCCGCACATCATGCCAGGCGTTTACGAGAACAATCCTGCAATCATCGCATCTTCTGTAAAGCAGTTGTCACTGGCCTTGGCTGAGGCTGGCATAGACCTTGCGCTGGTAGCTGGTGCTGACATTCACGTTGTCCCGGACATGGCCGACAAGCTTTCAGATGGTCGTTTGCCGGTGCTGCGCGGAACCCGCTATTTTCTTTTCGAGCCGCCTCACCATGTGTTTCCACCCGGCCTCGACAAGCTGGTTGCATCAACCATTGCAAAGGGTTTTGTACCGGTTCTCACCCATCCCGAGCGGTTGACCTGGATCGAGCAGAATTACGAATTGATTGTTTCAATGGCGCACACGGGCGCAGTGGTTCAACTAACTGCTGCTTCCATCACCGGCGGCTTTGGCAAGCGTGCCCAATATTGGTCTCAGCGAATGCTGGAAGAGGGATTGGTTCACCTGATAGCCTCCGATGCACACAATACGAAGCATCGGCCGCCGGGTCTGTCAAAGGCTAGAGATCAGGTCGCACAATGGCATGGCGAAGCGTTCGCCCGGCAAATGGTTTTTGACAACCCCGCGAAGATCCTTCGCAACGAGACTTTGCCTGTGCCCGTGAGGACAACCTCGGTCAGCCGATCCGCGAGTGCTGGTTCGCGAGCTTTCCTGGGCAGGATATTTGGGAGCAAATAAGTCTTTGCAAACAGGAGCATGAGACTTCTGCCAAATACAAGACAGAAACTCGCAGAGTGAACGATTGAATGATGCATATTCGGCATTTGATCCACACTTTACGCTGCGTCCACAGGACAATCGGCTGTCACATTTGCCCCATACATTGTATTGAGGAACAAGGTTGAATCGGTTGATTCTGCCGCAGGGGAAAAGTCCGGTATGCAATGGTTCGCGGTGGCAACGCAGCCGTCCAGGGAAAACCTGGCGATTGCGCAATTGCGCAGGCAAAACTTCAATTCTTTTCTACCGCTGCGCCGCAAGACGGTTCGCCATGCGCGCAAGACAAGTGAAGTTTGTGCGCCGCTGTTTCCTGGATATCTTTTCGTAAGTTTCAATGAAAATGCCAAATGGCGCTCGGTTAACGGAACCCCGGGTGTGCGGCATCTGGTTTCAGCCGGCGAACGACCGCTTCCTCTGCCGCCAGGGTTTGTCGAAACTCTGTTGGAACGCAGCGATGCAAGTGGGCTGGTGAATTTCAGTTCCACCCTCACTCCAGGTGACAAGGTAGTCGTTCTTTCCGGCCCATTTGCAGAGCAGATTGGTTTGCTTGAGGCCGCTGACGGCAATGGCCGTGTGCGCATCCTGATCGAACTGTTTTCGACCAGCACACCGGTTCAGATGCCGGCATCAAATCTGATGCTGGCTTGATCGTATTTTTGACGCCTCCGCAAGGCGGTGTGCTTGAGTTTGAAGCTTCGCACTTTTGGGTCGTTCACCCAGGAGTGCGGTAGCAATTTTGAGCAACGGAAGAACGGATCTTGCCACTGGTCCAGAACTTACAGGCTGCCCACGCCCCACTAACGACAGGGCGTACTTCTGGAAAAATTCCAACAGCCACATTGGCCTATTTTGCGCGCATCCGCTTTCAGTTGTTCTGGGGCATTCTTTTTAGTGTGGTTTTGCCAACCATAATCCGGCTGCGTGACTATCTGCCGGGCATAACTGTCGCGTCGGTAAACAACACAATGATCGGCGCTTCGCTGGCAATTGTCGTTGGTTATTTCATCATGCGGCAGTTCAGCGCCTATACGGGTTTTCAGGCGGGTGACACCATATTGATGGCTTTCGTCATTCCGTTCCTGCTGGTGATTGCTGCCTTTTTCCTGCTGCGCCTTGACTACAGCCGATACCTGTTTGCCATCAGCTTTATATTGGCAATGGTGTGGTTTCTTGGTCTGAATTATCTGATCTCGCGGTCCACAAAACTTGTGATGCATGTCGTGCCGGGCGGGAATGTTGATACTTTGCAGCGCATTGCCAGTGTGAACTGGATTGGAATGCCGGCACCACCGGCCGAAGTAAATGGCATGTCGGCAGTGGTGGTAGATTTGCGTTTCGACCATTCGAGTGACTGGGAGCGGTTCATTGCCGACTGCACTTTGGCTGGTGTTCCGGTGTTTCATACAAAGCAACTGGCCGAATCGCTGACAGGCAAGGTGGACATCGAGCACCTGTCTGAAAATACATTCGGCTCCCTGTTGCCGAACATGCTCTACATCAAGCTCAAAAGCTTGGCGGACATTTTGCTGGCAATCGCAGCACTTCCGTTACTGGCGCTGGTGGTGCTGGTTGTCGGTCCGCTGATTGTGTGGAAATCGGGATGGCCACTGTTTTTCAAGCAAAAACGCGTTGGCCATGGCGGCCGAATTTTCAGCGTCTACAAGTTCCGCACGATGGTGAATTCCAGTGCCATTCAGGGCAGGGATGCCGCAATCACCACAAGCGGGGATTCGCGCATCACGCCTGTCGGGAAATTTCTTCGCAAGTACCGGATCGACGAGCTGCCGCAAATCTTCAACATATTGCGGGGGCAAATGAGCTGGATCGGTCCTCGCCCGGAAGCATTGAGTCTGTCCAACTCTTACGAGCAGTTGCTGCCGTTTTACCGGTACCGTCATGTGGTCAAGCCGGGCATCACGGGTTGGGCGCAGGTCAACCAGGGCCACGTCACCAATCCGGAACAGGTTTTGGAAAAACTGCATTTTGATTTTTTCTAAATCAAGAATGTCTCGCCCTGGATAGATCTGGTGATCGTCTTGCGCACCATACGAACCATTCTGTCTGGTTTTGGTGCGAAGTAGGCAGCCGCTCGGACGATGAACAATCCGATCATTCCCATCATCCTGAGCGGCGGGACAGGCTCGCGCCTGTGGCCGATTTCACGGCCCTCGCGCCCCAAGCAATTCCTTCGGTTTGGAGGCCCCCATTCCCTGTTGCAACAAACGGTTCTGCGTTGCGAAGGCCCAGCATTTGCTGCTCGTCCGATATTGGTCGGGGGCAATGAACAGCGGTTCATGATGGCAGAGGATCTGCGGGAAATCGGCGTTGACGCCGATGTTCTTCTGGAGCCTGTTGCAAGGGATTCATGTGCGGCTTTCGCCAGCGGGTGCTTGCAGGCCATTGCCCGCGATCGTCATGCATTGGTCCTGCTGTTGCCGACCGACCACCATTTTGCTGACCAGCAAGCATTCAGTTTATCCGTGGCTTCAGCAGTGCCACTGGCCGACGCTGGCAAACTTGTGATTTTTGGCATCAAGCCGCACCGCCCGTCAACAGGCTTCGGTTATGTCGCAAAAGGCGCACCGGTTGCCAATGCAAATGCCTTTGCGGTCGGGAAATTTTCAGAAAAGCCGGATGAACAAACTGCTGCAGCATTGATCGAGGCAGGGGCCTTGTGGAACAGCGGGATGCTGCTTTGCAAGGCTGAGGTTTTTCTGGCCGAACTGGAAAAATGCGAGCCCCGAATTCCTGGTCCGGTTCGAGCGGCCTTTGCAGCCGGCAAGCGGGATCTTGATTTCATTCGATTGGGCGAATCCGAATTGGCGCAAGCGCCGGCCATTTCGCTGGATCGCGCAGTCCTTGAAAAAACCGATGCGGCCGTGATCGTCCCGCTAACTGGTGGCTGGGCGGATGTGGCCACTTGGTCCTCGGTCTGGGAAGTCGGTGAACATGATGCGCAGGGCAATGCTGTCCATGGTCGCTCGGAGTTTCTGGCTGCGCGTGACAATCTTGTCTACTCGCCCTTGCAGTTGACGGCACTGGTTGGCGTCAGCGACCTTGTGGTGGTTTCAACCCGCGATGCCGTACTGGTGGCGTCAAAAGACCGTTCAGAAGAAATCGGCGATCTGGTTGCCAAACTGAAAGCCTCCGGCCACGCCGAAGCGACCGAGGCTTTGCGGATGTTCCGGCCATGGGGCAATTATGAGCGGTTGGACATGGACACAAGCTATCAGGTCAAACGCATCGTTGTGAATCCTGGCGGCGTACTGTCACTGCAAAAACACCGGCACCGGTCGGAGCACTGGGTTGTTGTGCAAGGAGAAGCGGAGGTCACGCTGGACGGCGAGGTATCAATGCTCCGTCCGAACGAATCAGTCTATGTGCCACTTGGAAGCGTCCATCGCCTCGCCAATCGCGGCGACATGCCGGTAGTGCTGATCGAAGTGCAGACTGGCACTTATTTTGGTGAAGACGACATCATCCGGCTTGAGGATACCTACAACCGGGCCGGAAATACGGAGAAATGAAATGACTGCCAGCAAGGAAAGCGCCTTTCGCGCAATGTTGCAGTTTCTTGCAGCCGAGATTTTCGGAGGTTGCATTGTCCAGATTGTACGATAGTCGCAAACGCATCCTGGTGACCGGCGGTGCCGGGTTTTTGGGTTCGCATTTGATAGACCGTTTGCTTGGGCAAGGTCATGAGGTGCTTTGCGTCGACAATTTGTTCACCGGCAGCAAACGAAACATCGAACATCTGCACAGCCACCCGCGCTTTGAATTCATGCGCCATGATGTGTGTTTCCCTCTCTATGTCGAGGTTGACGAAATCTACAATTTGGCTTGCCCGGCATCGCCTGTTCATTATCAACATGATCCCGTGGCGACGACCAAGACTTCTGTGCACGGTGCTATCAACATGCTGGGTCTGGCTAAGCGGTTGAAATGCCGAATTTTCCAGGCGTCAACCAGCGAAGTTTACGGCGACCCTGCCGTGCATCCGCAGACCGAAGACTACTGGGGAAATGTAAATCCGATTGGTCCAAGATCGTGCTATGACGAAGGCAAGCGCTGTGCCGAAACACTGTTCTTCGACTACCACCGCCAGCATGGCCTCGACATCAAGGTTGTCCGCATTTTCAACACCTATGGTCCGCGCATGCATCCTGCAGATGGAAGGGTCGTTTCAAATTTTATCATGCAGGCACTTTCCGGAACGCCAATAACCCTGTTTGGCGAGGGCACCCAGACCCGCTCCTTTTGCTATGTGGATGACCTCATCACCGGGTTAATAAAAATGATGGAAGGACCGGAGGGGTTCACCGGGCCCGTCAACCTTGGCAATCCTTCAGAATTCACCATTTCCGAACTGGCCAAGCTGGTGATCGAAAAAACCGGATCCAAATCACAGCTCGTACAGCTGCCATTGCCGGTGGATGATCCAAAACAGCGCAAGCCCGATATTTCGCTTGCCATCGAAAAGCTCGGCTGGCGTCCTGAAATTTCGCTCAAGGATGGACTGGATGCGACCATTGCGTATTTCAGGCCGATGGTTGATGCCTGAGCGTGATGGCAGGCTATTGCCGGTTTCAGCCAAACCAACAACAGATCAATTCGTTTAGAGCAGGCAGACCATGACACAAAAAGTTGCACTCATAACCGGTATTACGGGTCAGGACGGTGCCTATCTGGCAGAACTGCTGCTGGCCAAGGGCTACCATGTCCATGGGATCAAACGCCGGTCATCTTCGTTCAATACCGGGCGCATCGACCACCTCTATCAGGACCCGCACGAGACGAATGTAAAGCTGTCGCTGCACTATGGTGACATGACCGATGCAACCAATCTGATCCGCATTGTTCAGGAAACCCAGCCGGACGAAATCTACAATCTTGCGGCGCAGAGCCACGTCCAGGTGAGCTTTGAGACCGCCGAGTACACCGCAAATGCCGATGCCATCGGCACGCTGCGTCTGCTGGAGGCAATCCGCTTGCTGGGTCTTGGCAAGAAGACGCGGTTTTACCAGGCATCCACTTCCGAACTTTACGGCAAGGTGCAGGAAATACCGCAGTCCGAGACAACGCCGTTTTACCCGCGCTCGCCCTATGCGGCTGCGAAAATCTACGCCTACTGGATC
>JBGSNX010000058.1:0-46805 GCA_041739465.1 Salaquimonas sp.
GCCAACGAGGCTTTCACCACGGTCACGCAAAACTATCTGGCAGGCGTGTTCACCTACCAGTCGAACATCAATGACAATGGCACCGGGCTGATCATCGGCTCTGCGGCAGGCACCACGATCAGCCAGAACAATGCCATCAACGACGCCATTTTCGGCAATGGCGGCTCCGACGTGTTCGTGTTCGAAGCGGGCATGGGTCAGGACCGGATCTTCGACTTAACCAATGGTGTCGATCTTCTGGATCTGACCGCGCTGAACATCGGATCAGTAGCAGACATTGCCGGCAATGGCGGCACTTTCATGCAGTCGGGCGCCGATCTGGTGATTACGCTTGGCACCGACACACTGACGCTCAAGAACTTCCAGCTTGCAAACTTTGACGATGGGGATTTTGTTGGGTTGAATATCGCATAGGGCGAAAAGCCGACACCAAGGCAGACACTCAAAACCCGGCGGAGACGCCGGGTTTTTTTGTTGGGTCAGCGGTTGCGGGTCGCGCCAAGGGCGGTGCTGAGCAGGTCGATCTGCTGGCTGACCGGATTGTCTGATGGATCGGCCACCGCGCGTTCTTCGCCGTAAATTTCGCGGTCCAGTGTCATGATCCGGCTCTGCAATGCCAGCGATCTTGCGACGAGTTCAACAAAATCGGCGGGCAGCAATTCCCATCCCGGACCGTGGGTCGATTTTGGCAGGGTTTCCAGCCGAACTTTCTTTCGCTCGTCCAGCAATTGCGCGCGCGACATTTCGCCTTCGGTGGCGGCGCGTTGCAGAAGGAGCCAGGAAGCAAGCTGCATCAATCTTGTCGTCAGCCGCATGGATTCAGCGCCGTAGAGCATGGCCGAGTTTCGTGTCAGGCTGCGTGCCAACAGGCGGCCGCGCGAGTCAAGGAAAGTTGCGCTTTCTTCAACCAGAGCCATGCCGTCGCGAAACAAGGTCTTGAACCGATCGGAATAGGCAAAGCGTTCAGCCAGATTGATAGCGCTGCCATCCTTGCCGGGGGCGCTGTCCTTGTTTTTGTCGCTCATGCCCGTTACCTGCCTTCGCCTTGCGCATTGCTGTGGATTCATACCGGTTTGCGCATGGGGTGCGCAACCTTCAACCCTGCAGACGGACTGCACACATGAAACGGATGAAGTCGGTAAATACTGACGCAATCGGGTGAAAGTTTGCTTAAGCAAAAAAAAGAGCCGCACAAAGCGGCTCTGAAGAGTCTAACAGGGAGGCTTCGATCCAGTCTGACAGAGCCAGGAAGGATGAACCCGGAAAATCCGGATGACATTATTAATGCGGCATAAAGCTTAACTGCACGTTAACGGCATCCGTAAAAATCAGCGCTTGCCGAAAAGTGCTTCCGCTGCTCCCAGATGTGCCGTTTTTTGCTGTCGTGCCTCTTCCAGACGCTTGATTTCGGCTTGCAGCTCCAGGACCACGGCGTCGATGTCTGCGACCGACAATTCGTCCAGTTTCTGACCAATCAAATGGTCCTTGCGTTTGCGTGGCATTTCCTCGTCAAACATACTTGCCTCCGGTGGTGCGATGCGCGAACCATACCGCCAGTGGCAATCATCGCCAACCTTTCATCGGAGAATGCCATGGCTCTGCCCAGCGAAATGACCGCGATCACCATTCCGGTTCCCGGCGGGCCGCAGGCGCTCGTCGTTTCCAGCCGGCCTGTACCTTCGCCAGGACCGGGCGAAGTGCTGGTCAAAGTGGCATTTGCAGGGGTCAACCGCCCCGATGTGCTGCAGCGCCAAGGCGGCTATCCGCCACCACCGGGCGCGCCGGACATACCAGGGCTGGAAATATCGGGTGAAATCATTGCAACAGGCGAAGGTGTGGACAAGGACCAGATTGGCCGTCAGGTGATGGCGCTGGTACCAGGTGGGGGCTACGCACAATATTGCTGTGCAGCGCTCGTCAACACGCTGCCAGTGCCGCGCGGTCTAACCATGGCGCAAGCCGGGTCCACTCCGGAAACCTTCTTCACCGTCTGGCACAATGTGTTCCAGCGCGGCGGGCTGAAGCGCGGTGAAACATTCATGGTGCATGGCGGCACCAGCGGCATCGGCACCACCGCCATCCAACTGGCAAAGGCGTTTGGTGCCACTGTGATTGCCACCGCTGGCTCGGCGGAAAAATGCGAGGCCTGCCACAAGCTTGGTGCTGACCACGCGATCAACTACCGCGAGGCTGACTATGTTCAGGAGAGCCAGCAAATTACCAAAGGGAGGGGCGTCGAGTTGATCCTCGACATGGTTGGCGGAAGCTATATCGAGCGCAATTGGGAGGCTGCAGCCATGGACGGGCGCATTGTCCAGATTGCGTTCCTCCAAGGCCCGAAGGTCGAAGTCAATTTTGCCCGGCTGATGATGAAACGGCTAACCCATACCGGTTCAACGCTGCGCGCCCGCGACATTGCCTTCAAGGCACAAATTGCCCGCGAACTGATCGCATCGGTCTGGCCGCTGATGGAAAAAGGGCTTTGCCTGCCGGTGATGGACAGCACTTTCCCGTTGGTCGAGGCCGCGGCAGCGCATGCCCGGATGGAAGCTGGCGAGCATGTGGGAAAGATTGTTCTGGCTATCTGAGTTTGCGTCAAACGCATTTCTTGCTTTGCCGCACGCAAGGGGCTATACGGGATTCATTCCACAAATTGGTCAAAGAAATACCCTGACGGCGAAGCCGAAAGGGCCCATCCGGGAAACCGGGCGGGCGAAGAAAAGGATTTGAAAAAATGTCCGACGTGCCTTTGATGCCGAAAGCCACCGCCGTCTGGCTGGTAGACAACACATCCTTGAGTTTCGAGCAGATCGCCACTTTCTGCCGGCTGCATCCGCTTGAAGTAAAGGCAATTGCCGATGGCGAAGCGGCGCAGGGGATCAAGGGCATGGACCCGATTTCCACCGGCCAGCTTTCGCGCGACGAGATTGAAAAGGCGCAAAAGGACTCGAACCACCGGCTCAAGCTGCAGCAGTCGCGCGTTAAGATTGCTTCGGTCAAGCGCAAGGGGCCGCGCTACACGCCGGTTTCCAAGCGGCATGACCGGCCGAATGCCATTCGCTGGCTGATCAAGAACCATCCAGAACTCAAGGATGCGCAAATCATCCGGCTGGTTGGCACCACAAAGACAACCATTGAATCGATCCGGGACGGCAATCACTGGAACGCCCAGAACCTGACTCCGATGGATCCGGTGACCCTAGGCCTGTGCACCCAGATTGCGCTCGACATGGAAGTGAACAAGGCGAACCGTGGCAAGATGCGCGATGATGTCGTTGTAGGCGGACCGACGTTGCTGCCTGCGCGCGACACGCAGGTAGCGCAGCCCGAACCGGA
This sequence comes from Salaquimonas sp., assembly GCA_041739465.1. Classification (GTDB taxonomy): domain Bacteria; phylum Pseudomonadota; class Alphaproteobacteria; order Rhizobiales; family Rhizobiaceae; genus BOKV01. The sequence goes on from JBGSNX010000058.1 coordinate 3,337, forward strand.
CGAAGATCGCGACATGCGCAATGAAGCCGTCGACGCCAAAAAGGTGTTTTCGAACTTCTCAAACCTCAAGGATTGACGTCAGGCGAGCGGCGGATCGGGGAAATGGCCTTCCGCCGCCATGCCAGCCATGAAATCGTTCAAGGTGCGGCCCTTTTGGACCGCATATCGCTCGCCGGTTTCCTGCATGGTGCCGATCCGGTCGATGCGGAACACCCTGAACCCTTCGCGCAGCCTGCACCAGGCAATCAGGGTCCAGACCTTGCCCCAGAAATACAGGCCCAGCGGCTCGATCATCCTTGATGTTTCGCCACCGCCCTCGTCCGTGTAGTTGATCTGCAGCAAGGCTCTGGCGTTGATTGCTGCTTCGACCGAGTCGAGATCCTTGCGCTGTTTGGGTGACATCGAATGGTCGAAGGCATGGATTTTGACGCTTGCCACTGTCTGCCGGGCGGCATCGGGCAGGACCGCTTCGATCTTGGCCAACGCTTCACCGGCTGACAGCGCCATGCGCGCGCCGCCCCAGGCCCGAAGGATCCGTGCGCCAACCACCAAAGCTACAATTTCGTCGCGGTTGAACATTAGCGGAGGCAGGTCGTATCCTTCCCGCATCAGATAGCCAACACCTGCCTCGCCATCGATTGGAACGCCGGAAACCTGGAGGTCTGCGATGTCACGGTAGATCGTGCGCTCGGAAACCTCCAGACGCTCCGCCAGCGTTCTGGCAGTCAGCAGCCGTCCGCCGCGCAGATATTGCACAATCTGGAACAGGCGGTCGGCGCGGCGCATGGCAATTACCTTGCGGGTTCGAAGACGCTGAACGAATTGCCGTCCATATCAAGGCAATAGGCAAACCGGCCAAACGGAATTTCGAAGACCGGGGATACGACTTCGCCACCAGCGGTCTGCACGCGCTCGATTGCCTCTTCAGCGCTGCCAGCAATGGCAAGGGATACGACCGGGCCGGTCCCGCGTGGCGACGGCTTGCCTTCAAAAAGGTGGCCTGAAACGCCTGCACCTTCCTGATAGCCGAAAACTGCCGTCATGTTGGGGCCCATCTGCTCGTCCTTGAGCGCAAAGCCGGTGACGCTGGCGTAAAAAGCCTTGGCGCGCGCAAGATCACTTACCGGGATTTCTACCCAGACGGCGGCATTTTGTGGTTTGGTGTTCATGGTTGTCTCCTTTGTTTTTGACAATCCATGCTTCGCACACCCCTCCTGACAGCCTTCTGTCAGGAGCATTTTCGCATCAAGCGGGTTTGACGGGAACCGTGTAGTTGAGCGGCAGGCGGCCACCATCGGCATAAACGGTCTGGCCGGTGATGTAGCTGGCATCATCGCTGGCAAGAAATGCAGCAACGGACGCGATTTCCGACGGCTCCCCGATGCGGCCCATCGGAGTTCTGGAAAGCAGGCGGTCGCGGGCAGCTGGGTCGGCATTCACCGAGGCCAGCATTCCCGTCATGATCGAACCTGGACCAATTGCATTGACGCGAATCCCGTACTCGGCCAGCGACAGGGCCATCGCCTTGGTCAGCGAACTCATGCCACCCTTCGACACCGAATAGGGCAATTGAGCGGGCAGCGCAAAAATCGCGTTGACCGAGGACATGTTGACGATTGCGCCGGGTTTTTGTCCCGCTTTCACCCGTTCCACCATGTGGCGTGCGGCCGCCTGGCCAGCTACAAACGCGCCGCGCAAATTGACCGCGAGAACCCGGTCGAAGGTTTCGAGAGGCAGGTCGAGAAAATCGCCGCCAACGGCGATGCCGGCATTGTTGACGAGGATGTCGAGATGGCCAAGCAATTCGATAGCCTGTTCCACGCAATGGCGTGCGGATGCGGCATCGCCAAGGTCGGCGGCGATGAAATGCACGCCCAGCTCCGCGGCGCTCTGCGCGCCTTTTTCCATGTCGAAATCGGCAATTGCCACGGTTGCGCCATCGGCAACAAACCGCTCTGCGATCGCAAGGCCGATACCCTGCGCGCCACCGGTGATAAGCGCTGTGCGGCCCGTAAGGCGGTCTGTCATGGTGTTCTCCCTGATGCTACAGAGCCTTCGCTCATGTGACACGCAGGGTCAAGGGAGGCGCGTGTAAACTCACACCGCCTTGATGCCGCGTTCGGCAAGGGCGATGCCGATTTCCTCGAGCACCGCCGGATCGTCGATGGTGGCCGGCATTTTCCATTCCTGGCCATCGGCGATCTTCTGCATGGTGCCGCGCAGGATCTTGCCTGAGCGGGTCTTGGGCAGGCGCTTGACGCAGATCGCCAGCTTGAAATCGGCAACCGGCCCGATCTGGTCGCGCACAAGTGCAATCACTTCCTTCTCGATTTGCGCGATGTCTTTGGTGACACCGGAATTGATGATCAGGAAGCCGGCGGGGCGCTGGCCCTTCAGCTTGTCGGAAATGCCGATGACCGCGCATTCGGCAACATCGGGATGCGAGGCGCAAACTTCTTCCATCGCGCCGGTCGACAGGCGGTGGCCGGCGACGTTGATAATGTCGTCGGTGCGGGCCATGATGAAGAGGTAGCCGTCCTTGTCGCGGAAGCCGGCGTCGGCGGTCTTGTAGTAGCCGGGAAACTCATCGAGATAGGCCGAGCGGAACCGTTCGTCGGCGTTCCACAGGGTCGGCAATGCGCCGGGCGGCAGTGGCAGCTTGACGACGATGTTGCCGAGCGTGTCGGCGGGAACCGGGTGGCCGGCATCGTCCAGCACCTGCACGTCATAGCCGGGCATCGGCACGGTGGGTGAGCCGTATTTGACCGGCAACATGCCAAGGCCGACGGGATTTCCGGCAATGGTCCAGCCGGTTTCGGTCTGCCACCAATGGTCGATCACCGGCACTTTCAGCATCCGTTCCGCCCACTGGATGGTGTCGGGGTCGGCACGTTCGCCGGCCAGGAACAGTGTGCGGAAGCCGCCGAGGTCATATTTGCGGATGAATGTACCTTCCGGGTCTTCCTTGCGGATGGCGCGAAACGCGGTTGGCGCGGTAAACAGCGCGGCGACCTTGTGCTCGGAAATCACCCGCCAGAAGGTGCCGGCGTCTGGGGTGCCAACCGGCTTTCCTTCAAAAAGAATGGTCGTGCAGCCATGCAGCAATGGCGCATAGACAATGTAGGAATGCCCCACCACCCAGCCGACATCGGAGGCTGCCCAGAAAACTTCGCCCGGCTCGATGCCGTACATCGCGTGCATCGACCATTTGAGCGCAACCATGTGGCCGCCGGTGTCGCGCACCACTCCCTTCGGCTGACCAGTGGTGCCTGAAGTATAAAGGATGTAGAGCGGGTCGGTCGCCGCCATCTCGGTGCAGGGAATTTTCGCGCCGCGCGCGGCGTCGACCATTTTTGCATAGTCAAAGTCGCGTCCCGAAACCATGTCACAGCGTTGCTGGTCCCGTTGCAGGATCAGTGTGGCTGAAGGCTTGTGGCTGGCTTCGTCAATCGCCTTGTCGAGCAGCGGCTTGTAGGAAATGACCCGGCCAGGCTCGATGCCGCACGATGCCGAAATGATCATCTTCGGTTCACTGTCGTCAATGCGCGTTGCCAGTTCATGCGCGGCAAATCCGCCGAATACCACTGAATGCACCGCACCAATGCGCGCGCAAGCCAGCATGGAGACTGCGGCCTCCGGCACCATTGGCATGTAGATGATGACTCGGTCACCCTTGCCCACGCCTTTGTCGATGAGCACCTGCGAAAGCGCCTCAACCTCCTCCAAAAGCTGCGCATAGGTGATCTCGCGCTTTGTGCCGGTTATCGGGCTGTCGTGGATTATGGCTGGCTGGTTTGCGCGGCCGCCAGCAACATGGCGATCAACGCAATTGTAGCAGGTATTGGTGGTGGCTCCCTTGAACCAGCGGCCATAAACGCCGTCTGCTGCATCAAACACCTGACTGGCCGGTTTTATCCAGTCGATTTCGCCAGCCGCTTCTGCCCAAAAGCCTTCAGGGTCCGCCTGCCATTGGGCGTAGGTCTGTGCATAGTCCTTGGGCATCGCAATTCCTCCCGGATTTCCCGGGCCGACCATAGAAATGCGGCGGGCCTCTGTCTATCCGACGAAAGAAGGCAAAAGGTCCGGCGGCTCACGCCGGCATTTTTTGACCGGCTTCCACGGAAACGATGTAGTTGGCCAGGGCATCGGCCCATTCGCGGTATCCGGCCTCCGACGCATGGAAGCCATCGCTGGAGAAATTTTCCGGTATCGCCCGCCATTCGGGTGGTGGACACAATGCGCCGCGTTCGGCACAAAGCACCCGCCCGTTACGGTCAATGATGCGCGAGCGGATGCCAAGGATGCGCGCCAGTGGTTTTGGCAGCGCCGGGGCGTCTTCAAGGTCAATAACGCCGGACCAGATGATGGTTGCCGCAGGAAAGCGGGCTTTCAGGGTGTAGAGCAAAGTTCCGAAGTCGCGGCAGAATTGCTTGCCGGTGTGAAAATTCTTGGCGTCATTGGTGCCGATGTTGAGGGCAATGTATTGGAAATCGCGTGGCTCGATGTGCGGCACGACATAGTCGCGAATTTGGGCGCAGGTCGCGGAGTTCATGCCGGCAATTCTGGCAGTCACGTCCCTGCCTGTTCTTTCGTGCAGGAAGAGCGGCAGCAGACCGGACATGCTCCTGCCAAGATCGGCAACGCCTGTTCCGGCAGCCGATGAATCGCCCAGCACCAACAGTTTGAGCGGATCAGAACCATTGCCGAAATGCAGCGTTCCCGGATTGTGTGGCGGTGGCATTCGCTGTGTGCGCTTGCGCACTCCAAGCCCTTGCCAGACATAGACCGGCAGTGCGAACCAGGTGAGCAAGGATTCAAGGCGTGTGGGAAGTGGACGGGTAGCCATGCCGCCATTTACCAAGGCTTTTGTCCGGTGAAAAGCACCATTGCTCGCGGTTGGCCGGAATTGTCGCAGTTGACAATTCAACTTTCCGGGACTTTTGATGCGCCGATGATGTTGTTCGCAAACGACCGCCGGACCAACCTTGCCCTGAGCTTGCTGCTCGGGCTGGCTTTGCTGTTGTCAGCATTTGCCCACCGGCCGATGGCGGCTGCTGCCGGGCTTGATGCGGCGGCCTATGCCTTGCCGGACGGCTCGCTGCAATCATTTTGCCTTCCGGGCGACGGTGAAACGAAAAACGGCAGTGCCTCAGGCTGCGAATTTTGCCGCCTTGCCGGCACCATGCTGGTTCCCGAGCCACCAATGGTGCTGCAGGAAAGGCTCGGCGTTCACGCAGGCACGCTGCAGGACGGATGTTTCAACGACCTGACGCAAATTGCTCTGCCCGCCGCACCGGTGCGTGGCCCGCCGCTTTTCGCCTGATACAGCGAAAATGTGCGCCCGTGGTCGAACGTGACTGCGGAAAAACCGACGAAAACTCCTGAAAGGATCACGCGATGAAAACGCGTTATATTGAATTGGCCGCTGCGGCTTTGCTGACCATTGCTTGCGCTGGAAGCGCGCGGGCGCATGCCACGTTCGAGACACCGACCGCCACCGTCAACAGCTACTACAAAGCAGTGTTGCAGGTTCCGCATGGATGCAAAGGTGAGCCGACGCTCAAGGTGCGGGTTGAAATTCCCGAAGGCATCATTGCGGTAAAGCCGATGCCAAAAGCAGGGTGGAAACTGGAGACCAAAAAGGCCGACTATGCCAACAAATACGAGGTCCACGGTTCAGCGGTAACTTCCGGCGTCAAGGAAATCATCTGGACGGGCACGCTTGAGGACGAACATTTCGACCAGTTCGTGTTTCAGGCGCGCATTACCGACAAGCTTCCGGTGGATGCCAACGTCTATTTCCCCACGACGCAGGAATGCGCCAATGGCAAGGTTGCTTGGATTGACATTCCGGCTGCTGGCCAGGACCCGCATTCGGTAAAGTCGCCAGCACCCGGCCTCATGATCACCGCTGCACAAACGCATGGCGGCCATGACCATGGAGCGGCGATGGCGCATGGAGCCGAATACAAGCTTGGCGATCTCACCATCTCGACGCCGTTCATCCGGGCAACACCGCCGAATGCGCCTGTTTCCGGCGGATTCATGCTGATCAAAAATGCTGGCGCCCAGCCAGACCGGCTGATTGGCGGCAGCGCTGATTTTGCTGACAAGTTTGAAGTGCATGAAATGAAAATGGAAGGTGACGTGATGAAAATGCGCCCTGTCGAAGGCGGGATCGAGATTCCAGCCGGCGGCGAAGTGGTGCTCAAGCCGGGCGGCTATCACGTGATGTTCATGAACCTAAAGGAACAGCTCAAGATCGATGAAAAGCGCAAAGTCAAGCTGGTGTTCCAGAATGCTGGCGAGATCGAGATCGAGTTCAATGTCCAGGAAGTAAAAGCTGGTCATGACATGCAGCATGGCAATCATGACATGGGCAAGCAGGGCATGAATTCAGGGCATGGCAGCGATGATCCGGCCGAAGCCATACCGGCCCTGATGAAGGCCCAGTTCGAAACACCCGAAATGCCGCTGACTGTTCAGCCAGTGGTGGTTGACGGCGAGTGGGCGATTGCCGGCTGGCAGCAGGAAAGCCGCGGCGGGCGCGGGCTGCTGCACAAGGGTGAAGCTGGTTGGTACATCCACATGTGTGGTGGCGAAGGCTTCAAGCACGCAAAGAATCTGGCTCAAACCGGTATGCCACACGATGTCGCAATGAGCATCGCTGCAAGCCTGAAGGCCGAGGAAGAAAAGCTCGGTTCAGAGGTGATAGCGAAATTCGACTCGTTTGAAGGCGTTGTCGAAGTTGGCCCCGGAGGCCATCATGACCACGGCGGCCACGACAAGGCAAAGCACGGCACGCAGGGCGGCTGACCGCGCCCCGAATTCCTCCTGCCCCGCCTGGTGGAGGAACTGCGGGGATGGCGCTATCCGGCCGGATTTCCGGCCGGAACCAGGTCATCCCCGTATCTATGGCCCATATCCATGGCCAGTATTTGTTGGCGTATCTTCTGTTGGCTCACGCCGCCTTTTAGAGATCAGACTTCCATTTGCCCAATGCGGCAAGGCCGTTCATTTTGGCGCGGTGCGTGAATGCGCGCTGACCTGCGGCATAATTTTCCTTCTTTCCGCTCCAAGCCTGCAAGGCAGATGCCTGCAAGGCGCGGCCATAGGAGAAGGTCAGTTTCCACGGCAGGTCATACATGGCGTTCATGGCCGACAAATGCGCTGTCGCCAGTTCATCGGACTGGCCGCCTGAAAGAAACGCTATACCCGGAACCGATGCAGGAACGCAGTTTTTCAACACGCGCACGGTGCGTTCAGCCACTTCCTCGACGCTGACCTTTGCTGCGGATTTCTGTCCGGGCACGACCATGCTTGGCTTGAGGATGATGCCTTCGAGACTGACGCCTGCAAGATAGAGCTGTTGGAATTGTTCCTTGAGAACCCATTGCGTGACTTCTTCACAGCGCTCGATGCCGTGCACTGCAAGGGGACCGTCCATCAGCACTTCCGGCTCGACAATGGGGACAATTCCCGCTTCCTGGCAAAGCGCGGCATAGCGGGCCAATGCATGCGTGTTGGCGAGGATGCAATTGTGGCTGGGCGCGCCGTCGGCAATGGTGATCACACCGCGCCATTTGGCAAAGCGGGCCCCTGCGGAATGGTGTTTGGCAAGGCGTTCGCGCAGGCCATCAAGGCCTTCGGTAACTGTTTCGAATTTCGATCCGGGGAGTAACTTTGCACCGGTGTCGACCTTGATGCCCGGCACTGCACCTGCCTTGCGGATAAGGTCCACGAAGGGCGTGCCGTCCGCTGCATTCTGGTGCAGGGTTTCTTCAAACAGGATCACGCCGGAGATGTAATTGTTCATCGCTTCTTCTGAGCGGAACAGCATTTCGCGATAGTCGCGCCGGTTCTCTTCGGTGTTTTCGGCCTTGATGCCATCAAAGCGCTTCTGGATGGTTGCCGTGGATTCATCAGCGGCAAGGATTCCTTGCCCCTCCGCTACCATGGCAAGGGCAATGTCTTCGAGGCGTTCGAGCATGGTTTTCTCCGGTATTGAGGGTTTGAGGCCTGATACCAGAGGGAAAATGGCGCGAACACCGGCCAGAGAGAACAAAATCGATTGAAAAAACAATCAATCGATTTAACCGGCACGATTTTCCGGTCAGTGCCGGCTCTGAAGGTCGAGCTCAGGCCGACAACGCTGCCACGCCTGGCAATTCCTTGCCTTCCATCCATTCAAGGAAGGCGCCGCCTGCGGTGGAGACATAGGTGAAGTCATCAGCGACATGGGCGTGGTTGAGCGCTGAAACCGTGTCGCCGCCACCGGCGACAGACACCAGCTTGCCTGCTTTGGTGCGCTTTGCGGCGTATTTGGCGACCGCGACTGTGGCCTTGTCAAACGGGGTGAGTTCAAAGGCACCAAACGGTCCGTTCCAGACCAGCGTCTTTGCGGTCTTGATACGGTCTTTGACGATATCGACCGATGCGGGACCGACATCCAGCATCATGGCGTCTGCCGGGATGCTATTGACGCCGACCGTTTCGTTGGCGGCATTTGCCTTGAACTCGCGGGCGATGACACCATCCACCGGCAGCAGGATCTCGCAGCCAGCGGTCTTTGCCTTGGCAAGGATTTCGCGTGCGGTACCTGCAAGATCGTGCTCGCACAATGACTTGCCGACATTGATGCCTTGAGCCGCCAGGAACGTGTTGGCCATGCCGCCGCCAATCACCAACACGTCAACCTTGGTGACAAGGTTCGACAGCAGGTCGAGCTTTGTTGAAACCTTCGCACCACCAACGATTGCCACCACCGGGCGCTGCGGCTTGCCGAGGCCTGATTCCAGCGCCTCAAGCTCCGCCTGCATCGTGCGGCCGGCATAGGCCGGGAGCAAATGCGCAAGTGCTTCGGTAGACGCATGGGCGCGGTGGGCTGCCGAGAATGCGTCGTTGACAAACATGTCGCCATTGGCCGCCAGCGCCTTGGCAAAGGACGGGTCATTCTCTTCTTCGCCGGCGTGGAAGCGGGTGTTCTCCAAAAGCGTGACGTCTCCATCCTTCATGGCCGAGACTGCGGCTTCCGCCATCGGGCCGATGCAATCGGTGCCAAAGGAAACAGTGCTGCCCAGCATGTGGGAAAGGGTCGAAACAACGCCGGCCAGCGACATTTCCGGAACCACCTTGCCCTTGGGCCGGTCGAAATGCGCCAGCAGGATGACCTTGCCGCCCTTGCCGGAAATTTCGCGGATGGTCGGCAAAATCCGCTCAATACGGGTGGCATCGGTCACCTGGCCGTTCTCCATGGGAACGTTGAGGTCAACCCGGACCAATACGCGTTTGCCTTTGAGCTGTGCGTCGCCGAGTGTCTTGAAGCTGCTCATTTCCAATCTCCCCTGATGTCGTGACTTCACCGCTGATGCGGCGGGATATTCCTGATCGCTTCGCTGAAGGCGGCAATTTCCTCCCGGCTGTATTGGGTGGTGACGCCAACGGTGGAAGCTGGATGCCTGCCAAGCCCTGTCGTCGGCCGCCACGAGTTTTTCGGGCGGATCGGGCGTGGGGCAAAGCCGCCGCCGCAATTAGGGCAGACATTGTGCAGCACTGTTTCCACGCATTGCGCACAGAATGTGCACTCGTAAGTACAGATCATCGCGCCTTGGCTATCGGGTGGCAGGCCGGTGTTGCAAAACTCGCAGTTGGGGCGGATTTCCAGCATCTGTTTCCCCTTCAACCAGCGTGATCGCCATCCTGGCCGGCCTGTCGGATTCCGATCCAGGTGGCGGTGGCGCGGCCGTCGCTTTCAGAGCCGTTGGGATCATCCGCACGGCGTTTGCGGCGGCCTTTCCCAAGCGACAAAAGCACTGCAAGCACAAGGATGCCCACTCCAAATCCAAGGGCGATCAGGAGGCCGGTATCCATGTTCCTGCCTCCTGCGATCGCCGCGTCAGATGAGCTTGCCCATCGCGATGGCGGTATCAGCCATGCGGTTCGAGAAGCCCCATTCATTGTCGTACCAGGAAAGGACCGAGCAGAATGTGCCGTCCATGACCTTGGTCTGGTCCATGTGGAAAATGGATGAATGCGGATCGTGGTTGAAGTCGCACGACACGTTCTTTTCTACTGTGTAGCCCAATATGCCCTTGAGCGAGGATGCAGCTGCCGCCTTGATGGCGTCATTGATTTCCTGAACACTGGTGGCGCGCTTGGCGATGAATTTGAGATCGACCACTGAAACATTCGGCGTTGGAACGCGCAGAGCAAAGCCGTCGAGCCGGCCGTTGAGTTCGGGCAATACAAGGCCCACAGCCTTGGCTGCGCCCGTGGAGGTCGGGATCATCGAAAGCGCCGCCGCGCGGCCGCGGTACAAATCCTTGTGCATGGTATCAAGCGTTGGCTGGTCGCCGGTATAGGAGTGGACAGTGGTCATCATGCCCTTTTCGATGCCGATGACGTCATTGAGCACCTTGGCAACCGGCGAAAGGCAGTTTGTGGTGCATGAGGCGTTGGACACGACCAAATGGTCCTTGGTCAGCTTCGCATGGTTGACGCCATAAACGACCGTGAGGTCCGCGCCTTCGCCCGGAGCTGAAATCAGCACGCGCTTGGCGCCTGCAGCAAGGTGCATTGCAGCCTTGTCACGTGCCGTGAAAAGCCCTGTGCACTCCATTGCAATGTCGATGTCGAGTTCTTTCCAGGGAAGCTTGGAAGGATCGCGTTCGGCGAAGACCTTGAAGCTCTCGCGACCGACGGAAATGGTGTCGCCATTGACCTTCACTTCGTGGGGGAAGCGGCCATGAACCGAGTCGTAGCGCATCAAATGGGCGTTGGTTTCAACAGGGCCAAGATCATTGATTGCAACGATGTTGATGTCCTTGCGGCCGGATTCGAAGATGGCGCGCACAACATTGCGGCCAATTCGGCCAAAGCCATTGATGGCGATTCTGACGGTCATTGGGTATCCTCCGGTTTGCCTATGCGCTGAACATGGTGTCTGGGTGCAGATCAGGCTGATTTTTTAAGTTTGGCTTTGGCGGCTTTGACGATTGCCGAAGGTGTGATGCCGAAATGTTCGTACAGTTTTTCATACGGTCCCGAAGCGCCAAAACCCTTCATTCCGATGAAAACCCCATCCTCTCCGATGAATCTTTCCCATCCTTGCTTTACTGCGGCTTCAACTGCAATACGAACATTCGCCGCACCAATGGTTGCCTTGCGATAGGTTTCAGACTGTTCTTCGAACAATTCGAATGAGGGAACGGAAACGACCCGGGCAGGAATCCCCGATTTTTCCAGTTGTGCCTGTGCAATGACTGCGATTTCAACTTCCGAGCCGGTGGCAAAGATGCTCACCTTTGCCGCTGCCGATGCCGGGCTGATCTCATAAGCGCCCTTGGCACAGGCGTTTGTCTTGCTGAATTTGTAACGCAGGGCCGGAAGGTTCTGGCGCGTCAGTGCCAGCACGCTGGGGCGGGTTTTGGATTCCAGAGCGATCTGCCAGCATTCTGCGGTTTCCATGATGTCAGCAGGGCGCATCACCAGAAGATTCGGGATGGTGCGCAATGCCGCCATGTGTTCGACCGGCTGGTGGGTGGGGCCATCTTCGCCAAGGCCGATGGAATCATGCGTCATCACATGAACAACGCGAATGCCCATCAGGGCTGCAAGCCGGATGGCCGGACGGCAATAATCGGCAAACGCGAGAAATGTGCCGGAATATGGAATGATCCCGCCATGAAGGGCAATGCCGTTCATGGCCGCTGCCATGCCGTGTTCGCGGATGCCATAGTGGACAAAGCGGCCCGAGTAATCCTTTGCACTCATCGCCAGCGTCTGGCTGGTCTTGGTGTTGTTGGAACCGGTGAGATCCGCCGAGCCGCCAAGCGTCTCGGGAATGACCGCGTTGAAAACTTCAAGCACGGTCTCTGACGCCTTGCGGGTCGCCATTTTCGGCTTTTCAGCCGCCAGCTTCTTTTTCAGCGCCTGCGCCGTATCGGCGAAGCCTGAGGGAAGGTCTCCGGCCATGCGGCGCTTGAAATCGTTGCGTCTTGCCGGTTCGAGCGCAGCAAGGCGCTTTTCCCAAGCCTTGCGTTTTTCGACACCGCTTTTGCCTGCGGTTCGCCAGGCCTTCAAGATTGCCGGGGGAATGACGAAGGGGGCATGCGGCCAGCCAAGCTTTTCGCGCGCACCGGCAATTTCGGTTCCACCCAGTGGCGAACCATGCGCCTTGGATGAACCCGCCTTGGTTGGAGCGCCAAATCCGATCGTGGTTTTTGCTGCGATCAAGGTCGGCTTGTCGGCCCTGCGGGCCTTTTCCAGCGCATTTGCAATGGCAACGGGATCGTGTCCGTCGATGGAAATGGTGTTCCAGCCAGATGCCTTGAAACGGGAGATCTGATCGGTCGAATCTGAAATGCTGATCGGCCCGTCGATCGAGATGTTGTTGTCGTCCCAGATCACGGTCAGCTTAGACAGCTTCAGATGACCGGCGAGGCTGATCGCCTCCTGGCTGATGCCTTCCATCAGACAGCCGTCACCAGCCAGGCACCATGTGTGATGATTGACTATGTCATCGCCGAACTCGGCATTGAGATGGCGTTCAGCAATCGCCATGCCAACCGCATTTGCCAGGCCCTGGCCCAGTGGCCCTGTGGTGGTTTCGATCCCGGCAGCGTGACCATATTCGGGGTGTCCGGCAGTTTTGGAGCCGATCTGGCGGAATGCCATGATTTCTTCAAGGCCAATATCAGGGTATCCGGTCAGGAACAGCAACGAATAAAGCAGCATGGAACCGTGTCCGGCTGACAGCACGAACCGGTCGCGGTCCGGCCAGTCGGGCTTTGATGGGTCATGGTCCATGGCTTGTGCAAACAGCACGGTGGCAATATCGGCTGCTCCCATCGGAAGTCCGGGATGGCCCGAATTGGCCTTCTCAACGGCGTCAATCGAAAGGAAGCGAATGGCATTTGCCATCGCAGCGTGATTTTCCTGAATTGTCATTTTTTGGATCCCGGACCAGCAGATTTTGCGCACTTCTATCAGGCACGGCTTTTCTGGCAAGGTGGGCTGGGCAGTTGCAAGCAGCATCGAGCACAGTGGAGCAACGTTCCCGCAGCGGTTATCGTGAGCATTACGCGGGGGAAAACCGGCTGCGCCCCGCCAATTTGCTGCAACGGTTGTTGACGACAAATTCGTCCGAAGTCTAATGTTTTTCCTGTAACCGATTGGAGTGATGGTGAATCGCGGAACCAGACACCAATAGGTTTGCCGGATATTGCCGAAAATCGGGGGAGGCACACACCGGACTGCCGACACCTGTGCCCGTCGCGTCAGCGGCAAGTGCTGGAGTTGCAAATTCGGAAAGGCAAGGGCGGGGGCGCCATCTTCGGTCGCGGGCTGTGTATTGTGAGTACGGCAATGGAATCATCGAAGACATCAAAAGGGACAAGACAGGACAGCGCTGCCCCTGTTGCTGTGGGCATCCGACGGCTTGGGGAAGCTGTTCAGGCGCTTGAACAGGCGGTCAAAGTTCGACTGGAGCGTGAGCAATTGCTGGGTGATGCGGAAGCGGAAGTCCAGCGCATGGGCGCTGACCGCACCCGCCTTGCAGAGGCGCTGGATGGTGCGGCGGCCCGGTCTCAACGGCTTGAAAATACCAACAAGGAAGTGTCCCGGCGCCTCGTCGACGCGATGGAGACAATCCGCGCAGTTCTGGACGGCCCTGTTGAGCAACAGACATGAACGGTTCTGACAAGAAATCGGAGTGCATGGCTTGCCGCACGTAAGCGTAACCATCAATGGCAAGACCTACCGCATGGCTTGCGATGAAGGGCAGGAAGGCCATTTGCTGTCGCTTGCCGATCGCTTCGATGGCTATGTAAACCAGTTGCGCGGGGCGTTTGGCGAGATTGGCGATCAGCGACTCACCGTCATGGCTGGCGTGATGGTGACCGACGAGCTTCAGGAACTGGAAAAGCGGCTGCGAAGCCTGGAGGCTGATGTTGCAACGCTGAAAGCCAGCCGCGATGAGCAAATAGGCAAGGCGCTGGACATGGAGAGCGAAATCTCCCGGCAATTGATGCTGGCGGCCGAGAAAGTGGAAGGTCTGGCGCGCCGGCTTTCATCTACACCGTCTCCTGCGCCGGGAACGCCGCTTTCAAGGCGCGAGCAGTGAAATACCACTGGCGAAAACGCCCCTTGAAGCCTATATATTGCAACGGCGGGCTGCGTGGTTCGACCGGACCCTTATTCTCCGGGGCCTTACCAATCCTGAAGGGAGCTGTCCCTGATCAAACCCGTGGGTTTGGACACACGGCACCCACCTACGTTGTAGGTTCCCGGGATTTCACGTCTGACGGCCAATGTGGCTCGCTTCTACCTTCTGTCGCACAAGGTTTGGCATGAACCAGCAGGAAAAAAAGGCGCGGCTTCGCGCTGAAATCCTGTTGCGCCGGGACAGCCTTGGCCAGGTAGCTCGCGTCGAGATGAGCCTGGCGCTCGCTGACCATGGCAACCATGCCATTGAAACACTTCCAGGCGAAATCGTCTCTGCATTTCTTCCGATCCGATCGGAGATCGACCTGCGCCCGTTGATGGACATCTTGCGCGCTCGCGGGGCAATGCTTTGCGTGCCTGCCATCATCGACAAGACGACCATAGCTTTTCGCGAGCTGGCGCGCGGTGCGGAACTTGTGAAGACCGGATTTGGCACTGTAGGACCGGGCGAGGATGCGGCCATTTTGGAGCCGCAAACCCTCTTGATGCCGCTGGCCGTGTTTGACAGGCATGGAAACCGCATCGGCTATGGAGCCGGTTATTACGACCGCTACATTTCGCGGCTGAGGGCCCTTGGCAGGACGCCGCGTCTCATCGGCTGCGCCTACAGTTTCCAGGAAGCGGACTTGGTTCCGGCAGAACCGCATGACATAAGAATGCAGGCGGTACTGACCGAACAGGGTTACCGCGAATTCGAACCGCGAGAGGAATGAACCATGCGCCTGCTTTTTCTTGGGGACATGGTCGGTAAAAGCGGGCGGGAGGCAGTTTCGAGCGCTCTTCCCGGCATGATCGCTGCATGGAAGACCGATTTTGTCATCGTCAACGGTGAGAATGCTGCAGGCGGGTTTGGGATAACCGAAGCAATCCTTGAAGAAACATTGGCCGCCGGGGCCGATGTTGTCACGACCGGCAACCATGTCTGGGACCAGCGCGAGGCGCTGACATTTGCCGACCGGCTGCAGCGGTTCATTCGGCCGGCAAATTACCCGTCCGGTACACCAGGGCGCGGTGCAAATATTTTCGAGGCAAAGAACGGTGCGCGCATCATGGTCGCCAACATCATGGGGCAGGCGTTCATGCACCCCACGCTGGACGATCCGTTCCTGTGCGGCGAGGCACTGCTGAAGGACGTGCAATTGAAGCGTGATGTCGACGCCATTGTTGTCGATTTCCATGCCGAGGCAACTTCGGAAAAGATCTGCTTTGCGCATTTTGTTGACGGGCGGGTCAGTCTGGTCGTCGGCACACATACTCATTGCCCGACAGCTGACCACCAGATTCTCAATGGCGGCACAGCCTATCTCTCGGATGCAGGCATGTGCGGCAATTACGATTCATCGCTTGGAATGGACAAGGAAGAGCCGCTCAACCGGTTTCTGACCAAAGTGCCAAAAGGGCGTTTCGAGGCGGCCAGCGGACCGGCAACCCTGTGCGGCGTTGGTGTCGACATCGATATGAACACGGGCCTTGCAACCCGCATCAAGCCGCTCAGAATCGGGCCGAGGCTGGAAAACGTCACACCCTGGTAGGTGTTCAAACCAGCAGTGTGTCCACCGCGAGCTGCTTGCCGGCCAATGCCAGCGTCTGGTCCAGCGTACATAAGGTGGCAAGGTTGCGCCGCGCGATTGAAAGGTGGAGTGCGTCGCCGGATCGAAGGCCTGTCTGGAAGTTTTCGCACCAGCGGGCGGCAGTGAGGAAATCTTCCTCGGTTACTTGAAACTCGATGGCAGATCGCATCGCAAACTGGTTAAATCCAGTCAAGGCAATCCGCTGCGCTTCTTGGTCGATCTGGCGTGAACGGACTTTCAAAGAAAGCGCGGATGAAAATTCGGTACGGGTCCATGGACTGATTGCAATTATATCTGCTGACCTGGAGTAGAGCCACTTTGCTGCTTCAATACTATTGGTCTCGTTTGTGATCACCGAGACCAATACGGAAGTATCGATGTAAAGTATCAATACCGCGCCTCATCCCGCATTTTACGCACTGTTTCCCCAGCCATCCCGGTATCTTCAGGCATTGAACGGCGAATTTTCTCCATTGCCTCAACATCCACTGGCTGCTTCTTGGGCTGCTCAGGTGTCAGACGGGCAATGGGCTTGCCATGGCGTTCGATGATAATCTCCTCGCCCTTTTGCGCCCTTTCAATGAGTTCGCTGAGCTTCGCCTTGGCCTGGGCAATTCCAATGTTCATCATGCTCTCCCTTGGCCACCGAAATTGACTATAATTATGGTCAGAATACCCCAAAATGACTGCAAGCTCAATAACCGCCGCGCATGACCTTGGTGGGTGAGCGGGCAAACACTTCGTCCGGCACGAAGAAGTCACCTGCTAATGCGGTTGCTTCGGGATGCTGGTAAGCTGAAAAATCAGTGATGCCTTCCGCCCGCAGCACTTCCTCGTCGATGAAGAAGTTGCCGGTGCAGGTTTTCGGATCGCGCGACAGGATGACGTGCGCGGCATCGGCAAGGATTTCGGGCAACCGGCTCATTTTTGCCAGCGAATCGCCGCCGAGGACATTGCGCACGGCTGCGGTATCGATGGCGGTGAGCGGCCATAGCGCGTTGACGCCAACCCCGGCGGACCGAAACTCCTCCGCCATGCCGAGGACGCACATCGACATTCCGTATTTCGCCATCGTGTAGGCCGTGTGGCGCGCAAACCATTTGGGGCTCATGTCGAGCGGCGGCGACAGGTTCAAGATATGCGGATGGCCAGACTTCAACAAATGCGGCAGGCAAGTGCGCGAGACCAGGTATGTTCCACGCGTGTTGATCTGGTGCATCAGGTCAAAGCGCTTCATGTCGGTTGCCAGCGTACCGGAAAGCTGGATAGCGCTGGCATTGTTGATACAGATGTCGATGGCGCCGAACTTTTCCACTGTTGCATTGACCGCGGCCTTGACCTGTTCTTCCTCGCGAATGTCACAAAGGACAGGCAGCGCCTTTCCGCCTGCAGCCTCGATTTCCTGCGCAGCACTGTAGATTGTACCGGGAAGCTTTGGATGCGGCTCGGCGGTCTTGGCGGCAATGGTAACATTGGCGCCGTCACGGGCAGCGCGAATGGCAATGGCAAGGCCGATGCCGCGGCTGCCGCCTGAAATGAAAAGGGTCTTGCCAGCAAGGTTCATTGCATTTCTCCAAGGTTCAAAGTTTGGCAAGCCTTTCGGCAAGCAGATCGTAAAAGCCATCAGCGTCGATGTTTCGCATGACATGGGTGTTTGCGGGCCTGCCCGTCACACCCCACCAGTCCACCACAGTCATGCCCATGGTCAGCTCGGAAGTGATCTCGATCACCACATTGCATTGCCTGCCCATGAAAAGTTCGGGTTTGAGTAGCCATGCGATGACGCAGGGATCGTGAAGCGGGCCGCCATCTGTGCCGTATTTGTGTTCGTCGAAGCGCTCGAAGAATTCGAGCAGGGCTACTGTGGCATCCCCGACCTTCGTTCCCATGGCACGAAAGAGATCGACCCTCTTTCGTGTGGTCAATGCCTGGTGTGTCACATCAAGCGGCATCATCACCAATGGCACGCCGGAGCGGAAAACGATGTCTGCCGCCTGCGGATCAACATGGATGTTGAATTCGGCAGCCGGCGTGGTGTTGCCGCCTTCGAAGAAACCACCACCCATCAACACGATCTGCGCAATTTTCGGCGTGATCGCCGGTTCGCGGATCATTGCCATCGCAATGTTGGTGAGCGGACCCAATGTGCAAAGGGTTATTTCACCGGGCTGCGATGCCATAAGCGTCTCGACGATGAAGTCCACGGCATGTTGCGGGTGCAGCGGCATTTGCGGTTCTGGCAGGTCAGGCCCGTCAAGCCCTGAGTTCCCGTGGACATACTCCGCCGTCACAAGGCTGCGCATCAAAGGCCGCGATGCGCCGGCATGAACCCGCATGTCCGGCCTGCCGGCAAGTTCGCAGACCTTGCGGACATTGCGCTCGGTCAGTGGCAGCGGAACATTTCCGGCAACGGCGGTTATGCCGATCACATCCAGTTCGGGGCTTGCAAGTGCCAGAAGGATGGCTACCGCGTCGTCCTGCCCCGGATCGGTATCGATGATGATCTTGCGTGCCATGCCTGTGCCCTTGTTGCCATTGCTCTGGACGAAACTTGTCCAGCCTGTTTATAAGCGGGCCAATCTCAAACGACTATCCACAAACGGCAGTTGTCATGGCAGGTCATTCACAGTTCAAGAACATCATGCACCGCAAAGGGCGGCAGGATGCAATCAAGTCGAAAATGTTTTCAAAGCTGGCCCGCGAAATTACCGTGGCCGCAAAGACCGGTGCGCCCGACCCGACCATGAACGCCCGGCTGCGGCTGGCGATCCAGAACGCGAAGGCTCAGTCGATGCCGAAGGACAACATCCAACGGGCCATCAACAAGGCGGCTGGCGGCGAAGGCGATAGCTACAAGGAAATGCGTTATGAGGGCTACGGTCCGGGCGGTGTTGCTGTCATCGTCGAGGCGCTCACCGACAATTTGAACCGCACTGCCTCCAATGTTCGTGCCGCCTTCACCAAGGCTGGCGGGGCATTGGGCGAAACCAATTCGGTTTCATTCCTTTGGGACCGGGTTGGCGAAATTGTCTATCTGCCAGCAGCCGGCTCCGCCGACAAGGTGATGGAAGCAGCAATCGAGGCAGGTGCCGACGATGTTTCGTCAGACGAGAGCGGCCACACCATCCTGTGCGCATTTGAAAGCCTTGGCGAAGTTTCCTCGGCGCTTGAAGCAGCCTTGGGAGAAGCCGACTCCGTAAAGATCATCTGGCGGCCGCAAACCACGACGCCGGTAGATGAAGACCGCGCGGAATCGATCATGAAACTGATCGACCGGCTTGAAGACGACGACGATGTGCAAAACGTCTATGCCAATTTCGACATGGATGAAGCAACTTTGGCCAAGCTTTCAGCCTGACAAAGTGCCGATCATCGGCATAGAACCGCCGCCGGTTTGGCGCTAAACCGGTGGCATGAAACCTCACACCGTGCGAATCATCGGCATTGATCCGGGCTTGCGCCACACCGGCTGGGGCGTGATCGAGCAGTTGGGCAACAATCTCGTCTTTATAGAAGCAGGTACGCTGGATACCGATGCCAAGGCGTCATTGGCCGAGCGGCTGTGTGCTGTCCATGACGGGCTGGTGGCCATTCTAGAGCGGCTGACCCCCGATGAAGCGGCGGTTGAGAACACCTTTGTCAGCCGGGATGGCGCAGCCACGCTGAAGCTGGGGCAGGCGCGCGGCATTGCGCTGCTGGTTCCGGCAAAGGCTGGCCTGCCGGTTGCTGAATATGCACCAAACGCGGTCAAAAAGTCGGTAACCGGTGCTGGCCATGGCGACAAGCGGCAGGTGCAAATGATGGTGAAGACACTGCTGCCCAAAGCGGTCTTTGACAGCGAACATGCTGCCGATGCACTGGCAATTGCCATCTGCCACGCGCACAGCCGGGGGCAGGCGCGGCTGGCGCAGATGATTGCAAAGGGCAACTGATGGCCGAATTTGCAACGCCGCGACACACACCATGGGATGGCAGCCAGCCATTGTTTCGCATCGGACTGGCTCCGCTCGATCTGGCCAACTGGATCGAGCCGGACGAAAAGCTCGCTGACTATCTCGGGCTGAAGCAGGAATTGATCACCCACCGGCGGGCGGATGTCTTTGCAGCGCAGGATGATACGCTCGCCGCGCAAGGCGAGGTCTACGATCTGCTTGCTCGGCATATAGCAGCCAGGCATCCGCAATACTGGCAAACCGCAGGTGACGAAATTGAGGTTGTTCCCTTCGGACGCACCATCGCTGCCGATGCGAAGGCGCCCCTGCTGGCCGCAGCGCAAATGGTTCAGGAGGATCTGGTCCTTTTGCGCAAGACGGAGGCAGGCTGGAGCGTGGTTGCCGGCTGTGTTTGCTTCCCAAGCTCCTGGCGGCTGAAAGACAAGTTCGGCAAGCCCATGCACCAGGTCCATGGCCCGGTTCCTGATTTCGGCACCGGCAGCCGCAATGCCGAAATGATCGAGCGCATCTTCGACAACATGAAACCGGAAGTGCCGGTGTGGCGGCTCAATTGGTCGCTTTATCCAGATGGCGAGTTGTTTCACGGTGATGAAGCCCGGGAGAAGCGGCGTACCGGAAACCTTGATGACATCCATTTGCGAGTCGAATACCAGACGCTGCGCAAACTGCCGGCGAGCGGCGACATCCTTTTCACCATTCGCATCCACCTTGATCCGGCAACGCTGATCGAGCGGCATCCCGACAGGCAAAAACTGGCAAGCGGTTTGCTGGATCTGATATCACGCCTGACGCCCGAACAGGCGCAGTACAAAGGCATCAATGCCATTCGTGACAAGCTGACAGCGCAATTGAACAGGCTGGCTTCCGGGTGAATGTTCTTGACTTGTTCACGGAGCCAAGGCAAGCTTTTTCCAGCGGGGAATGATGATCGGCAAGCTCAAGGGAACGCTCGACAGTGTTGGCGAGGATCATCTGATCCTCGACGTGCATGGTGTTGGCTACATGGTTCACGCTTCTGCGCGCACGCTTGGCAACCTGCCGGGCAACGGCGAAGCGCTCGTGCTTTTCATCGAAACGCATGTTCGCGAGGACATGATCAGATTGTTCGGCTTTGCCACCGAGCTTGAACGCGACTGGTTCCGGCTGCTGCAAAGCGTGCAAGGCGTGGGGGCCAAGGTTGCGCTTTCCGTACAGTCGGTTCTTTCGCCAGGTGAATTGGCGAGTGCCATTGCGCTCCAGGACAAGGCGATGGTAGCCCGCGCGCCGGGGGTTGGACCAAAGGTTGCGCAGCGGCTGGTCAGCGAATTGCGCGACAAGGCTCCGGCCTATTCAGGCTCGGCTGCGGCAGAGATTGGCCTTCAAAGTGCTATTGGAGCGGGTCAAGCGCCTTCCGCCGTTTCAGATGCGGTCTCAGCACTGACAAATCTTGGCTATTCGGCGCAACAGGCATCCGCTGCGGTTTCAAAGGCGCTGAAAAAGTCGGGCGATCAGGCCGAAAGCGCCCAGCTGATCCGGCTGGGGCTGCGGGAACTTGCAGGTTGATGCGGAGCATGTGCCTTGACCGATGAACGGCTGATCACCCCGCAAAAGCGCGGCGAGGATTTTGACACAACGCTGCGGCCCCAAACGCTTGACGAATTTGTCGGCCAAAAACAGGCGCGGGAAAACCTCAAAGTCTTCATAGAAGCGGCAAAGCAGCGTGGCGAAGCGCTTGACCACGTGCTGTTTGTCGGACCGCCGGGATTGGGCAAGACCACCATGGCGCAGATCATGGCCAGAGAGCTTGGGGTTGGCTTTCGCTCCACTTCGGGCCCTGTTATCGCCAAGGCTGGCGATCTGGCGGCGCTACTGACCAATCTGGAAGAAAACGACGTTCTGTTCATAGATGAAATCCATCGGCTCAGCCCGGCGGTTGAAGAAATCCTCTATCCGGCAATGGAAGATTTCCAGCTTGATCTCATCATCGGCGAGGGGCCGGCAGCGCGCTCGGTCAAGATCGATCTGGCCAAATTCACTCTGGTCGCCGCAACAACGCGGCTTGGTCTGCTCACCAATCCGCTGCGGGATCGCTTCGGCATTCCGGTGCGGCTGAATTTTTACACCGTCGAGGAATTGGAACTGATTGTGCGTCGCGGCGCGCGTATTCTGGGCTTGCCCATGGACGACGAAGGCGGGCGGGAAATTGCACGCCGCTCGCGCGGCACTCCTCGCATTGCCGGGCGGTTGCTGCGGCGGGTGCGCGATTTTGCTGCCGTCGCGCAATCGGGCATCGTCGATCTGGCTATTGCAGATGCAGCCCTGACACGCCTTGAAGTGGATCAGGCGGGGCTCGACGCGCTCGACCGGCGCTATCTCAACCAAATTGCGCTCAATTTTGGCGGCGGTCCGGTCGGTATTGAAACCATTGCGGCGGCGCTTTCCGAACCGCGCGACGCGATCGAAGACATCATCGAACCTTATCTCATCCAGCAGGGACTGATCCAGCGCACGCCGCGTGGCCGCATTCTTACCGCAAACGCATGGAAACACCTTGGCCTTGAAGTGCCGCGGGACCTGACAAATGTTCAGGCCAGACTGTTTGAGGACGAGTAACCGGTGATCACCCGCAGAGGATTTTTCAAGCTGGTAGGCCGGGCCATGCTCGCCGGAATGGCGCTTGGCACATATTCCTTCGGGATCGAGCCATTCTTCAGGTTCAACACGACCTATCGTCCGCAATTGCCAGGGTGGCCAGAAGGGCTGAAGCTCAAAGTGGCCGTGCTTGCTGACATCCATGCCTGCAATCCATGGATGGGACTTTCCCGTATCCGCAACATTGTTGACGTGACGAATGCGCTCGAAGCGGATGTGATACTGCTGCTGGGAGATTACGTGGCCGGGACGACTTTGGTTACCAGCCAGGTGACATCGCCGCAATGGGCCGAAGTGCTGGCCGGTTTGAAAGCGCCTTTGGGCGTCTTCGCGGTAATGGGCAATCATGACTGGTGGGATGATTTCGGGGCACAAAGACGCGGCCATGGCCCGGTCATCGCAAGCCAGGCTCTGACCAGTAATGGCATATATGTGCTTGAGAACGACGCCATTCGTCTTGAGAAGAATGGCGCTCCATTCTGGATCGCTGGCCTTGGCGATCAACTCGCCTTCACCCGGCGCTCCAGATACAAGGTATGGAAGGGTATCGATGATCTCGATGGTACCTTGGCCAAAGTCACTGATGACGCGCCGATTATCCTGATGGCACACGAGCCGGACATTTTTCCGAAAGTGCCGGACCGGTTTTCGTTGACGCTGTCGGGCCATACCCATGGTGGTCAGGTCAATCTGTTTGGCTGGACGCCGCTTGTACCTTCCCGTTTCGGCAGCCGATTTGTCTATGGCCATATCGTTGAAGAAGGCAGGCACCTGATCGTTTCGGCTGGCCTTGGCAACTCCATTCTACCAGTGCGCTTTATGCGTCCGCCGGAAATTGTAGTCCTGGATTTGGGCTGATCATTGAAATGGGAAAGGCCGCGGGTTTTTCCCCTTTTGATAACCGGCAGCTGACAAATGTCACACTGCGGTTGCAAAGTTGGTTGTTTTCTAACAGCATTGCTGCGGGTTCTTGAGGCAGGGAGAGATCGTTGCCAGGCATCTTGATTGACAGAAGATCGGCGCTGACGCTTTCGATCGGCGCAATATTGCTGGCCGGCATTGAAACCGCGCTCGGCAGCCAGGTAGTCAAGGAAATTTCGCAGCTCAAGCCGGGCGAATTTACCTGGCACCCGGAGCGCTCGCCCACTGGCCCGGTCGCCGTGGTCGTGTCGATCAACCAGCAATTGGTGCATGTGTACCGCAATGGCGTGCGCATCGCGGTGTCGACCTGTTCGACCGGCAAGCCGGGGCACGAAACTCCAACCGGCGTCTTCGTTGTCCTGCAAAAGGACAAGCACCATCGCTCATCGACCTACAATGATGCGCCGATGCCGAACATGAACCGCCTGACCTGGTCGGGTATCGCCCTGCATGCGGGCAATCTTCCCGGCTATCCGGCGAGCCATGGCTGCGTGCGGCTGCCGCTGGACTTTTCAGACAAGCTGTTCGGGATCACCCACCTTGGAACGCCGGTGGTCATTGCCGGCGCGCATTCCGACCCTTGGGAGTTGAAGCACCCCGGAATGGTATTGAGCGCCTATGCCGAGAGCGAATTCGAGCAGGTGCTTTCCGGCCTCAGCGGAAAGAAACATCCGCAGGACTGGACCGAAGCTGAAGCAAACAAGGTAACAACCGTGATTGCATCAACGGCCAGCGGGGCGATCGAACTCATCGAGAACGACGTTATTGCAGAGCGCGGGAAATTGACGCTCGCGCCCGGCCAGAAACTGGGATCGCATGTGTTTGTTCTGGTGCAGTTGGATGCTGCCGGCAAAGGCATGCACTGGAACGCCATGACATTCGGGGCCGATGGCAAAGGCGACAACCCTGCCGTCCTCAACAGCATTAGGGCCGACACTGCGTTCGTCACCGCCATGCGGCAGAGGTTTCATCCTGGAATGATCCTTATCCTGACTGACATACCACTTGAACCTGATGCCAGGAGCGGCAAGGATTTTGTTATCGCCACGGCCTAGGGTGGCCGGGCAGGCGGAAAACTTCAGGCAAGGGCGCCAAGGAGGCAATGATGGCAAACCACCGGATTGAGACCCTGTTCATGGCAGTCGCCGCACTGGTGATGATGGCTGCAGCCGCTTTCGGGCAGGATCAGCGCAATGTCACCGTGCATTTTCCCGCAGGTAGTTCGGGAACAAGCTTCAACGAACAGATCATTGGCAACCAATCGGTTGCCTACATTATCGGCGCGCGCGCCGGGCAGGTGATGGATGTTTCGCTCAGCACCGGCAATGGCGCGGTGTATTTCAATATCTACGCGCCGGGCAGCGGGCCGGGCGGCGAGGCGCTGGCGGTCTCTGAAATGATCGGCCCGATGGTTCCCGACATCAACAAGTTCAGCGGCGCGCTGCCGCAGGACGGCAATTACACCATTGTTGTCTACATGGTCCGCGCGGCGGCGCGGCGGAACGAGAAGGCCCAGTATAGTCTGAGCATTTCAATCCCGCCCAAGGCCGCGGCGATTCATTCGGCGCCAGCCGGCGGTGATT
Source organism: Salaquimonas sp. (assembly GCA_041739465.1). Lineage (GTDB taxonomy): Bacteria > Pseudomonadota > Alphaproteobacteria > Rhizobiales > Rhizobiaceae > BOKV01. The sequence goes on from JBGSNX010000058.1 coordinate 28,219, forward strand.
TTGCCGACGGACTGGCCGGTGGCCCCGATTATTGGCAGGTGTTCGGGGTCGCGGCCGGAGATCAGCTCAATTTGCGCGATGCGCCGACCACGCATTCGCAGGTGATCGCCCGCCTTGGCAATGGCGCGGTCGTTTCCAATCGCGGATGCAAGATGGAAGGCAGGCAAAGGTGGTGCCGGGTCGAGAGCGCGGACAGCCCGGGAATGCAGGGCTGGGTCAATGGCCATTATCTGCGTGAATCCGCTAATGCCAGCGGCGGCGCGCCGTTGCCGCAGGCGGGCGATGCCTTGGTGGAAGACATGCCCTACAACGCTACCGGAATGGTGCGCTGCGTCATCAACGGCTCGCAAGTTGCGAGCGAGTGCCATTTCGGTGTGCTGCGTTTTGGTAATGGTTCGGCGGACATTGTCATCAACCGCCCGGACGGTGTTTCCCACACGATCCACATGGTCAATGGCGAGGCTGTCGCCTATGACCGCAATCAGCCGGGGCAGGGCGGGTTTTCCGGCAAGCGGATCGAGGACTTCGTCATCGTGACCATTGGCACGGACCGTTACGAGTTTCCCGACGCCATCGCCTTTGGCGGGTGACGGAGCGGGCAGGACTCGCCGGAGCGCGGACAATGCAACAGACACGGATGGGTGGACAGGCTTCGCCTTGTCACATTAGACAAGCGCATTGAAGGGGATGCACAATCGCCCGATTGCCGCCAGGATGCCAGACATGACCCGCGCCAAGACCGCATTGGAAAACCGCCTGATTGCCAACGGGCATGAAATGGAAGTTCGCGTCTACTACGAGGACACGGATTTTTCAGGCGTCGTTTATCACTCGAACTATCTCAAATACATGGAGCGCTCGCGCACCGAGTGGCTGCGGCACCTTGAGATTTTCCACACCGATCTCGAGAAAGATGACAGCGCGTTTGCGATCCATCGCATGAGCATGAAATATGGTCCGCCAGCCAAGATCGACGATTTGCTGACCGTCCGCACAACCTTGCAGAAACTGGGCGGCGCGCGATCGTTCCTGCGCCAGGAAGTGCTGCGCGCTGACGGAGATGGCAAGGAAACGCTGCTTTGCGGGGCGGATGTAGAAGTTGCCTTCATAAACCATGGCGGCGGCGCCAAGCGCTTCCCCGATGATTTGCGGGCAAAGCTGGAAGGTGTGAAGGCAGAAGGTTGACGTTTCGTCAATTTTACGCCCGCTGCTAACCATTCATTAACCTTGATGAGGCCTTACTTGCCATTGAGCATGTGCAGCAATTGCACACGTCATGCTTTAACCATTTTTGTCCGTAAGTCGTGCGTTGCAACGGGGAATGGCTGTGGGTCTCGGGGCGCTAGATTCCCCTGTTTCCGCTGTCAACCTTCCGATCCGCACATGTTTTTGAAGAGGCCCCGCATTCATGAATGCTCTGCTCGGCATATCTGCCGCTTTCGCCCAGGAAGTGCAATCGGGCGCGCTTGAAGCCGCCGCTCCACACAACACGTCCCTTATCGGCCTGTTCCTTCAGGCTGGCCTTGTGGTCAAGCTGGTGATGATAGGCCTGTTGATCGCGTCGATCTGGAGTTGGGCGATCATCATCGACAAGCTGTTCCTGTTTGCCCGCACCAAGGGGCAGCTGGAACGTTTCGAGAAGGTTTTCTGGTCCGGCCAAAGCCTTGAGGAATTATACCGCTCGCTGAGCGACAAGACGCCCACCGGCATGGGCGCGTTGTTTGTTGCTGCGATGCGCGAATGGAAAAAGAGCTACGAGCGCGGGGCATCCTCGCCAATCGCGCTGCAAATGCGCATCGAGAAGGCCATGGATGTGGCGCTCTCGCGTGAAAGCGAACGGCTGGAATCTCGGCTGATGTTTTTGGCGACGGTAGGTTCTGCATCGCCATTCGTCGGACTGTTCGGCACGGTCGTTGGCATCATGACTTCTTTTCAGGCGATTGCTGGATCAAAATCCACGAGCCTTGCGGTTGTCGCACCGGGCATTGCGGAAGCACTTCTGGCCACCGCGCTCGGCCTTCTGGCAGCCATTCCGGCAGTCATCGCCTACAACAAGCTGTCATCGGACGTCGGCAAGTTCACCGGCCGGATGGAAGGCTTTGCAGACGAATTCTCCGCCATACTTTCGCGGCAGATTGATGAGAAAACCCGCTCGCGCACGAATGCCTGAACAGGCAGTCGCAGCGCGAGACAATTGAACGGCGGCACAGTATGGCAATGTCAATGAGCACCGGCGGCTCCAAGCGCCGTCGTGGACGCGGGCGCAGCAAGCACGCCCCCATGAGCGAAATCAACGTGACGCCATTTGTTGACGTCATGCTGGTCCTGCTCATCATCTTCATGGTTGCAGCGCCCTTGCTGACCGTTGGCGTTCCATTGGAACTTCCCAAAACCGCTGCTGGCGAAGTCAGCGCCGACACCAAGCCGATCACTGTTTCGATCGACAAGGATGGAAAGATATTCCTGCAGGAAACCGAGATTTCCGCCGAAGAAGTTGCGCCAAAACTTAAGGCAATCGCTGGAAACCAGGATGGCGAGCAGCCAACCATCTTCCTGCGCGGCGACCTCGCCGTTCGCTACGATGTTGTGGCGCGGGTGCTTGCCGAGATATCGGGTGCCGGCTTCAAGAAAATAACCCTGACAAGCACGCCGAAGGAGGCGAGCTAGGTGGCAGGGAACGGCAACTCAAGACCCGGCTGAACCCATGAAGCTCGGCGTCACGCTTTCAACCTCGCTGCATACAGCAGTCCTTGCCTGGGCGCTCTTATCGCTTTCAGGGCCGGAGCCGCTTGTCACCATGCAGGATGCTGGCGTGGAAGTTGATTTTGCAGCGCTGTCGCCAGATGCCAGCAGTGCCAATGGCGAGAAAAAGGCGGATGTCGAAGCCAAACCAGTTCCGGTTCCAACCACACGGCCAGAAGTAAAGCCTGATGCCAAGAATGTCGGCGAGGCCAAGGACGACGGCCCCAAGAGCCGCAAGGGTGATGTGACCGACAAGCCGCTGGACACCGAAAAAACATCCGCAGCGCCGGAGGCCGAAAAGGTCGTCAAGGCAGCAAAAGTCGAGCCGGTACCGGTCAAGGAACCCGAAAAGAAGGAAACGCCGGTTGAAACCAACGAGGTCGCTTCGCTTAACGAGCCGAAGGTACCCATCGTTGAAGAACCGGTGAAAGACACCAAGCTGGAGCCGGTCGATCCTGAACAAAAGCAGGATGCGGCCAAGGAGATACCGGTACCGGTCCGCCCGCCAGCAGACCGGCCAAAGCCGAAATCACCCGAGACCAAGGAACGCAAGAAGGTTGAGGAGAAGAAGACCGAAAAGACGGCGACCTCCACTGAAAAGAGCGGTGATGTCACCGACAAGATTGGCGATCTTCTCAACAAGCAGGAAAACACTGCAAGCGGCGCCAAGCGCGTTGCCGAAAAAACACCAAGCGTTGGCGACCCGACGGCAAAGCCGGGCGCTGAACTGACACGCGGCGAGTATGACGGTCTCAAGGGACGTGTCGGCAAGTGCTGGTCGATACCGACCTATGTTGACCAGGAGAACCTTCGCATCGACATGACCATGAAGATGTCAAAGGACGGGTTCCTCGAAGACATTGTCGATATCTCGGTGACCGGCGTTGACAATCCTGCCCATGCGAGAGCTGTCGAGAGCAGCCTTGCGCGCAACCTTGACCGTGCCAATTGCGATTTTTCCGACGTGCTTCCTGCAGACAAATTCGAGACCTGGAAAGATGTCCGGGTCCGCTTTTCACCCGCTGAACTTTGAGTTTGCGGCCAACCCCTGGACCTAGAGATGAACATGACCCGCCTTGCCAACAAATCCCGCCTGATGCGCCTTGCAATTGTGGCCATGCTTGCCTTTGCAGCCGGATTGCCGATCCTGCAACCAGCCCACGCGCTTGTCGAAATTGATCTTTCCAAGGCGAATGTCGAACCGTTGCCCATTGCGATCACCAATTTTGAGGGCGGCGAAGTCGCATCAAACATTGCAGGCGTGGTTGAAGCGGATCTCAAGAGCTCCGGGCTTTTCCGTCCGATCGAGAAGGCCGCCTTTATTGACAAGATTACCGGCACAGCGGGCGTACCCCGCTTTGAGGATTGGAAGATCATCAATGCGCAGGCTTTGGTCACCGGCCGCGTTACCCAGGAACCCGATGGCAGGCTGAAAGCCGAATTCCGGCTTTGGGATGTCTACGCCGGCCAGCAGATTGTCGGGCAGCAATTCTTCACCAGCCCGCAGAACTGGCGGCGTGTGGCCCACATCGTAGCCGATGCCATTTACGAGGCGCTGACGGGCGAGAAAGGCTATTTCGACACCCGCATCGTTTACGTGGATGAACAGGGACCCAAATCCAAACGCATCAAGCGGCTGGCGATCATGGACCAGGACGGTGCCAACGCACGTACCCTCACCAAGGGCGGTGATCTGGTGTTGACTCCGCGCTTTTCGCCAACCCGGCAGGAAATCACCTACATGTCGTTTGAAGGCGGCAATCCGCGCGTTTACCTGTTGCAGATTGAGACCGGGCAGCGTGAACTCGTCAGCAATTTGCCAAACATGAGCTTTTCGCCGCGCTTTTCGCCAGACGGGCAGAAAATCGTTCTGAGCCTGCAGCAGGACGGAAACGCCAACATCTATTCGATGGACCTGCGCTCGCGTGCAATGACGCGGCTCACCAACACGGCGGCAATCGACACCGCGCCGTCTTTCTCTCCGGACGGCACACGTATCGTGTTTGAATCGGACCGGGGCGGACGCCAGCAGCTTTACACCATGGGCGCAGATGGCTCCAATCCGCAGCGTATTTCCTTTGGCCAGGGTTCATATGGCACGCCGGTGTGGTCGCCCAAGGGCGATTATGTCGCCTTTACCAAGCAGTCAGGCGGGCAGTTTGCCATTGGCGTCATGAAACCGGATGGTTCAGGCGAGCGCATCCTGACCGAAGGCTTCCACAATGAGGGGCCGACATGGGCACCCAATGGACGCGTTTTGATGTTCTTCCGCGAGTCCGCTGGCCAGAACGGCGGCCCGGCGCTCTATTCGATAGACGTCACCGGTTACAACGAGCGGCGCATTCCAACATCTGGGTTTGCTTCCGACCCTGCATGGTCGCCGCTGCTCGATTGATGCAGTGCACAAGAAAATGCTGGTTCTGCCCCGTTTTGGTCAAAAAGAAATGGTCTGAGCGGGTTTCGTCGGGTGGGGCGTGATAGAGGGACACCGCTACTCAATTGTAATTAAAGCTTTATTTACCATGATTGTTGGGCAGGGCTTAACCAGATCATGGTTATTGGAGCGTTGAGAAAATCATTAAAGGAGTAGCCGAAGATGCGTGATGCACGGTCTTTGCTGAAATCACCTGCTATCATCGCGATTGCAGTCATGCTGGCCGTCGCAGGCTGCAAACCAAAGAACAACCTTCCTGACAATGCTTCCGGGCTTGGCCTCAATGGCGCCACGCCAGGGTCACAGCAGGACTTCACGGTCAATGTCGGGGATCGCGTTTTCTTTGAAACGGATTCTTCCTCGCTCACGGCCACTGCACAGCAGACGCTGGACAAGCAGGCGGCCTGGCTCGCCCGTTACACCAACTACCCGGTGACGGTCGAAGGGCATGCCGACGAGCGCGGAACCCGCGAATACAACATCGCACTTGGCGCGCGCCGTGCTGCGGCAACCCGTGCTTACCTTGCTTCGCGCGGAGTTCCGGCAAGCCGTATCCGCACCATTTCCTACGGAAAAGAGCGCCCGGTAGCGGTTTGTGACGACATTTCCTGCTGGTCGCAGAACCGTCGCGCCGTGACACTTCTGGCCGCACCAACCGGCTGATGCTCGACATTTACACTGCATGAATTGAAGGGCGGCTGCACAGCCGCCCTTTTTCTTTGTGCATTTGCAGGAATTGTTGCCTGATTGACATCAAAATTTGGCCGAACTCTTGTTGCCTGATACAAAATGGTTTCTGTCCAAACCTGCTCGGGGACAATTGCCGACAACCAATGCCCGGAGCCAACGTTCGAAGCACAACAGCAAAGAAATGCTGCAAAAAATTTTGATTGAACAACCACACCCAAGACAGAGAAAACCTTCATGAAACAACGAAAGATATTGGTGGCGGGCCTGCTAGTTGCAGGGCTGGCTGCGAGTGCGGGGCAAGCGGCAGCCGCTGGCTTGATGGTGAGCCCGCAGCTTTCTGCCAAAAGCGGGATGTTGATGCTTGCACAGACCGATCCGGGCCAGGCGCTGCAGTTGCAGGAGCAAGTGCGTGACCTCAACGGCCGTGTGGAGGAGTTGACCTTCCAGTTGCTGCAATTGCAGGAGCAGTTGCGCAAGATGCAGGAAGACAATGAATTCCGCTTTCAGGAGCTGGAAGGCGGAAAGCGTGGCGCGTTGCCCAAGGATGATGGCACCGCAGTTGCCCAGCAGCCGACTGAACAACAGCCTGTTGATGAAGCTCCGGTTGATCAGGATCTGGCAGATCAGACCGCTGGAGAAATCCAGCCGGGAAAATTGCAGCCGTCTGAGCAGGACGCGGGCGCGCAGCGCTCGGACGGCAACACTATTGTAGAACTGCCTTCACTTGAGCCGCAGCAGCCGCGGCGGACAATTGACGGCGTGGAAATCTATGACGGTCCTCCCATCCAACCAGACCCAGCTTTGCTTCAACCGCAAACGCTGGGAACCTTGCGGTTTGACCAGAACGGAAATGTGATCGAGGCAGCGCCTGGTGCTCCTGTGGACCTTTCAGCCCCGGTGCAGGGCAGTGCGCTTCCCCTTCCGGAGGGTGGTCAAGTGCAGATTGACCCAACCACCGGACAAACAATGCCGCCTCCAAGCAATGGACCGGTCGAAAGCGGGCCGGTTGCCTCGCTGGAATTGCCTTCAGATCCGAGCCAATTGTACGATGTGGGCTATGGGTATGTGCAGGCTGGAAACTACAAACAGGCAGAGAACGCTTTTCGCGAGTTTGCAACCGCGCACCCTGATAACCCGAAAATGGGTGAAGCCAGCTTCTGGCTGGGCGAGAGCGTTTTTGCACAGGGACGCTATGAGGAATCCGCCAAGATATTCCTGGATGGCCACAAGAAATATCCCAAGAGCCGGATGGGTCCGCAGAACCTTCTCAAGCTCGGCGTCTCGCTTGCCGGCATGAACCAGCGCGAACTTGCCTGCGCCACATTTGCCGAAGTACCAAAGAAATACCCAACGCTCTCCAATGCGGTTCGCGCCAAGGTCGCAGCCGAGCAAAAGGCGGCAAATTGCTCGACCAATTGAACCAGTCTCCTTCCAAACCTGACCCAATGGCGTTGTTTGCAGGACTTGAGCCGCAGGGCATCGTTCTGGTGGCCGTGTCAGGCGGCAGTGATTCCATGGCATTGCTACTGCTTGCAAATGTCTGGGCACACCAACGTGACTTCAGCCTTCACGCTGTCACCATTGATCATGGATTGCGTCCGGAAGCGGCGGCGGAAGCTGCATTCGTTGCCGCTGTTTGCGAAGGACTTGGCATCGACCATACAACGCTGGCATGGGAAGGGCTCAAGCCCCCGACCGGCATTTCAGAGGCTGCGCGCAATGCGCGATACGCACTAATTGAAGATTTTGCGCTCGAAATCGGCGGCGATCTGGTTCTTACCGGACATACTTCAGACGATCAGGCGGAAACGGTTCTGATGCGCGCGCGCCGGGTCGGTCCGAAGGGCATCGGCTCGCGCAGCCTTGGTCGCGGATTGTCGGGGATGGCGCGCGTAAGCGTGCTGCCAGGTGGCACGATGCTCGCCCGGCCGCTGTTGACCCAAAGCCGGGCACAGTTGCGTACATACCTTGCAAGTTTTCCACAGAGCCATGTCGAAGACCCCAGCAATGACGACCCGACCTACGAGCGGGTGCGGGTGCGCCGCGAACTGGCTGGCGATCCGCAGCTATCGCAGCAACTGAATTCTTTTTCCGGCGCCATGAAACGCTGGCGTGCGGTGCTCGCAAAAGACACGGCGAACCTGCTTGCGCATCTGGCTACGATCAAGCCCGGACCGGTATTCCGGTTCGATCTCGACATTGCGCTTGCAGCGCCGCTGCAGGTGCTGGTGCATGCCATGCAAGTGCTGCTGGCAGTTGGTGGCGGCAGTGAGCAATTGGCCTCACGCCAGCAGGTGGAGGCAATGATTGCCGGCTTTGCGGGCGGGGACACGCAACGCTTGAATCTTGCTGGCGTCATTGTCGAGCGCGAAGGGACCGGGCTGCGGCTTTACCGCGAAGCGCGTGGCATTGAATCTTCGTTTATCGAGGCGGGCGAGACACTGCTTTGGGATGGAAGGCTGGAGATTGCCAATGGAAGCCGTGGACGCATACACGTCGCGCCGGTCACACGCTCCGGCCTTGCCGCCATCGAGACCGCACGAAAGGCTTCACTTCCGGGCCGCCCCCGCGCGGCGCTGCATTCGTCTGCCGTCATTCGCACCGCCGATGGCAAGCAATACCTGCCGCTAATTGATGCCGATGGCCAGCCGCCACAGGTACATTCGCGTCTGACAGCCCAGGCGATCGAATATTTCTGCCCGGAAGCAGATTTTGCCCTGCTGGAGTGGCTGCGCGGGATCGAGTTGGCGCGCCGGGCTTTCCTTTTACCCAAAGCCTGACGCCACCATTTCGTTGAGGCCTTTTTCAGGAAGACGGCTGAGCGGTCTTGCGCAGGTAAGGCAATATCCGCTCGAAGGAACCGAACCGCTTTTGGGCGTCATCGTCAGAAACACCTGCGGTTATGATCACGTCATCGCCCTGCTTCCAACCGGCTGGCGTTGCCACCTGATGCTTGGCAGTCAGTTGGATTGAATCAATTGCGCGCAGGATTTCTTCAAAATTGCGGCCTGTGGTCATCGGGTAAGTCAGAACCAGCTTCACCTTCTTGTCCGGCCCGATCACGAACACCGAGCGCACTGTCTGGTTGTCTGCCGGAGTGCGCGCCGACGCATCGCCTGATGCCGAGGCCGGCAGCATGTCATAGAGTTTGGCCACGGTCATTTCAGGGTCGCCGATCATTGGATACTCGACCGAATGGCCGGTAGCCTTGGCGATGTCCGATTTCCACTTTTCATGGCTCGAAACCGGATCCACCGAGATTCCGATGATCTTGGCGTTGCGCCTGGCAAACTCGCCCGACAAACCGGCCATATAGCCAAGTTCGGTGGTGCAGACCGGTGTAAAATCCTTCGGGTGGCTGAACAGCACGGCATAGCCGTCGCCGATCCATTCGTGGAAGCGAATTTTGCCCGAGGTGGTATCTGCTTCAAAGTCCGGGGCGATGTCGTTGATGCGCAGGCTCATGTTTGTCTCCTTTTGCCGGCAAAAAGAAAATCAGGCCGATTTTTTGCACCTGAAATCCTGTTTTGCCCGTTCACGATCCAAGGAAACCACGTTGGATTGCACAAACGAAGGCAATCTGTTGCGCAAAACAGGCCAGATAGCGGAAACATTCTTCGCTATTTTCACCCTTGCGCAACATTTTGCCGCAACCATCGTTCAAATTATGCACGGTACGCTTGGCAGCGGGTCCGGCAAACCCTATCTTGGGAAATATCAGAGTTGGAATACGGGCGGAGATTGCAGGAAAACCTTGCGATGAAGCCCTCAGGGGGAGGGGCATTCCTCCCGGGAAAAAGAGATGAACTCCAATTACCGTAATCTTGCCCTTTGGGCGATCATAGCCGTGCTGCTGGTGGCATTGTTCAACCTTTTCCAGAGCCCGGTGCAGCGAACCAATTCTACCGAAATTCCCTATTCGAAATTCCTCGCGGATGTCGAAAGCGGCGCGGTTCGTCAGGTAACGATTTCCGGCCCGGTCATTTCAGGCGTGTATGGCGACAAGGGCGGACGGTTTGAGACCTATGCGCCTGAAGATCCATCGCTGGTGGCAAAGCTTCAGGAAAAGAACGTGACCATCGAAGCGCGTGCGCCTTCAGAAGGCTCTGCGCTTGGCTCGTTCCTGGTTACCTGGCTGCCGATGTTCATCATCCTTGGGGTGTGGATATTCTTCATGCGCCAGATGCAGGGTTCGTCCGGCAAGGCAATGGGTTTTGGCAAATCGAAGGCCAAGCTTTTGACCGAACACTCAGGACGCGTCACGTTTGACGATGTCGCCGGTGTTGACGAAGCCAAGCAGGACCTTGAGGAAATCGTCGAATTCCTGCGCAACCCGCAGAAGTTCCAGCGCCTTGGCGGCAAGATACCACATGGTGTGTTGCTCGTTGGTCCTCCGGGCACAGGCAAAACGCTGATTGCGCGCGCAGTGGCGGGTGAAGCCAATGTTCCGTTCTTCACGATTTCCGGTTCGGACTTCGTGGAAATGTTTGTCGGTGTTGGCGCAAGCCGAGTGCGCGACATGTTCGAACAGGCGAAGAAAAACGCCCCATGCATCATCTTCATCGACGAAATCGATGCGGTCGGTCGCCATCGCGGCGCCGGTCTTGGCGGCGGCAATGACGAACGCGAGCAGACATTGAACCAGCTTCTGGTCGAGATGGATGGTTTCGAGGCCAATGAAGGCATCATCCTCATTGCCGCGACGAACCGTCCTGACGTTCTTGATCCTGCCTTGCTGCGCCCGGGTCGTTTCGATCGGCAAGTTGTGGTTCCGAACCCGGACATCATTGGCCGTGAGAAAATCCTGAAGGTGCACGTGCGCAAGGTGCCACTCGCACCGAACGTCGATCTCAAGGTTTTAGCACGCGGCACGCCGGGCTTCTCCGGTGCTGACCTCATGAACCTCGTCAATGAAGCAGCGCTGCTTGCGGCGCGGCGCAACAAGCGTCTTGTCACCATGGCCGAGTTTGAAGATGCCAAGGACAAGGTGATGATGGGTGCGGAGCGCCGCAACACGGCGATGACGCAGGCCGAGAAGGCACTGACCGCGTATCATGAGGCTGGTCATGCGGTGGTGGCTTTGCATGTGCCATCGGCTGATCCGGTGCACAAGGCAACCATCATTCCGCGCGGCCGTGCACTTGGCATGGTCATGCAGCTTCCCGAAGGCGACCGCTACTCCATGAGCTACAAGTGGATGGTGTCGCGGCTGGCAATCATGATGGGCGGGCGCGTTGCCGAAGAATTGAAATTCGGCAAGGAGAATATCACCTCCGGCGCGTCTTCCGACATCGAACAGGCAACCAAACTTGCCCGCGCGATGGTCACGCAATGGGGCTTTTCGGACGAGTTGGGCCGGGTAGCCTATGGTGAAAACCAGCAGGAAGTGTTCTTGGGTCATTCTGTTGCGCAGCAGAAGAATGTTTCGGAAGCCACGGCCCAGAAGATCGACGTCGAGATCCGTCGTCTGATTGACGAAGCCTACGCCAGCGCGACCAGCATCCTGACCAAGAAAAAGAAGGACTGGATCGCGATTGCCGAAGGTCTTCTGGAATATGAAACGCTTTCGGGTTCGGAGATCAACGAACTCATCGCCGGCAAGAAGCCTTCGCGTGATGCTGGCGATGACACCCCGCCTTCACGTGGATCTGCCGTTCCATCGGCTGGCCCCGCAAAGAAAAAACGCGGAGAGCCGGACGCTGGCAGCATGGAGCCGCAGCCGCAAGGTTGATTGGAAGTTGCCTGAAAAGATAGAGCCCCGGCGGAAACGCCGGGGTTTTTGTTGGATTGGGTTCAAAGTGCGAACGCAGCTCACCGCGGCCTTCTGTAACAATTAAGAATGTAATGTTATCTGCCCGGCACTGCCGTTTGTGGCATGGATTTGGTCGGGCAAGGCTTGCGTTGCGAAAGCGGGCGGCAATTTCGGGACAGGGTTTTCATGAAGCGGCGTTATTTTGGAACTGACGGCATTCGCGGCAAGGCCAATACTGCGCCGATGACGGCAGAAATTGCCATGAAAGTTGGAATGGCGGCTGGTGTTGCCTTCAAACGCGGCAACCACCGTCACCGGGTAGTCGTGGGCAAGGATACAAGGCTTTCGGGCTACATGATCGAAAACGCCCTTGTAGCAGGCTTCACGGCAGCTGGCATGGACGTATTCCAGCTTGGGCCGGTGCCAACCCCTGCGGTGGCAATGCTGACCCGGTCCATGCGTGCCGATATTGGCGTGATGATCTCCGCTTCGCACAACCCGTACCAGGACAATGGCATCAAGCTGTTTGGCCCGGATGGCTACAAGCTTTCCGATGAAATCGAACTGCACATTGAAGAACTGATTGATCGCGACCTGTCGCGCGAACTGGCCACCGCCGAGAAGATCGGTCGTGCGACGCGTGTGGACGGGGTGCGTGACCGATATGTTGAATCAGCCAAGCGCACTTTGCCCAGGGAGTTGTCACTGGAAGGGCTGCGCATCGTTGTCGACTGCGCCAATGGCGCTGCCTACAAGGTGGCTCCCGAGGCGTTGTGGGAATTGGGCGCCGACGTCATCGCCATTGGTGATGAACCCAACGGTTTCAACATCAACCTCGACTGCGGATCGACCAGCACCGATGCGTTGAAACGCAAGGTGCACGAGACCCGTGCCGACATCGGAATCGCGCTGGATGGCGATGCCGACCGCGTTATCGTCATTGACGAGCAGGCGCGCGAAGTGGACGGCGACCAAATCATGGCGGTGATCGCCGAGTACTGGAAATCCATTGAAAAGCTGAGCGGCGGCGGTATCGTTGCCACCGTCATGTCCAATCTGGGGCTTGAGCGCTATCTGGGCGGAATCGGCCTCAATCTGGCCCGCACGAAGGTTGGCGACCGATATGTGGTCGAACATATGCGCGCCCACGGCTACAATGTCGGCGGCGAGCAATCCGGCCATGTGGTGCTGTCGGATTTTTCGACAACAGGCGATGGTCTGGTAGCCGCTTTGCAAATCCTTGCCGTTGTGCGCCTGTCCGAAAGACCTGTGAGCGAGGTTTGCCGTCGTTTCGAGCCAGTTCCGCAGTTGTTGAAAAATGTGCGCTACACAAACGGCAAGCCGCTGGATGATGACAAGGTCAAACAGGCGATTGCCGACGCAACTGCGCTGCTGGGCAATTCCGGCCGTTTGGTCATCCGCCCTTCAGGTACCGAGCCGCTCATTCGCATCATGGCGGAAGGTGATGACCAATCCATGGTGGAGCGGGTGGTCAATGAAATAGCCGGGGCAGTGGCCCGCGCAGCCTGATTTTCGAGCATGAAAATGAGAATTTACCGCGCCGCTGCGCAAGCCCCTTTTCGCCTCGGTTCAAGTGTTAGGAAGTTGTTAACCAATAAAATCAAGGTTAAAAAACGAGGTTAAGCCTGCTTTAACCATTCAACGGCACTATCCGATCCAACCGCCATAAAAGACCCTTGTCCAAGGGGTTGAGGAAAGGATACGGATATGCGTTCTATAAAGAACATCGGCCTTGCAGCCATGCTCCTGACGATTTCATCGACGTCTGCATTTGCAGCCGATATCGTTGAACCACCGGTTTACGAAGCACCGCCGGAAGTCGTCACCCATAGCGGTGGTGGCTGGTATCTGCGCGGCGACATTGGCTACGCCAAGATCCACACCAGTGGTGTTGAATATTATCAGGGCACACCAACATTGACCGGTGCCTTTGAAAGCCATGACATTTCGTCCAGCTGGATGATTGGTGGCGGTATCGGCTATCAGGCAACCGACTGGTTCCGTGTCGACCTGACCGCGAACCACTATCTCAACACCGACTTCAATGGTTCTTCGGCAACCGGCGCAGCTTGCACCAACAATGGCGGCGGCGAAATCTGCGACTACGTGGATACGTCTGATGTGAACATCACCGCGATGCTTGCCAATGCCTATGTTGATCTGGGCAATTTCAAGGGCTTCACCCCCTATGTCGGTGCCGGTATCGGTGGCGCGATGGTTCATTGGGGCGAGCTGACCAACGATGAAACCTGCGTTGCCAACTGCGGCGCCTGGGTTGAAGCCGACTCGGTACATGGTGGCTATTCCGATCTGCACTTCGCCTACGCTCTGCATGCAGGCGTGAGCTACGATCTGTCGGCAAACCTCAAGCTCGATGCCGGTTACACGATGACCCATATCGAAGGCGGCCGCATGTTCGGCTTTGAAGCTGGCAGCGCATTCTCCGGCCAGCAGGGCTTCAACGACGACATCAAGATCCACGCCTTCCGCGCAGGTCTTCGCTACTCGTTCCATTGATGCGACAGGGCCCCTTATTGGGGCCCGTCTTGAAATTCGGCACCGGAACCTTCGGTGCCGCCTGACAGGAGCAGCATTGGCTGCGACGTCCATCATCAACCCAAAATCCCAAGGGTGCGTACCGTGAAAAAGCCGACCTTTCAGCAAAGTGCTGCAACAATCCTGGCAATTATTGCGCTGGGTTTGGCACCCGCCACTGCTAAAGCTGCAGACCTTGATGGCGGCTACATAGACGGCGGCGAAACAACACCTGTCGAATTTGGAAGCGGCTGGTATTTGCGCGGCGACATCGGAACTCCGCATATTGGAGGAGAAGGCAGCTACGGCGTTGGCGGTTCGGCTACCATCGGCGGTTCGTCCCTGTTCGAGAATGTCTCTCCGTCAGTTGGTTTTGGTTACATCTTCAACGAAAATTTGCGCGGCGATATCACGCTGACCCAATTCAGCGGTATGTCGTTTGACGGGACATCCAGCTTTTATGCCTGCGACTTCCCGTTTGATGGTGAGTGTGCAACGACCGACAGTGCAGACGTCACTTCCACGTCAATCCAGGCAAACGCTTACTATTCGATGGGTGCCGTTGGAGGTTTCCGCCCTTATGTCGGCGCGGGAGCTGGCCTGGCGCAAGTCAAACTTGAGCGGACAGTACTTGACCTCTGCCGGCTTGACGTTGGCGAAGATTGCCCGATTGCCACCCATGGCGGCTCACCGGGAACAGAATTGTGGGTTGGAACAGCAACCCGCGAAGTGGAAAGCGACACAACCCAATTGTCACTCTCGGCCATGCTTGGCGTCGACTACCGCATCAGCGATCGCTGGGTAGTGGACATGGGATACAAGTACACGACGCATTATGACGTCAGCTTCAGCTCTGACGAAACGGCACCCAACGCGTCCGGCATCGACATTCACGAGCTCAAGGTGGGGCTTCGCTACGAAATCTGGTGATCCTGACCTCCAATCTGGTTCCCAGGAAAAGCGGCAGGCGAAAGCCTGCCGCTTTTTCGTCAGATCTGCCAAATGTCGCAGCCCGGCTGAAATCTGCCGTTTGTCGCACATTGGTGCTTGACGCGGAAAATGCGCTGACATACACGCAAAAGCGGGACACCCTCCCCCAACGAAGGGCTTTCTATCTGGAAGGATAGCCGCAATGACCAACCTGCCCAACCCGGCAATGCGCCCGGCAAATCCCAATTTTTCCTCTGGACCTTGCGCCAAACGACCCGGCTGGTCGCTCGACGCACTTGGCAATGCAGCGCTCGGTCGCTCGCATCGCGCCAAAATTGGCAAAACCAAACTCCACGACGCAATCGAAAAGACCCGATCCATTCTTGGCGTTCCAGCCGATTACCGGATTGGCATCGTTCCAGCTTCCGATACGGGCGCCGTCGAAATGGCCATGTGGTCACTGCTGGGCGAACGGGGCGTTGACCTTGTCGCGTGGGAGAGTTTTGGCGCAGGCTGGGTTGCCGATGCGGTCAAGGAACTGAAACTCCAGGACACCCGCACCTTTGAGGCTGCGTATGGCGAACTTCCCGATCTTTCCAAGGTCGACTTCGACCGCGACGTGGTCTTCACGTGGAATGGAACCACTTCCGGCGTTCGTGTCCCCAATGGGGATTTCATCCCCGCGGACCGCAAGGGACTGACGATTTGCGATGCCACATCCGCAGCGTTTGCGCAGGCTTTGCCGTTTGAAAAACTCGATGTGGTGACCTTCTCTTGGCAAAAGGTTCTGGGCGGCGAAGCAGCGCATGGCATGCTCATTCTCTCGCCGCGCGCCGTTGAAAGGCTGGAAGGCTACAAGCCGTCCTGGCCGATGCCCAAGATCTTCCGGCTGGTTTCCAAGGGCAAGCTGATCGAAGGCATTTTTCAGGGCGAGACCATCAACACGCCGTCGATGCTTTGCGTGGAAGATTATCTCGATGCGCTCGACTGGTCGGCCTCGATTGGCGGACTGGACGCGCTGATTGCGCGAGCAGATGCAAATCTGTCGGTGCTGGAAGCATTTGTTGAAAAGACGCCATGGCTTGGGTTTCTGGCGAAGACCGCAAAGTCGCGCTCGAATACATCGGTATGCCTGATTTTCACCGATCCGGCAGTTTCAGCCCTTGATGCCGATGGCCAGGCAGCTTTTGCCAAGGGCGTGGTCGCGGCGCTCGAAAAGGAAGGCGTGGCTTACGACATCGGCCATTACCGCGACGCTCCGGCAGGCCTGCGCATCTGGACGGGTGCAACCGTCGAAAAGTCCGATCTGGAAGCGCTCGTGCCGTGGCTTGAATGGGCCTTCCATTCTCAGCTTGCCAGCCTCAAGCAGCCTGCCTGACGACAATACAGGTCAGCGTTTCACATATTCTCCATCCAGCATTTCCCTTTTTCAAGGAGGCCAACATGGCACCACGCGTTCTCGTATCAGACGCTCTTTCCGAAACTGCCGTCGAAATTTTTCGCCGTTATGGCGTCGAAGTCGATTACTTCCCCGATCTTGGCAAGGACAAGGACAAACTGTTCGAAGTCATCGGCAAGTATGACGGCCTTGCCATCCGCTCGGCGAGCAAGGTGACCGACAAGATCATCAGCGCGGCAACCAGGCTGAAGGTGATTGGTCGCGCCGGAATTGGCGTCGACAATGTCGACATTCCAGCCGCCAGCCGCAAGGGCATCATCGTGATGAACACGCCTTTCGGCAATTCGATCACCACCGCAGAACACGCCATTGCGCTCTTGTTCGCAGTGGCACGGCAAATCCCGCAGGCCGACACTTCAACGCAGGCCGGCAAATGGGAAAAGAACCGCTTCATGGGCGTTGAAATCACCGGCAAGACGCTTGGGCTGATCGGCTGCGGCAATATCGGCTCGATCGTTGCGGTTCGGGCACGCGGCCTGAAAATGCGCGTGGTTGCCTACGATCCGTTCCTCAGCCAAGAGCGCGCCGATGAGCTCGGCATTGAAAAGGCCGAACTCGATACTGTCTTTGCCAGAGCGGATTTCATCACGCTGCACGTTCCGATGACCGAGAAGACCAAGAACATCATCGACGCCGATGCAATCGCCAAGATGAAGGATGGCGTTCGCATCATCAATTGCGCGCGCGGTGGCCTGGTGGTCGAGGCTGATCTTGCCGCTGCCATCAAGTCGGGCAAAGTGGCAGGGGCCGGGTTTGACGTGTTCGAGACCGAGCCCGCCACGGACAGCCCGCTGTTCGGCCTGCCAAATGTTGTTTGCACCCCGCATCTGGGTGCGTCGACCACCGAAGCGCAAGAAAACGTAGCGCTGCAGGTGGCCGAGCAAATGGCCGATTATCTGATCAATGGTGCTGTTACCAACGCGCTCAACATGCCGTCGATTTCGGCTGATGAAGCACCAAAGCTGATGCCTTTCATCAAGCTTGCCGAGCATCTGGGTGCATTTGCCGGTCAGGTAACCGAGAACACGCCAATCGAGCGGATCGAGATTGTTTATGATGGCGCGGTTTCGCAAATGAACACCAAGGCATTGACCAGCGCTGCGATCGCCGGGCTGATCAAGAGCCAGGTTGCCGACGTTAACATGGTTTCCGCTCCAATCATGGCCAAGGAACGCGGCATCCACATTGCCGAAACCACGCAGGACAAGTCAGGCGTTTTCGACAGCTACATCAAGATCATCGTGACCACCCAGAAGCAGACCCGATCTGTTGCAGGCACTGTGTTTTCAGATGGCAAGCCGCGCTTCATCCAGATCAAGGGCATCAATCTCGACGCGGAAATCGGTCGCCACATGATCTACACGACCAATGATGACGTGCCGGGCGTGATTGGCGCGCTTGGAACCATCTTTGGTCAAGCAGGTGTCAACATCGCAAACTTCCAGCTTGGACGCGACAAGCCGGGCGGGAATGCCATCGCGCTGCTGTATCTCGACGGCCCGGTGGAAAAGCCGGTTCTCGACATGATCATGGATTCGCACCTGTTCCTGCAGGTCAAGCCACTGGTGTTTGACGTCGCATAAGTCAGGGAAACAACCTGCAGCAATACCTCTTGAAAATGGTTTGACTTCGAACTATATAGTTTGAAGTCAAACCAAAGGAGGCTTGCATGTCGATGTCCCGCAGGAATGCCATACTTCTCATGGGTGGAGGCGCGGTCGGCATAGCCGGCGCAGCAGCCGGAGCATTTGCGCTGACCCGCACACCGGGCAGGGCGCTGGAGCCGTGGTCGCAGGCAGGCAAATATAGTGATCCCCGCCTCAATGCGCTGTCCTGGGCGATCCTTGCCCCCAATCCGCACAACCGCCAGCCATGGATCGCCGATCTGCGTGAGGATGGTAAAATCACCCTTCTGCGCGACCCTAACCGAAACCTGCCGGAAACTGACCCCTACAACCGGCAGCTGACCATCGGCATGGGCTGCTTCATCGAATTGCTGGTTCTGGCAGCGGCCAATGAGGGCT
>JBGSNX010000066.1:0-30646 GCA_041739465.1 Salaquimonas sp.
GAGGTGAAAATCAACAGCCAAAGTCCTGGCTGCCGCCGGTCTGGGCGTTGGCCGAGGGCGAGAAAAACGGGCGACCCGCGCGAGTCGGTGCGTCGCTCAGGGGGCTTGTTCCGGGCGGCATGGCCCCATGACGGGCATCCCTTCCAAGGTGATCGCATCGATCGTGGCTTCCGGCCATGCCCCGCCCGGTGCCGGCGTGCATACCGTCGATACGGCGATCGATCCTGACCGCTTTTTCGCAGAGCTCGCACCGTTTCTGCGAAACGCCGAAGGCAGGCCGGTGGACGACCCCGTTGAGCTAAGGTGGACCGAGGAACATCAACAAACACCGATGGCGGCAGCGTAATCCATCGATCAGCGAGCGCCTGTCGCATTAACGGCAGGCGCTCTCATATTGCATGTTTCAGAGCAGTTGCTGGGACACCAGGACGGTCCTGTCTTGGAAGCCCTGAAAGGACTGAATAGAGAGTTGGCATCCAGCGCTACTAGGCTGAGCGGAACCCGGTCGGGTTCCTCAGTTTCCGCCAGCAATGTCTCGAATGTCGCGGGGCTGAAGCCCGCCATGTCCGCCCAGAACTGGGCATGGACCGCCTTCGCGATCGTCGGAAGGTGATTGCTAAGCGTATAATCCGCCTTCCTCAATATCTTTTCGCTAGTGTCGTGCCTAAACGCTTTCATGCCCGAGGGCGCAACACGCGCTGTCGGGCGATGACCTCCCGCCGCTAGGGTCGGGTCGGCGGATGGACGATCGACGATGACGAATGAGAATGTCGCAGCTGAAAGCTCCGTTTGGTGGGCGATGTCAAGGTTTGGCGCAGCTCTTGCCGTCACCCCGTCACGATACCCGGTCTAAGGCATATGCTATAGGAGGTACAAAGCGCCCAATGCACCCGTAAGCAAAATCAGCAGCCAGGAACTGACATTGTTGAATTCATAAGCAGGATGTTTGCGAAACAGCCAGTGCAGGCCAACGTGGATCACGGCAAACACAGAAAGCCCGATCCGGAAACCGTTTGTTGGCGAAGTTCCACTGAACCAGAAAATCAACGCAAACAACGGCACATGGCACCAGATGAAAGCCTGTTCCCCAAGGCGGTCCGGCATCCAACTGGTGATTGGCAGCACGCGCCATTCGTGACGCTTCACGGCATCAAGTTCATGCGTGAAGAATGCAGCAATCATCGACCAATAAATCATGTTATCGTTCATCAGGCCATCCTGACGCAACGATCGGAACCGGTGCACAATATCCTGACATTTCCTAAATAGGCGGCACGACCTCTGATTGACGGCAGAATAGCCCGGCTTTGGTCCCGTTGGAAGGTGGATTGTTGATTTCCACTCAGAACTGAGCCGGGTTTCGGAGTGACCCTTGGGGCTGGACCACGGGCCACGAAAAGACTGATACCCTGTTTGGGCCTTAAATGGAGAAGGCTCATGAAATCCCTAGGCCCATATCGACCGCATTGGACACCTCCAGTTCCACCAAAAACCTTAACTCGGTGTCCACGAAACCAGCAGCAGGCCAAACCATGTCGCTGGATAAGCACGAATTGACAAACCGGATCAATTCCGTCCGAAAATCAACAGAGTGGGTATAAATTGGAAAAATGAGATTAATTCTGCTTAAAACGTACGCTCCTTGGGTAACGCAGTTCCAGGTCGGCATCGGACGTCACAGCTTGTCACGCTCTCCCAGCGATTGGGCCACCTTCACAAGGTATCCGTCGGGATCAAGAATCAGAAATTCACGCTGGCCGCCCAGACGATCACCCCAGTCCCGCCACTTCTCGAATGGAGATATAAAGTACTGCAGCCCTGCCACCTCGACCCGTTGGGCAACAGTGTCCAAGTCATTGACGAACACTTGGATGACTACGCCGCGCCCCAGCGGCCGTTCGAACGGCCCGGTCTCCCAACCACCATCCCGCTCGAAAAACATGACCTGCGCACCGTCCGGATGCTCCAGCATCGCGAGCTTTTCAGCTGGCCGATCAAATTGAATCACAAAACCAAGAATGTCGCGCCAGAAGCTGAGGGTCTGTTCATATTCATAGACGATTAGCTCCGGGACCACTCTCGCCCACTTGTTCGGTGGATGTCCTGGCATGCTGTCTGGCCTCTCACATTCTTAAGCCCGACTGTATTAAGAATTGCACAGTCTTTGCTTGAAAAGCATTCCAGTATTTCGACCGACTCATGAGGGATCCTGAACCATATCTCAATGCCCGGAGAAGCCAAAGAATTGGCACGGGCAACAATCATCACATGATGGTCTCATGAAGTCACTGTGAAATTCCAGAGTGTTAATTTTCGCCGGATTTTGAACCACTTTTCTGTTTCACGCAGATCCGCAATTCACGAATAAATTGTTTGCTTCTCAATGCGTTGTTGGCGATCAAGCGGGTTAGCGCAAATTGGAAAAATGGTTCAAATCTTGCTAAAATCGAACAGACTGGAAAATCAGCAACGGAATCGCTCGATGTTCTGCTTTTGTGCATCCAGTCTGAACTCTTTGATAAAATTGGTCTTGCCTAGCATGATCTCCTACAATCATTTTTTGGTGGCAAGGTGTCTGCAAAATCCAGAGGGCATACAGTCCTTGGCTTAACGCACCAACTCTTTCATCCGGCCCAAAGCGTCAAATCCCATCTGGTCAAGCAAATGGAGCATGTCCAGTGGTACCCAGTTTTCGCGGATCAATCCTTCATGGTGAAGATAAAAATCCATCACCCGCATAAATGCGGGTTTTCCCGATGGGGGGAGGCCGCAGAAACCGCCCCCCAGATGCTTTGCATAAACTGAAGGCCAGCCGCCGGTAACGGAATACGGACCGTCGCCAATGCGGATGTAGTGCCCGGCACCATGCCGCTCGCGCTCTGCCGAGACCTCCTCGAAAGTGCCTTGGGGACGGTGAAAGGCTCTCCTGAATGGCAATTGGTGGCCATCGACGAAGCCATCCAGCCCTCGTGTCGTGCCAGTTCCCGCCGGGCCGTACCACATCATTTTCTCGTGCCAGTGGTCCCGTTGCGGCATGCTCATCAAGCTTGCAGCACTTAAGTTGTTGATGTCGTCATGCTCGGCAAGTGTCTTGTGCATGGCCAAGGTTTGTTCGATGCTGCTCACGCTGGCCTGTGGATCGGAAGTTTCCATCCGTACCCCGTCCGAGGTGATCGGTGCTGGCCACATCATCTCCACGCCAAGCGAGGGCGCCAGCGGGTCGACCCCTGCCTGTTTCATGACGTCCAGCACATCCCAAAGCAGGTTTGCCTGCACGGTACGTCCGTCATCGCCCAACTGCCAGACCTCACCATAGCGCAGATAAATAGTCTTGTTGGTTGCAGGAATGCCGAGCCAGTCGCGTCGCATCGTTCCGCAGTAATGGCCGACTGCCGCCAAATAGGTTCGCCCCCTGTAGCTGCCGCCGACAAAAATAACGTCGCGCCGTTCGAGGTCGGGCAAGGCATTTTTCAACGGCAACCAGATTTGGGTCATGGCGGCCTGATTGCCTGTCATTTCGTTCATCGGGTGCGCAACCCGCCATTGGGCGCCTGGTGAGCACACGGCTTCCAAAGCATCGGCTGTGCGATCGGGCGAAGCTTCGGCAAGGCGGTGCAACGCCTTCAGGAAATTCGTTCGCGTGTTCACCCCCGGCGTCAAGTCCGGCAAAAATCCCTCGCTCAGCAAAACGATCTCCTTCCAGTCAAGTTTCGCAAGAAGACACAAAAATGAAAAGGTATGCAATATGCATCTTGCATTCGTATGCAAAATTTGAAAACATCAAAAATGGAAAAAGCCCAGGGCGGCGATCCCCGACGCACCAGCCATCATGAAAGGGAGAAATTCATGACCGTTTCCATTCGCGGAGCAGCACTTTCAGTATTGTTGAGTTCAGTGGCCATCGTTGGCGCTGCCGATTGGGCTCGAGCCGATTGCGGCATCGAAAAAGGCTCAGTCCGGGTTCTGGGCAACGATTTTCCCGCTATCCAGTCGGTGGCAAAGGCTGCTGAAGGTTGCGCCAGTGGCGCGGTCGAAGTGAAGGTCAACCTGACCAAGGACCACGAAAAGCTTGCGGTGGCTGCCTTGAGCGCCAATCCGCCGGAGTACACCTCCCACATCATTGCAAATAGCTCGCTGTTGCCATTGCTCAACAACGGCCTTGTTCGCCCGCTTGACGACTATGTCGCCAAGTACGGAGCGGACCTCAACCCCAACCAAAAAATCATGATCGACGGCAAGATCATGGCGATTGCTTTCATGGCCAATGCCCAGCACTTGTTCTATCGCGCTGACATCCTTGAGAAAGCAGGGGTCGCCGTTCCCAAAACTTACGAGGAAATGGTGGCGGCTGCGAAAGTCATCAAGGAAAAAGGCCTGATGGAAACGCCGCTTGGCGGCACCTACAAGGCGGGTTGGAACCTGGCTGAAGAATTTGTGAACATGTACATGGGGTATGGCGTGCCCTTCTTCAAAGAAGGCACCGCAGAGCCGGCAATCAACAATGAAAAAGGTGTTGCTGCCCTCACGATGATGAAGGAACTTTCCGCGCACATGAGCAAGGATTTCCTGACCTTCGATTCAAATGCGCTGCAGGCGGAGTTTGAAGCGGGCAAAGTGGCCATTGCCAACTTCTGGGGTTCGCGCGCTGGTGCCGTAACCGATGCCGATGGATCTACGCCAGAAGTAACCGGAGCAATCAAATTCGGCCCTGCTCCAACCGTTGGTGGCGGCTCGGTTCCGGCGACAACATTGTGGTGGGACGGGTTCACCGTGGCCAAGAATGCGTCAGACGAGGACGCCGAGGCAACGTTCCGCGCATTGTTGCAGGGCGCTACATCGACCAACGCGAATGCCAATGCAGATGCAG
Source organism: Salaquimonas sp. (assembly GCA_041739465.1). Lineage (GTDB taxonomy): Bacteria > Pseudomonadota > Alphaproteobacteria > Rhizobiales > Rhizobiaceae > BOKV01. Next base: position 4,868 of record JBGSNX010000066.1, read on the forward strand.
CCGTCTGGTTGGCAACCGGCTACACGCCTGGTCCGAAGGCCGGTGGTGTGATGGCAACCGTCCAGGGCGGCGCGAAGTCCTACCCCATGAACCCGTACATGGGCCTTTTGCACACGGCATTGGGCGCAGAAATCGTTGAGTTCATGCAAGGCACCGAAGATGCTTCCAAGGCACTTGCAGATGCCGAAGCAGCATACATCACTGCCGCCAAGGAAGCCGGCTTCATCAAATGATATTTGCCGGGCGCGCAAGAAAATGCGCGCCCGGCATGTCTTTCCCGTGCACCGGGCAAAACGCCCATCCTTTGAACCCTGACGGAGGCGGGTATGCCGCACCGAACCTTTTTCTGGTTCATCCTGCCTTCAGCCTTGGCAATGATCATTTTCATCGCATTGCCAATCTTGTCGGTTGCTGTTCAGTCGGTGTTTGTGGAGCATGACCGCGTCATGAAAGCCGTCGAAAACTGCGACCCCTTCGGCTGTACCAAAGAAATGCGGGTTGATACTGAGGCAACGGAAGCATTGCGGCGCGAAAGGCCGTTTGGCCAGTTTGCAGGCTTGTCGATTTATGCAAACCGCAACCATCTTGCCGTTTCAGAATTGGGAGAATACTGGCGCACTTCCAGCGGTGTTGTTGATTTTTTTTCGAAGCTTTACGGCCTGCCATTCTACAAGGCGCTTTCGTTTACTATGGCCTATACGTTTATCGTGACCCCAGTCGTCATTGTGCTTGGGTTTGTGATTGCGCTGTCGGTTAACCGGCTGACGCCTGCCGCCAAGGGCGTGGCAATTTTCATATCCCTGTTGCCGATGATTGTGACACCGCTGGTAGGCTCGCTTGTCCTGTTCTGGATGATCGACGCGGACGGAGTAATCGGAGCTTCCTTGAAAGTGCTGATGAATGACCCGTCCCTTTCGCTCAAGGCATCTCCGGCGCTCACCTGGGTGACGCTGATGATTTATGGCGTCTGGCATTCAGCACCCTTTGCCTTCGTTGTGTTCTATGCAGGCCTGCAGACCGTGCCCCAGGACACGCTTGAGTCTGCAATGATCGATGGTGCCAGCCGTTGGGAACGCACGCGCTACGTGATGATCCCGCACCTTCTGCCGCTGGTTACCTTTGTGGCGTTGATCCAGCTGATGGACAATTTCAGGGTTTTCGAGCCGATTGTCGGTTTCAATGCCGAGGCCAGCGCAACTTCGCTGTCCTGGATTATCTACAACGATCTCAGCAACACTGGCGTGGCGCTTTTCAGTTCAGCTGCCGCAAGCTCGATGCTGACCATCATATTCGTAGCCTTCCTTCTCATGCCTGTGCTCATTCGCACCTGGCGCGACTTCAATCGGTCACGGTGAACACGATGCAGGGACGCGCTTTCCGCCAACCACTCCTGTTGTTGGTATTTTCAACTGCTTTCCTGATCTGCTGGTTGCTGCTGGCAGCCTTCCCGTTTGTCTGGACCTTGTGGGGTTCGTTCAAAGTGCAAGGCGACTTTTTTTCCAAACTCGACTGGATGAATGCAATCCGCGGGACGCAAACCATCGTGGAAACCGGCGCACCATTCACCACGGATGGTTACAGGGGCGCATGGATAGAACGGGAATTCTGGCGGGCGACGCTGAATACCGGCATCGTCACTGTCTTCGTAGTCATCATCTCACTGACATTTGGCACGCTGGGTGGCTATGCGTTGTCTCGGTCGTCCTACCGGTACGCATTCTGGATCTTGATTGCGGCACTGATCTTCCGTGCCATGCCGCATATTACGCTCGTATCCGGCTATCTTTTCCCCTTTTTCCAACTGAACGTTTGGGGTTACCTCCCGACCGCCATCATTGTCCTTGTTGCCATAAACCAGCCTTTCACACTGTGGATGCTCCACTCCTTTTTCCTCGGCATTCCAAAGGATCTGGATGAGAGCGCCATGGTTGATGGATGCTCGCGTTTTCAAGCGTTCAGGCTTGTCATCAGTCCCGTCATGGGGCCGGGGGTCATCACTACTGGCCTGTTCTCGTTCCTACTCGCCTATAACGACTTTGCCGTGACCGCGATGCTGCTGTCGCAGGAGAACCAGACCATGGTTCCGAAAATCGCAAGCTTCATGGGTTCAACGCAAGTCCAGGGCAACATCATGTATGCGGTAGCCGCTGTGGTTTCCGCTACTGCACCACTTTTTGTACTGGTTCTGTTTTTTCAGCGCCAGATCGTCGCCGGGCTCACTGCCGGCGCAGTAAAGGGATAGGGGCGCATGGCCGGTATCAATCTCAAGAACGTCGGAAAGCGGTGGGGCAATTTTGTCGCTGTCGAAAACTTCAATCTCGATATTGCCGACGAGGAGTTCATAGTGCTGCTTGGACCTTCAGGCTGTGGCAAAACCACAACCATGCGCATGATCGCAGGTCTTGAGGAATCAACGTCCGGCGAGATCTGGATCGGCGACCGCATGGTCAATGGCCTGGAGCCAAAAGATCGTGATATCGCGATGGTGTTTCAGAGCTATGGCCTTTATCCAACCATGTCGGTGTACGAGAACATTCGTTTTCCGCTCAAGGTTCGCCGGGTCCCGAAGGACACCCACCATGAACGGGTGATGCGCGCTGCAGCGATGGTTGAACTTGGCGAGTTCCTCCATCGTCGACCGGCGGAGCTTTCCGGCGGCCAACGCCAACGAGTTGCCTTGGCCCGCGCCATTGTCCGGGAGCCTACAGTCTTCCTGATGGATGAACCGCTTTCCAATCTGGATGCAAAATTGCGTGTTTCGACACGGGCGCAGATCAAGAACCTTCATCATGAGCTGCGCACAACGACCATCTACGTCACCCACGACCAGATTGAGGCCATGACGCTCGCTGACAGGGTTGTGGTGATGAATCGCGGCGTCATCCAGCAACTGGGCTCGCCGAGGGAGATATATGACAGTCCGGCCAACACCTTTGTGGCGGGCTTCATTGGTTCACCAGCCATGAACCTTGTGGAAGGCGAAATTGGCGGCGGCGTATTTCGTGCTGCCAATATCGAAGTGCCGGGCTTTCTTGCAGACATTACAGGTCCTGTGACCCTGGGGTTCCGGGCGGAGGACGCACACATCGTGGAAGACAAGGCCCAGATCGAAGCCAACGTGTACTCGATGGAATTGCTTGGCGAAGCTTCAATGATCTCCCTGAAAGTTGGTGGATCGCTTGTTGCAATCAAGGCAGGCAAGGATTTTGAGGTGGGAATCGGCGACATCGTGCGCGCGGCTGTACCTGCATCCATCTGCCATTTGTTCGATCATGTTTCAGGCGAACGCCTCAAGACAACGAAATAACCAAGAGGAAAAAATGCAAAGCAATCGGCCTGAGCAGGCAGCCCTGACAAAACACAATGATCGCACCAAGACCGAGGCCACCCGTCAAGTGGTTGAAGGTATGGTCGACGGCCTAAATGATCACAAGATCCGCGGAATTTCCGAGTTCTTTTCCGACAGCTTCCGCTGGATCGGCAATGCCGGTTGCGGCAACAAAACCGGGCTTCGTGAGTTTCAGGACAACTGGCAGCGCCCCTTTCAAGCTGCGTTTTCTGACAAGGTCTGCATCGACGAGGCGCGGCTGTTTGATGGTGAATGGGCTGCCGCTTTTGGAGCGCAACATGCGATCCATTCGGGCGAATTCATGGGCGTCCCACCAACGGGAAAGCGCATCGAGATTCGTTACATGGATTTTTGGAAAGTGGTGGACGGCAAAATCGTCGACAACTGGGTCATGGTCGATTTTCCGCACGTTTTGCGACAACTTGGAGTCGACGTTTTCAATGGCCATGGTTGGGAAAAATACGACGAAGGCAGGGAAATTCCGCCGCGTCCGGGACATGATCTATAATTCTGCCGGTCGGGAGGAGCACCAATGATTCATCACCTTAAGTCCGGCATTCCGGCCGAGCAGCGCGCTGAAGACGATGCCAAGGTTCGCGCCACCGTCGAAGGAATTCTGAAGGACATCGAGACGCGCGGAGATGCGGCAGTCCGCGACCTTGCTATGAAGTTCGATGGATACGCACCGCCATCGTTTCGGCTGACGCAGTCCGAGATTGAAGCGGCAATGCAGAAGGTCACCACCCGTGACATGGAAGATATCCGCTTTGCACAGGCCCAAATCCGCCGCTTCGCCGAGGCGCAACGCGCCAGCATGACCGATATTGAGATCGAAACCCTGCCCGGCGTCATTTTGGGTCACAAAAACCTGCCGGTTCAGTCCGTTGGTTGCTATGTTCCGGGCGGAAAATTTCCCATGGTTGCCTCGGCTCACATGTCAGTTCTGACTGCCAGCGTGGCGGGCGTGCCGCGCATCGTGGCGTCAGCTCCTCCGGTCAAAGGGGAACCGCATCCCGCCATCGTGGCCGCAATGCAAATGGCGGGAGCTCATGAAATCTATGTCCTGGGTGGGATTCAGGCCGTGGGCGCAATGGCATTGGGCACTCAGACGATTGAACCTGTGCACATGCTTGTGGGTCCTGGAAACGCCTTCGTGGCTGAAGCCAAGCGCCAGCTTTATGGCCGTGTTGGCATTGACCTGTTCGCAGGGCCGACCGAAACTATGGTCATCGCAGACGACACAGTAGATTGCGAAATCTGTGCCACGGACCTGCTTGGCCAAGCGGAGCATGGATACAATTCGCCGGCCTGCCTGATCACCAATTCGCGCAAACTTGCAGACGACACACTGGAGCAAATCGAGCGGCTGCTCACACAATTGCCCACTGCCGAGACCGCTGCCGTGAGTTGGCGTGACTATGGTGACGTCATTCTCTGCGACAGCTATGAAGAAATGCTCTTAGTCGCCAACGATATGGCCTACGAGCACGTTCAGGTGATGACCGACCGGGACGACTGGTTTCTTGAGAACATGCATTCCTATGGCGCGCTGTTTCTGGGTGCGCGAACCAACGTTGCCAATGGCGACAAGGTGATCGGAACGAACCACACATTGCCGACAAAAAAGGCCGGTCGATACACCGGCGGATTGTGGGTCGGCAAATTCCTCAAAACCCACAGCTACCAGAAAATCACAACGGACGCAGCAGCGGCGATGATCGGGGAGTATGGTTCCCGCTTGTGCATGCTTGAGGGCTTCGTTGGCCACGCTGAACAATGCAACATTCGTGTTCGCCGCTATGGCGGTCGCAACATACCTTATGGCGTGGCCGCTGAATGACCCCTGCAGCTCTCAAGGCTTTGCTCAATCCATTTCGGGAAGCGGCAGCGACTGCAACGGTCGAAGGCCTTGCCAGAACGCTTGGCGAGATTGTTGCACCCGATGCAGTGGTTCGTTTGTGCCACCCATTGGGTGATGTTGCAGGTTCCGAAGGCCTGATGGAAAGGGCATTCGTCCCATTGCTTTCAGCAATTCCTGACCTCGAACGACGAGACATGATTGTCCTTGCCGGCACGACTGCAAATGAGGACGACTGGATCGGATGTATGGGAAACTATATGGGGCGGTTTTGCGGGCCTTTCCTTGCAATCCCGCCATCCGGGCACTTGGTTCATATGCGCTATCACGAGTTTTTCCGCATCAAGGAAAACCGTATCGTGGAAATGCAAGCGATTTGGGACATCCCGGAAATGATGATGCAGGCTCAGGTTTGGCCGATGGCACCTCAGCTGGGTGCTTTGCTAGCCACACCCGGGCCGATGACACAGGATGGCCTTGTCGCGTCGGGCAACGGGCAAGACTCACTTGCGCATGTTTTGGCGATGCTGAACGATCTTTCACGTCATCCTGCCGATCCTGACCCAGACGTCATGAACTTGCCGAAACACTGGCACCAGCGCTTCAATTGGTATGGACCTGCGGGAATTGGAGCCACACGCGGGATTTCGGAATTTCGCCATTGGCACCAGATCCCCTTCCTCGCAGCCATGCCGGATCGGGGCCTCAACAAGGCGGGATTGAATATCCATTGGATTGCGGAAGGGGACTATGTCTGCGAGACCGGGTGGCCCAACATGCGACAGACGATCACAGGTGATGGCTGGTTGGGCATTGCGCCTGCCGGGCAGGAGGTGACGCTGCGCAGCCTCGATTTCTGGCGGCTCGAAGCGGGACTCATCCGCGAAAACTGGGTTTTGGTCGACCTTTTGGATATGTGGAGCCAGATCGGCGTCGACGTTCTGGGCAGAATGCGGGAAATAGGCAAAGCCCGCACCCTCGCAAAGCTTTTGCATGAAACGGGGCGGGAATGACTGAACTTCCCAACACCCCTTCTTTCAGGCTTGATGGCCGTCGGGCGCTGGTAACCGGTGCCACATCAGGTATCGGGCTTGGAGCAGCGGCCGCACTTGCGCAAGCTGGTGCCGAAGTGACGCTTGTTGCACGGCGGGCTTTTGAGTTGGAAGCAGTGCGCGATGCAATCAGGGCCAAGGGCGGACGGGCTGAGGCCTTGCCGTTGGATATCACCGACCTTGCAACCACGTCTGAAAAACTGGCGAGCAACGGGCCATTTGATATCATGCTAAACGCAGCTGGCATTGCCAGACATGGTCCAGCGAAAGATACCACGCCAGACGACTACGACGCGGCAATGGACCTCAACTTGCGGGCCGCTTATTTTCTGACGCGCGAAATAGCGCGGGGGCTGATCGGTGCAGGGCGTCCCGGCAGTTTGATCAACGTGTCATCGCAAATGGGACATGTGGGCGGGCTTGATCGAGCTGTTTATTGCGCCAACAAGCATGCACTTGAGGGAATGACCAAAGCCATGGCGCTCGAATGGGCGCCAAATGGAATTCGGGTAAACACCCTTTGTCCAACGTTCATCCGCACACCCCTGGCTGAGCAAACCTTGAAAGATCCCGCTCGAATGCAGTGGGTATTGTCAAAGATCAAGCTGGGCAGGCTGGGAGAGGTGGAGGACATCATGGGACCCGTTGTCTTTCTCGCCTCTGATGCAGCAGCGATGATCACCGGCACCCACCTCCTCATTGATGGAGGATGGACGGCGGAATGAGCGACCTACCGGACAACGTGACTGCGGTGGAAGTGGCCCGCCTTGCCGGTGTGAGCCAGTCTGCGGTCAGCCGTGTATTCACACCGGGCGCATCGGCATCCAAGCAGACAGTGGAAAAAGTCAGGGCTGCAGCGGAAAAACTGGGATACCGGCCAAACCTGCTAGCGCGCGCAATGATAACCGGAAAATCGAGGATGATCGGTCTGGTCGTTGCATATTTGGACAACCAGTTTTACCCGGTCGCGCTTGAATTGCTGTCGCGTGCTCTTCAGGTGCGTGGCTACCATATCCTCGTCTTCATGGCAGAAAACTCGGTCGAAAAAGTCGCCGAGGTCATGCAGGAACTGATTGACTACCGCGTGGACGGAATCATTACTGCCTCCGTTGCCATGACCAATGATTTGACCGCCCGCATGACCGCACTGGGTATTCCGGTTGTCATGTTCAACCGCGGTCAGGACGATCCCCGTTTGGCCGAAGTGACATCCGACAACATTGCGGGCGGCTACCGGGCTACAAAATTCCTGATTGAAGCGGGTCATACGCGAATCGCACACATCATGGGTTGGCAGGGTGCTTCAACCGGTCGCGATCGTGCGGAGGGGTTCCGCCGGGCAATGGAAGAAGCCGGCCTCCAACCCGCCGCGATGGTTGACGGAATGTATTCGCGCGAAACGGCTGCGGCAGTTGCACGTGAGCTGTGTTCGGGCCGAAATTTTCCTGACGCGATTTTCGTGGGCAATGATCACATGGCTATCGCGGTGATGGATGAATTGCGGTTCGGACTGGGCATCGCCATTCCAGATCAGGTCTCGATCGTCGGCTACGACGACGTGCCCATGGCCGCATGGCCAAGCTACAGCCTCACCAGCATCCGCCAGCCAGTCAACCGCATGGTTTCAGCGACCGTCGACGCACTCCTTGGTCAGATCGAGGGCGATGCCTCGCCGCAGAAGATCAAGATCGACGGTCCGCTGGTGGTCCGCCGTTCTGCCCGCATTGGAAAAGGATACATGTCATGAAGGGTTTTTCGCAACGCTGGAAAGATTTTCCCGACTATATCATCGGTATCACCAAAGAGATTTGGGAAGACCGGGGAGTCCACACACTCCACCAGTATTATGCGACGGACATCCCGGTCCGTTCTCCGGCCTCCGTGGTTGTGGGCAACAAAAACGTCATTTCCGCAACCCTTGCCACCATCGCGGAATTTCCCGACCGGACGCTGCTGGGTGAAGATGTCATTTGGTCGGAAGAACCCGAAACCGGGCACCTGCTCTCGTCGCACCGGCTGTACTGCGAAGCAACACATGCGCGCGATGGTGCCTATGGTGCGGCAACCGGCAAACGCCTCGGCTACTATGTGATTGCCGATTGCGCGGCCCGCAACAACACCATCGATGATGAATGGCTGGTTCGCGACCAAGGCGCGATCGTGCGCCAGCTTGGCATTCACCCAAAAGATTATGCGCGCACACTCATTGCCAAGGAAGGTGGACCTGCAAACTGCGTGAAACCATTTACGCCGCAAACAGACGTGGCCGGACCCTACAAGGGCCGCGGGAATGACAATGCCTGGGGCGCGTCCTATGCAGACATGCACACCCGGATCATGGGTGGCGAACTCAGTCTCATCCCGAACCGGTATGATCGGGCGGCTGTTTTGCACCACCCCGGCGGAGCGATGGCACACAGCCATGGCGGTGCGGACCAATTCTGGGCCGGTTTGCGAGCCTCGTTTCCGCAAGCTGAGTTTGCCATTCATCACGTCATCGGGCGCGATGACCCATTGATGCCACCGCGTGCTGCACTTCGCTGGTCGCTGACCGGACCACACACGGGATGGGGCATGTTCGGCGCGCCTTCAGGAACGCAGGTCCACATCATGGGCATGTCGCATGCAGAGTTTGGTCCGTTCACCGGCAATGGTAGCGGTCGGGACTGGAGTCTCAGGCGCGAATGGGTACTTTTTGACGAAACCGCAATCTGGAAACAGATCCTGCTGCAAACAGGTGAGCTATGAGCACGTTTGATCCTTCAAGAAACATCGTTCGCTACGGGGATCTGCGCCCTTGCAAAACGGCCTTCATTGATGCCCATACCCCTGGTTCGAACCAGAAGGAAAACTTCACCATCATCGGTGGCGGCGTCAGTGAAAGCCCAGACCAGCATGTTCATATCCACGAAACACCGGGCTTCAACATCGGCGCCGCCGGCCAACCGCCAGGCTGCCGCAACAGCCTTCACAGTCACCGCACGGCCGAGGTGTTTTTCGTCCTGAAGGGCCGCTGGCGTTTCTTTTGGGGCCGTTGGGGCAATGCTGGGGAATTCATCGCCGAGGAAGGTGACATTTTCAACATCCCAACCGGCATTTTTCGCGCATTCGAAAATGTCGGGACGGACTACGGCATGATCATGGCCATCCTTGGCGGCGACGATGCCGGTGGTGGGGTCATTTGGGCACCGCAAGTGATCACGGATGCAAAAGACTATGGTCTGGTTCTTGGCAGCAACGGCAAGCTTTATGACACCAAAAAAGGCCAGCATTTACCGCCCGATGTTCCGCCGATGCCACTTTTGAGCGACGAAGAGTTGCGTGCCTTTCCAGAACCTACAACAGCCGATGTCATTCCTGGTCATGTTGCCCGCTACTGGGATCTCATGGCTCTGTCCGACCGCCAGCCAGCCAAGGTAATCGGTGCAAACGGCATCCTTCGGGACCGCCCTGGATTTGAAGTCGAGTTTCTGTCTCGCGGCTCGATTTCCAGCGCCCCCTACAGCCTCGACCAACATGAAGTGCTGATGCCGGTGCGTGGTCATTGGCAGTTGAGCTGGGCGGACGGGAATACCGTGCTGAACCCTGGCGACACGGCGGCCATTCCGCCAAACCTGGAGCATAGCCTAGCACCTTCGATGACCGGTGAATCCAGTCTGTACCGCGTCATTGGCACCAACGATCCTGCAGGCCCGACGGGTCGCCTGCTTTGAGCCGAAGCTGAAAACGGCTGCGCCATTCTTTGAGGAGCATTTGATGACCCTTCTTGCAACCCATGTCGGTTCCCTTCCCCGCCCGCAATCGGTGGTGGATTTCCTTTTTGCTAGGGAACGCGGTGAAAAATACGACGAAGCTGCATTTGACGCTTGCATGGCGTCTGCGGTGTTGGAAAACGTCAAACGGCAGAAAGAAGCCGGCGTCGACATTGTCAGCGACGGGGAGTGCTCCAAGATCAGCTATGCGACCTATGTGAAAGACCGCTATACCGGCTTTTCAGGCGACAGCCCGCGCAATGCGCCCGCCGATCTGAAACTGTTCCCGACGTTTCTCGACAGACTGGCGAACGAAGGTGGCACACCCAAGTATGCCCGGCCGCAATGTGTCGGCGAAGTGCGCTCAAAGGGGCAAGGCGAGTTGCAAAAGGACATCGCCAATTTGAAGGCAGCCATGGCAGCGCAAGGTGTTGAGCGTGGATTCATGAATGCGGCCTCGCCAGGTGTGATCAGCCTGTTTCTGCAGAACGCACATTACCCGAGCCGCGAAGCTTATCTGGAAGCGCTCGCGTCTGCGATGCAGGAGGAATATCGCACCATCCTTGAGGCTGGACTTGACCTGCAACTGGATTGCCCGGACTTGGCGCTGTCACGCCACATGTTGTTTACCCATCTGTCTGACGACGAGTTTGTGGCTGTAGCGGCGACCCATGTCGAGGCACTGCAACATGCTCTGAAGGGCCTTCCGCAAGACCGCATCAGATTGCATATCTGCTGGGGAAATTACGAAGGGCCCCATGTCTGCGACATCGATATGGCGAAGGTCTTTTCGCTTTTGATGTCGGTTCCCGCCCGCTATGTCCTGTTTGAAACAGCCAATCCGCGGCATGGCCATGAATGGACTGTCTTTCGCGACAGGGCCCGCGAAATCCCGGATGACAAGGTTCTGGTTCCGGGCGCTGTCGACACCACAACAAACTTTGTCGAACATCCCGAACTGGTGGCGCAGCGCTTGCAGCGGTTTGCCGACATTGTGGGCACAGATAGAGTGATTGCCGGATCTGATTGCGGCTTTGGCACATTTGCCGGATTTGGCGCAGTTGATCCGGAAATTGCTTGGGCCAAACTTGCAACGCTCAAGGAAGGAGCGCGGCGGGTCACATGACGCCGCTGGTTCTCATGCCAGGGATGATGTGCGACGCGCGAATGTGGGGCGACCTTCCCGCTGTGCTTGAACCGCGGATGATTCACCATGCGCTGCCAATCGAGGGGGAGACAATGGCACAGATGGCTTCGGCAATTCTGCGCAATGCACCTTCGCGGTTTGCACTTGCCGGACTGTCTTTCGGCGGCATCGTGGCCATGGAAATCCTGGCGCAGGCTCCCGAACGTGTCGAGCGTCTTGCCCTGTGTGACACCAACCCTTGTGCGGAGCTTCCTGAAGTTCGTGAACGGCGAGGACCGCAAATTGATCGTGCGCTTTCAGGCGGACTGGAAGGTGTAATGCGCGACGAGATGAAGCCCAACTATCTTGCACAAGGTGAAGGACAAGACCAAATCCTGCAGCTTTGCATGGACATGGCGCTGTTGATGGGACCAGAAATATTCCGTCGACAATCTCTGGCTTTGCGCGACCGGATCGACAGGCAAGGCGTTCTGACAAAATTCAAAGGGCCTGCTCTCGTCTTGATGGGGGAGTATGACCAACTTTGCCCGCGCAACCGGCACGAGCTGATGCATTCGCTGATGCCGCAATCTGACTTTGTTGTGGTGCCCGGTGCCGGTCACTTGCCAACACTGGAACGACCCCGCGAAACCGCAGTGGCCATGCGCCGCTGGATGGAGGAACAATGAACGCCGATCTGCTGGAACTGCTCAAGGGTGCCGATACCCCAACTGTCTGCAATGCCATCGAGGTGGTGGAAGGCAAGCGGGGATTTTCGCGCTTTACCCGCGGCACGATGATTTCGACCGCGCCGGGCGAGCCGCCGCTTGTTGGCTACGCGGTTACAGCGAAAATTGCAGCCTTGAAGCCGTCAACGGACCCGGCGGAAATGGTTAGGGCCCGGCGGATGGCTTATTACCGCGCGATGCACGACGCACCCAAGCCTTCCATAGCTGTGATCGAAGATACTGACTTCCCAGATTGCATCGGGGCGTATTGGGGCGAAATAAACACCACCATTCACAAAGGATTTGGGATGGCTGGAGCCCTTACCAATGGTGTGGTGCGCGATCTGGGCGACCTGCCGAAAGGTTTTCCGATGGTGGCCGGCAGCATTGGACCAAGCCATGGTTTCGTACATGTCGTCAGCCTTGGCGAACCCGTTTCAATATTCGGGTTGGAAGTTCGTCAAGGAGAGCTTGTTCATGCAGATCGGCATGGCGCAGTAGTGATACCAAAAGAGGTCATTTCAGGCCTTGGTGAAGCGATCAGCAAGCTTCGCCTGACTGAACGTATCGTGCTCGACGCAGCTCAGAAGGATGGTTTTGATTTTTCTGCCTTCGAAAAAGCATGGTCGGAATTTGAAAAGGCCCGGACTTGATGGAAGCACTGTGGATCAGGCGGGTCGAATCTTGTGGAACTGGATCGTTCATAGTTGCAGTGATGTGGCCCCAGCGCCTGTGACTTTTGGTTGACTAAGGTTCCGATCTAAAGAAAAAATCAACGGATGGAGCAAATGTAAGCAGCAATTTGATTCTGGATTTTCTTTCAGTGACTGCACTCTCCATGATCTACCTCCTGGTGGTCCAAGTTTTCGTCCGCATCCCCAATGGTTCAAATCTTGCTGAAATTGTACAGACGAACACTGCGGAACCAACGCTGTGTCGTACAAAATCGCTCGGGACCGCTCAACACCGCCGAGCCAGATCGGCGAAACGGATTAATTGCCCGGTGTCGGCAGCGGCCAGAAACTGGACAGCGCTGTCGACCTGGTCGTCATGTTTGCCGTTCGGAAAACTAGCCAGTTCATTTTCGAATGCCGCGAGCCAGTCCGCTTCGCGAGGGACCCAGACCTCGCCGCGTTCAAACTTGGGGGACTGCTGCGATGCGCGATCTTGCTTTGATCCAATCGGTTCCTTGGGTTGCAGCCACCGATTTGCCCCGTGGCGACAAATATTCTGGTACAGGCTGATGCCCGAGCCGGCTCGTTCGACAAGCACGAGATCAGCTTTCATTTTCTCGCGCTGAGCATATACGGCCTTTTCCAGGGCGTGGAATTCAAGCCGCTGCCGGTAGACATCGAGCAAATAGTAGTTGGTACCCGACAGAGCCCACGTAGTGCAGACACTGTAATCATTGCTTTCCTGGATGTCGTAGGCAGTGTCCCAAGACTGGAATATGCCTTGCACTTTTTGCTTCGGCGGTGGCACATCATAGCGGGACAACCATTGCAGCTTGAACAGGGCACCACCGGGCGGGAGTGGGCGCTGATTATACTGTGCTTCGAAATCGCGTTCGCCCATTGCCGCACGTAGCTGTGCGATCTGGTGCTCATCGAAGCGTTCTTTATGCAGGACTTGACCGGCGGCAAGCTTTACTAAAACGGAATCCGACAAAGGGATCTCGAGATCCTGATCAGTGACCAGCGGCAAGCGGAGTTCCTGCCATCCCCCCTGATCCAGCAATTGACCGGGCAGGTCATTCATGTGCAGCCTTTGGGCTACAACGACGATCTTGTCTTTATTGGGATTGTTGAGACGGCTCATCACCGTGCTTCGAAACCAGCTGGAGACATTTTCCCGCATGGTTTCTGAATGGGCATCCTGCGCTTTCATCGGATCATCGATAATAATGAAGGCGCCACCGCGGCCGGTCAAAGTGCCGCCCGTGGACGTGGAATATCGATAGCCGCCTCTCGTGGTCATTAACTTATCGAGATTGGCTCTTTTCGAATCGATTTGGGTCGTCGGGAAAATGCGGCGGTACCAGTCTGACTCCATGAGTTTGCGCGTACTATATGCAAAATCCCTCGACAAATCATGGGAGTAGGATGCGCAAATAATTTTCTCGCTGGGATTTCGTCCCAAAAGCCACGCGGGCAGGCACACGCTTGCAATAAAGCTCTTCATCGTCCGGGGCGGCATCGTGATGATAAGGCGCCGGTTGTCTCCAGTTGCCAGACGGGAAAGTTCATAGGCGAGGGCATCGATGTGCCAGTTCCTCAAAAGAGGCTCATCGTGAAGGACGCGAAACGCTCCTTGCACGAAGACGCTCAGTTCATTGCGGGACAAGACACGCAGGATCGCGGCCACGCGATTGGGTTCCAGATTGCATTTCGAGACATGGTCATTCATGGTCAATTTCCCCCTTCATCGTGAGAAAATGACGCAATGTCTCGAGCTCGTAGGAAGTCTCTTTCTCGGTATCTGGGCCGGTATCTTCTGGCGGGCAATGTCTTTCATAAAGCGTTGTTGCCTGAATAATTGCTTTAAGGTCGCCGCTCGATGCCTTGTTGGCCAATTGGTGCAAGCCCAATTGGATTTTTGAAAGTTTCTGCATCTTGCCGTTGATCTTGGCGGGGACCTTGGCTTCCATTGCTTCCTTTACATAGCTTTTCAGATTGCGGCCGCCGCGTTGACGACCTTTCCCGTACTTGTTTCCTTTTTTGAATTGGCTGTGTTTCGGGGGCTTGCCATAGCCTACGTCATACAAAGCCTTGTTCTCAGAAGGATTTTCAGGATCATCGTCCGTCATGACGCACCTCCGCCAGTTCGGCTCGATCTGCAGTTCTCCGATGTTTGACCCTTGCAAAGGTCTCACCCGTTTCGGCGAGGACTGCCTCTTGCCCTGTAAACTGCTCCCAGCGGCGGACAGCTACATCGATAAATCGTGCATCGATCTCGATGCCATAACACAGCCGCCCGGTCTTCTGCGCAGCAATCAACGTCGTCCCGCTACCTAGGAACGGATCAAGTACGGTGTCACCGCGCTCCGTGACATCGAGAAGCGCATCGACACAAATTTCCACCGGCTTGGGTGTTGCATGCAGTTGAAGCATCTCATTTGCGGATGAACCACGTCTGTTGGCGCCTGGCGCGCACCAAACATTCGTCCTGTTGCGCCCGTGCCGACCCAGGCCGACGTTATTGATGCGCGGAGTGTTGCCATTGCAAAAAACAGCGACCAGTTCGTAAGCAGAGCGGTAAAGCCCACCCATGGAACCTGCTTCCTTGTACCATACGACCAGATTTACGAGATTGAGGCCGATGGCTAAGCCCGCAGCGTAGAGGCGATGGATAGACCGCCAATCCATGAAGGCAAAAATGATGCCGCCGGCGACCAAATTTGTGGACAAGAGTTTCATCCCTTTGTCGAGAAACGCCTGCCATTCGTGATCGTTCAACTCACCTGAAGCCATGGCAAATTCGCCATGCGCCTTTCTGCCAAGACCGCTGACATTGCCGGCGATTGGTACGTTGTATAGCGGGTCAGTAAGAACCGCATGGACAATCTGCCCATGCAGCAATGACTCGTGGGTGGCCGGATTTAGCGCATCGCCGCAGCAGACTTTGTGATTTCCCATGAGCCAGCAGTCGCCAGCCTGTGCAGTTGGAAATTCGGAGACGTCACAACTGTGGCAATCCGTGTTTTCTTCAATGTCATCACTGTCGTCCTGCAGGACAATATCCACGTCCTGCATACTGAAACCCGTCGAAATGAGGTCAATGTCCAGATCCACCAATTCCGTGATTTCGATGCGCAATTGGTCAAGGTCCACTCGCCCAACTCGGCTGTCCGGTTCAGAGTGAGCATCAACTTGCGAATTTCTGCCGGCGAAAGATGATTTATTTCTATGGCCGGAACGTGCTCCAACCCTAGTTGCCGGGCTGCCTCAACACGGCTATGGCCATCAACGATCACGCTTCCACGCAAGAGAATGGGTAACGAAAATCCGAACTCCGCGATAGAATGCCTCAGACGCTGAATATGTTCTGTTGTCGAACGCCTGGAGTGGTGGGGCGAAGGAAGCAAGCTGGAAAGAGCAACCTCGCGCACTGACAATTTCGGCAGTAGGTCATTGCGGCGGCTCAAATTTGCCGCATCCACGCAATCCCGATCAGCTTCATGTTCTCGGCGCCGCCTTGCGGTTTTTGCCAATTTCTGGCGTTTGAAAGCTTGATCTCTTTCCAGTCTATTTTTCGTTCCCACGTCGACCTCTCCAAACAAAAAAACCGTCATCGCTTTCGCGTGACGGCTTCGCTCGAGGAACGAAAGCTCGACTACGCCAAAGCGTCGTCTAGCCGACCGTTCCCTCCATGGATGAGTCGAGCGCCTATTTCTAGGCGCGAAGATCGAATACATTATCAGCGCGACTAATGCAAGCGCCACCGTTGCGGCTGCGGATTAAAGTTACCCACACCCATGGCGTAACAACGGCGCGGACGCCGCATGTTGCCGCACACTTTTAGCTTACGTCAGCCGCGTTGCCTCCCTTCACGGTATCGGCGATGCAACTAAAGAACACTCGTCTAGTGTGCTGGACAGTTTGATATCCTTGCGAACTCACGACCCTGCAAACTTGTGGCGCAAGATTCCCGAAGAGATACTTTCAAAATCCGTATCCCGGCGATTTCTGAAACATAAATTCCCGTTTATCGCGATGCGGGAATTTCATAAGGAATCCTATCTAGAAGAGGGATTTAGCAAAGGTATTCTGCTGCAGCACGTCCAAAGTTGAGCATATTCCCGTTAAATTCCCGCACATAACGCGAATTGATAGCAGAGACTGGTTCGCCACAAACTGCCAGCACCACCAAAAAATCCGATGTAGAACTTTCGCTTGAAGCTTTGGATTCAGTACGAGTTCAGCATGAATTTCATCGCAATTGTTGATGTTGATTCCAACTCAAGGATCAGCGGAAGAGATTGAGAGGCCCGCCGCACCACCGCACTGGCGAGGTGGTGGCAGCTCTGCATGGCCTGATCGATGCTGGGTCATGGCGCTTTGGAAGACTATTTTGGTTGGTCTGACAGCGCCTTCTGCAGCGCTTGTGGCTAAAGTAACGGCATCCAGACCATGCGTCAGTCCTCAATCCCTTAAAGGCCAAATTCCGCTTGCAGGCTTTGTGTGTGTTCGCCAATTTTTGGCGCAGCGATCGGGCGATGCTGCCTTCTGCCATTAACGCGAATGGGGGAAGCTGTCGTCGATATGGCGAGATTGTCTGCCCTGACCACAGTCTGTAGGATATCCAGCCGCTTGAAGGCTTCCGTTTCCATTAGCCGTGGCCAATCCAGCACATCAGCACACCATATGTCGGCGGGCTGTAGAATGGCCAGCCAGTGCGCCACCTTTCCGGGTTTCAGATGGGCGGCAATTCTTTGCTTGATGGCATCGCGGTCTGTAAATGCCTCCTGGGTCCCCAGTCCTTCGATAGTCGGCAATCCTATCAAGTTCCCCAGGCGGTCCAGCGGCGTCATCGCAAGCGCCAGCCAACCATCAGCGCATTCATATACGCCGTAGGGAGCAGCCAGATAGGCATGGGCGCTGCGGAAATTTGAGCGATTGGGCAGTCGTCCGCCATCGTTGAGATGGGTTGTCAAAACCTCGAACTGGAAGTCGATCAATGCTTCGAGCAGGCTCGTTTCGACATGCACACCGATGCCGGTGCGCCCACGACGCACAAGTCCAGCGAGGATTCCCTGCACAATTGCATTGCCTGCAAGCAGGTCGGCTACCGCCAGCCCGAATGGTACCGGCCCTTGCGCCGCATCGCCGTTAAGCCACATCAGTCCGGACCTGGCCTGCGCCAGCAAGTCCTGGCCTGGCAGGTCGCGCCACGGGCCAGCCTCGCCATATCCCGTGATTGATGCATAGACAATTGCGGGATTGATCTTGGAAACGGCCGTGTAGTCCAGTCCAAGTCGCTCAATCACACCTGGACGGAAATTTTGAATTACAACATCGGCTTTGGCAACCAGCTTGCGGATTTTCGCCAGATCGTCAGGGTTCTTGAAATCGGCAGCAAAGCTCTCTTTGCCGCGGTTGATTGAGTGGAATAGGGTCGAGTCACCACCAATCTCGGTGTCTGTTAGATAGAGGCGGCGGCACAGGTCACCGCCATCGGGGCGTTCGATCTTGATTATCCTCGCACCAAGGTCCCCAAGGCGCAAAGCCGCAAACGGCCCAGAGAGAAACTGGGCCATATCAAGCACCACAATTCCGTCCAGCAAGGCAATGTCTTTGGTTGCCGCATCAGCATTTACAAGCAACATGATCAGTCATTCCCTTGCATTTGGGCAGGTGGATTGCGGTAGCGCACCGTTTGCAGGTGTTCGCAGTACAAAACCAGTTCGCCTTCGCCCTTGAAAACCTCATAGGATGCCCGCACGAGGCCGAGTTCCTTGTACTTGGGCTCCTTGGATAAGTTGGTTCGAATGGTGTAGATCGTGTCGCCGATGAAGGTTGGCTTGATGAAGCGCAGGCGATCATAGCCATATGAAAATGCGTTTATGCAGTTGGATGCTACCAATCCCAGGCCGGCAGAAAACACAAATGCCCCCGCAACCAGCCGCTTTCCAAACATCCCTTCAGTTTCAGCAAAAATCTGGTCTCCCACATAGGGATGCATGTCGAGGACCAGCGCATTGAACTGCATGGATTCGCCTTCTGATATCGTGCGGCGAAGCGAACGAATTTTGTGTCCGATCTCAAATTCTTCGTAGAACCAGTTTTCAGAATTCCACACAGGAATTTCTGCATGTGCTTGCGGCATGGTCTTGGGGTTTGTGGATTGAATGCCGACGGTTGGCTGGAACGGGGCGGTCATGCTGTCAAAGGCTCCATATGCGCTTGGCATTTGCTGCGAAAAGTCCGGATTTCTCATCCGCGGAAGCACCCGAAACAAGCGCGTGTGTTGCAGCAACCCAGGTTGAAAGTGCTGAGCCAAGTGTGACCACAGGCCAATCTCCGCCCCATACGGCGCGTCCAAAACCGAAGGCATTGAGGCAATGATCGACGAAAGGTCTCAAGTCGTCCAAGTTCCATGTCTTCGCGTCGCCATAGGCTGAAATTCCCGAAATCTTTACGGCAACATTCGGCCGCTTTGCGATCTCCGAAACATGGCTCGCCCAAGGTTCAAACACGTGATCCTTGATTCCTGGAACGCCGCAGTGATCGAGTACGAATTGAACATCAGGCGCAAGGTCCGCAAGCTGGGTTGCAAGCGGGATCTGGTTTGGCAACACACAAACATCGAACGGCAAACCAGTGCCCGAAAGGCGTCTTATGTTGTCGCGAAACATGACAGTGGTGGACAGCTCGTCAGGCATGACATGCAACACCCGTCTAAAGCCTTTGATGGATTTCCGGGAGCGGGCGCGGTCAAGAAATGCCGGGAAATCAGCGTTCTCCGGCCGGCAAGAAGAGATTGCTCCAAGCAGCAGCGAGCCGGGCAGGGACATGCAGTCCTCAACCATGGTGCTTTCGGCCTCGATCTCGTTTGTTGCGACATCAACTTCCATGTGCAGTGCGCCGGAAATGCCACAACGCAATGCTTCGCGCTGCCATTCTTCGAACGGGAAATTGCGACGCAACGGTTCGAACCCCTCCAGCCACGGGTAGGTCAGGCGTTCCATGTCTATGACATGCACATGCGTATCAATGAGTTCCATGAGCGCCTCCCGACAGGAACAGAATTTATATATGCTCTCAAAAACCCATATGTAAATACGCAATTTAGACGCGACTGAATATTTCCCCATCGTTGCCATTTGGAAATAAACCATGGGCAAGGATTACGCCTGAGACGCTCCAGCCACCTCGACGTCTGAATTTGCGCCACCAAACATTGCAGAAATCCGGGTCGCTGTTTCAGCAACCAATTGAATCGTCGCGGGCATGTCGGGTGCTTTTGGCCGGTTCAATGGTGCCATGTATGGACAAGTCAGTGCAGCAATTGCGTGACCATCCGCAGCCAGAATTGGTGCTGACAGGTTGTAGACTCCATAGGTCTGAAGCGAGGGCATCACTTCGTAACCTCGACCGCGAATTTGCTCCAGGCGCTTTTCAAGGTCCTCTGGATGTTCGGCATCTTCAGCCTGAAATTCATGCTCGGCAAGCATCATTGCGCGTTCTTCGGCGGTTCGAAATGCCAGAAGCACATGGCCAGATCCCGTGTTGAACAACGAAATCCTTGCGCCTACGCGAACAGAAAGCCCCCAATATCCCGGCGAATCCACCTGGGCTATGACAGTAACGCCGGATTTAACGTAAATCGCGAGGTGATTTGCCTGCATTGAGCGCTGTGCCAGGTCCCGCATGTACGGAGCTGAAAGCGCCACAAGCTTCCTGATAGGAGCATGGAGATGGGCAAGTCCGAACAGTTTCAGAGTAAGTTCATAGCAGTCACCATCTGTGCGCGAAACGTAACCGCGCCGCACCAGCCGATCCAGCATCCGGTAGAATTCGTTGGGGGTTCGGCCCAATGCCTTTGAAATGTCAGCTTGTGTCAGGCCGCCTTCGATGCCGGCAAGCAATTCAATAATATCCAGACCCTTGTCGAGTGCCGGAGCACGGTATCGGTCAATTTCTTCAGTGGTTGTCATGCTTGGGTTCCCGGTATTTCGTAGGCATCAGTTTCAGTCCGTTGGGTAAGGGGGTCGGATCGGATTTAATATGTGCGTCGCTTGACGATGCATGAATAGTCTGTTTATCAATAAATATGACGTCCATCTATGGGCAGTCAATACCGGTTCATTGGGAGATGGCCGGTTCACCCCAAGGGAGGAGAATTCATGAACAGGATATTCAGATCCGCTTCGCTCGCCGCACTTGTGCTTGCACTTGGCGCATCCACGGCGTTCGCGCAAATGCCAGGCAAATTCGACGGCGTGACCATTGATGCCAAGCTGATCGGCGGCCAACAATATGAGCCCCTTTATGCCCGCATTGCCGAATGGGAAAAAGCCACCGGCGCCAAGGTCAACATCGTCTCCAAGAAGAACCATTTTGAACTCGACAAGGAGTTCAAGTCGGACATCGCTTCGGGCGCAATCAACTTCTGCGTCGGCTCGAACCACTCTTCGTTTGCCCCGCAGTATCCAGACCTCTACACTGATTTGACGCCGCTGATCCCGGCAGAAGACGTCGCCCAGTATGTTCCTGCCAACATCTCGGCGTCCACCGTTGGTGGTAAGCTCACCATGCTTCCGCGTGCGCAGTTCGACGTATCGGCGCTTTACTATCAAAAGAGCCTTTATGCCGATGAAGCCAAGAAGGCAGAGTTCAAGGCGAAATACGGATACGATCTGACCCCGCCAGACACCTGGGCGCAGGTTTCGGATCAGGCAACATTCTTTGCAAGCCCGCCCAATTTCTACGGCACCCAGTTTGCTGGCAAGGAAGAAGCCATCAACGGTCGCTTCTATGAGATGGTCGTTGCCGAAGGCGGCAGCTACCTTGACGACAAAGGAGCTCCAGCATTCAACTCAGAGGCCGGGGTAAGAGCGCTCGACTGGTTCGTCAACATGTACAAGGCGAAGGCAGTTCCTGTCGGCACAACAAACTACTTGTGGGATGACCTTGGTCAGGGATTTGCTTCCGGGACCGTGGCAATCAACCTGGATTGGCCGGGCTGGGCAGGCTTCTTCAATGATCCCAAGGCATCCAAGGTTGCAGGAAATGTCGGCGTGAAAGTTCAGCCGGCAGGCTCTTCTGGAAAGCGCACCGGCTGGTCAGGCCATCATGGCTTTTCTGTAACGGAAGCCTGCGCCAACAAGGAGGCTGCGGCCTCCCTCGTTTGGTGGCTGACCAATGAAGACAGCCAGAAGCTGGAAGCTGCGGCCGGCCCGTTGCCGACCCGCACTGCGGTTTGGGACTTTGTGGTCAAGGCAGCTGAAGGCGATGCCTACAAGACAGAAGTCCTGAAGGCTTTCCAGGAAGCGTCAACGCATGCATTTGCCGTGCCGCCAATTGCTGAGTGGATCGAGATTTCCAACGTGGTTTATCCAGAACTGCAAGCTGCAATTCTGGGTGACAAGACTTCCAAGGAAGCTCTGGATACTGCTGCTGAAAAGGCCACGCAAATCCTGAAAGATGCAGGCAAGCTCTAAGCTGACTGCCCTTTTGCCGGGGCGCTCATGTAGCGCCCCGGCGATTTTGGTGCCTTGCCAATCGGCCTGAACCGATGGCGCCCCGTGTTCAACCTGCCAAGCCAAATTTGCATCGCGCCAAGCCGCTGCGATGATTGGCATTGCAATGCCCGACTACGGCCATGACAAGGCGCAACGCGAGATCTGGAATAATTCATGGGCAAGTTGCGTATTTCAACTCCGACACTTCTGCTGCTGCCAGCCATGATTGTCCTCGCGGCGGTCATTGTGTTGCCGCTCCTCTTGTCACTGTGGTCCTCGTTCACCCCCTTCAGATTGACAAAGCCGGACACGCTCTACGTTTTCATCGGCTTTCGAAATTATGTGACCGCCATGTCGGATCCGATTTTCTGGACGGCATTCGGGCGTACCGTCTTCTTGCTGACCGTCGCGTTGAACCTGGAAATGGTGTTCGGTCTTGGACTTGCCTTGCTCGTGGAGAAAGCCACTCGTGGCCAGCGCATCTTGCGGACATTGATGATGTTCCCGATGATGTTCTCGCCAATCCTGGTGGGGTTCCAGTTCAAGTTTTTGTTCAATGACAATGTGGGTCTGGTCAACAACGCTCTTCAATCGCTTGGCCTGACAGATCAGGCCATCCCTTGGCTGATCGACGGCAACCTGGCCTTGTTTGCAATCATCGTTGCAGAAGTGTGGTCATCCACTTCCGTGTTTGCCATCCTGATACTGGCTGGTCTCATGGCAATGCCGAAGGAACCTCTGGAAGCCGCGAAGGTTGATGGCTGCACCCCTTGGCAGAGCTTTAGATTTGTCACACTCCCATTCATCATGCCCTTTGCCTACATTGCGATGACCATTCGTTCGCTGGATGTTGCCCGGGCCTATGACATTGTGAAGATCATGACTGACGGAGGGCCGGCAAGGCGCACCGAACTATTGTGGACCCTCATCGGCCGCACTGCTTATTCAGATGCAAAGATGGGTTTTGCCAATTCAATGGCTTACATCTCGATCTTGCTGTCCATTTTCTTCACCTTCTATTTTTTTCGAAAGCTCGCGGCATCGCGTGCTTCGATCGCTGCGGAGTGGTGATCATGGCTTCCAATCAAGCCCACAGACTTCGCAAACGTCTCCTGTCTGTCGCACACTTCCTTGGCTTGGCATTGGCGATGACGATCATCCTGTTGCCGGGCCTCTGGATCGTGATTTCCTCCCTGCGTCCAACCGTGGAGATCATGGCCAAACCGCCGATCTGGATACCGCAGGAATTGTCGCTGGACGCCTACACTTCCATGTTCGGCAAAGTCGGGCAGGGTGGAATTCCGGTTTGGTCATACTTCCGAAATTCGCTGATCATTTCCGTCACTTCCACAATCATCGCCATCATTATCGGAATGTCGGGTGGATACGCATTTGCCCGCTTCAGTTTCAAGGGCAAGTCGGGACTGTTCTTGGGCTTCATGCTGTCGCGTGCTGTACCCGGAATTGCACTGTCGCTGCCGCTGTTTATCATCTTCGCGCGCATCGGCATCATTGATACGCATTTTGGCCTGATCCTCGCATATGTCGCGCTCAATGTGCCCTTCACGATATGGCTCATTGACGGCTTCTTCAGGCAGGTTCCCAAAGATCTGGCGGAGGCTGCGCAAATAGATGGCTGCACCAGATGGCAGGCATTTTGGCAGGTCGAGTTTCCGCTCGCCGGTCCAGGGATTGCCTCGGCGGGAATTTTTGCTTTCCTGACTTCCTGGAACGAGTTTGCGCTTGCTTCGCAACTTACGCGCTCTGTCAATTCCAAGACCCTCCCCGTTGGACTTCTCGATTACACTTCCGAGTTCACCATTGATTGGCGGGGCATGTGCGCGCTGGCAGTGGTGATGATTGTTCCCGCACTTACGCTCACATTCATGGTTCAAAAGCATCTCGTGTCCGGGCTGACGTCCGGCGCTGTAAAAGGCTGATCTTCATGGCGACAGTTACCCTAAGGAATCTTGTCAAACGCTATGGCGATCTGGAAGTCGTTCATGGCATCAGCCTGGACATTGCCGATCGCGAGTTCGTCGCTCTTGTGGGGCCGTCCGGCTGTGGCAAATCCACTACATTGCGCATGATCGCAGGCTTGGAAGAGGTTTCCGGCGGCTCGATCCTGATTGGCGGAAAAGAGGTCAACGAGTTGCCGCCACGCGAACGCAACATTTCAATGGTTTTTCAGTCCTACGCGCTCTACCCCCACATGACCGTGCGCGAAAACATGGGCTTTTCACTTAAGATCGCAAAGCGGCCGAAAGATGAAATTGACCAGCGGGTGAACGAAGCTGCACAGATCTTGTCGCTTGGAGAATTGATGGATCGCCGCCCAAGCCAGCTATCGGGGGGCCAGCGCCAACGGGTTGCCATGGGCCGCGCCATCGTCCGGCACCCGGAAGTCTTCTTGTTCGACGAGCCATTGTCCAACCTCGATGCAAAACTGCGCACGCAGATGCGAACCGAGATCAAGAAGCTGCATGCAAAGGTACAGTCTACAGTTGTTTATGTGACCCACGACCAGGTCGAGGCAATGACCCTGGCTGACCGCATCGTTATCATGCGCGATGGACATATCGAGCAAGCCGGAACTCCCGATCAGGTGTTCAAGCACCCAGCCACCCGGTTCGTTGCCGGCTTTATCGGCTCGCCGCCGATGAACCTTCTAGAGGCAACAATCGACGGCGGCCGGGTGAACTTTGCCAATGGCGACTGGGTACCCTTGCCAGCCCGCTTCAAGGCCAATGTTGCATCTGGCCAGAAAGTCACTTTCGGACTTCGGCCAGACGACATTTTTCCCACGGGTCATGGTGTTGGCTCGGGTACCGGTCTGGACGTCCACACAACAGACCTGAAGGTGACGATCACCGAACCATTGGGCAACGAGACCTTGGTGTTCTTTGACTTCGCTGGTGGTGACTGGGTATCGCGAATGCTAAACCCTCGGCCACTGGGCGCGGGCGAGATGCTCGGGGTTACGTTCGATCTCAGCCAGGCGCATCTATTCGATGCTGAAACAGGCAAGACGCTTTCTGGCGGAAAGGCCTGACCCATGGCTCGCATTGAGAAGCTAGAATTGCGGATGGTTGACTTGCCGCCAAAGGTCAAGCGAACCGACGCTATACAGAGTTTTGTCAGCCAGGAGACACCGATTGTCACAATAACCGACAGCGATGGCGCGGTTGGCACCGGCTATTCCTATACCATCGGCACTGGTGGTTCTTCGGTCATGCGGCTGCTCGCGGATCATTTGGCACCACATTTGATCGGACAAGATGCCGAACGGATCGAGGCAATATGGCGAAGGCTTGAGTATCATACCCATGCCACCTCAATTGGTGCGATCACCTCAATTGCACTGGCCGCCATCGATACAGCCCTTTGGGATCTGCGCTGCAAAAGGCATGGCTTGCCGCTTTGGATTGCTGCTGGAGGCGCAAGTGACCGCCGTCCGCTTTACACCACCGAAGGTGGTTGGCTGCATATTGAAACTGCCGCGCTTGTTGACGATGCGCTGGCTGCCAAGGCCAAGGGCTTTGGAGGTTCCAAGATCAAGATCGGCCGTCCGCATGTTTCGCAAGACGTCGAACGCCTGTCAGCCGTTCGCAAGGCGGTTGGTGACGGCTTCGAGATCATGACCGATTGCAATCAGGGCTTCATGGTGGAAGAAGCCATTCGCCGCGCGGAACGTCTTCGTGATCTTGATCTGGCATGGATCGAGGAACCGC
>JBGSNX010000009.1:0-67363 GCA_041739465.1 Salaquimonas sp.
CGGTGCGCGAGCACAACCGGCGCAGCGGCAAGCTGGATTCGGTGACCCGCTGCACCGGCGGGCTGGTTTGCCCGGCGCAGGCGGTCGAACGGCTCAAATATTTCGTGGCGCGCGATGCTTTCGACATTGAAGGGCTGGGGGCAAAGCAGATCGAGGCGTTTTATGCCGACGGGTTGATTGCCAATGCCGCCGACATATTCACGCTCGCCGAACGCGACAAGCGCTCACTCAAACAATTGAAGAACCGTGAGGGTTGGGGCGAAACCAGTGCGAAGAACCTGTTCGACGCCATTGAGGGGCGGCGCCAGATCGAACTGAACCGGTTCATCCATGGCCTTGGCATCCGCCATGTCGGTGAGCAAACGTCCAAGCACCTTGCCAAGGCATTTGGAACAGTCGAGGCATTTGCAGCAGCGGCAAAAGCGCTGGATGGCGAGGAAAGCCCTTCATGGAAGGATATCGTCTCCATAGATGGCATCGGCTCCACGGTGGCCGAGGCCTTGCAGGAGTTCTTTGCCGAAAGGCGCAATGTCGAAGTGTTTGAGGCGCTGCTCGGCGAAGTCAGCCCGGTGCCGATGGAAGCAACCAGGATTGACACGCCGGTGGCAGGCAAGACTGTTGTTTTCACGGGTTCGCTGGAAAAGATGACCCGCGATGAAGCCAAGGCCATGGCTGAGCGGCTGGGTGCAAAGGTTGCTGGTTCGGTGTCTTCGAAGACTGACCTTGTTGTGGCTGGGCCGGGGGCAGGTTCAAAACTTGCGCAGGCAACCAAGCTCGGCATCGAAGTGATCGACGAAGACGAATGGTTGAGGCGGGTTGCGGGATGAGCGGATTTGAAGGCTTCGGTCCAAAGGCACTGGCGTTTTTGAAAGCTCTGGATTTTCACCAGAGCCGCGACTGGTTCAAGGAAAACAAGGCAATTTATGAAACCGAGCTGGAACGTCCACGCGGCGATTTGGTTGAAGCCTTGACGGCGGCTTTTGAAGCCAAAGGCATCGCGTTGAAGGGTGACCGCAAGAAATCGGTCTACCGGATTTACCGCGATGTCCGCTTTGCCAAGGACAAGAGCCCGTTCAACAAACATGTTTCGGCATTGCTGACGCCGAGCGGCGAAAAGCGCGAGGAAGAAGGCTCGTTCTTCATCAAGATTGGCATCGAGGGCTGCTTCATGGCGGTCGGCTTCTATTTCAACGATCTGGCAAGATTGAAGGCTTTTCGTGAGAGGATCGTTCATCGGCCGCAGATTTATCGCGACATGGTCGAGGGGTTGGCGAGCGGCGGGCTTGCACTTTCACTTTCAGATCAGGCCAAACGCCTGCCCAAAGGCTTTGAGACGGTTGCCGATCCCGATTTGCATGCGGCGGTGCGTCTAAAACATTTCTACGTTCAGCAGGACATTGATCCGGCCAGCATCCACTCGCCAAGGCTCGTCGAGACTTGCGTTGATTTTGCCAGCCGTGCGATGCCGTTGCTGAAATGGGGCGGGGCGGGCGTGTGACGCAATTTCAGGAAATGCGCGATGCCTTGCGCGATGTTGCGCCGATGGCGGTTGGCGCTGCGCCGTTTGGCGTGGTGTTCGGGGCAGCTTCTGTCGCCAATGGCTATTCGCTTGTTGAAACGCTTGTTTCCAGCGCGGCAATGTTTGCCGGGGCCAGCCAGTTCGTGCTGATGGAAGTCAACGGTTTTGGCGTTCCCGCATGGTCAGTGGCGATGGCGGTATTCGCCGTGAATTTCCGGCACGTTCTCTATTCGGCTGCGACCGGGCGGCGCATCGCCCATTTCAGTTTCTGGCAGAAGGCGCTCGGCTTTTTCCTGTTGACCGACCTGCAATTTGCTGCCGCTGAAATGCGCGGTGGAGAGGGCAAATCAGTTTCGCCCATGTGGTTCTTCACGCTTGGCGGTGCGCTTTACATCCTGTGGCTTGTGACCACGCTTGCGGGTGGAATTTTCGGCCAGTTCATCAAGAACCCGAAGGATCTGGGGCTGGATTTCCTGCTGCCCGTCTATTTTCTTGCGGTTCTGATGGGGTTTCGCAAGCGCAGCGGCTTTGTCGCCGTTGTACTTGCCAGCGCCGCGGGTTCGGTGCTGGCTTTCAAGCTACTGGGACCACCATGGCATTTTGCGCTTGGCGGGCTCGGCGGCATTGCGCTGGCGGCTCTGATGGCCAAGCCTGAGGCACGGTCCGATGGCTGATCTTGACGTTATAGCGTTGCTGCTGCTTGCAGCCTTTGTCACCTATGTGACCCGGATCGGCGGCTGGCTGGTGCTTTCAAGGTTCGAGCGGTTGCATCCCAGGGTCGAAGCGGCGCTGGAGGCAGTGCCGGCGGCGGTGATGACCACGCTGATTGCGCCGCCAGCGCTGACAAACGGGCCAGCGGAATTTCTGGCAATCCTCGTCACCATCCTCGCTTCGTACCGGCTCAATGTCATTGGCGCCATTGCGGCGGGCATGGCGGTGTTGATCGCAGCGCGGGCGATGGGGTTTTAAGCCCTAAAGCCCCGCGCAGGCCGCTTTCAGCCAGGCGCGGTCAGCCGCGTCAAGGTGCGGGGAGAGGGCTTCCTCGACCCGGCGATGGTAGCCATCGAGCCAGACGAGTTCCTCGCGGGTCATGAGGGCCGTGTCGATCAAGCGGCGGTCGATCGGAGCCAGCGACAGCGTCTCGAACGAATGCACCGGCACATTGCCGCCTTCAAGCAGCTGGGCAGGCTTCACCAGCACCAGGTTCTCGATGCGAATGCCC
Source organism: Salaquimonas sp. (assembly GCA_041739465.1). Taxonomy (GTDB): domain Bacteria; phylum Pseudomonadota; class Alphaproteobacteria; order Rhizobiales; family Rhizobiaceae; genus BOKV01. The sequence goes on from JBGSNX010000009.1 coordinate 2,742, forward strand.
CATTGGCCTTCACGGTAATAGCCCGGCTCATTGGACACGATCATGCCGGGCAAAAGCGGCTCCATGCCGCGTTTGGAGATTGATTGCGGCCCTTCATGCACAGCCAGGAATGAGCCGATGCCGTGGCCAGTGCCATGAGCATAGTCGCGGCCGGTCTTCCACAAGGCGATGCGGGCGAGGCTGTCGAGTTCAACGCCGCGCGTGCCAACCGGAAATGCGGCAGTGGCAATGGCGATGTGGCCCTTGAGCACCAGCGTGAAGTCGGTGCATGCCAGGGCAGGCGGTTTGCCGATAGCAACGGTTCGGGTGATGTCGGTGGTGCCGTCGCGGTATTGTGCTCCCGAATCGATCAGGAACACCGAATCCGGCTCCAGCTTGCGGTTGCTCGAAGTGTCGACACGATAGTGCACGATTGCACCATTGGGTCCGGCACCGGAGATGGTATCGAAGGAAATGTCGAGGAGTTCGCTGCCCATATCCTTGGCTGTCTGCGCGCGAAACTGTTCCAGTGAAGATGCGGCACTGATCTCGTCAAGTGTTCCGGCGGCCTGCCGGTCGAGCCATGCGAGAAACCGGGTCAGCGCGACACCATCGCGCAAATGGGCAGCGTGGCTGCCTTCGATTTCCGCCTCGTTCTTGATAGCGCGCGGCAGGACGACCGGGTCGCGCCGCTTCAGGATGGTGCCGCCGGATTTTTCGACCATGTCACCAATTAGAGCGCTGGCCCGTTCGGGATCGAGCATTGCCTTGGCTCCCCTTGAGAGGGCCGCCATTTGCGCAGGCAGTTCGGTGGGGTCAAACCGTTTGGCCAACTGGGTCAGATAGGCGTCGGTTTCGCGGTTGAGTTTTTTGGCGTCGATGAAGATCAATGGCTCGCCACTGGCCCGAATGATCGCGCGCGAAAGCGCCAGCGGCGTATGCGCCATATCGTTGCCACGAATGTTGAACGCCCAGGCAACAGAAGCTGGGTCGGCGAGCAGGCAGAAATCCGCACCGGATTTCGCAATCTCCTGCGACAGGCGAGCGAGCTTTTCGCGTGCACGTTCGCCGGCATGTTTCAGCTTGTGAATGGCAATCTTGCCAAGCGGCTCGGGCATGCGGTCGGTCCACACCGCATCGATCAGATTGGCGCAAGCGGTCAGCGATGCCCCGGCCTTTTTTGCGGCCGCTTCCAGCCGAACAAATCCCGCCAGCGTGACTAGCGCCGGATCAAAGCCGATCTTCGTGCCTTTCGTCGCATTTTGCTCGAGCCATCGTTCCGGCGGGCAATCGACAAGGCTCTCGATGGAACAGACGGCAGGGTCGGTCTGGTTGGCTGCCTGCAATGTGTAGCGGCCATCGACGAAAAGCACGCCTTGCGCCTGCGTGATGATCGCAAAGCCGGCCGAGCCGGTGAAGCCGCTGATCCAGGCCAGACGCTCAGCGCAGGGCGCAAGGTACTCGTTCTGGTACTCGTCGGCATGGGGAACCAGAAAGGCGTCCACGCCTGCCGCTGCCATGGCTGCTCTAAGCTCGGCAACCCGCGGTGCTACCGTTTCGCGTGCGGATTTGATCTCAAAAGACTGAAACATGTGGCTGGCCTGTTTGCGATTTCTGCGCCGACTATAGGCGATGCCCTGGCCAACTCAATTGCCATTCGACGCGGTTTGATGCCGCCATTTTGCGCAGCGGGTTAACGAATGGTCAACAAAGTCGCGCAATCGGCACAAAGCTGCCGATTTCATTGGCGACGCATGCGCGCTACGCAACGGGTCCATGCAAAATCAAAGGGTTGTTCTATTGTGCAGTGCAGCACATATTGATCGCAGGGAGGAGAAAGACGGGCAAACGCAAGGAGTGCACTCATGTCTTTCTTCGACACAGTCAGCCGCGCAACACGCATTCAGATGAACCGCATTGCAGCCGCGCGCCAGCGCCAGGTCCAGCGTTACGTCAATGGCTATCTGCTGGCCATGGATGACGAAAGCCTCAAGCGCGCAGGCTATGACCGCAAAACGCTGGAAAACAGGGAATCGGCTTTTTACCCATTTTAAAGCCGCCACAATCCATTCGACATCAAAAGGCCGGGCGAGTGATCGCCCGGCCTTTTGATTGTTTATGCTGCCCAGTTGCGGGAATTAGCCGCGCGAGAAGGGCAGGGCCACGAAGCTCTGGTTGTCCTTGCGCTGTACCAGCAGCAGCACGGACTTCTTGCCGTCAGCCTTGGCCTTCGAGATGATCTCGCGTGCCGCGCTTGCAGAAACCACCGGCTCCTGATTGACCGAGACGATGATGTCGCCATTGCTGATGCCGCGTTCGGCCGCTTCGCCGCCGTCAACCTTGCTGACGATTGCGCCTTGCGAACCGTCTTCAAGGCCGAGGCTCTCGCGCATTTCCGGGGTGATGTCGGAAAGTTCGATGCCAAGGTCTGGTACGGTCACTTCGGCCATGTTCTTGTTGGGCACTTCATTGCCATCGGCAGCTGCGGTCTTGTTCTCGTCCGGGTTGCCTACGGTGATGTCGAGCGTCACTTCCTTGCCCTGACGCCAGACTGTGATCTGTTCCTTGGTACCGGGCGAACGGTCGCCGACCGCGCGTGCCAGTGCCTTCGGGCTTGCAACATCGGCGCCGCCGAATTTGGTGACAATGTCGCCCGACTTGATGCCTGCCTGACCTGCCGGGGTGGCCGGATCGACTTCAGCGACAATTGCGCCTTCCGCCTTGGCAAGGCCAACGGCATCGGCCACTTCCTGGGTGACCGGCTGGATCTGCACACCGATATAGCCGCGCTGGATCGTGCCATCCTTCAGAAGGCGGGCAACGATTTCCTGGGCCTGTTTGGCGGGAATGGCGAATGCAACGCCGACATTGCCGCCATTTGGCGAATAGATTGCAGTGTTTACACCCACCACCTTGCCGTCGATGGCAAACAGCGGTCCGCCGGAATTGCCCTTATTGATTGGTGCATCGACCTGCAGGAAATCATCATAGGGGCCGTTGCGAAGATCGCGGCCACGGGCTGAAACGATGCCCGAAGTTACCGTGGTGCCGATGCCGAACGGATTGCCGATGGCCAGCACGGGATCGCCAAGCTGGATGGCTTCTGAATCACCCCAGGAGAGCGAGGGCAGGTCCTTGCCTGCTTCCACCTTGATCACGGCAAGGTCGGTCTTGGGGTCACGGCCCAAAAGCTTGGCTTCAAGCTCGGTGCCGTCATCTAAAACCACGGTTATCGTGCTTGCATCGGCAATCACGTGGTTGTTGGTGACAATTGTGCCATCGCCGGAAATGATGAAGCCGGAGCCGAGGCCTGAGCCGCGCGGACGTTCGCCGAAACGCGGGCCGCCATTGCCGGGACCCTGTGGTCCGCCAAAATTGCGGCCTTCGGGGGATTCAAAGAAGCGCTTGAAGAACTCGCCAAATGGCACATCCTCGCCGCCGAACTGGCGTTCAAGGTCGCGCCGGGTCATCTGGGCGGGTTCCGCCTTGCCCTTGGTGGTGATGGTCACAACTGCCGGCTTGTTGGCAGCGACGATCGGCGCGTAGGATACAGCGCCACCGGGCAGCGATTTTGGTGCAGACTCTGCGACCGGGGCGGCATGGGCGTCAAACGCCAGAAGATATGCCGGGCCTGCAAGCGGCAGCGCGAAAATGGCGACGGATGCCAGTGCGGCAATGCGCAAGCGGCGTGTTGAATGGTTCATGTAGAGACTCCCTTTGGTTTCCCAAGTTGCTGCGCATTTGCCATTTGTGTGGCGGAGCGCATGCGTTGCAGTCGTGAAAGGAACTGGTTCGGACCTTCGACTGTGCCTCATTTGGGGTGCAATCGCGTCATAATCCCGGCGAAAGCACAACCTTACGAAGATTTAATTCAGGACAGGATTTTTCTTGCCTGGTGCCAGGTCTGAGCCTTGGCGGGAACGAAACACTTCGAAACACAAATTCAACTGTATTTTATCGACTTGCCTGTATGCTGCGATGCATCAAATTTTGCGCGAAAGGCCCGCCAAGGGTGGCGCATGGGACCTCGCAACAGGGGCACGGCATGGGCGAAATTCTGGTATTTGACGTTGATGGCACACTGACGCCCCCGCGATCCATGATGGAAGACGGCATGGCGCGGCTGTTGCGGCAGCTTGCGGTCGAGCGCCCGGTCTACCTGGTCACGGGAAGTGATCTGGCGAAGCTGCTGCGGCAGGTACCAGCGGACATTGCGGGGCGGGCAGCTGGGGTGTTTTGTTGTTCGGGCAATGAATTGTGGCGCGGCGGGCGGCTCACATACCAGATGCGGCACGAGTTTCCCGATGAACTGGTGGATTTTGCAACGCAATTGCTGGGATCAGCCCAATATCCCACCCGCACCGGCAACCACATTGAGGCGCGTACCGGCTCGCTCAACATCAGCGTGGTTGGACGCAACGCCAACATGATCCAACGTCGTGACTACTTCCGGCATGACAAGGCCAACGGCGAGCGGGCGCACATTGCAGCGGCCATTGAAGCGAAATTTCCGCAATACGAAGCAAATCGCGGCGGCCAGATATCCATCGACATTGCGCCGCGCGGCTGGAACAAGGCGCGGGTGGTCAAGGAAATCCTTGGCCGTTCGCCGGGGCTTCCTATCCACTTCTTTGGCGACACCGTTTGCGAGGGTGGCAACGACTTGCCGCTGGCGCTGGCGCTTGCGTCTTTGGGCAGTGAGCATGTGGTACACGGTGTTGCCGACCACCACGAGACGCTGGCCATCCTCAAGGCGCGCTATTGCGCTGGTCAACCCGCCAGCGAAGTGGCCTGATCGTCCAGCGATAGACGGCAACAAGGCAACGCCCTGAAAGCGTGAAAGCATTATCGCCAGCGGTTGCGACGCTGGCGATCCGCAAGTGACATGCGGGCGCGATAGGTCGGGATATCAAGCACCATCGGTACTGACAGGCCGTTTTCGTAATGCATGAACTCGGCCTCGCATTGGCGAAAACCCATGGTTGAGTAAAAACGCGCCAATGTCGGATTGCAGTCGATGAAGATTTCCTCGACACCGGAATTGTCGATCAAGGTGGCAATGGCACCGAACAGCCGCATGTAGGCGCTGCCGCCGCGCCAGGCTTCACGGATTGCATATTTTGTGATGACACTGGTTGTGTTCGGGTGGCGCGGTGATTTTGCCATGCCATAGATTTCAGGCAGTACTCCCAACTCGCCATGGCGGGCAAGGTTTACTCTGGTTGTGCCAACCGCTTCGCCTTCGTGATAGGCAACGAAGCTGAACCCGTGTGCATCGAGTGGGTCAATGATCCGGCGGCTTTCGTGATCAGCATAAGGTGAAGTGCGACCAAATTCACCGCAGTACACCTCGTACCGTAGATTCTGTGCCACCGACAAAAGTTCAGGGGTCGAACAGCTGACAATCTCGAAGCCGGACTCATCGCCATCGCGATAACCCTCCAGCAGGACCTCGTTTTGCGCCATGCGTGAACGCGCCAACAAGGCCAAATGCCGTTGCAGTTTGATTGCGGTGTCAGGCTCGTGTCTTTCAAGGGCGCGCAACTCGTCATGGCCGATGCCAAGCGCCGTAACGGCTTTCGACGCAGTCACTTGTGCCGTTGCGCCTTTGCCAGTCAGAAAGCCTATTTCGCCAATGATCGAGTGCTGACCTACTGTCAAAACATGTGCCTGTTCGCCTTCGCCAAGCCGGATTTCAACTTCTCCTTCCAGCAGCAAAAGCATCTGTTCGCCGAACCCGCGGCGGTAGCGCAGCACTGTTCCCGAGTTGATCAACTTGACCTGGCAATGGCGCTTCAGGGCATCAACAAGTTCGCTGTTCATGCGGCACCATCTTTGCTGTCATCGGCACGCTCGCGAAGTTCGTGAAAAGGTCGCCGGGCTACCACCACGCGGTCGAATGCTGCCTCTGAATCGGGCCACTCCGTCCCGAACCAGCGATCAAGGAACCGTGTCGCAAGGCCATAATTGCCTGTGTACCGGGAATGATGGAGCGAATGGTAGACCGTGCTGGTGATGAAGATGCCTTGCAGTTTCATGAAGCCGGGGGAGCGGATTTCGTAATTGGCATGTCCATAGGAATTGACGACCAGATAGATGGCAAACCATGCCGCTACCCCGAAGAAATTCAGTTGCAAGAAGAGATCGGCAATTGCCAGCGCACCGACGATGCCAAGGTCAAAGATCAGCTTTTCCGTCAGCGAGAAAGACAAGGCAGTGAACGGGCTTGAGAGCCTGCTCTTGTGATGCTCGGCATGTATCCAGTGCAAAGGCGGCCAATGGAAAGCCCGGTGGGAAGCATAGTGCCAGATCTCCGCCCAAACAGCCGTCAAGACCAGCGTTAGCACGAACCCCAGCAGGCTGCGGTCCGCAAAAAATCCGTATAACAGGAAAGCAAGGAGCACCAATGCATGCAACGGCGTGTGCAGTGAGTTTAAAAGCTCGCGACGGACCTGCGGGTCGCGGATCGGCAATTCGTATATTTTTTGTCGCTTCAGATCGACTTCATATTCTTCAACGCAAAGCCAGAAAAGCGCCATCAAGTGACCAATGACGGCTACAAGACAAATGACTGCTGTTTGCGCGGGCGTCATGCTGCACCCTCAATAATTTTTCCTGCCTGAAACGACGGCTTGTTGCCTAGCCGCAAGCGGCAGGTCAGACTGCCAGCGATCTTTGATACCCAACCCGGTGGCAGGGCATCGCAGGCAGTATCCACACAAGTGGCGGGCGCTGGCAAGCCCGGTCAATGGTGCCCTAAAACGCCAGCACCAGTGTCAGCCAGCCATTGAGCACATGTGCCTTTTCCAGCCGCAGCCCTTGTGCACGGTAGGCGGCAACGATGCGCGCCTTCTGGTGTGGCAGCAGACCGGAAAGGATCACGGTCGCCGGGCGTGCCAGGTTAGCGGCAAGGTCGCGGGCCAGCTGTTCCAATGGACGGGCGAGTATGTTTGCCAGTACCAGATCGAATGGGCCGTTTTCCACAAATGCCCGGTGGTTGAAGCCGGTTGCGGTTACGCATTTCACGCGGCTTGCAACATGGTTGAGGCGGGTGTTTTCGCGAGCCACCATGGTTGCCACCGGATCGATGTCGCTGGCCAGAACGTCAAGCGGTTGCGCCTTTGCGGCGGCGATACCCAGAACACCACTGCCGGTGCCAAGGTCCAGCGCGTTGAAGTAGCGGCGCCGCTTCATGACTCGCGCCAGCATGGAAAGGCACCCCGCCGTGGTGCCGTGATGGCCGGTGCCAAAGGCAAGGCCAGCATCGATCAGGATTGCATGCTCGTGCGGTCTTGGCACATGGCTGTCATGGCTACCGTGGACGATGAATCGTCCGGCGCGAACAGGAGAAAGTTCGGCGAGCGTTGTTGCCACCCAATCGACATCGCCAAGGGTTTCGCGGTCGATTTCATGCGGCAATCCGGCGGCGGCGAGAGCTGCAGCCATGCGCTGTTCGCTATGTGCGACCTCGTCAGTGGCAGCATAAATTGCCACGCTCCAGATGCCCGCCGCCTCATCGACTTCAAAGGCGGCAACAGGCAGCGCGTCCTCTTCGAACTCGGCCTCCAGCACCCGCGCCATGGCACGGGCCTTTGCTTCGTTGGTTGTCAAAAAGAGGCGGGTTTGCTGCATGGTCAGTTTGGCCCGGACTGCTTCCAGTTCGTCAATCCCGAGGCAATACCCCGGAACATCTGGAGCGTCTCTTCCTCGATTTTCGATCCGTTGGCATTGTCATTGCGGAAATTGCGGTCGGCGGAGGTTTTGACAACAACAATTCGCGCTGGCCGGTTCACGTAGATGAATTGTCCGTAGATACCGATGGCGTAAAACTCGTCATCTGGGTTGAGCGGCACCCACCACTGATAGCCATACCCGAACGGGTCAAGTGGGTCCGATGCCTTCGGCGCAGTCGCCTTTACCGCGTCAATTGCCCAGGCGAGCGGTACGATCTGCTGGCCATTGTAGCGACCAAGGTCGAGCATCATCTGGCCGAATTTGGCGTAGTCGCGGGTGGTTGCGTTGATACCGGCCAGCGCAAAAGCCACACCAAACCCGTCCGTGAGATAGTAGGCATCGGTCTCCACACCCAGTTTTGACCACAGCCGTTCTTCCATCAGCTGCGGCAGATCCTTGCCGGTGACACCGCGCAGCACCATGCCAAGAACATGGGTGTCGATGGAAGTATATTGGCGCAGTTGTCCCTGTTCACGTTCGCGGGCCTCAAGCCCGGCCGCGAATTCATCCATCGAACCTTCGAGCGCCAGCACCCGGCCCATCTTGTTGATGTCCGACCAGAAATCGAGATAGTCCTCGTTGAATTTCACACCTGAGGCCATATTGAGGACGTTGCGCACTGTGACGCCTTCATAGACGGTGCCCTTGAGCGCCGGTGCGTATTTGTCGACCGGATCGGCAAGACTGATATTGCCGTTCACCACTTCCGCGCCGAACATCGCCGACAGGAAGGATTTTGCCATCGACCAGGAAATACGCCGGTCCTCCGGCTTGGTGCCAAGGCGATATTCCTCATGTACCAATTTGCCATCGCGAATGACCACCAGCGAAGTGGTGGCCGTCTTTTCCAGGAAAGCAGAAACCTGGCGCTCTGCGCCGTCGAATGTGTAGGTTGCAGGCAGGGAAGCCGGGTCCGCGACCCACGGCACGACATCGCCCGAACGCTTCACTTCCTTCCAGAAGAACAGGTCCTTCATCGACGAAAAGTTCGAAACGATGCGTCCTTCGTCAAACAGGGTATTGACATTGTTGAGCCGGACCAGCCGTTCCCAATTGAACGCTGCGGCCACACCGCCGATGATGACAAGGGCAGATGCAAGCCAAAGGACCAGACGAAACAGACGGCGCATGGGGATTCTCCTCAGAAGTTGTGCCGGTGATAGCACGCGGTGCAACTTTGTTACAAACCGATGACCGGCATTTTGCATGACGCAAACAGTGCTTGCAAAACGTTGTTTTTCGCGACAAACATCCGCCGCCGCGCCTTGGCGGCTTCCCCCGATTGCGGAGGCGGACCATGAAAAGCGCAGCGCTGTGGGATGCTGATTTCAAGGCAGGCAAACTGGCGTTCCTGCACAGGCCGGCCGAGCTGAAACGATTTCCGCAGATTGGCGCGATGATTGATCGCGGGTCACGGGTGCATGGCGCCGTGGAAATTGCCGACATTGGCAGCGGCGAAGGTCTTTTGCTGCCGTGGCTGCCGCCAAAGGCGGTGAAACGCTATCTTGCAATTGACATATCCGGAGTGGCGCTCAAAGCCATCCGCGATGGCAAGGTGCCGGTGGCGCGGGTGCGCTCCAGTCTTGCTGCATGGGACGGGACGCCCGATCCGGTTGCGCCGCGCATCCTGGTGGCTTCCGAAGTCCTTTATTACGACCCTCAGGGCGTGTTGCATTTGCGCAAGCTGGCGGCCCGCTCGCCGCGCACGGTTGAAGTGATTGTTTCGTGTGTTGCCGGTCGCAACGACAAGCCGAACTGGACCGCCGCATCGCAGCGCCTTTGGACCGAATTGCGCGCCACGGGCTGGCGGCGGATCGAGATGCAAAGCATTCGCGACGACCAGGCCGGCCTTGCCTGGGACATTTCGCGCTACGCCATTTGAGCCATGGAAAACGACGACCCGTATTTCAGCCCGACACCGAAAATCCATTCGACCGCGCAAACCAAGGGCTGCAAGCTTGGACGCCATACGGTGGTCGGCGAGCGCACGATCCTGCGCGATGTCAAGCTTGGCGATTTTTCCTATTTCGAGCGGCAGGCCGAGGCGATTTATGCCGATATCGGCAAGTTCTGCTCGATTGCCGCAAATACACGCATCAACGCGCTGGAACACCCCATCGCGCGCGTCACCAGCCACAAGCTCAGCTACAGACCCAACGAGTTCTTCCGATTCCAGGGCATCGACCAGGAATGGCGGTCCTACCGTGCGGGCAAACGCGTTACCATCGGCCATGACGTGTGGATCGGCCATGGTGCAGTGCTGTTGCCGGGTGTCAGCATCGGTCACGGGGCAGTGGTCGGGGCCAATGCGGTGGTGAGCCGCGATGTGCCGCCCTACACGATCGTAGCCGGGGTTCCGGCGCGCAAGCTGCGCCTTCGCTTTGCGCCGCAAACCATTGAACGGCTGTTGGCACTCAACTGGTGGGACTGGGAAGAGGCGCGGATATTCGAGGCGATTCCCGACATTCAGGCACTGTCGGCAGAAGCTTTCCTCGACAAATGGGGCAGCTGAAGGCTTAGCCCTTCTTGACGAATTCGGTGCGCAAAACCAGACCCTTGATTTCCTTTGAGCGCACTTCGATGAGGTCCGGATCGTCGGTCAGGTGAATGCCCTTGAAGGTCGAGCCGCGCTTGACGACCGAGGAAGAACCCTTGACCTTCAAATCCTTGATGACGGAAACCGTGTCGCCTTCGGCAAGCAGGGTTCCGTTTGAGTCGCGCGTTTCCATGGGGTGCTCCGTGTATGGGGGGATATCGCCAGTTTCGGCGACCGATTATCATCAGGTGGTGGAGACCATAAATCATGTCCTCTGACAAGTTTGTAATTCGGCGCTTGACTGCTGGCGATCTGGGCGAATTCCGATTGCTCATGGAAGTTTTCGCCGAAACTTTTGCGGATGCTCCTTCATATCGGCATCAAAAGCCGGGAGATGCCTATGTCCGAAAATTGCTCCAATCCCTCCAATTTGTTTGCCTGGTTGCAGAGTGCCGTGGTGAAATTGCCGGCGGGCTTGCGGCTTACGAGCTGATAAAGTTCGAGCAGGAGCGCAGCGAGATGTACATATACGACCTTGCGGTCGTCGAACGATTCCGGCGACAAGGGGTCGCGACACAGTTGATCCAGACGCTCAAGCCGATTGCCGCCGGGCAGGGCGCAGCGGTGATGTTTGTGCAGGCAGACCATGGCGATGATCCGGCAATAGCGCTCTACACCAAGCTTGGTGCGCGGGAGGATGTCCTGCATTTCGACATTTTGACCGAGGAATAGTCAGGCGGTCAGGGTGGCGAGCTTCAAGATCACTTCCTGAAGGGTCACCTGGTCCCCAACCCTTGCCCTCCACAGATGAGTCCAGCACCCGCTTTTGTCCGGCCTTGTCGAAATCGATGGTCAGCTTGTTGCCGTCGATGACAACGCGACATGCAAGGCTTGATGTAAAACAGTGGTTGGGTTTAAATGTCTGACTAAACTTTGATTTGTATCTGCAGAGGGATACCTTCTTCTTTGCTTGGCCTGGTACGAAAAATGATCACAAGATTACTCTTCATAGTCCTTGCTGCCTTTAGCTGGCTACAAATCTCCTGCCTTGCATCGAACTCGGCCAGCCGAGAGTTGGAGAAGGCAATAGAATTCTGGCTCAATGACCAAGATGAACTTGCCCTACCGGCGCTGCAGACACTTTCGCTGGGCAGGGATGAGGATGCGATGTTGCTGCTGGGGCAGATCGCCAACCGGACTGCCAAGCCTTCGCCATTTTTGTCCACCATGGAATCGATGGAAAGAAACGCGATTTTGAAGGCGCCAGGTGGAGTTTTTGGAAAACCATGGCTAGGACAGATCAAAAATAAAGAGAATATAGCAAATGCTTTGCAGAAAACAATTAGCGGAAAACTGACCTTAAAAGACTTACAAATACTTGAAACCTCAGGTTTGAAATCACAAGTAATTGTTGCGATCATACGAAGATACCGTTCATTTATTTATGAAATATCAGAAATAGATCACATGGTCGAGTTATGGCCGAACGAGATTGAATTTATGAAGTGGGGTTATTTGTCCTACTGGCGAGATTATGCGCGGGGGGATCCTGAGCCGGCTGCGATCGCAGGTCTAATACTTGAAAATTTTAACCCAAGCGAAATATTGTCACCTCTCCAAAAAATATTATATGGAGTTCCTGATCAGGCAGCGAATAGAAATGAATATTACGCTGTTTGGATTCAACTGCAAAATGGATATTTAAGTAAAAGTTATAAATTCTACGAACATACAAAAGATAAAATTGAAAGAGAGAAATACGTGAATCTTATGGAGAGTCTCGCCCCTGTTGCTCGAGAAATTGCCGCAGATGCGGTCTTTAACGCATCGGAGACCGCACGTCTGCGAAAAATATGCGAACAAAACTGCCCGCAGAAAATTCAGCAATGTACGTTTACATTATTCAGGGGCCTTGGCGGATACGAGAATTTCATGACGATTCAGACCCCGCTGGATAGTTTGATTTCGCCTGAGCGCTATTTCGCCAGCAAACGTTATGTTGCGGACATCATGCGCAATGTTGGCCTTGGTATGCGCGAAGACTTGGGGAATGCAAATCTAATTTTCTCGAACTTGGAAAACTATCGGGATGAATACATTGTCTCAAAAGTCGTGGAATTCAAATAGCCCTCAACCCGTCCCCTCCACAAAACTATCCAGCACCCGTTTCTGGCCGGCCTTGTCGAAATCGATGGTCAGCTTGTTGCCGTCGATGGCGGCGATCACGCCATAGCCGAACTTGATGTGGAACACCCGGTCGCCCTGTTTGAAGGGGGAATCATGGCGGGCGACCGAAGAAGCGACGAGTTCGCCCTCAATGGTGCGGCCCTTGGTCTGCGGCCCGGAGCGGCCACCCCAGTTTTGCTTTGCAGCCTCGGGGCTCTTGGTCTGGGCGCGTTGCCAGCCGGGCGATGAATAGCTGCTCTTGAACGGGTCGGCGGTGTCGAAACGGCTGGCACCATATGCGCCGCCGGCGTGCGCAGAGCCATATCCGCCATAGGAAGAGCCGGTTTCAACCACTTCGACATGGGCTGGCGGCAATTCATCCAGGAAACGCGAGGGAATGGAGGACTGCCACATGCCATGGATACGGCGGTTGGAAGTGAACCAGATGTAGAGCCGTTCGCGCGCCCTCGTGATGCCGACATAGGCAAGGCGGCGCTCCTCTTCGAGACCGGAACGCCCGCCTTCGTCGAGGGCGCGCTGGTGCGGAAACAGGCCTTCCTCCCAGCCGGGCAGGAACACACTCTCAATTTCAAGCCCCTTGGCCGAATGCAGCGTCATCAGCGACACGGCGTCTAGCGCGGCGTTGTTGTCGGTGTCCATGACGAGGCTCACATGCTCAAGGAAGCCTGCAAGTCCCTCGAAGCCCTCCATCGAGCGGATCAGTTCCTTGAGGTTTTCCAACCTTCCCGGCGCTTCAGCCGAACGGTCGGCCTGCCACATCGCTGTGTAGCCGGATTCTTCAAGGATGGTCTCGGCAAGTTCGGTGTGGGCGGTGCTGTCGAGCAGGGATGACCAGCGGGCAAAATCGGTTGCCAGCGCTTTCAGCGTCGAGCGCACCTTGGGCTTCAATTCTTCAGTTTCGCAAAGCTCGCGCACAGCAGCCAGCAGCGGGATCTTGCGGGCGCGGGCAAGGTCGTGGACCTGACGGATGGTTGCTTCGCCAAGGCCGCGCTTGGGCGTGTTTACGATGCGTTCGAAAGCAAGATCATCCGCCGGTTGGCACACGACACGGAAATAGGCCATGGCGTCGCGAATTTCGAGCCGCTCGTAAAAACGCGGACCGCCGACCACCCGGTAATTGAGGCCGAGCGTGACAAAGCGGTCTTCGAATTCGCGCATCTGGAACGAGGCGCGCACCAGGATGGCGATGTCGTTGAGGGCGTGGCCATTGCGCTGAAGCGCCTCGATTTCTTCGCCGATGGAGCGGGCTTCTTCTTCTGAGTCCCAGGAGGCAGCGACAGCTACGCGGGCCGCTTCCGGATCGGTTGCATCGGTGAAGAGCGTTTTGCCAAGGCGGCCTTCATTGTGGGCAATGAGGTGCGAGGCAGCGCCCAGAATGTGGCCGGTCGAGCGGTAATTGCGCTCCAGCCGGATGACCTTAGCGCCGGGAAAATCCTTGTCAAAACGCAGGATGTTGTCGACCTCCGCGCCGCGCCAGCCATAGATCGACTGGTCATCATCGCCCACGCAGCAGATATTGGGCGGAGTGCCCCTCTCCCCCCTTGCGGGGGAGATGTCGCCGTAGGCGACTGAGGGGGGTGCGCTTTTTACAGCCCCACCCCCCTCTGTCTGCTGCGCAGACATCTCCCCCGCAAGGGGGGAGAGGGGGGCAGTGCCTTGCGGCGCCGCGGCAGTTCGCGCCAGCACAGGAGAATGCGCCAACAGCCGCAGCCACAGATATTGCGCCACATTGGTGTCCTGGTACTCGTCGACCAGCATGTAGCGGAAGCGCTGGCGGTAGTCGGTCAGCACATCCGGATTTTCACGGAAAAGGCGTATGCACTCGGTCAGCAGGTCGCCAAAATCAACCGCGTTGAGCGATATCAGGCGTTCCTGATACTCGCCAAACAGGCGTCTGCCCTTGCCATCGCCATAGGCGCGCGAATCGCCCTCGGGGATTTGTTCGGGCGACAGGCCCTTGTTTTTCCAGCCATCGATCATGCCGGCCAGCATGCGGGCCGGCCAGCGCTTGTCGTCGATACCGTCGGCGCGGATCAACTGCTTCAACAGCCGGATCTGGTCGTCGGTGTCGAGAATGGTGAAGCTTGATTTCAGACCGACGAGTTCGGCATGGCGGCGCAGGATTTTCGCACCGATGGAATGGAAGGTGCCGAGCCAAGGCATGCCTTCGGCTTCTCCGGCACTGTAGCGCGAGATGCGCTCTTTCATTTCGCGCGCCGCCTTGTTGGTGAAGGTGACGGCGAGAATTTGCGAAGGCCGGGCAAGGCCTGACGCGAGGATGTGGGCAATGCGCGCAACGAGAACCCGGGTTTTCCCGGTGCCCGCACCCGCCAGCACCAGCAAGGGCCCTTCAGTGGTCATCACGGCATCGCGCTGCTCGGCGTTGAGGCCGGAAAGCCAGGGCGTATCATCCACTGGTCCGCGCCGTGCAGAGAGCGCGCGCGCAGCTATGCCGCCATTTTCAGGCGCGCTTTCATGCGCCGTTTTACCGGCGGCAAGGGGAGGCTGGGGGCGTGGGTTTGCCATTTGTTCTCAATGTAGTGATTCCGCGCGCAAAGGAAAGGCGGCTGTTGGCTCATATGGCAGGGCGGGACAGGGTTTCCCACACACGTTGCAGGTAGTGGCGCTCGTCGCGGGGCTCGTCGACCCAGCAAAAGGGCCGCAATTCCTCGTCTGTGAGCGGCTGGCCGCAATGATGCCCTGCGATCAGCGTCAGCAGCGCATCAAGGTCTTCCTCGCAACTTGATGCATAGACCGGATGGCGGGAATTCGTTTTTTTGCGGATGCATGCACGCGAGAGATACGATTGCGTATCGTTCTGTTGCGTGTAAAACGCACTGACCTTTAACGTGCCGCCCAGGTAAACTTCATGGTTCACGTCAGGGCGATTGCTTTGGCTCAATCCTTCTTCGCGATGATAATTTGGGTTATCGCGCGGCTGCCGGTTTCTACATCGGTGGCGGATGACGTGCGTTTTGCAACGATTGCATTCCTCGCCGGCGCGGGGTGCATTCTGGTGGTACATCTCTTTGCAGACAGACTGACGCCAGCAGCGCGCAATATACGCGTCGGCATATTGCCGGCGCTGATCCTCGGACTGGTGCTCGCAGAAGCTGCCATGGCAAGCGTGGTGGGAACGGGGTATGCGACGCCGCTTGCTTCAGAACTGGCTTTCGCAGGGGCACAGCACAAGGACACAATTTTTCACGCGGCCCTGGCGAACATGATCCTCCACCATGGCGAGGTCTCGCTCGGCGTCGACGGGTTGGTCCCAGTTTCATATCATGTGCTGAGCCACCGTGCGATTGGCATCTTTGGTTGGCTCACCGGAGCACCGATGCTGACAGCGTACTCCCTGGCGCTGGAGGCAATCATACTACCTGTTCTTAATTATTCTTTTCTGCTTGTGGTCTTGGCCTATGTGAGCCAGAGCATTGAATCAAACAAACGCCTCATCATTTCAGTCACAACATTGGCTTTGCTTTATTTTCTTTCTGCATTCGACGCTGACAGCTTTCTTGCTTCGGAATCGCATGCCACTGCTATGGCGATCTTCATGCTTGCATTGCTTGCCATGGCTGGCAATTCAACGAATAGCGGTTTCACAGGTTGGGTCGTACGCGGGATTTTGCTTGCCGTCCTTATCTGGGCCGCGAGCCTGGCGAAGATATCTGTAGGAGCAGTACTCGCCTGCGGTGTCTTTGCGTACTATTTGCTTGGCAATTCCCGGTGGTATTGGCGGGTGTTCGAAGCGCTTTGTTTTGCCGCTGTTCCGTTCCTGGTTGTGCTGATGATGGGAGGGCAGGGCGGAGAAATTGGAACGGAGACGTTTGTCCCCTTCCACTTCCTGTTTCGCTATCCGAGGGCTGGCATTGTTCATCTGCTTGTGAGTGCCGCGGCATTCCTGTTTGTGGCCCAGGCCTGGCGGCGTGGAATCGAGCCGGCCCGCCATGAATTGGCATTGCTTGTCATGATCCTCGCTGCATTCGTATCAAGCGAATTGCTGGCGCTGCCAGCAGGCGCAGCGCTATACTTTGCCAATCCGGGTCTGTGGGGCGCGGTCATTGCAATCGCCGCATTCTCACTTCCGTCACAAGCTCAGCATCGCAGTCCGGGAGTTTGGGCTGCTATCGGTCTGCTGGCGATCGCCTGCATTGTCGATGGAACAAGGCTTGCCAGTGTGGGAAATTACCGCGCTGACCTTCTTGTGGTGACCGATCCCGAGAAAGGCGCCAGCCGTCGTGCAATGGTTGCTTTGCTTGCCGATGCCGGCGCTCCGCGCAAGGGGCTTGCCGCCTATGTCAGTCCCGACATGCCTGTATTCTGGTCGGCGATTCCTTGCTGGGCAGATGCCTTTTTCATACAGGCTGCCGCAGCTACGCCTTTGCTGGCGGGGCGTCCCCCCGATTGGTGTGATTTTCCTACCAGTTACGGATTTTCCGACTACGTTCATTCGGTCCCCGCCGCCATTTCCCTGGGGGACAAGAAAATCTGCGACATGGCGAGGTCGAAGCAATTCAAGGAAGTCATGGTTTTTAGGCGAGCGCAAACCCTGCTTCTCGACTGCAGGGATCAGCCAGGGTGACGCACAATTTCGGCGCGTAGTTAAAGTGAGCAGCGCTGCACCCAGTCCGGTTAGTAAGACTGATATCCAATGCATCCGCAGCGTTATCATCGACGCGTGTCAATCACTCGCCGGGTAGACAATTTCAAGTTTGTGATTCGCGTTGCAAGGCTTTAAGAACCGGCCCGTGACCCATGGAGACAGCATGGCTGAGAAGACCACAGGCATTTACAGCCTCGTTACAGTTCCTGCATTGTATGACGCATTCCAAAATCTTCTTGGCGGGCGGCTGGCGCGGCAAAGCTATGCCGCAGAATATTTCGCCGACCTTGAAGGCAAGCGGGTGCTTGAAGTCGGTTGCGGTCCGGGAACATGGTATCCCCAGCTTTGCGCCGCTGGCGAGTATGTTGGTGTTGACTGGAACCGCGAGCACATTGCCAAGGCAGCAAACAGTTTCGGTTCTGCCCGCGCCCGCTTCATTTGTGGCGATGTGTCCGGTGAACTGGGTCTGCCGCAAGGCCATTTCGACATCGTCTTTGCCTTCGGTCTTCTGCACCATCTCGACGATGAGCAGGCCAAACGCCTGCTTGGCGCAGCGCGGCGATTGCTGGCGCCACAAGGCCGATTTATCGCAATCGAGCCGGTTTACCATGATGGCCAGCATGCGTTCGCCCGCTGGATGAAAGACATGGACAGCGGACAGAACATCCGCCTGGAGGCGCAATACATGGCGCTCGCCCAAGAAGCATTTGGATCTGTCGAGACGCAAATTCGCACCGGAATGCTGCGCATTCCCTATTCCCACTGCGTTGTGACCGCCGGCGGGTTGGCGTCATGAACGGGCAGACAAATGTCGAAGCGATTCCGGCAAAGCTGCCGCAGATCGCGGTAGTCATACCGTATTTTCGTTCCGAAGCCCTCATTGACGGACTGGTCGCGCGGCTGTCCGCTGCGCTTTCGTCCATTGGTGCTGACTGGCAGGTGGTGCTGGTCGACGACGGCAGCCCGGACGAGGGATGGGCGAAGATCGCCCATGCCGCTTCGCAGGACAGCCGGATAACCGGTGTCCGGCTGAGCCGAAATTTCGGGCAGCACGCGGCCATCACTGCGGGCATGCATCATGCGCGGGCAAGATGGTACGTCGTTATGGATTGTGACTTGCAAGACCGGCCCGAAGACATCCCTTCGCTCTATTCTCACGCCCTTGAAAAGGGTGTTGACGTCGCTCTGGCACAACGCGAATCCTCGGGATTGGGGCTGCGGCGCACATTTGGTTCGCGTGCGTTCAATCTGGTGCTGCGGTGGATGTCACTCACCGATTTTTCCAACGAGATCGGAAACTTCCGGATCTTTTCGGACAAGGTAGCCGAGGCGTACCGCGCCTTCCCCGAGCAGATGCGATTTTTTCCGGCACTGATGAACGAGGTAGGGTTTTCCTCGTCGAAGCTGAGATTGCCCCGCGACGAGAGGCCTGCGGGGCAATCTTCGTACAACTTCCGCAAACTTTTGCGCCTGGCCTTTGACTCGGTCGTCACCTATACCGACCGCCCCTTGCGCTATCTGGCGGCCAGTGGTGCAGCTATCGCTGCCGGCTCTGTGGTGCTGGGCTTGGCCGTCATCTTGCGGGCGCTGTTTTTTGGCAGCCCGGTGGCCGGTTGGCCCAGCCTAATGGCGATGGTTGCCTTTTTTGGCGGCGCGCAGATTTTCGCGATAAGCATACTGGGCCTTTATGTCGGACAGGTCTTCAAGGAGACCAAACGACGGCCCATCTATATCGTCGACAAAGTCACCAGTGGGGGGCAGAAATGAGCGGCCTTTTGATCTGGGGCGCTTCTTCACAGGCCAGGCTTTTGCTGCAATACGCGGATGTAGCTGATGGTATGCCTCTATTTCTGTTTGATGCATCCCGGGAGAAACCCGCCTTTCAAACCCGGGGTGAATTCACCAGCGAAGTGAACCGCCTTCCAGCAATTATAGCGCAAGCTTCCCATTTCATGATTGCCATTGGAGGCGAACACGGGCTGGCCCGCACGCAGATTTATGACCATTTGCGCGATGCCGGATTGTCTCCAGTAAGTGTGGTTCATTCAACGGCACATATCGAAGACACTTCTTCGATCGGCGATCATCATCATGTTTTCCTGGGTGCCAGGGTGCATCACTTTGTAAAGATTGGTGACTGCGCGATCCTGAATACGGCAAGCGTCATTGACCATGAATGCGAACTCGGGCGTGGAGTGCATGTCATGGGCGGCGCCCAACTTGCCGGAAGGGTCAGTGTGGGCGATTTCGCGTCGATTGGCACGAATGCAACCATCCTGCCGGACATACGTATCGGGCAGTGCGCCTATGTGGGTGCAGGCGCCGTTGTTACCCGCGATGTGCCGGATTTTGCGGTCGTTGCAGGCAATCCTGCCAAGATTATCGGAACACAATCGCCAAAGCCCGACCAGGCCCTGGCTCAAATTGGCAAAGCAAAAGGTTCAAGATGAGATTCCTCACTCTGGTCATCGGTGTATTTGGTGTTGCTGCCGTGCAGCTTATTGTCAAATATCGCTTGAACGTCGAACATGGCCCTGCGCCGGTCGATGCTTCCTTGCTCCCGTATTTTGTCAAGATCCTCGGTGATATCTGGCTCTGGGGCGCTGGCGTGTTGCTCGTCGCCGCAGCGTTACTCTGGTATTTTTCCCTTTCGCGAATGCCGCTCAGCATTGCCATCTCGTTTGCAGCGCTGGTTTATCCGCTGGTCATGCTTGGCAGCGCCACGATATTGGGCGAAGCTGTCCGTTTGCCGCAAATCGCCGGTTGCGGATTCATCGTTGCCGGCATCTGGCTTGTCGCCTATTCAGCCTGATTTTTTGGGGAAAGGCGAAACACCATCGGTGTAGCCAAGGCGGGCGAAATCGTCGCGGCTGCCGATCAAGATTTCATTTTCCATTGCCCGGTTACCTTACAGCTTGCGAAGGTAGTCGAGGGTCAATTCTGCGATCCGGTCCTGATCAGAGGGCGAAAGCGCCGGGAAAAGCGGCAGCCGGATCAGTCGGTCGGGCAGACTGACGGCGTTTCTCAATTGCATGCCAACGCGTCCGTATTTCATGCCGCCCTCCGTTGCGTGAAGCGGAACGTAATGGAAGGTCGCGGTTACGAGGGCGCTTGCCAGATGGCGCAACAGGCCATCGCGTGCTGCCCGGTCCGGCAAGATCAGATAATAGAGATGCCCGTTGTGGGTACAGACTTCAGGCACAAAGGGCCGCCGCACAACGCCGCGTTGTTCCTGCGCTGCGAAAGCGTCATGGTAGCGGTTCCAGATTTCGCGGCGGCGTTCGTTGATGGCATCCGCTGCCGCCAATTGGGCGACCAGCATCGCAGCGCTGATTTCCGACGGAACGAAGCTGGTGCCCAGGCTCTTCCATTGGTATTTTTCAACCCGCCCTTCCATGAAGTGGCGACGGTCGGTGCCTTTTTCCCAGGCAATGTGGGCGGGATCGACAAAGCGCTGATTGTTTACGGTCAGCATGCCGCCTTCGCCGCATTGCACATTTTTTGTTGCGTGAAAGGAGAATGCCGCCATGTCGCCGAGGCTTCCGGCGGGCCGGCCGCGATAAGTGGAGCCAATCGCTTGCGCCGCATCCTCCACCACAAGCAAACCGTTTTGCCTGG
Source organism: Salaquimonas sp. (assembly GCA_041739465.1). GTDB lineage: Bacteria > Pseudomonadota > Alphaproteobacteria > Rhizobiales > Rhizobiaceae > BOKV01. The sequence continues at coordinate 23,402 of JBGSNX010000009.1, forward strand.
CAAAATCGTTGATCGGGTCCATGTTGGCGCAAATTCCGGCATAGTGCACCGGCAAGATGGCCCTGGTTGACGGGGTCAAGGCTTCGCCAAGACGCGTTTCGTCGATGTTTTGCGTGTCATCGCGAATATCGCAAAAAACCGGGGTAGCGCCGCGCAACGCGACACATTGCGCAGTCGTTACGAAGGTAAAGTCGGGCACCAGTACTTCGTCGCCGGGTCCGATGCCAGCGACGAGCATGGCCAGGTCCAGCGCCAGCGAGCAGGATGGCGTCATCAGAGCCGCAGCCGAACCAAGGCGGCTAGCGAACCAATCCTGGCAGGCTCTGGTGGCCGGGCCGTCGCCATGCAGGATGCCGGTCTCAAGCGCTTCGTTGATCGCCTTGCCTTCCTGTCCGGTAAGGTATGGCCGGTTGAATGGAATGGGCCCCGCGTTCATCGGGTAGTTCCCTGCGCGTTGCGGTCGCGAACCTCGTTTGCGACTAGCCGCAAATAGTCGCTGTAGGCGCTGCCGTTGCGGCGCTGTGCGAGTTCATCCAGCCGCTCGGGTTCAATCCAGCCATTGTTGAGGCAGATTTCCTCAGGGCAGGATATTTTCTGCCCCTGTCGCAGTTCGATGTGCCGGATGAAATCGGCCGCATCCAGAAGCGCTTCGACAGTGCCGGCGTCAAACCAGGAAAACCCGCGGTAGAGATTCACGACATGCAGTTCGCCCATCTCCAGATAGTGCTGGTAGAGCGTCGTGATTTCCAATTCTCCGCGCGCCGACGGCTTGATCTTGCGGGCAAGCGCCGGAGCCTTGGAATCGTAGAAGTAAAGCCCGGTGACTGCGAAATTGGATTTGGGTTCGGCCGGCTTTTCCTCAATCGCGGTTGCGCGGCCTTCGGCGTCAATCGTCACGATCCCGTAAGCCGAAGGGTCGCGCACCCGGTAGGAAAACACCGTCGCGCCATCGGTGCGGCTGTCGGCCTGGGCAAGCATGCCCGTCAATCCATTTCCAAAGAAGATGTTGTCACCCAGGATCAACACGCCAGGACCGCCTGCAAGGTGCTGTTCGCCAATGATCAGCGATTGCGCAATCCCGGCGGGTTTGGCCTGTTCGGCATAGTCGAGCCTTATCCCCCAGTCGGAGCCGTCGCCTAGCAACTGACGAAACTGGGGCAGGGCCTGCGGCGTGGAGATCAGCAGGACGTCGCGAATTCCTGCAAGCAGCAAAGTGCTGAGGGAATAGTAGATCATTGGCTTGTCGTAGACGGGCAGCAATTGCTTGGATGTCACCATCGTCAATGGATGCAGCCTGGTCCCCAATCCGCCGGCCAGCACGATTCCCTTGCGCCGCGAAACTTTCATGCGTTTTTTCCTTCAAGATGCGGTCGCCACCAGTTTTCATTGGCCAGATACCAGCGAACGGTTTCCTCCAGCCCCTGTTCGAACTGGCGGGCGGGACGCCAACCGAGCGTTCGCGCGATATGGCTGCCATCTATTGCGTAGCGCCGGTCATGGCCGGGACGGTCCGATACGAAGCTGATCAGGTCGCGGTATGTGCCTGAATTTCTTGGTGCCATCTGATCGAGAGCGTCACAGATCGCGTGGACAACATCGATGTTTCGCCGTTCACAATTGCCGCCAATGTTGAAGCTGTCGCCCGGTTCTGCGTGCATCAGCACGGTCTCGAGCGCATCGGCATGATCTTCCACATGCAGCCAGTCGCGCACGTTGCGACCGTCGCCATAGACAGGCAGTTTGCGGCCCGCCAGCGCAGTAACGATCATCAGCGGGATCAACTTTTCGGGAAACTGGTATGGCCCGTAATTGTTGGAACAATTCGTCACGACCGCCGGTACCCCCAAGGTGCGCCGCCACGCGCGCACCAGATGGTCGGATGCCGCCTTGGAAGCGGAATAGGGCGAAGAGGGACTATAGGGGCTGTCTTCCTTGAAGGCGGGTTCGTCCGCGGAGAGATCGCCGAACACCTCGTCGGTGGAGACATGCAACAGGCGGAAACCCTGCCGCAGTTCACCGCCAACCCTGTCGAGATAGCCGCGAACTGCCTGCAGCACCGAATAGGTGCCCATCACATTGGTTTCGAGAAAATTCTTCGGCCCGTCAATCGATCGGTCGACATGGCTTTCGGCGGCAAGGTGCACGACTGCCTGCGCCGAGTGCTTGTCCAGCAGTTCGCCGAAAAGTTCGGTATCGCGGACATCACCATGGACGAATGTGTACAGCGGATCGTCAGCGATGGCTGCCACCGTGCGGGGGTCTGCGGCATAGGTAAGCAGGTCGAGGTTCAAAACCGCGTGGCCGTTTCGCACCAGTCGCTTGCAGAGGGCCGAGCCTATGAAGCCGCATCCGCCCGTGACCAAAACCCGCATTTCCTACTCCTGCACCATATCGTGAGCGATCTAACATGGTGCGCTGAGGTTGACAAACCATCGGCCTTTGTCGAATGCAGGACGCTGCTCGGCTCCATCAAATCTTCTGCTGCAACCTTGTGAAAGCAACACCATGAAAACCGTTCCGCTTGGCCGCACCGGCATACTTGTCTCGCAGATTTGCCTTGGCACGATGACTTGGGGTTCGCAGAACAGCGAGGCCGAAGCCCATGGTCAACTTGACCATGCGGTCGGGGCAGGCGTGAACTTCATCGACACCGCCGAGATGTACCCCACCACGCCACGGCTGAAGGAAACCACCGGCCGCACCGAGGAATACATCGGCACATGGCTGCACGGACGGGCAGATCGCGATGCGCTGGTCATTGCCACAAAGTGCACTGGCGAGGGAAACCGCGATGTGCGCAACGGTGCGCGCGTTGATGGAAAAATTCTTCGGGAGGCTTTGGAAGGCAGTCTCAAGCGGCTGCGCACAGACCATGTGGATTTGTACCAGTTGCATTGGCCCAATCGCGGCTCTTACCATTTCCGGCAAAACTGGAATTATGACCCGTTGCGCGGGGAAACCGGTGACATGGATGGCGAAGTTGCCGATCTGCTTGGCGAGGTTCACCGTCTGATTGACGAAGGCAAGATGCGTGCGTTTGGCCTCTCCAATGAAAGCGCATGGGGCACCGCGAAGTTTTTGGAGGCATCACGCCACCATGGTCTGCCGCGCATAGCGTCGGTGCAAAACGAATACAGTCTGCTCTGCCGACATTACGATATTGATCTGGCGGAAGTGGGTGCGCAGGAAGACGTCACCCTGCTGGCGTTTTCGCCGCTGGCTGCAGGGCTTTTGTCAGGCAAATATGTGGACGGTGTGATTGCGCCTGGCACGCGCCATGCGATGCTGCCTGAGCTGAACGGCAGGGTGACCGAGCAAAGCCGCAATGCGGTTTCGGCTTATTGTGAACTTGCAAAAAGCCATGGTCTGGACCCTGCAGCCATGGCCATCGCCTTCACCATGACGCGGCCGTTTCCAGTGGTTCCGATCATTGGTGCAACGAGCATGGCGCAGTTGCGGGCAAACCTTTCGGCAAGCGATCTGGTCCTGTCCAAAGAGGTTCTTGCCGGTATCGGCGCGATCCGCCGCCAGTATCCGATGCCGATGTAGCCTATTCGGCTATGCGAAGCTGCGAGATCTCGTTGCCGATCGACGCCATGGCCGCAGCAAGTCCGGCACCTTCGACGTCGTAGTAGTATTTTTCGCCGGTCTTGCTGGTGGATGCGCAGTCATAGAGCAGGTCCTTGACGCTTGATCCGTCTGCGACGTCGTAGACGATGGTGAAGATCTTGATGGCAGCCTCGCCATCGGCATCTTGCACAGCCTTGATGTTTTCGCAGGTGCGCGCCGTCTGCTGGTTCATGGCGTCAACGTCTGAAGTTGCAGAGACAAGCCCGTCTTCCACCCGGTCGTCCTTGCCAAACCCCCAGGCATAATATTCGGTTTTGTTGAGGGTGGATTGGGCCGGATAGGTGTTGTTACCATCGGTCATCAGGATGATGTACTTGTCGTTTTCAGGCACGTCATAGCTACGGCCTTCGTCAAATGGCAGGTTTGCTGAAACCGTTCTCCAGCCCCAAACAAGGCCTGCCTGAACGTTGGTGTAGCCACCTGCATCCATGTTCTCGATGGCGGTGATCGCGGTTGCCGGGTCGGTGGTCAAAGGTTGGATCGGGTCTGTGGTGCAGCCCATATTGGGGCCGTAAGGTCCGAAGTCACGGCTGCGTTCCTGGCCGATCAGTACCTTGTTCTTGTTGTCCTTCAGCTTGGCGTCGTTGTTGTATTTGACGGTCCAGTCCTGGCGCAGATGCTGCTTGGAGTTGCTGCCGAAATTGGTCGACGTGGCCGCGTAGTCGGTGCCCACGCGAACGTAGTCGTTGAGATATTTGTTGGTGTAGTCGCCATCTTCCGAATTGTTCTTCTTGTCGGGTTCGTCGGGGGCGAACATCGGCACAAAAAGCGTATCTGCAGTAACCGAATCTGGCGTGGTGTCAGTGGTGTTGTAAGGATCCGGGCGCATTTCCACGCAACCGTCCCAGGCAACGCCGATCTTGTCCAGAAGCGTCCAGCGCGACAGCCAGTTCATCGAGAAACTGGTGACGCCGGCAGGCAGCGGATTGGGCGGTGTCGGCCCCACACTGGTTGTGCTGGTCGAGGATGATGTCCAGCCACCGCCCGATGCAGTGGCATTCGGCCATTTATCGCCCTTGCTGACAGTTCCCAGCCAATCGAGGTTTTCGTGGTGAATGGAAGACCAGCCGCGCATGTCCAGCCAGTCGGCGCCGCGATATTTCGAGCCGACATTGACCGAACCGGCAAACGGGACCACCGAAATCTTGATCGGGTCGGGCTTGTTTGAGAACGAGGCAACGGTGTGCAGCGACGTGACAAGCTGGGCTGCCGAAAGTCGCGCCAGCTCCATGCGCGTCTCGTCATTGGGGCCACTCTCGGTGTCCATCGAGCCTGAATTGTCGATGACAATGGCGATTTCCGCCGTGCGGTTTGCAGCCGCGACCACCGCCGTCACCTTCATCGGTATTTCCTCGACGCCTATCACCCCTGCCATGAAGGTATCGTAAGTGTATTCGGCCGTAAGTGTCACACGCTTGCCGCCGGTTGGCGCATCCCCGAAAACAAATCCGAAATCGACATCGCCAATCTTTATGAAATCGTCGAGATTTCCTTCGAAAAAGTCCTTCGAATAGGCTTCCAGATATTGCATGTCGTCGCTGGAAGAAAGTTCCTTGGCGGTGGCCAGGGCAGATGCATCAAGTGCATTCTGCAGGTGCTGGTGCACCTTGTAGACGCTGGAATATTCAACAGCTGCCGAAACGGTGCCCAAAAGCGGCAACGCCAAAAGGGCGGCAAGCGGCGCATAGCTGCCGGAAGTGTTGAGCAAAAATGAACGGATTTTTCTGATCATGGCCCCTGCAAACCAAGCGGCCGGAAAAGATGGCCATGGAAAACCATAGCCAAAGAGATTTACGGATTGGTTGCGATGAAGAGTGTTGTTTTAGACAAATCAGCTTGATGAAGGCCTGGCAGACGATCTGGTCATTGAATTGGCGCACCTGAGCGTTAAAGTCGTGATGAGGAGAATGCGCATGGCCCTTTCAGACATACTGACAACTGCGAAAAACGAAACCGGCATCACCAATGCCATTTCAGTACTTGCCCAACGTTTTGGTGAAAAACTCAAGACTTCTCATGCCTTGCGCGAGCAGCATGCAAACACCACCACCTATCTGACCCCACAATGGCCTGATGCAGTGTTTTTCGCCAGCAGCGAAGAAGATGTCTGCGAAGCGGTGAAAATCTGCGCAACATACAAGGTGCCGGTGATTGCCTTTGGCACCGGAACCTCGTTGGAAGGGCACGTCAATGCGCCATTTGGCGGCATTTCGATTGACGTTTCCGGGATGAACGAAATTGTCGCGGTTCACCCACAGGACCTCGACGTAACGGTTCAACCTGGCGTCACGCGCGAACAACTCAACAATCAGCTGCGTGATCTCGGGCTGTTTTTTCCGATCGATCCGGGGGCAAATGCCTCCCTGGGCGGAATGGCGGCAACGCGCGCTTCAGGCACCAATGCGGTGCGTTACGGCACCATGCGGGAAAATGTCATGAGCCTGCGAGCAGTTCTGCCCGATGGATCGGTGGTTCGCACCGGCGGGCGGGCGCGCAAATCTTCAGCTGGGTATGATCTCACACGGTTGATGGTGGGCTCGGAAGGCACGCTGGGTATCATCACCGAATTGACCCTGCGGCTGCAGGGCATTCCCGAAGCAATGTCGGCGGCAATTTGTTCGTTTGCCGATGTGGGTTCGGCTTGCGAGGCAACCATTGCGGCAATGCAGTGCGGCATTCCGATGGCCCGCATTGAATTGCTGGATGCGCAATGTGTCGAAGCAGTGAACGCTTACTCGAAAACCAGCTTCAGGGTTTCACCGCTGCTGATGCTGGAGTTTCATGGCAGCCCAGCTTCGGTTGCCGAGCAGGCAGAATTGTTCGGGGCGATTGCCAATGATTGCGGCGGCACCGGGTTTGAATGGGTCAGCAAACCGGAGGAACGAAACCGGCTCTGGAAGGCGCGGCATGATGCCTATTGGGCGCTTCGTGCCGCAGCACCTGTTGGCAAGAAGGCGCTTTCGACCGATGCCTGTGTGCCCATTTCACGGCTTGCCGAATGTGTATCGGATACCGCCCGCGACATAGCTGAAAACGGTCTTTATGGCCCGATCCTTGGGCATGTGGGTGATGGCAATTTCCACGCGGCAATCACATTTGATCCCAATGATCCCGATGAATTGCAGCGCGCGGAAGCCGTTGTCGAGCGGCTGGCTTTACGGGCTGTGGCCATGGAAGGCACATGTACGGGCGAACATGGCATCGGCCAAGGCAAACGGCGGTTCCTTCGGCATGAACATGGCAATGGCGCTGACCTCATGGCTGTTCTCAAAAATGCCATTGATCCCGACAACATCATGAACCCTGGAAAACTGCTGGCGCTGGAGCCTCACCCGGGCTGAACCAGCGATAGTTTGGAGAAGTCACGCTGTACCGCATTTTTATACCCATCGGCGTTCTGGTGGTGATCGCGTTGTTCACGGCGCTGATCGCCCCGTATTTCATTGACTGGACGTCGTTTCGCCAAGGCTTCGAAAAGGAAGCCTCGCGCATTGTAGGGCAACCGGTACATGTGGCTGGTAAAGCAAGCCTTCGCATTCTGCCGCTGCCGACAGTGACATTCACCGATGTTTCGGTCGGGGAATACGAAGACGGCACGCCGATGATGACGGTAGAAGCGTTTTCAATGGATGCCGAGCTCTTGCCGTTTCTTTCAGGCGAAGTAAAAATCGTCGACATGCGGCTGGATCGACCCATGGCGCTTGTCAGGGTCAGTTCAACCGGCGCCATCGACTGGACCAGCCGCAAGCAGTTGATTGTCGACCCGCAAAAGGTCGAACTGGAAAACCTTACCGTCACCAACGGGTCGTTTGTCATTGATGGGCTGGCTGGCGGAAACCGGATCAGTGGCCAGGGCATCAACGCAAAGGTCGGCGCGCAGGCACTGACCGGGCCATGGCACATCGACGCGGACGGGGAGATGGATGGCTCCCAGACCCAAATGTCGATCAGCACCGGCAGACTGCAAGAGGATGGATCCATACGCTTCGCAATTGATGTGCGGCGCAACAATCAACCCTACCGATTGCAGGTGGATGGCCCTCTCAAGCTGGACTCCGGCGTCTTGTCGTGGTCCGGCAAGTTTTCCTTCACGCCCGCAATTGGCGCAGACGGCAAGCGCGAGGCAGATGCATTGCCGGTATTTGCCAATGGCGTTTTCGAGGCAACGCCCGAGCGGATCAATGTTGAGCAGTATCAGCTGGACATTGGCAATCTTGATGATCCCTACACCATCACAGGCAAAGGGCTGGCGGAAATTGGCAGCGTTGTGGCATTTCGGGTCGAAGCCGATGGCCGACAGATCGACCTTGACCGGATCGGCAATTCCAGGAGCGCACCGGAACAGAAATTGACGCAGCGTCTTGCGGCAGTCCGCGCGATTGTCGACCGTATTCCGGTGCCGCCGGCGATTGGCGAAATCAGCCTTGAAATACCCGCCGTCGTTGCTGGTGACACGGTGATCCGGGAAATCAGTGCAATCGTGAAGCCGGACGGAACCGGCTGGAGAATTTCCAACCTGCGCGCCAGCTTGCCGGGCAACACGACAATCGAGGCCGATGGTCTGCTGGGTGTCGCAGACGACTTCGGCTATTCGGGCAGGATGTTGCTTGCAACACGCCAGCCGACCGGGTTTGCCAACTGGCTAGCGGGCGGCAGCGACCAGTCCCTGCGTCGGCTCAAGAGCGCCGGGTTTTCCGCCAACGTGACTTTGACGCAAAACCAGACCAGCTTTGATGCTCTGGAACTTGCACTCGACAATGTCATCATCAAGGGATCGCTACAACGGCTGCAACCTGAAAATGGCAGGCCGGCAATCATTGCCAACCTTTCCGGCGATACTATCGATATCGAGGATCTCAAGGCGATCCAGTCCCTCATTGGCGGTGATGCAACCGGTTTTTCCGGCCACGATCTGGATGTCGCATTGAGTGCGGGTGAAGTGCGCCATGATGGTATGCGGGCCAATGATGTCGATGCGCACATGCGCATAACCGACGGTTCGCTCTCGCTTGACCGGCTCAACATTGGTTCACTCTATGGCGCGCAGGTTGAAAGTTCGGGAAACATCACCGATCTGTTGGGCAGTGCCAGCGGCAGTTTCGGCCTCAGGGTTACGGCGGTGGATGGCTCAGGCCTTGTTTCACTGGCACGTGAGCGTCTGGGAGCAAACCGGTTCCTTGATGCGCTGCTGGATGATCAAGCGCTTTCCGATGACCTCGACGCCCAGGTCAAAATCGAGGCCAGGCCTGAAGGCGAAGGCGCACGGGCAAGCATCAGCTTGATGGGCAAACTTGGCGGCACCCAGTTTTCGGTTTCCGACCGCATCGATGGACGCTTGATCGAGTGGCAGGCAGCGCGGCATGACCTCACGGTAAAATTGTCAAACGAGATGCCCAGTGTGCTGGCACGGCAGCTTTCGCTTCCCGCATTGCCGTTGGATACAGCAGGTCCCGTTTCGGTTGATCTGGAATTGGCTGGAACGGCACTTGAAAAGCTTGACTTCTCAATTGCCCTGCGCGGATCGCAAACGGAGCTTGTCGCTACCGGAGTTGGCAAGTTTGCGCCGTTGACTGCAAGTTCATGGCCCGATTTTTCAAAGCCGCAAGTCGACGCGGCATTGACGGCGGGATCAGGTGACGTTGATCCGTTCATCCAGCTTTTCGGGTTTGCCCCGCCGGGAATGGGCAGTGGCACGCCGCTTTCGCTCAAAGCGGGTATCAAGTCTTCGGACAATGCTTGGGTCTTTGAGAACCTCTCCGGGCAATTGGCCGGCAATGCCTTCAGTGGCGCCCTTTCGCTTGACATCCAACCCGCCGCCCGCCCGAAAATCTCCGGCAATCTCAACACCTCAGTTTTCTCACTTCCAGTACTGGTGGAGTTGGCAACCGGCAGCGGAACCATTGCGGGAGATGAACTCACCGGAGAGGTTTACGCCGAATTTGGCCAGCCGGTGTTCGACGGGCTGGATTTTGACATTGCCGTAGAAGCGCAGAAATTTTTGACCGGAGTATCGGAAGAAGGTGTCGGGTTTTCAGGCCAGGCCAAGCTTTCCGGGGAGACGCTTTCACTGACGGATTTTTCTTTCCAATGGTTCGGTGGAACGCACAAGGGAACTTGGACGCTGCAAAATGTATCGGGTTCGGCGGTCGGCAGCCTGTCGGGAAGTCTTGCCGGAGCCGATGCTTCGCTCGCAATGGTCGCAACTGGGCATCCGCCGTTCCTGTCAGGCCGCGCCAATGTGACCTACAGTCTGGAAATGCTGGGACGCAGTCTCCCGGCATTGATCGCGGGACTTTCGGGAAGCGGCACTGCCCAGCTTGCTGAAGGAAAAATCGAAGGGATCAATCTGGAAGGATTGCCGCAGATACTTGCCGGCGCGGATGTCGACAAGTTCGAAATAAATCCTCAAACCGTGGCTCCGCTTGCGCAATCCGCCATCTTGTCGGGATCGCTGTCCACGTCGGAAGTTGGGGCGGCGTTCTCGGTCAAGGACGGAGTGGTTGAAATCCGCAATTTGTCGCTGCAGCCTGGTTTGGGGAGCAATGGCCGGCTTGCTGCCGAGGGCAAGGCCAGCCTTGTGAGCGGTGAGTCGACATTGTCGCTGGCGCTGACCCTTGATGCCGGGGACGAGGCATTGGCTGGTGCCGAACCTTCGGCAACACTGCTTTTCGAAGGAATTCCCGGAGCCATGAAGCGCAGCTTCGATACCACTGCGCTTGAAGGCTTTCTGGCTTTGCGCAGTTTCGAACGCGAACAGCGGCGGGTCGAAATTCTGCAGGCCAATGTCCTGGAGAAACAGCGGTTGCGGCGAGAAGTTGTTGTCAGCAACGCCCGCATTGCGTTTCGCGAACGGCAAAGGCAAGAGGAACTGGCGCGGCTTGAAGCGCTGCAGAAGCAGATCGAGGCGGAACGAAAGGCTGCCGAAGAAGCGCAAGAACGCCGCAAGGCGGAAGTCGAGGCGGCAAGGAAGGCGGCAGAGGAAGTTCAGGCTCGAAAAGAGGCTGAGGAGCAGCAGGCGCGCAAAGCTGCCGAGGAGGAAAAGGCACGCAAGGCAGTTGAAGAAGAGAAGGCGCGCAAGGCTGCGCAGACGCTTCAGCAACCCGCGCTGCCAGATGCAATTGAGCAACCGCAACCCCCTGTCGCACCCAAAAATGCAGCCGACCAACCCGTCGATCTTCTTGAAAACATCAACAAGCTTTTTGTGCAGTGAGGTTGTTCAGGCGCCTTTTTGTAGCGCCTTGAGAACATGTAGCCGAATGGCCGATGAGAGATTGGCTCCCGGCGGACGGCTCGCATCTATTTCCGTAACCAACCGGGCAACCGGCTTTTGTGCCATGGTTGCAAGTCTGACCAGTTCCGCCTGAAATTCATCTTCAACCGAATAGCTGGTGCCGTGGCCGTTGATGGTGACCGAATGCTTGCGCAACACTTGTCCGATCAATTTTCGCCAGTCGGACCCTGAGCGAGCGACACCCTTGGCTCCAACCTGTTGGCCTCGTGACGCTGCTCTTCCAGGTTCGAGATATTCTTCGCAGCTTTGCGCTGGCTGGCTGGGACCGAGTGGAGCAGACGGTTCGCGTCGGCTTTTGCTTCGGCGTCTTTTCGGGCAACCTGCTTGCGTGCATGCCGCAAATTGATGATTTGCGCCATCGCAGGCCTATTTTTTCTTGCGGAACGAATCGAGCGAGACAACTTCGCCGCCAGCTTCGGCGGGCTTTTCAGCCCCCGGATTGTCTGCTGGCTTTACGGCCTTGGCATCCACCGCAATCTTGGGTTTGACGCTTGGCACCCTTGGGGCTGCAGTTGAAATCGCCGTCGGCCCTTTCGTTGCAGTCTCAGGCTCTGGCATGTCCGGTTTTGGCAGCGCCGCCATTGGTGCCACGTCAAACTGCAAACCAAATTTCACGGACGGGTCGTAAAAGCCACGTACCGCGTCGAAAGGAATGCGCAGGCGCTCGCGGATATCGTCAAATGAAAGATCGATTTCGAACGCTGTTTCGGTGACTTCAAGGTTCCAATAACTGTGCTGGATCACGATCGTCATTTCGTCAGGATATCGTTCCATCATCCGGGTTGTCAGGCGCACGCCGGGGTAGGCGGTCTGGAAAGTGATGAAAAAATGATGCTGTCCGGGCAGGCCGGTTCGCTGTACTTCTTCGAGCACTTTGCGGATTACGCGGCGCAGCGCATCCTGGGTGAGAATGTCATATCGGATTTGATCGTCGCTCATGCTGGCCCTTCGGTTCCGAAAACCGGAATCCCAAGTGAACATATAAGCTGAAAATACTGAAAATCGAAAGGGTAAAGCTGCCCACGCGACAACGCGCCAAACCCGTGCATTGGAAAGGACGTTCTTGAGTTGGTCGCAGGGAAGAAAAGTGGAGGCTTCTGTTGCCAGGTGCCTCCGAACCCCGCCTGACCGTGCGAACAGTCAGGAGTTTAAGTTGAAGTCATCACACCGCATTACGCAGCGAGACGAACTTCCGCATAGTTGTCGTTTGCAACTATTGAGACGGCCCGATATCGGCGGGTACCATACCGAACGAAAACACAGTCTTTACACCCTCGTCGATCCTGTTTCGCCCCCGCCAGATTGCTTGGTTTACCTTCTGAAACAGGCAACAGCATTCAAGCAATCTGGTGGAGGCGCCGGGTACCGCCCCCGGGTCCGAATGGTTTATTTCACTGGCCATTTATCGTCATATCCGGCAAGCCGGCACGGCTAATATAGGCTTGATTGGCTGCTGAATAAAGGCCATTGTGACTGTATTCCGCATGGGAAGCGGTATTGTTCAATAAATGATCCATCGGGGAGAGAGACCATGAGCGATTACCTTGCAGATGTGCAGCGCTATGACGCGGGCGCCAGCGCCGACACCGTTCAGAAAATCGTAAAGCACCTTGGCATTGCCCTTCAGAGCAAGGATGCATCGCTGGTGTCATGCACTGACCCTGCGGAACTCGACCGTGTTCGCGAAAAATGGTGCATGAAAAAGTTGGCCGCCACCGATGCGGCGGCTTGTGATTCAACCATCCAGAAAGTCTGCCAGCAGATGGCCGATGACCGCAACAAGCAGCGCGTCACTTTCTATTACCTTGTTGCCAAGCACATGGGCAAACTGGGTTCGCTCTGATTTCAGATGCCAATTGGCTGCAGGCTTGAGATTGCGAAGGGTCCCGGTGGGGCCCTTTTTTTGTTCTAAGTCGCTTGCGCGCGATCTGAATTCCAGTGCCATTGCGTAGTGTGACCAGGGCATCGCAGTCCTTGTTCACTGGCGGTTCACGGCCAGTTGTCTTGAGCTTGAACAATGTACCCAATAGTCACGGAAGGCAGCCTCTTTTAGGGAAACCCTTTCATGTCCAACGTTTCAAGACGCGGATTTATTTCATTTGCCGCATTGATGTGCGGTGTCGCACCTTCTCAATTTGCCATGGCAATCGAGCAGAAGGTCTTCACAAACGGCGGCTATGCCATCAATGGATATGACCCGGTAGCCTATTTGAAAGAAGGCAAACCGGTTCGCGGAAACCCTGCGATACAGACTGAGTGGAATGGCGCAGTCTGGCTTTTTTCCACCGAAGAAAACAAGGCCGCATTCCTGTCTGCGCCGGAAGCGAATGCCCCGCAATATGGCGGATACTGCGCCTATGCGGTCTCGAGGAATTACACGGCAAAGACCGATCCAGAAGCATTCACGGTGCACAAGGGCAAGCTCTACCTCAACTATTCCCCAGCAGTGGCGAGTGAATGGAAAAGTGAACTGGAACAGAACATTGTTTCAGGCGACGCCAATTGGCCCGCGCTTGCTGCAAAATGATGCTTGAGCAAGGCAATGTGGGGCGACACCGGCTGGATTTGCCCAACCTTAAGTGGTTAACTCATGCAAAGTCTTTTTGGAGGATATGGGCCCCATGTTTCCGCTAGACCGGATGCTCAAGGCTTTTGTCAAACGCGGCCAACTGACCGTCATAGACGCGCAGGGCAAGGCACATTTGTTCAGCGGTATTTCGTGGACACAAGCGGATGGCACTGCTCTGAAACCGGTTGCCATGCGCATTCACGATGCATCGCTTTACCGCAAGATCGTCCTTAATCCGGAACTCCATGTTGGCGAGGCCTACATGGACGGGAAACTCACCTTTGAGAGCGGTTCGAATGTCCGCGATTTCCTCACGCTGTTTTCCGCCAACCGGTATTCGCTGTCCGACCTGAAAACGCAAAAGTTATTTTTTGCCATCAAGATGCTGCTGCGCAGGATCCAGCAATCCAACCGGCCGGGCGAAGCGCAGAAAAACGTGGCGCACCACTACGATGTCGGGAATGACCTGTACCAACTGTTCCTCGACAAGAACCTTTTGTATTCATGCGCATATTTCCATTCGGATGAGGACACGCTTGAGACCGCCCAGCGAAACAAGCTGCGGCTGCTGGCGGCCAAACTTGATTTGAAGCCTGGCCAGAAAATACTCGATATCGGCTGCGGCTGGGGAGATCTTGCCCTTTACCTTGCACGCCTTGAAGAAGGCGTCGAAGTGCTGGGCGTGACCCTCTCCAAGGAACAGCACGCACTTGCCACGCAGCGAGCCGAGAAAATGGGATTGTCGCACCGCGTCAAGTTCGAACTTCGCGATTATCGCGCGGTTGAGGGCAGGTTCGACCGGATCGTTTCGGTTGGCATGTTCGAGCATGTTGGCGTTGGCCACTACGAGGAATTCTTCAAGAAAGTGAATGCACTGATGCCCGATGACGGGATCATGGTGCTGCATTCGATAGGGCATATGAGCCCACCCGGCACGGCCAGCCCGTGGTACCGGAAATACATCTTTCCAGGGGCGTATTCACCTGCGCTTTCGGAAGTGTTTTCGGTCATCGAGCGCAACAATCTTTGGTGTCTCGACCTTGAGTTCCTGCGCTTGCATTACGCCATGACGTTGCGCCACTGGTGTGAACGGTTTGATGCGAACCGGGCAAAAGTGGTCGAACTTTATGACGAGCGATTTGCGCGCATGTGGGAGTTTTACCTGATCAGCGCCGAAATGATGTTCAGCACCGGAAGCCAACTCGTTTTCCACATGCAGTTGTCGCGCAAGCGCGACGCAGCGCCCATTGTCCGGGACTACATGATCGACCGGCAACGGGAATATGTGCGCCGCGAACAGGCCATGGGGCTTGAACTCTAGGGTCAGCACCCATTACGTGGAGACGCTTCGTCGGGTATGATGACCCTGGAGAATCGCCATGCAGCAATATCTTGACCTTCTGGAAATGGTGCTCGAAAAGGGCACGGATCGCGGCGACCGGACCGGCACCGGGACGCGTTCGGTGTTTGGCCACCAGATGCGCTTTGATCTCGGCGAAGGTTTTCCCGCGCTGACCACCAAGAAGCTGCATCTCAAGTCGATTATCGTCGAATTGCTGTGGTTTTTGCGCGGCGACACCAACATCGCCTATCTCCACGAACATGGTGTGCGCATCTGGGATGAATGGGCTGATGCAAAGGGTGATCTTGGCCCGGTCTATGGCCGGCAATGGCGCTCCTGGCCAGATGGCAAGGGTGGAGAGATCGACCAGATCGTCCAGTTGGTCGAAGGGATCATCAAGAACCCCAATTCGCGGCGGCATATCGTAACGGCCTGGAATCCGGCTGATGTCGATGCCATGGCGTTGCCGCCTTGCCATTGCCTTTTCCAGTTTCACGTCGCAAACGGGCGGTTGTCCTGCCAGCTTTACCAACGTTCGGCAGACATCTTTTTGGGCGTGCCCTTCAACATCGCCTCCTATGCCCTTTTGACGATGATGATTGCCCAGCTGACGGACCTCAAGCCGGGCGATTTCGTGCACACGCTGGGCGATGCGCATCTTTACCACAACCATTTTGAGCAGGCCCGCTTGCAGCTTGCCCGCAAGCCCGGCCCGCTGCCGGTGATGCGACTCAACCCTGAAATCAAGCGGCTTGAGGATTTCCAGCTTGGGGATTTTGAGCTGTTGAACTACGTCGCGGCCCCGACAATCAAAGCGCCTATTGCCGTCTAAGCTTTGTTTGAGTTGGGTGCTACCGGTTCACCATTCGCCAATTTTCAGCGCCTGCCATGCAGGCTCTGTTTTCGCCTGACCTTCCTGCGGCCTGAAAAACGGGATGGCAAGTGAACCTGCTGGCGGGGTTTCGTCTGATTGGAACAGCAGCAAATGCGGCGTTGAAACCGCCACACCGGCTCCGTGCCTGGGCGTGGGGATTTGCAGCCAGTAGCGCAGGTGGCCGGCGGCATACCAGCTGCGCATGCTGGTTTCGCCGATCACCACAGGCACCTTACCGGACGCAGCTTGCGGAAAGGCAGTGGCAATGGCGGCAGGATTGGGCATGGCCGAGTCGCGCTGGGCTCCGGGAAAGAAACGCTTGTTGCCTGCCACCGTCAACGGGATGAGAATCAGCAAGATGAAGGCAGCTGTTGCAAGTCTGCGAAAGGCTGTCTCATCGATATGGCGGGCAAAGTGGATCGCCGCTGCCAGCGGGAAGAACACAGCTTCGGGCTGTAGCCAGTGGTCACGAAAGCTGGTGGTGCCGCCAATCAGGACCAACGCCAGAAACATGATTGCCAGCATTGCCCACAAGCGCAGGAACATTTGCCGTGCATGGGCTGTTTGTTGTGGCATTTCACCTGAAAGCGGGCGCGGGGCTTTCCTTTGGTCCAACCAGCCAAGCCCGATGATTGCCAGCCAAACCGCATGGACACCAGCGGCCGCCAGTGCAAATTCGCCAAGGCCGTGAAGCCGTGTTTGAAGGAAACCAAATCGGTTGATGCCAAGATTGCCAAGCTTGGCGGCACCGGCACCCGGATTTTCGAGGATGTAGAGATAATGGGGGGCAGCAATCGCAAGCCCCACCACAATTGCAAGCAGGAATGCCGGCGTCGCAATGAGTTTGCGCCCTTTTGGGTCGGAAACGAAAACGACAAGAATTGTCAGCAAAAACAGGGCATAATTGTACTTGGCGACCAGACCCAGGCCCACACAAAGTGCCAGAGCCACGAAGGCGAAGCGAGTTTGTCTTTGCAGCAAGTGAAACATCACGAATGTCGTTGCCACGACCAGAAACGTGTTGCTGACGGTATGGGTGTGATCGATCTGTGATTCCCACGAGAAATTGGCGCTGAACAGCAGGCCAAAGCTGCCGATGGCTGCAAGCATTGCACTGCCGGTCAATTTGCGGCCAAGCAGTGCCAGCATGGCCCAAGTTCCAAACAGGATCGCATTTTTGACAAAGGCGATGGCAAGGAAATTCACGCCCAAGATGCCGAATGCGGCTGTTTGGAGCCATTGGAACAATGGCGGGTGCGGGCCATAGCCGAAGGCAAAATGGTCGGCAATGGCCAATTGTTCGGCTTCGTCAAGGTTTGCGGGCGCACCAAGCAGCGTGCGCACCATCATTTGAACCAGAAAATACACGGCGAGCACAACCATGGTGTGGTCGCGCAGCGTGGTTGCGAGCAAGCCAATCGGGGATTGGTTGGCAGGAATTCTGGAAATGGCCGATTCATTCATGTTTGCAGGTTCCATCTGCCTTGCCTGGCTCTGGTCAAGCCAAGCTGCAAAAGAGTCAACTGGAAAACAGCAACTGCGGGCTGGCTTCACATTGCCAAAAAGCCGGGAGCGGTTCATTTCAGCTTCTGCGGCTGCCAATTGCAGCGGTGAACGGAGGGCGTTAATGGCAAAATCCAGCTTGGCGATGATTGCAGCGGTCGCACAAAACGGCGTCATCGGTGCTGAAGGCGGACTTCCGTGGCGCCTGCCTTCAGATCTCAAGCGGTTCAAGATGGTGACGCTGGGAAGGCCGGTCATAATGGGCCGCAAGACGCATGAGTCGATTGGCAGGCCGCTGCCTGGAAGAACCAACATCGTGGTTTCGCGCCGTGCTGGCATTTCATCGCCCGGAGTGTGGTTCACCGGGTCGTTGGCGCAAGCCATCGATCTGGCTCACCGTGAAGGCGGCGAGGGTGAAGTCTTCGTGATCGGCGGGGGACAACTTTACGCAGAAGCGATGCCGCTGGCAGACCGGCTTTACATCACGCATGTCGCAGCAACGCCTGAAGGGGACACGCGATTTCCGCATATTGATCCCGATGACTGGCAGATCGCCAGCAGCGAAACGATAAAAGCTGGCGAAAACGATTCGGCTTCGATGGAGTTCGTGGTGTATCGAAGAGCCCAAAAGGACTGACGCGCAGGGTTGCAGACAGCCTGCCTGCGGCAAACTTGCGCCATTGTCTATGCCGGATGGCTACGAGGGACGGTTGAAAGCGCCAAACACCATCCCTATAACATCATTATTACGTTTTCCGGGAGGCATACCCTCCCACCACCCCATGACAAGGACGTGCAATGCCCTGGAGCAATCAATCCGGCGGAGGCTGGAACAACAACAATTCAGGGCCAGGTGGCCCATGGGGACAAGGTCCGCAAGGACCGCGCGGTGGCGGGAACCCGCCAGACCTTGAAGAAATCCTGCGGCGTGGCCAGGAACGATTGAAGCGGGCAATGCCCGGCGGCGGCGGCAGTGCGCTCGGAACACCGCTGTTCTGGGGCATCGGGATTGCAGCAGCGATCCTTCTTTACGCCTACCAATCAATCTACACCGTTCAGCCGGACCAGCGCGGCGTGGAACTTCTGTTCGGCAAGCCGAAGGAAGAAATCTCGATGCCGGGGCTCCAGTTTGTCCTTTGGCCAATCGAAACGGTCGAAATAGCCAACATTCAGGAACGCCAGCTCGAGATTGGCAATACCCAGCGTGCCAACCAGTCGTCCACCGGGCTGATGCTGTCCGGCGACCAGAATATCGTCGATGTGACGTTTTCGATCCTGTATTCAGTGACCGATCCCAAGGCCTATCTTTTCAGCGTCGCCAACCCTGATGAAACAGTTCGCCAGGTAGCAGAAAGCGCGATGCGTGAAGTCGTGGGTCGCCGTCCTGCCCAGGACGTGTTCCGTGATGACCGTGGTGGCATTTCCGACCAGGTTCGCGCGACTGTTCAGGAAACCCTCGACAGTTACGGCGTCGGTGTTCAGGTAAACACGGTGTCCATCGAGGACGCTGCGCCGCCACGCCCGGTTGCCGATGCATTCGATGAAGTTCAGCGCGCCGAGCAGGACGAAGACCGTCTTGTTGAAGAAGCACAAAAATACGCCAACCAGAAACTGGGTGCCGCACGAGGCAAGTCGGCGGAAATTCGCGAAATCGCCGCAGCATATAAAAACCGCGTCGTTCAGGAAGCGACCGGTGAGGCCGCACGCTTCACCTCCGTATACAATGAATACGTAAAATCGCCCGATGTGACCCGCAAGCGTCTGTTCCTTGAAACGATGGAGCAGGTGCTCAAGTCGTCCAACAAGATCATCATCGAGCAGGGTTCAGGCGGGCAGGGCGTGGTTCCATATCTCCCGCTTCCCGAAATCGGCAAGAATCGTCCAGCGCCGACGCCATCAGTGTCCGGTCTTACAGGAGTTCAGCAATGAGCCGCCTTTCAATCCTTGGCATAGTGGTCGCCGTTATCGGCATCCTTGCCTA
Source organism: Salaquimonas sp. (assembly GCA_041739465.1). Lineage (GTDB taxonomy): Bacteria > Pseudomonadota > Alphaproteobacteria > Rhizobiales > Rhizobiaceae > BOKV01. The sequence goes on from JBGSNX010000009.1 coordinate 42,592, forward strand.
CAATTCCGTGTTCGTCGTGAACGAGCGTGAGCAGGCGATCGTGGTGCGTTTTGGTCAGATCCAGGACGTGAAGTCCGAGCCGGGCATCTACTTCAAGATGCCGCTCGCGATGCTCGAACTCGACAATGTGCAGATCATTGAAGATCGCAAGCTGCGCTTCGACCTTGACGATATCCGCGTCCAGGTTTCGGGCGGCAAATTCTACGAGGTCGATGCTTTCGTCCTTTACTCCATTGAGGACGCACGCAAGTTTCGTTCGACCGTTGGCGGCGATCTGACACAGGCGGAGTCTCGGCTTCGCACCCGTCTCGATTCGGCTTTGCGTCGTTCCTACGGTGTGCGCGGCTTTGAATCAGCGCTTTCCAAGGAGCGCGGTGCGATGATGGCGGAAGTGCGCGAGCAAATCCGCGCTGACGCCACGGCCCTTGGGATTGCCATCGAGGATGTCCGCATCCGCCGTACGGACCTTACCAAGGAAGTTTCCGACCAGACCTACGAGCGCATGAAGGCGGAGCGTTTTGCAGAAGCAGAACTGATCCGTGCGCGCGGCAATGAAGGTGCCCAGCGTATTCGCGCGGTTGCAGACAGACAGGTTGTGGAACTTGAATCGGAAGCCCAGCGCGAATCTGAAATCATGCGCGGCGAGGGCGAAGCCGACCGCAACCGGATCTTTGCCGAAGCGTTCAACAAGGATGCGGAGTTCTTCGAATTCTACCGCTCGATGCAGGCCTATACCCAGGCTCTCGATAATTCGGGAACAACCATGGTGCTTTCACCTGAATCCGACTTCTTCCGCTTCTTCGGCAATCCGGCAGGTCGCGCCAAGGCAACGGCGCCCGGTCAACAGTGATGCCGCAGACGGCAGCGGGGGTGGCGGAAATGACCAGCCACCCCGGATTGGGTGAAGCCCTTTTGACGGGCTTCGGCATGATGCTGGTACTGGAAGGCTTGATCTATGCAGGTTTTCCCGGTGCCATCAGGGAGATGGCGCGCCAGTTTCCGTCGATCACGGACAATTGGTTTCGTTTTTTCGGAATTGCCGCGATGCTTTGCGGCATCGGCATTGTCTGGCTAGTGCGATCATGAGCGGCGGCATTGCCGCACCGAACAAAAGGAAAGTCCCCATGATGTTCCCGACTGGAAAAGGTGCATTCACAATCGCGGTTCTGGCAGCCAGCCTGGCTTTTTCACCGATGGTGCCGCCCGCATTTGCGCAGCAGGGGCCAAGCTCTGTTGCCGACCTTTCGCAAAAACTGATCGGTGCGGTGGTCAACATCTCCACCTCGCAGAAAGTTGCCAAGGAAAAGCGCACCCTGCCATTGCCAAAAGCGCCAGAAGGAAGCCCGTTCCAGGAATTCTTCGACGATGTTTTTCCAGACAAGGAAGGTGAAGGCGGCAGTGGCGAAACGCGTCAGTCGCTGGGATCAGGGTTTGTGATCGATCCTTCCGGTATCATCGTCACCAACAATCACGTCATTGCCGATGCCGATGAGGTCATTGCAAATTTTTCTGACGGCACCCAGCTTGTTGCGGAAGTGGTTGGCAAGGATACCAAGACTGACATTGCTGTATTGCGGGTAAAGCCTGCAAAACCGCTGACGTCGGTTCCTTTCGGGGATTCGGAAAAAGCAAGGGTTGGCGACTGGGTGCTGGCAATTGGCAACCCGTTCGGTTTCGGGCGTACCGTGACGCTGGGCATTGTTTCGGCAATCGGGCGCGACATCAATTCGGGTCCCTACGACAACTACATCCAGACGGATGCGTCTATCAACAAGGGCAATTCGGGCGGACCGCTGTTTGATATGGCCGGCAATGTGGTTGGCATCAACACCGCGATCATTTCACCGTCTGGCGGGTCGATCGGCCTTGGCTTTGCGATCCCCTCAAATCTGGCCAAAACCGTCATCGATCAGCTCGTCCAGTTTGGTGAGACGCGCCGTGGCTGGATCGGCGTCCAGATCCAGACAGTTACCGACGAGATTGCTGAATCGCTCGGCCTCGACAAGGCGCGTGGCGCGCTGATTGGCGATGTTTCCAAAGGCGGCCCTGCAGAAGTTGCAGGCATCAAATCTGGCGACGTGGTGCTTTCATTTGATGGAAAACCGGTTGAGGAAATGCGCGATCTGCCAAAGATTGTAGCAGATACGCCGGTCGAGAAAGAAGTTCAGGTTGTCGTGCTGCGCAAGGGCAAGGAAGAAACCCTGACTGCAAAAGTTGGCTTGCTGGAAGACAGTGACGCCAAGAAGGCTTCGCTGGAACTGCCTCAGCCTGAGGTTGAGGCGGCGCCCGTGGGCAAGCTTTTCGGGATGACTTTGAAGGAACTCACTGACGAAACCCGGGAAGCTGGCAAGGTTGGTGCAGACGTCAAGGGCGTTCTGGTTGCGGAAGTGGACGCCGGAAGCCTGGCTGCCGACAAGGGCATCGAGGTGGGCGAGATCATTGTCGAAGTTGGCCAGGAAGTTGTTTCAAACGCACGGGAAGTTTCCGACCGGATTGAAGCAATCCGCAAGGAAGGCCGCAAAACTGCGCTGGTCATGGTCTCCAGCCCGAAGGGCGATGTTCGGTTCGTCGTGCTGCGGGTCGAATAAGCGACCCGCTTTTGTCGGCGGTTTTCTCAGCCGACAAAATCTTGCTGACGGTAGCCCTGCAGATACAGCAGCGCGGTCAGATCGCCGTGATTTATGCGGATGCGGGTCTGGTTTGCGACGAAAGGTTTGGCATGCAAGGCGACGCCTGTGCCGGCCAGCGCGAGCATGCCAAGGTCATTGGCACCATCTCCAACAGCAATGAACTGCGCAGGTGAAAGGCCGTGTTTGGTGGCAATCGCCGAAAGTGCATCCGCCTTGGCTTCGCGGCCCAAAATCGGCTCCACGACTTCGCCGGTAAAGTGGTCACCCTCTTCAATCAGCACATTGGCGCGATGCTCGTGAAATCCAAGCGCGGCGGCAATTTCTGAAGTAAACCGCGTAAAGCCGCCAGAAATGAGCGCGGTCCAGGCACCATTGGCCCGCATCGTGGCAACCAGTTCCCGCCCGCCGGCTGCATAGGTGATCCGGGTTTTCAGGACTTCATCGACGACGCTGATCGGCATGCCTTTCAACAGGCCGACGCGTTCGCGCAATGCAGCTTCAAAGTTGATTTCGCCATTCATCGAGCGGGCGGTCACTTGCGCTACCATCTCACCGACGCCGAACAAATCTGCCAGTTCGTCAATGCATTCCTGATCGATCATGGTTGAATCCATGTCGGCAATCAGGCCCGATTTTCTTCGGGTTGCGGCAGGCTGCACTGCCGCGTCGACCGGCCTGCCCTGAACCAATACTGCAAGGGTGGCTTCGGCTTCTTCGCGTTTCGTGTTAACCGGCAATGTGAGGTCGCAAGCGACGCGTTGCGACAGCCAGTGAACTTCACGGGCACCAACCGCCCGTGCTGCGGCATTCACAAACGCGTCGTCAAGCGCCAGCTCCAAAGGATTGGCGATCAAAGTGGCAACAAATTTCATGCTATTTCCCACAACCCCCGCCGCAAGGAAGCCAAGCAGTGACTGACCTTCCGGATGCAATCCTGATAGCTGGGCCGACTGCCGGGGGCAAGAGTGCACTGGCTCTGGAACTGGCAGCCAAAACCGGCGGTGCCATCGTGAACTGCGACTCCATGCAGGTCTATGACGGTTTGTCGATCCTCACTGCCAGACCCGATGCCGCAGCATTGCAGCAGGCTGACCATCTGCTTTACGGGCATGTTGCGCCATCGGAGCACTTTTCGGTTGCAAAGTGGCTTGTGCAGGCAAGAGGGACTTTTGAAAGTCTGCGGCTTCAAGGGCGCACAGCGATTTTTGTTGGCGGAACAGGGTTGTATTTCAAGGCGTTACTTGAGGGGCTTTCCAGCATTCCGCAGATCGATCCGGCAATCCGGCAACATTGGCGCGCCTTTGCCCTGACCGAGCCGGAAGGACTCCACCCGGCATTGCTGCACCGGGACCCCGTGGCAGCCGCAAGGCTCAATCCCGGTGATCGCCAGCGACTGGTGCGTGCCCTTGAGGTGTTTGACACGACCGGTCGCAGCATCGTCGAGTTCCAGGCCGAAATGGGCGAACCTGTCATTTCTCCACAGGCAATCAGATGGCAAATGGTTGTTGAACCACAGCGTGAAATTCTTCACCAGCGAATCGAGGCGCGTTTCGATGCAATGCTGGCAAATGGTGTCCTCGATGAAGTTGCCAAATTCACCGCGCTCCAATTGCCAAATTCACTGCCAGTCATGAAAGCGATCGGACTGACCCAGCTGTCAGCGTATTTGCGCGGAGAAATGGCATTGCAAGAGGCGGTGTTGCTCTCAAAAGCCGCCACACGGCAATACGCCAAGCGGCAGTCGACCTGGTTCAGAAACCAGTTCGGACCGGAATGGCAACGAAATGCTTCAATTCAAACGATATTAGAAACAAGACATTAACCATGTCCGTTCACCGCCCTTTCAGTCAACTGCAGTATGAAAATGCCCGGGGGCCTGTTTTGGGCGGAATGCTAAATGCGCAGTGGATTTTCAACACGAAATTTCGACATCGTGATGGTCATGGACGCCATCCTGATCTCGATGGCGTGTCTACTTGTCATCCTTGCTTATCGTGAGATTGCCGAGGCGCCAAGCCGGCACAGCCAGGATCTGGCGCTGACAGTCATGGCTGTCTCTGACGATCTTTCCAGCGAAGATGATCTGAGCGGCTTGCGCCTTGATGCCGATGGGGCGATCCATTTTCGCCGGCGTTTGGAAGCTGCCCGAAAGCAGGTCAGCCGTGCACGCGACAATGCTGAACTATCAATTTATTCGGATCATCCAAACTTTGATGGCCAAAGTGCCTCCAGCGATCCTTTTCGCGTAAGCGCGTTGCAAGCGATCCGTTCAGGGCAAAGCAGCTTTGTAGCAAATTCAACCATGGCGGGGGTCAGCTATGTGCGGATTGCCGCGCCGCTTGTTGCATCTTCAAACTGCGGATCATGCGAAGACGCCGGCAAACCAGTCTTTGCCAAAGGGGACACTATCGGCATTCGCGAAGTGATCATCCCCGTTGGCGATGCCTTTGCCAAAACCGTTCAAAAACTGCTTTTCGCCTGCGGCATGCTTGCATCCGCGCTGATGGTTTTTCTTGGGATCATCATTCCGATGATCAAGCGGAACCGCCATGAAAAGGCACAGATGCAAAATCTTGCCGCAACCATGGAAGTTCAGGCAACGACAGACCCTCTCACCGGCTTGCACAACAGGCGGTATTTTGAAGGCGCGCTGCAAAAATTCCTGGATCAGTTCAACGCTGCAAAGGCCACACTTGGGTTGCTGGTTTTCGATCTTGACCACTTCAAGAAGGTCAATGACACCCATGGCCATGATGCAGGTGACATGGTGCTGCGCGAGGTCGCATTGCGGCTGAAAGCAATCACCCGCGAAAACGACATCGTTGCCCGTATTGGCGGCGAGGAATTCGCAGTGATCACGCCCTATGCCAACATGGAGCAATTGCTTGCAGTTGCCGAGCGCTACCGCAGCATGATCGGCGCGCTCAATATTCCGGTTGGAAACGTCATCCTGAAGCCGACCATCTCGATTGGTGTTGCCACCAATTCCTCAGGCGTCCAGCATGCTGCCGACCTGTTCAAGGCTGCCGACCAGAAGCTTTACCAAGCCAAGCGTGAGGGACGTAACCGGGTGGCTGCCTGATAATTGTCTTGCGCAAAGCCTGTTGACGGAATGCAAGGCCGCCATTAGTGTTCGGAAATTGAAAACGGAGACTGTGATGACAAAGTTCATCATTCTTGTGGTTAGCAGGCGCACACGCGTGGCGGATTGACCCGCCGGCTCGATGCAGCGTGTGCGCAGAACAAAGGCTCCGGAAGGGGCCTTTTTTATTGTCCGAAAACGGCTGATTGCCGTTGGAATTCAACAACTGACACGGCCTGAAACTGGCCAGCAAAACGGATAGTCAAGAAGATGAGCAAGAAGCAGCAAATGACCGGTGCGGAAATGGTGATCACGGCTCTGGTCGAGCACGGGGTGGACACGATTTTCGGCTATCCCGGCGGCGCCGTCCTGCCGATTTATGACGAATTGTTCCAGCAGGAAAAAGTCCGGCACATCCTGGTGCGGCATGAACAGGGTGCTGGCCACGCTGCTGAAGGCTACGCCCGTTCGACCGGCAGGCCGGGTGTGTTTCTTGTAACTTCCGGCCCCGGCGCCACGAATGCGGTAACGCCACTTCAAGATGCATTGATGGATTCAATTCCGCTTGTTTGCATCACTGGCCAGGTACCGACAGCGCTTATCGGGTCCGATGCGTTTCAGGAAGCTGACACCGTCGGCATTACCCGGCCCTGCACAAAGCACAATTGGCTGGTTCGCTCGGTTGAAGAGCTGCCATTGATCCTGCACGAGGCGTTTTATGTTGCGACCAGCGGCAGGCCCGGTCCGGTGCTCATCGACATTCCCAAGGACGTCCAGTTTGCCACCGGCACCTACATCCCGAAGGCGCAGTTCAAGCATCGCAGCTATCGCCCGCAATTGTCCGGCGATCTCAAGCAGATACAGGCTGCAATCGAGTTGATGGCAAGCGCCAAAAAGCCGTTGTTCTATACTGGCGGCGGCGTAATCAACTCAGGCAAGGAAGCCAGCCATTTGCTGCGGGAACTGGTGGAGTTGACCGGATTTCCGATCACATCAACCCTGATGGGCCTTGGTGCTTATCCAGCCAGCGGCAAGCATTGGCTCGGCATGCTCGGCATGCATGGCACCTACGAAGCAAACATGGCGATGCACGATTGCGACGTGATGATTTGTGTGGGCGCGCGGTTTGATGACCGCATCACCGGCCGGCTCAATGCGTTCGCACCACACTCGAAGAAGATCCACATCGATATCGACCCGTCTTCGATCAACAAGAATGTTCGCGTGCAGGTGCCCATTGTTGGGGATGTCGGGCATGTTCTTGAGGACATGCTGCGCCTTTGGAGGGCGCATGCGGCCAAACCGGAAAAGGCCGCGTTGGCGAAATGGAACGAGCAGATCAACACCTGGCGAGCACGCGATTGCCTTGCATATCGTCCTTCCAAGGAAGTGATCATGCCGCAATATGCGGTGCAGCGGTTGTATGAACTCACCAAGGACCGTGACACCTACATTACAACCGAAGTCGGACAGCACCAGATGTGGGCGGCGCAGTTCTATCATTTCGAACAACCCAACCGCTGGATGACATCGGGCGGGCTTGGCACGATGGGCTATGGCCTGCCGGCTGCGTTGGGTGTGCAGATTGCGCATCCTGATGCTCTGGTCATCGACATTGCGGGAGATGCATCCATCCAGATGTGCATCCAGGAAATGTCGGCAGCTATTCAGTTCGATGCGCCCATCAAGATTTTCATCCTCAACAACCAGTACATGGGGATGGTGAGGCAGTGGCAGCAATTGCTGCATGGCAACCGGCTCTCGCACAGCTACACCGAAGCCATGCCTGATTTCGTCAAGCTGGCGGAGGCCTATGGCGGGGTCGGCATTCGGTGCGAAAAACCCGGTGATCTCGACGATGCGATCCTTGAAATGATCAATGTTCGCAGACCCGTCATTTTCGATTGCCGTGTTTCAACGCTCGCCAATTGCTTCCCAATGATCCCATCGGGCAAGGCGCACAATGAAATGCTGCTGCCGGACGAAGCCAGCGACGAAGCCGTTGCCACGGCAATCGACGTCAAAGGCCGGCAACTGGTTTAACCTCCGCAATCGTGCAAGAAAGTCACTTCCAATGAACGCCTCCAAATCCCCATCCGGTTCCGCCTATTTCATCGTCAAGGAAACCGAAAAGCCGCGCACCCATGTGCTTTCGATCCTTGTCAACAACGAACCGGGTGTCCTGGCGCGGGTGATCGGCCTGTTTTCCGGGCGCGGCTACAACATCGAGAGCCTGACGGTTTCAGAAACCAGCCATGAAAAGCATCTTTCGCGCATCACGGTGGTTTCCTCGGGCACAGCGCATGTTCTTGAACAGATCAAGAAACTGTTGGAACGCGCCATCCCGGTACACCGGGTTACCGACCTCACGCTGATGGCCGAGGAAAAAGGCCACGACAAGCCGTTGGAGCGCGAACTGGCCCTTGTAAAAGTGGCCGGCAAGGGCGAAAACCGCATGGAGGCCATGCGGTTGGCCGATGCATTCCGCGCTGAAGTCATTGATGCATCAACCGAGCACTTCATCTTTGAAATCCGTGGTCGCGTCTCCAAGATCGAACAGTTCATCGCGATCATGGAACCACTTGGGCTCGTGGAAGTCTGCCGCACCGGAGTTGCTGCGCTGAACCGCGGCAAGGAAGGCATGTAACTGCCAATGCACAACCATCGCACCTGCGGCGAGGCGATTGTCGCGCTCCTTGAAGCTTACGGCGTCGATACGGTTTTTGGCATTCCGGGTGTTCACACGCTTGAACTTTACCGAGGGCTGGTCAACAGCCCGATCCGTCACATCCTGCCAAGACATGAGCAGGGTGCCGGGTTCATGGCCGATGGCTATGCGCGGGCGACCGGCAAGCCTGGGGTCTGTTTCCTTATTACCGGGCCCGGCGTTACCAATGCTGCAACAGCCATCGCTCAGGCTTATTCGGACTCCGTGCCGATGCTGGTCATCAGTTCGGTAAACCCTGCAGCAACGCTTGGTCGCGGGCTTGGAGAGCTTCATGAACTGGCTGACCAGCAAAAGCTGATGTCGGCATGTACGGCTTTTTCCGCCACCATCACCCGGCCGGAAGAATTGCCGGCTGTGCTGGCTGCGGCGTTTGCAATTTTCCAAAGCGGACGTCCAAGGCCGGTGCACATTGAAGTGCCAATTGATGTGTTCGAGAAACGGGTGAGCGAAGAATGGCTTCCGTCAGAACCATTGCAGAAGAAGCAGGTAGAACCTGAACTGCTGATAAAGGCTGCCGACTGGCTGTTGAATGCAAAAAATCCGGCGCTCATCATCGGTGGCGGTGCGCGCGATGCAAGCAGTGCGGTTGGGGAGATTGCAGAGAAGCTGGCTGCCCCGGTGGCAACGAGCGTGGCAGGCATTGGCGTTTTCCCGGCAAGCCATCCACTCAGCCTTGGGCCGACGCTGATTTGCGCTGCAACGCGCGAGTTGCTCTGTTCAGCGGATGTGGTTCTGGCAGTCGGTACCGAGCTCTCGACCACGGATACATGGAGCACGCGGTATGAATTTTCCGGCAGGCTGATCCGTGTGGACATTGATCCGGTGCAGTTCGGCAATGACCAGAAAGCCGACCTGCCATTGCTTGGCGATGCAAGGCTGGTGCTTGAAGCGATTGCCACGGCGTTGCCGCAGCGTGCAGCAGCGGCGCGAAGGCTTGCAGTGGAAGCGCAGGTTCGCAATGCGCTGACTGCTTTTGACGATAGTCTTTCGGCAGGGGACCAGCAGCGCAAGGCGGTGTTTGAAGCAATCGCGGCTGCCGCACCGGACGACACGATTTTCACAGCCGACATGACGCAAATTGCCTATACCGCGCACAGCATTTTCCGTTCCGACCAACCGGGCCGGTTTTTCTACCCGCAGGGCTATGGAACACTGGGCTATGGCATGCCCGCGGCTCTTGGGGTCAAAATCGGTGCGCCGGACCGCACAGTCATTGCACTGGTTGGCGATGGCGGGTTTCTCTACACGCTGCAGGAAATGGCGACTGCAGTGGAGGATGGCATCGCAATCGTCCTGGTGCTTTGGAACAACAATTCGCTTGAGCAAATCCGCGAGGGCTTTGTTGGTCGCGGCATTTCGCCAATTGCTGTCAGCCCGAAAAATCCCGATTTCCAGATGATCGCTGAAGGTTTTGGCTGGAAAACAAATTTGGTGACGCAGTTCTCCGCTATTGGCGGGGCCATTGCGGACGCGCTGGCAAGTGGCGGTCCGGCGATGGTGGAAATCGATGCCAATGCGCCGGGGATGCAATCGCGGGGCGTGTGAATGCGCCGCCGCCATCCTGTGCCAATGGATACGTCTTGGTGAATGATGTCACATACCCAAGGTTGCGGCGGCGAGGATTCGGCACTATGTTCATGGGGCACGCAGAAAGTGCTGCCAAGCGGTCATATCGCTCTTTGGTATCTGAACTGCGTGAATTGAGTTGGAAAACGGGGCGGAATACCATGACACGTATCCTTTTGTACAAGACGCAGTTTTTTGGAGCAATTTTGGCAGGTTTTCTGGCGTTGACGGCAGTTCCGGGTGAAGGTTTTGCAAAGAATCAGAAGTCGGGCATCTGCGATGTAGGGCTGGTGGTTGTCGACGGAAAGTGCGTTGAAGCCAAGCCCAAAAACTCGCCGAAGCCAAAGCACCAAAATGGCAGCAATATTCCGCCATTTCATATGCCTTTCAGTCAGGATGGCGATGGCTCGCAGATGTAGGCTGGCGCCATATCTGACGCATTGAGAAAAATCCCCGCGCGGCTGTTGCAAGTTGCAGCAGACGGGGAAAGTGTACGGCGGAATAATGCCCGTGGTTTGGCACCTCGAAAGCTGAGCGAGTTCTCCGCCAATTGCGAGCCATCGCAGATGCGCTGGCAAGTGGCGGTCCGGCGATGGTGGAAATCCGCCTCTGACTGAGACAGTGATCGCGAAAGGTCCGCATGTTCCCGGCTTCAACACAGCAGGCCTTCCTTCGCAGCCTGTTTGATTGCGCTGTGGCGAGCGCCGACCCGATGCGGATCGTGCCGGGGCAATTGCCTGATCGGCCAACCGGCCGGGTCATCGTGGTTGGCGCGGGCAAGGCATCTGCCCTTATGGCCGAAGCGGTGGAAAGCGTCTGGGGGCCTTGCAACGGTCTTGTGATCACCCGCTACGGCCATGGCCGGCCCTGCCGCGGCATCGAGATCGTCGAGGCTGGGCATCCTGTTCCCGATGCAGCGGGCTTTGCGGCAACTTCGCGGATGCTTGAACTGGTCAGCGGCCTTGGCTCTGGTGATCTGGTGCTGGCGCTGATCTCGGGCGGAGCTTCGGCGCTGCTGGTGCAGCCGGCACTGGGCGTCAGCTTTGAGGAAAAGCAGCAGATCAATGCGGCGCTGGTCGCGTCTGGCGCGCCCATTGGAGAGATGAACATCGTGCGCAAGCATCTGAGCCGGGTCAAAGGCGGGCAGCTCGCCCGGGCTGCATGGCCGGCAAGAATTGTCGCGCTGATGATTTCCGACGTGCCCGGCGATGTACCGGCGCTGATCGGTTCAGGACCGACCGTTGCAGACAATTCCCGTGCAAGCGATGCGCTTGCCATTCTGGAGCGCTGGAACATTTCCGTTTCCAACAACGTCAAAAACGCCTTGGCGGCGGGAAGCGGGGTCGTTGCGCCCGATGATCCGCGCTGGGCACTGGTTGAAAACAAGGTCATTGCCGCCCCGATGCAATCTTTGAGGGCGGCGCAATTGCTGGCCCTGTCGCAGGGGCTGGATGCCCGAATTGTTGGTGACCGTATTGAGGGTGAAGCGCGTCATGTCGGGCAGGAGATGGCGGCGCAAGCGCTGGAAATCCAGTCGCAAATGCGCGCCGGCGACAAGCCGGTCTTGCTGTTGTCGGGTGGTGAATTGACGGTTACGCGAAAGGGCGGCGGCTCTGGCGGCCCGAACGCCGAATTTGTTCTGGCGCTCGCAATCGCCCTCAATGGTGCACCTGCAATACATGCGCTCAGCTGTGACACGGACGGGATCGATGGCGCTGCCGAGATCGCCGGCGCATTGGCAGGTCCGCACACGCTGGAGCAGGCAAAGGCGCTTGGCATGGACCCGGCAGCGTTTCTTAAAAGCAATGACAGCCACACATTCTTTGTTGCGCTGGGCGCGCAAATTGTCACCGGCCCCACCCACACAAATGTCAATGATTTCCGGGTAATCCTGATCGAAGGGCCAATGCAGACCGGTTAGTGCGGATCGAGTGTTCGCAGGAGCCGTTTCGCCAAAAGTTTTGTTGCGCGATATTGCATGGCGTAAAGGCTCAGCAATTCCTGACTGCAAGTTGACATCTCCCGGCTGAAATGGCAGCAATGCTGACCTATTTGGGAGGGTGTCTTGTCAGCTGAAATCCTGTGGGCGCTTGTTGCCTATTCCTTTGCGACCTCGGTAACACCGGGGCCAAACAATTTGATGCTACTTGCTTCGGGGGTGAATTTCGGATTCCGCAGATCAATTCCCCACATGTTGGGTATTGGCGGCGGATTTGTCTTTTTGCTTCTTTGCGTGGGTTTCGGACTTGGGCAATTGCTGGAACGCGCGCCTTCATTGCACCTGGTGCTGAAAATTGCCGGTGCTGCCTATTTGCTCTTCCTCGCCTGGAAAATAGCAACCTCCGGCCCAATCGAGGAAAAGGCGGGTGGAGCCGTGCCGATGACCTTCCTGCAGGCGGCGGCGTTTCAATGGGTCAATCCGAAAGCGTGGTTCATGGCGATCACCGCGATGTCCGTTTACACCATCCCCGCCAGCTACACATTTTCAGTGCTGCTGATTGCGCTGGTCTTCGGAGTTGTGAACGTGCCTTCGGTTTCGATCTGGTGCGGCATGGGCACTGCCATGCGACGGTTTTTGTCCAGTCCAAAGACCCTACGCATTTTCAATGTGACGATGGCGCTGCTGCTGGTCGCATCGCTGTGGCCGATGCTGAAAACCTGAGCATCCCGTCACAAATTAACAAACGTGGTTAACCCGGCCTTAAGGCGTTTGCGCCAACATCTGCCAAACGAAATGGCGGGGGCCGCTGATGCGCCGATTGATGATTGTTACAGCAATGCTGCTTTGCGGGTGTGCCACGCGCCCATCTGGTGATGTTGCCATGTACAAGGGCGTTTATGCGCCACGCACCGCAGAGATAGCGGCGGACGGAAAATTCACCGTACGCTCATCCGTTTGGAAGGCTTCCGACAGGGCAATTGCGGTTTCGGCAGCGCGCAGTGAATTGCGCCAACGCGCGGAAAAAGCGGGTTACAGCCTCGTCGAAATTTCCGAAGTCCGCACAGCTTCGATTTTCGGCGAACAGGTTCTCATTACCGGCCGTGTGTTCAAGGAAGGCAATGGCTCGGCAAAGGCGGTTCCGCTGGCCATGGTCGATTTTACAAGCGAACCTCAAGACGCCAAGGCCGCGCCTGAAAAAGCCAAAGCCAAGCCCAGACCGGTGAAAGCGGCAAAGGCTGCCAAACCCAAATCAGCGCCGAAAAAGCCGGTTGAAGCGGTACCGACCGACGATCCTTTGGTTATCGAAGCGCCGGAATTCATTTCCGTTGTACCGCAGCCACGGCCGTTTGGCTGAGGCTGTTTGAGCCGCCATCAGAATCGTGCCAATGAGGCGCGATGGATTTCTCCCCTCAACAAGACAATGCGCTGCGTGAAGTCAGTCGCTGGCTGAAGGCTGGCGACCGGCCGATCTTTCGATTGTTCGGTTATGCGGGCACCGGCAAGACGACATTGGCACGGCATCTTGCCGAAGGCGTTGACGGTGATGTGCTGTTTGCAGCCTACACTGGCAAGGCCGCACAGGTTTTGCGCTCTCGCGGGGCCAAGGGTGCCTCGACAATCCATTCGCTGATTTATCGCCCGCGCGGCGAAGAAGTGGTTTCCGACGAAGAAACCGGCGCACAATCCCTCGCCCCGACTTTCTCCCTCAACCGGCAAAGTGCGGTAGCCAAGGCCAAGCTCATCATAATCGACGAATGTTCGATGGTGGATGAGGAACTTGGGCGCGACCTCATGTCCTTTGGCACACCGGTTCTGGTGCTTGGTGATCCGGGACAATTGCCGCCGGTTTCAGGTGGCGGGTACTTCACCGAGCAAACGCCCGACATATTGCTTGAGGAAGTGCACCGGCAGGCGCGGGACAATCCGATCATCGATCTGGCGCAAACGGTTCGCGAGGGCCGGGAAATCATGGTTGGCAATTATGGATCGCAAGCCAAGGTCATCAACAAGGCCGATGTTACCGCTGACCTGGTGCTGTATGCCGATCAGGTGCTGGTGGGAACCAATCGTACGCGGCGGCGCTACAATACGAGGCTGCGCGAGCTGAAAGGCTTTGACGGATTGCTTCCTGCATCGGGTGACAAACTGGTTTGCCTGCGCAATGACACCGCCAAAGGCCTGCTCAATGGCTCTTTGTGGCAAGTAACCAGCGCACCGCGCACGGTCAAATCGGCAATGAATTTGCTGATCCGTTCAGAAGACGAGGGCATTGAACGCGTCTCGGCGAAGGTAAAGGTGCTCAAGCAGGTGTTTGAAGAACCCGACACTGAAATCCCTTGGCAATTGAAGCGACGGCATGACGATTTCGATTTTGGCTATGCGCTGACGGTTCACAAGGCGCAGGGATCGCAATGGAACGAGATCGTGCTGTTTGACGAGAGCTTTGCCTTTCGCGAGCACAGGACGCGTTGGCTTTATACTGCTATCACCCGCGCGGCGGAGCGATTGACCATCGTTCGGTGATTTTCGGTATTGCTGCGCCTGTTTGGCTTAAGCTTGATCGTGGTTCCAAATTCATTCATTCCTCTGGCAGCAAAAAGGAATGCCCCAATGCCAGCCAAGCTCTCCGTCAACATCAATGCCATCGCCATGCTGCGCAACCGGCGCAATCTGCCGTGGCCAAGCGTTACTGCAATCGGTGCCATTGCCCTTGAAGCAGGTGCAAACGGCCTCACGGTCCATCCACGGCCCGATCAGCGGCACATCCGCTTTACCGATGTGCCTGCGATCCGTTCGCTGATCGATGATCGTTTTGCAGGCTGTGAATTCAATATCGAAGGGTATCCCGAAGAGCCTTTTCTGGCACTTTGCATAGCCAATGAACCCGAGCAGGTAACGCTGGTTCCCGATGATCCCACACAGCCAACCTCCGACCATGGATGGGATTTTCTTGCCAACAAGGCCTTTCTGACCGACGTGGTTTCGCGGCTGCGCGACAAGGGAATTCGTGTTTCGCTGTTTTGCGATCCGGATGCCAGTGAAGCGCAACTCGACGCGGCGCGGGACAGCGGGGCGCAGCGCATCGAGCTTTACACCGGGCCATACGGGGCGTGCCATGACAACCCGCAAGAAGCAAAGCGCCAGCTGCAACTCCTTGAAAAGACAGCAATACATGCCCGCGAGCGTGGCTTGTCGATCAATGCCGGGCATGATTTGACTGTTGCTAACCTGCCTGCGCTGGCCTTGGCCATTCCAAATCTGGCAGAAGTTTCGATTGGTCACGCATTGACTGCCGATGCGCTGGTTCATGGCATGGCAGCAACGGTGAAGCGGTTTAAAGCCGCGCTGGTTTGATGACCCGAAAAGCATCCGGCGGTCGGTTCATTGTCACAATGCACAGCCTGCACAGGGGTCGGCTTGATTTTGCAGTGCAGCAAGCGTATTACCCCGCCGCCTGACAGGAGCATTTCCCTTGGAAAACACAGCGGCCGAAAACGGCGCAACGGACAATGGCAATTCTGCAAATGGTGCCAATGCCCACGAGTCTGGCCACCACGATTCCGGTAACAAGGGCTTCTGGGCGCTTACGCTGGGCGCGATCGGGGTCGTTTATGGCGACATCGGCACCAGCCCGCTCTACGCCCTGCGTGAGGCACTGCGGGCAGTGGCGCATGACAGGCCGCCAACGCCTGTTGAAGTCATGGGCATCCTTTCGATCATTCTTTGGTCGCTCACGCTGATTGTCACCGTCAAATATGTCGGTTTCGTCCTTTATGCGGACAACAAGGGCGAAGGCGGCACGCTGACTATCATGACGCTGGCGCGCGAAGCGGTCGCCGGGCGTCACAAAGGCATTGTTCTGGCGCTGGGCATGGTTGGAGCGTCGCTGTTTTTTGGCGACGCACTGATTACTCCGGCAATCTCGGTCCTCTCCGCTGTTGAAGGCCTCAAGGTGGTTTCACCCACATTCGAGTTCGCTGTCGTGCCGTTTTCGCTGATCATTCTGGTCGGGCTGTTTTCGATACAAGGTTTTGGCACCGGAAAAGTGGCAACGGTGTTTGGCCCGCTCACTGCGGTCTGGTTCATCTGTCTCGGGCTTACCGGGGTCATTCATATTTTTGACCACCCGCAGATCCTTTCAGCGGTCAATCCGCTTCTGGCGGTGATGTTCCTCATCAACAATCCCGGCATTTCCTTTGCCGTGATGGGTGCAGCGTTTCTTGCCGTGACCGGCGCTGAAGCGCTTTACGTCGATCTGGGGCATTTTGGCCGCAAGCCGATCCGTTTTGCGTGGTTCTTGCTGGTTTTTCCTTGCCTCGTTCTCAATTATTTCGGGCAAGGCGCATTTGTCATTGCCAGCGGACAGGCTGTCGAACAGCCGTTGTTCCAGATGGTCCCGACTTGGGCGACGTTGCCCATGGTCATCCTTGCAACACTGGCGACAATCATCGCCAGCCAGGCGGTGATCTCCGGGGCGTTTTCGCTGACGCGCCAGGCGGTGCAGATGCAATTGCTGCCACGGTTTGAAGTTCGGCACACATCTGAAAGCCAGCATGGGCAGATTTTCCTGCCCCGGGTCAATTCCCTGTTGCTGTTCGGGGTTTTGATCCTGGTAGTGTCATTCGGATCGTCGGAAGCGCTGGCAGCAGCCTATGGCATCTCGGTTACTGGCGAGATGTTTGTGACTTCGCTGTTGCTGTATGTGGTCATCACCAGGGTCTGGAAGCGTTCGGCATTGTTTGCGTCGGCAATCGTGTTGCCGCTGGCCGCACTGGAACTGGTTTTCTTTGCCGCCAATGCCACAAAGTTCCTCGAAGGCGGTTTTGTATCGATCCTGGTCGCAGTGCTGATGGTCATCATCATGTGGACATGGACACGCGGCAGCGCCATCCTTTCGCAAAAGACCCGCAAGGCCGAAGTGCCGTTGGCGGTGCTGATTGGACAATTGGCAAAACGGCCACCGCATCAGGTTCCAGGTTCAGCAGTGTTCCTGACTTCTGACATCGGGAGTGCGCCAACCGCGTTGCTGCACAGTTTGAAGCACTACAAGGTACTGCACGAGCACAATGTCATCTTGTCGATCAAGACCATGCCAACCCCGCGGGTGCTGGCGGAAAACCGGGTGTTGATAGAGCAAGTGAATGACCTGTTTGCAGTGGTGACCGTGCAGTACGGCTACATGGAAGAGCCAAACCTGCCAAAGGCGCTCGGGATTGCGCGCAAGCTTGGCTGGAAATACGACATCATGTCGACCTCGTTCTTCCTGTCTCGGCGCTCATTGAAGGCGTCGATCAATTCGGGCATGCCGCTCTGGCAGGACAAGCTTTTCATCTCACTCGCCCGCAATGCATCCGATGCAACCGAGTATTTTCATATTCCGACCGGGCGCGTGGTCGAAATCGGCACGCAGGTCGTCGTCTGAACCCGGCCATCAGATTTGCGGTCCGCTGAAGTGTCTGCCCCTACGTAAATCAAGCTTTCACCTTTTTGGTGCATTGTCCGGAAAGGCAATCACTTCAAGGGGCGAACAATGCTTGCTTTGATCAATCCGTTTGCAGCGCCGATCGGCCGGGCGAAATGGTGGGGACTGCAATTCCTCATTTTGCTGCTTGCAATGATCGCCTTGTTTGCCGTTGCATTCGTGTTTTCTGACACCGGCACGGAAGGTCGGGTCCCGGCTGAGAACATGGCGCTTCTGGCCATCATAGTGCTTGTCATCTATTCCAATTTGACCACCTGCCTTGCCCGTTTGCGCGACACCGGACGCTCGGGTTGGTGGTGGCTTGCCTTCAATCTTCCGTTCGCCGGAACTGGTTTGATGGTGTATTTCTGCGGCGGGGAGCCGGGAAAACCGCGCGAGTTCGATATTGACAAGTTCGAGGAGAGCCTCGCACGCGGCAACAAGAGCCAACCCACCGTCGCCCGGCAGGAGCCAGCGCCTACCCGCTCCACCCCCATGCCTTCAAGCGCTGTTCCATCAAGGCCTGTGCGTTTGGCTCCGGGCGCCAAACCGGTATTCGGGCGCCGCTGACACCAATTCCATTCCCATGGGCATAACGGCTGCCCAAACGGCGGCCGTTTCCAGCTTTTGAACGGTTCGCGATCCGGCGCACCGGTTGCGGTTGCGCGCTTGCAGGATTGCCGCTAGACAAGCCCGAAATTTCCGCAGACCCGGTCCAAGCGCACGCTCAGGCCCAATCACATGACAAGGACGATTATCATGCGCGTTTATTATGATCGCGACGCCGATCTCAACCTCATCAAAGGCAAGAAAGTCGCCATCATCGGCTATGGCAGCCAAGGCCGCGCACATGCGCTGAATCTCAAGGACAGTGGCGCAAAGGACATTCGCGTCGGCCTGCGCAAAGGTTCGGCCACCGCCAAGAAAGTGGAAGCCGATGGCCTCAAGGTGATGGAAGTTGCCGATATCGCCAAATGGGCGGATCTGATGATGATGGCAACGCCGGACGAATTGCAGGCGGGCATCTACAGGGACGAGATCGCGCCCTTTATCCGTGACGGCGCGGCAATTGCCTTTGCTCATGGCCTCAACGTGCATTTCGGCCTGATCGAGCCGAAGAAGTCCGTTGACGTCGTCATGATCGCGCCAAAAGGCCCCGGCCACACGGTGCGCGGCGAATACCAGAAGGGCGGCGGCGTGCCTTGCCTTATCGCGGTCCACCAGGACGCATCAGGCCATGCGCATGATTTGGCGCTTTCCTATGCCTGCGGCGTTGGTGGTGGCCGCTCGGGTATCATCGAGACCAATTTCCGCGAAGAGTGCGAAACGGATCTTTTCGGCGAGCAGGTGGTGCTTTGCGGTGGTCTGGTGGAACTCATCCGCGCCGGCTTCGAAACGCTGGTGGAAGCCGGTTACGCCCCGGACATGGCCTATTTCGAATGCCTGCATGAAGTGAAGCTGATCGTCGACCTGATCTATGAAGGCGGCATTGCCAACATGAACTATTCGATTTCCAACACCGCTGAATGGGGCGAGTACAAGTCCGGTCCACGGATCATCACTGCCGAGACAAAGGCGGAAATGAAGCGCGTGCTGCACGACATCCAGTCAGGCCGCTTCACTTCGGAATGGATGCAGGAATGGCATTCGGGCGCTGCCCGCTTCAAGGCGACACGCCGCATGAACGACACCCACCCGATCGAGGAGGTCGGCGAAAAGCTGCGCGCCATGATGCCATGGATTTCCAAGAACAAGCTGGTCGACAAGGCGAAGAACTGACGCTTTGAAACAAGCGAACTGAAGAGGCCGCCGGCGGGGGCGGCCTCTTCTCCAACCCGTCATCTAAGGATTTTTTTGAAAAACTCTTGTCAATTCTATTAGAAAATGCGCAGAATCTCTGTATATGGAGGTTCTCTCAAACATTCCCTTCTGTCGCCTTACATCTTGAATACTAAATACGTCTGATTCTTGTTTATATTCATCCAATGCATTTTTATATACAAAATACTTTTCTCTAGCATTCAAGAAACTAGGATTCAATAAAATCAGACCGTGAAAATTTACGTCTAAAATTTGAATGAAGCCTCTCAGTGTGTTGACTTTTCCTTGTGATGCAGCTTGCTTTCCTGTCAATGTCCAGCATTCACGAGGTGGTTCATTTACTTTCTCAACTTGAGTTTTGATCCATTCTATTCGATCATGGGCTTCCTGCCTTTTTTGTCTTAAAAGTGCTGTCTTGTGATGTACGTAGAAGCCGACAATAACAGTTACAACAGAAGGTATCGATGGAGCTGTTGCCCGAAGCCAGAATTCCAATGACACTAAATCATTATCACTCATTTTATCGATGCTTTCTTTATCGAATCGAGTGCCTCATCAGCATACAGCGGATCTTCTTGTGAGATTATATGTAAATTCATTCTAAGGAAGTCACGAGAAAATTCCTCTTCTCTTACAAGGCCGCCAAAAGCCTCATCAATCCAAGAACTACCAAATCCTTCGGTGCCATCCAGAACAACGGTTACTGGTGGACTATTCCTCAGCGCTTTTGACAGCAAGCTTCTTCTAAAGAGTTCCCCGCTATTCGGGCCCTGCTTGACAAAGCAAGGGCCGGGGGTTCTGGCGAAGTCTTTTGCTACATTTATTTGACTTGGCATGGTTTTCTCACAGATCATTGCCCTTGTGACGAATTCTCAACATCACCAGCGTACCGCCGATCGAGCCTACGCTATCGGTCCCTGTTTGGTCTTTGTGCCCTTGGTACCGAAATTGACCGCGATTGCTAAAAACTCGGAGCTCCGCATCATCGCATATATCTATAAAATCTTTCATTGTTTTAAAGCCCTTTCCTCTACCTGATTGGTGCGTTGCCGTTCTGCCAAGCGCGCTAGCCGCGCAAATCAGAGCGCTGTCCGATAGTCCAAAAAATTCTTTAGCTTTTTCAGTCATAGTCCGTGGTAAAGTTTCAGGAATGCCAACTCCCTGATCAAAAATAACCATAGCGATTTCTGAGTCCCTTTCGTTAATATATCCTGAGAGCCATGCGCGGCGGCCGAATTGCGGATATTTCGGATCGCTGGAAAAAGCGTGCTCTAGAGAGTTGATAATTGCTTCAATAATTGATCCTTGCATACGTTTTCTTGCCTTACTGGAAAGTTCAGAAAACGGTATAGTAAAAATTTCCTTAAATTGAGCAATGCGTTCTGCGTCCGCCTTGACAAATGATGCCATTTTTAATCTAACTTGTTGGTTTCCTTCCGTTTGTGGAGGATGACCATCCTCCGGAACTCCAATTATTCTATAGAAATTTAAATCATAAAGTACTTTGTATACTTCGTTAACATGTGGGTAATTGCCATTGATAGTATGAAATCCTCTGCCAGGTCTGAGGTGCTTGCATCTTTGAATTTCAGCGCATAATATCATAGCTGCATTTATTCCTATGTATATGCAATCAGAGAAATCAATATATACGCACTTATAATCGATGAGAATAATTCTTCTCAGCAAATCAATAATAGAAACAGTTTGCTCGAAATTTTTCGATAATGAAAAAACGGGCGGTACCACAATATTATATCTGTCATTGGGCGATGTAAATGGCTTGTTTTTGGGTTTTCTTTTCTTAAAGACAGATTTTTTTATGTTATAAATCTTTTGATATTAGTAGGTTTTCTTCATATAAATCACTTTTGTTAAGGGCTTGCGCGATTGTGATTTCTGATTTTATGTGGAAGGATGGTCACTCCCAATCTCTGTTCGTTCCATTTTTTCAACGTTGGAATAGTCGGCGATCTTGATCAAGCACAAAAGGTTATTGTTATGAAAAACGATCTGCCGACCGCTGTCGATATCGCCTGCATCCTGGCCCAGGAGCAGGCATTGTTGTTCGAAGGCTTTACCGAAGCCGATGCCTTTGCCATTGGCGCGGGGATTCGCCAGTTGGCGGCTTCACGCGGGCAGGGAGTTCTTGCCGATGTGCGGCTTTGGGACCGGGTGCTGTTTACCCACGCCATGGCCGGGACCAATGCCGACAATGAGGACTGGGTCCGCCGCAAGATCAATGTGGTGAGACGGTTCCACGTTTCGTCGTATCGCAAGAAACTTGAGCTCGACCGCGACGGCAAGGTCTTTGAAATTTCGCGCGGCGTCAGTCCGGCAGATTATGCGGCTGCCGGTGGCGGCTTTCCCATCCGTCTCAAGGGCGGGCCGGTGATCGGCTGTGTGACGGTTTCGAACCTGCCGCAGCGCCAGGACCACAATCTGGCGGTGGAAGCAATTGCAATGCATCTAGGCGTCAAGCCGCCTATGCTGACCTGAGTACAGGCATTCCTTGCCGGGATTGAAACGCCGCAGCCTTGTCGCTGCGGCGTCTGTTTTCAGGCAGCGTTTTTCAGGCCGTAAATGCCGATGCGTTGCTGGCCAGCCAGGCCGAGAACTTGCCAGGCTCAACGCCGGTCAGCTTCTTGAAATCGCCGGTGACGCCGGACAAGCCGCCCTGCGCGGTGTTGACGTCAAACGAAGCGAACATCTGCGCCATGGGTTCGGGCAGTCCTGCGCCAACCATGCCTTGCACCAGGCCTTGTGCAGGCACATGCACAACGTCGAGCTTTCGCGATGTAGCCTTCGCGACCATGGCGGCGAGTTCGTCGGTGGTGAATTCCTCGGCGCCAGTCAGGGTCATGATGGTCTTGCCGTCGGCATCGGAGGCAAGTGCTGCGGCGTCGGCCAGCGCGAGATCGTCGCGGGCAATGTGGGCGATCTTGCCCGTTCCGGCTGCGGTGTAAAGTGCTCCGGCCTTCAACGCCTGAGGCCAGGACATCAGGAGGTTCTCGAAATACCAGTTGTGGCGCAGCACGGTCCAGCCGGGAATGCCGCTTTCAGCAATCGCCATTTCGGTGCCGGCGTGGTCCGGGGCGAACAACACGGCAGATGTGGCTGGATTGGGCATCGAAGTGTAGACGAGATGGGCAATGCCGGCCTTGGTGGCGGCTGCGACGGCGTTGGCATGCTGGTGTGCGCGCACACCGGGCGCAAAGGAATCGGTGCTGATGATCAGCGCGCGCTTTGCTCCGGCAAAAGACTTCACGAGGCCGTCTGAATCTTCAAAATCCGCCTTGCGGATTTCCACGCCCTTGAGATCGCGGAGCTTTTCCGGATCGCGGCTGGCGGCAATGATGCTGCCTGCGGGGACTTTCAATGTCTCGACGAGATGGCTGATGACGGCGCGGCCGAGTTTGCCTGAAGCTCCGGTGACCAGATACATGCAATTTCCTTTCCATTGAAATGGTCTCAAAATGAGAGTAAGCGTTATCTATAGACTAAATTGCAAAGTACAAGCAGGCATGAATTTCGTACCTGGTTACCTTGGAGGAACCATATGGACAGCGTGGTGAAAAGTGGTGGTCGCCGGCAGAGCGCAAACCTCAATGCTGCCTGCCCGATCCGCGATGTGCTCGACCGTGTTGGCGACAAATGGAGCGTTCTCATTGTGAAATCGCTTGAACCGGGACCGCTGCGCTTTGGCATGCTGCGGCGTGTTGTCGGTGACATTTCCCAGCGCATGCTGACGGAAACGCTGCGCAATCTGCAGCGCGACGGCATGGTAACGCGCACAGTTTATCCGACCACTCCGCCATCGGTTGAATATGCGCTCACGCCGCTTGGAAACTCGCTGCGCCAGGCGCTCGATGTTCTGGCCGACTGGTCACAGCGCCATCACGACGATGTCCGCGCTGCTCGCCGGGTGTTTGATTCAGCGGCGTAATCGCTAACTGGCGCTATTGCCTCTGGGCGTAAGGCAGCTGCCAGGGCGGGGTATAAAACGGCGATGCGCAATAACGCATGATGCCATCCTTGTCGTTGTAGTTGTTCCATTGGGCGCGGTAGCCCTTGTGTTTTTGCGCGCACCAGTCGGCATGCCCCGGCGTTGCCGCAGCAACCTTGTTTTCCTTCTTGGCCCAGGCGTCCATCAGCATGATCGGCGCCAATTGGGCGTTTGCAAATGAAGCTGGGAGCAGCAGGGCGGCGCAAAGTGGCAGGAAGGCGAAACGCGGGAGACGATGCATGCCGGTTGTTCCTTGTTGGATCTCGGCCTCATATTTGCGCATGTGCGCTTGTGGCGCAACCGTCTGGCATGCCCCTTGCGAAGTCCTGTTTCACCAGAGGCAAACCGGGCAAAAGGCGGCTCGCCAATCGGATGGCCAGCCGCCGGGTATTTTCGCGCAAGCTTTAGTCTGCCGATTCGGTTGGCAGCGTTGCGGCATAGGCGATCACATCAACCGCATCCGAAACCGGAAATGCGCGCAGTTTGATCATCTGCACACCCGGATGGGCGTTGTAGATCTTGTTGAACACTTCATCGGGAAGGGTGGAAGCTTCCGAGCCAACATAATTGTGCTCGCCTTTTTCACCCCAGTCCAGAAGCCTTCCGTCGAACCCGTGGCAGGCCGCGCACACCGTCTGGAAGACCTCGCGGCCACGCACCGGATTTCCTGCTATCAGCTTGCGCGTTGCCGGATCCATGAAGGTGCGCATGTCTACCTGACCACGACTGACAAAAGCGGCCAGGCGCAGCATTTCTTCGTCGTTGATCATTTCCTTTGTGTAGGGATGGTTTTTGTCCCGCAACACTCCGATCAGAAGTTCTTCCGGCTTGCCTACGGCACCATCAATGCCCTTGATCCCCGAAAAATGTCCGCCCTGGCTGTAGACGCCATTGACACCGCGATAGTCCCAACCGTGACATTCCTTGCAACGCCAGGTGTCGGCGCCGGTAATCTTCGGGTTCGTCGATGCCGGGTAAGCTGGATTGGTGGTTTCGGGTTCGGGGCGATCAAGTGCAACCCACCAATTGTCATAGATGCGCCCGCCTGCCGCAAGCGTCCAAGGCACTGAAGCCACTGTCGGTGCGCCATGCACAAAATCCTGTGCTTCCGTCTTGTGCTCATAGTCGTGCTTGTCTTCAGCAGCCATTGCTGACGGACTTGCTGCAAAGGCTACTGCCAGCAAAATTGCCAGCCCCCCATTGTTGCGCATGAAATCCTCCCTCGTTCTGTGGACACCCCAATCAGGTTTTGCGGAAAACCGGGATTCCAGATGTGCGATGGGAGCGGCGCACCCCTTCGTCGTCAATGGACCAAATCGAAACGCACCCCATGCTTTGGGCAAAATCACACTTTGGATTGTTGCTTTCACACTGAGGGGATATGATGTTTTCGTCATCGGCGGGGCTGGAGGAGCCCTTCCGGTTTTGGCTGGGAGGATGGCCATGGCACTGGGTGCAAAGCAGGCCAATTCGCAAACCTTGATCGCGCTTGCGGCAATTCAGGGTTTTTGCGGAACCGTGTTCGGCATCGACATC